>NZ_HE997539.1 GCF_000312525.1 Bartonella florencae | reverse complement strand
CGATAAGGCAGTCTATTTTCCTACAGAGAAAATATACAGGAATTTCTGGGATTTTTCCTTATGGTAATAGAATCTTTTCTTTTTGATTGAGCAGTATATTAAAAAACTGAATCAACAAAATTATATATGTTTCCATAAGAGAAATTTTATTCAAATGAATGATTTCGGTTTAAGTTTATTATAATGCTATAGCTTTGTAGAGGA
>NZ_HE997538.1 GCF_000312525.1 Bartonella florencae | reverse complement strand
CCAACCGTCGAGCAGCCGAAGCCGGTTTGTGGGCGAAAGGGTCTTACATTGCTTCGAACTATCACAGGGTCGAAACGCGTGAGGCAACGGGTCTTTTCAAGATAGAAGCTCTTGCCCCGATTATAGGGTCGTGTTCAGGGTTTGGGGGGTTATTGGTAGGCAATGGACCGATTCAGTGGGCATTAGCAGGGATTATGGTTTTAGCT
>NZ_HE997537.1 GCF_000312525.1 Bartonella florencae | reverse complement strand
GGTGGCTGTTGCTTTGCTTGGTGATGTGGAAACTTTGCTCTCTTAGTGCAAAAGCTGTGCAACAGAAAAGCATCTTTGAAGCAGATATCTTCCATGTGTTTCATGCGCGCTTCTTCGATGTCAATATTTTTGATGTTCATCTCTTCGATGTGCAGATAAAAAACCATCTTGCATATGGCGTTGGTTCAAAAAAGGGCAAAAACAGTG
>NZ_HE997536.1 GCF_000312525.1 Bartonella florencae | reverse complement strand
CGTGGCTTCATCCTTGGCTTCATAAGCTCGTGAATCTGCTGCCTCGGCTTTTTTCTTGGCTTCTTCTGAGTACATCCGCGCTAAACTTGCTGTAGTCTTAGCGCCATCAGCTATTTGCTTTGCGTCACTCGCTTTATTCGAAGCTTGGTATGCTATACTCTCTGAAGCTTGTGCCTTACTGCGTGCTTGTCCGGCATCATGTTTGGCATAATC
>NZ_HE997535.1 GCF_000312525.1 Bartonella florencae | reverse complement strand
ACCTGAAAGAGAAGCTGCTGAACCTTTACCCACATCACCATAGCCACAGACAATAGCTGTTTTACCAGCTATCATCACATCTGTTGCACGTCGAATACCATCTACGAGTGATTCTTTACAGCCATATTTATTATCAAATTTCGATTTCGTAACACTATCATTGACATTAATAGCAGGAAAAGGCAAAAGACCTTTCTCTTGTAAATGATGAAGA
>NZ_HE997534.1 GCF_000312525.1 Bartonella florencae | reverse complement strand
ATAATATTTTTATAAAAATAATCGGTCAAATCTTTTGGTCGTACCTCTAACATTTTCGCTGCTTCAATAAGACCGAACAGCCCATCAGAGCGCTTTAAGCCATCCAAAGCCTCTGCTTTCGGAGTCAATTCTGCAATCACATGATCTTTCTGTTCAATTTGGCTTTGTAAGTGATTCAAGACGCCAAGTAATGCTTCGGGTTTTGAGTAATCAACTTGTGG
>NZ_HE997533.1 GCF_000312525.1 Bartonella florencae | reverse complement strand
AGCGGAAAGATCAAAGACGAAGCTTTGATAATTTTGTCGTTCTATTTCCTTTTCTCGTAATGCGATCAGGCGCTCTAAGCGGTCCATATCGACGTCATTTTCTAAAGCTCTTGTTAAAATGCGATCCATAGCTGTTTGTTTGACTTCGCAAGTGTTTGTTTTTTCCACTAATTCCGTTTGTGTGGTAGTTCGTTCATTCATCTTGATTTCCTCCATTTAAAGCGCAA
>NZ_HE997532.1 GCF_000312525.1 Bartonella florencae | reverse complement strand
GTCACTCAAGGTGCGTGGTTGGTGATGGGGTGGCTGATGGTTGGGGGGCTTGGTGGGGTGTAGTGTGTGGCTGATGTGTGTGGTTGGTGATGGGACGCTTGTGGGTGTGGTGCTGGTGGCGAGATGCTATGGGGTGGCTGATGTGCGGGGGAGCTGGCGTTTTGCTTCTCTGCTTGCTGGACTGTGTTTTTGGTTGTGATGTGCTCACGCTGTAGGATGTGGGCGTGTGGGATGTGGGG
>NZ_HE997531.1 GCF_000312525.1 Bartonella florencae | reverse complement strand
TGTTGCTACTTTTTTCAAAAGCCGTTCACATTCGATAAAATATAAACGGGCTTCTCTACCTTTCTTATTATTCTCCACCATAGAGAGTTCTTTGGCTACACTTAAAGTGAGAGCATAATCTTTAGAGGGACGACCACCTTGGAGGTTTTTCCCAAAATTGGGAAAAACTATATAATCTCTGTTTTCGACAAAATCATATTTGTTAATGCGTTCAGTAATCCAATCTGCAAACTTTTTACCTA
>NZ_HE997530.1 GCF_000312525.1 Bartonella florencae | reverse complement strand
ATTAAAGCACCACGTGGCAACGTACCTATTTTCATGACCTGCTCTTTGATTTCATGCGTAAAATTAAGCCGAAAAAAGCTTACCTGCTGGGTATGAAGATTTCTTCCCTGTAAAGGTTGTGGTAAATGATCTGCCATGTCTGATCCCCTTAATGATTGGCAATAAATTGCACGACTACAACACATTCACCTACATTGGTTGTCTTATCACGAGTGGCATAAAGGGTTATCTCCTCATTATAGGG
>NZ_HE997529.1 GCF_000312525.1 Bartonella florencae | reverse complement strand
AACATCCTTCAAACTGGCAAATGGCTACGTCACGATGGGGGGATTGCCCTATAAATATGTACTCAATGCCTATGGACCAGCATCCAGTCGCGGGCAAGCAGAGAGCGCACAAAGTCTTTTTGGAAGCGTGTCTCAAGAATCAGAAGAAAACACTCTCAAGGATTATACAAGATACGTTATAAAGAATGATGCTCTTGAGGGAATTCCAGAAAATATGAAAGATAAACCAGCATCCAGTCGCGGACAA
>NZ_HE997528.1 GCF_000312525.1 Bartonella florencae | reverse complement strand
GGTTTATGGTGATGCCGTGATTTATGGTGATGCCGTGATTTCTGATCATGCAAAAGTTTATGAAAATGCAAAGGTTTTGGGCAATGCCAAAGTTTATGGTGATGCACGCATTTATGGAAATGCCAAGGTTTATAATTTTTCCCATGTTTATGGGAATGCCCACATTCGAGACAGAACAAGAATTCCTCAAGATATAAAAATTTAACAACCAAACCAAACAACTTTCAACACATGCGTGATTCACGCCACGGGGGAA
>NZ_HE997527.1 GCF_000312525.1 Bartonella florencae | reverse complement strand
GAAAACACCTTAAAATACCAAGCGGGTTAGTTGCCGAAATAACTAATCTTCTAAACATTAAAGATTTTGACTCATTGTATGCTGTAGCATATAACAGTCTTGTCGGGTGTGGTTATGCTATACAATACCCTTTTGGGAAAAGCATAGCGACGGACTTGGTACCGTGTTTTCTAGCACCCGGCACTCTTTTTAGAGTGTCAATAGAAAACCTCTATTACCAAGGAGTTCATCATGAACACTCTTATAGAAATTAAAGAAAA
>NZ_HE997526.1 GCF_000312525.1 Bartonella florencae | reverse complement strand
CTATTTTCTAATAAGTTAGAAATAGCATTCTTTACATTTTATCGATGAACACATTCATCGATCTTATCGATCAAAGCATTACTAGCTTGTTCTGCTGCAGTAAATAACGCTCCAGCGGCAGCGAACTTGTGGTCCTTTCATTAAACCCAAGGTTCCCCCTACTACTGCGCCTTTCACACCATTTGAGATCACGTCATAAGCATAACCACCCACATCACAACTGTCAGAGTGAAACCAACTTGATGAATGTGAACTATTTGAATCATGTGAT
>NZ_HE997525.1 GCF_000312525.1 Bartonella florencae | reverse complement strand
AACAAAAGCAGGCAGAATGCATAGTACTTTTTTACAGAGAAACATTTTTACGATTTTTAACATTTACGTAAAAACAGCAGCAATCCACCCACACCGAGAGTTCTTTTCCACCTGCCAAGCAAAATAGCGCAGTCCCCCACCCAAAACGCCACATCAAGATCACCCAAAACGCCCCCATATCACACCAGCAGCCAGCACATCTAGCAGCAGCATTTCCGCAGTCAACGCATCGCCCTCACACGGCATCTCGCCACCAGCACCACACCCACCAGCAGC
>NZ_HE997524.1 GCF_000312525.1 Bartonella florencae | reverse complement strand
AAAAGCTTCACGAATTTTTTACCCGTGGTCATGAGAGAGGACGTGGTCATGAGAGAAAGACAGGTACTGAAACACGGGAACACAGACATCACCATCGTCATCATCACTCAAAAGAGAGAGATCAGCATTCTCCAGAGCAGCAAGCACAACGCAGACATGGCCCAAAAGCCGAAAAAGGAATGGCCTTTTCTATGTGAGTATGCATAAAAATACAGATATTTTTCTTTAACTGATTTTTTGGCGCAATTACAAAAAAGCAATTACGCCAAAAATTGTTAT
>NZ_HE997523.1 GCF_000312525.1 Bartonella florencae | reverse complement strand
GGTTATGCAGGGCGTTATATCGAAAAAGATACCTTTGTACGCTGGGCAATTGGCGTTATTATAGCCGGTTCAGCAACTCAGCTTGTCGCAATGTTATTTACTGCTCAATAAATTATAAAAATATTTTTAATAAAATCGATTTTATTTATTTTTGTGGAGAAACTGATAGTGCTCTTAAGAATTCTGAGAAAAAAGAAAATGAAACAAGCAAATATTTTTCAAAAAACAATCCATAACGGAATCATCACAGCTGCCGCAGCTGTAACTGTATTTTTTGTAAA
>NZ_HE997522.1 GCF_000312525.1 Bartonella florencae | reverse complement strand
AGCCTTTTCTGCCGCACCACCTGCAGCTTTATTGACGGCATCAGCAGCCTTTTCTGCCGCACCCGCTGCAGCTTTATTCACCACATCAGCAGCCTTTTCCGCCGCACCACCTGCAGCTTTATTGACGGCATCAGCAGCCTTCTCTGCCACACCATTTGCAGCTTTATTCACCACATCAGCAGCCTTTTCCACCGCACCACCTGCAGCTTTATTCACCACATCAGCAGCCTTTTCCGCCGCACCGCCTGCAGCTTTATTGACGGCATCAGCAGCCTTTTCTGCCGCATCA
>NZ_HE997521.1 GCF_000312525.1 Bartonella florencae | reverse complement strand
GAGACGACCGCGGACACGTACCGCACCACCTCGTCGTGGTTCATCGCGGCGAACGAACCGACTTCGCCGTGCACACGCGCGTCGGCGGTGTGCTGCGCTGCGACGATCGCCCAGCGGCGCCGGTCCGAGCCCTTCGCGTCTTCCCGTGCCGGTGGTCCGGGCCCGGGGCGAGCGCGACCACCGCGCTCCCCACGAGCTCGGGTGCCGGGTTCGTCAGGGCGGCGAACCGCTCCATGTCGATGACCGGCGGCGCGTACTCCGCGTCGATCGGCCAGTCGCCCCGGCCGAG
>NZ_HE997520.1 GCF_000312525.1 Bartonella florencae | reverse complement strand
TGGCACCAATGTAGGAGCAACCCATGTTCATGGGGGTGTCTCCCCTGGTGGTTCTATGACAGGAAATCCAAAATGAACAGTGGAATGGACCGTATGACAGGAAAACCTTTATCCGGTATTGATCATTTGCGCCAATCAATTCTTGATATTTTAACAACACGCATTGGCACGCGGGTAATGCGGCGCGATTACGGTTCACGCATTGGAGAACTGATTGATGCACCAGCCAATAACGCCTTTGCTGTTGCCCTTTATGCCGCCGTTGCTGAAGCTTTAGACAAATGGGAACCCC
>NZ_HE997519.1 GCF_000312525.1 Bartonella florencae | reverse complement strand
CGGCACCAATGTAGGAGCAACCCATGTTCATGGGGGTGTCTCCCCTGGTGGTTCTATGACAGGAGATCCAAAATGAACAGTGGAATGGACCGTATGACAGGAAAACCTTTATCCGGTATTGATCATTTGCGCCAATCAATTCTTGATATTTTAACAACACGCATTGGCACGCGGGTGATGCGGCGTGATTATGGTTCACGTGTTGGAGAACTCATTGATGCACCAGCCAATAATGCCTTTGCCGTTGCCCTTTATGCCGCCGTTGCCGAGGCTTTAGACAAATGGGAACCAC
>NZ_HE997518.1 GCF_000312525.1 Bartonella florencae | reverse complement strand
GGCAAGAAGGTTTTGATATAGCTGGTCAATCTTGCCTTTTCCCCAAAGGCAAAAGCACGGGTGACATAAGTGGCTGTTTTGTGAATCTTCCCCGCAATCAATTGAACAGGAGCAAACAAAACAGGTGAGAGCTTCTCTGTGCCTTTAAGAATGGCGCGAAGCTTGACTTTTTCACTGATATATTCGGTCAGACTGAGCAATTGAAAGGGCAGCAGTTGATAAACTGTGCCATTATTGCGTTCAATCTCAAACACAACAGAACAATCGCTTGAAGGCAATTCAATGGCTGCACGCACCTGCAAATCAGAGCA
>NZ_HE997517.1 GCF_000312525.1 Bartonella florencae | reverse complement strand
AAATAGTATGGCAGCGATAAAGGCGGAAAGGATCCTCTCAAATTATCAAGGCGCTCTCCACACATCTCATCACGGGAGAAAGCCAATCCAACGATAAGCTTGCAGCAGAATTGCTGGTCCCAAAGTGCGATCACCATTCCACCAATAACTCGGACATGATGTTTGACAACAAGCGCATAAAACACATTTATGAAAACCGTCTATTTGGCAACAAAGAATAAAGGGAAATCCTATATCTCCTACATTACTCTTATGAACCGATTAACTTTTAAAGACGGCGTTCAACCATGAGCTTTTTTATTTCAGCAATTGC
>NZ_HE997516.1 GCF_000312525.1 Bartonella florencae | reverse complement strand
AATCTGGGCAAAAAACAATGGCGCAATCAGCATGACAGGCGGAACCATTAAAGCCTCAAACATTGGTGCTAGCTTCGAGAACAGTAATAGAAAAGAAAACAGTCTAGATGGTGTGACAATATCAAGTAATAAAGACGGTACACTACTAGACGGAGGAGTATATGCAGATAAAAGTACAGTCGCTTTAACAAATGTCACCGTAAAACAAGCAGAAATCGCCATAGTCGCAGATAATGAATCTACAATAACAATTTCTGGAGGAGCATTTAATTCAAAAAATGCAACAGTAACTTCTCACAACAACAGTACCATTACTTT
>NZ_HE997515.1 GCF_000312525.1 Bartonella florencae | reverse complement strand
GGAACGAAAGCCTTTAGCAAGTCAACGTTGTTGAAGAAGCTTAATCAAGGGGATTATGAAGCTGTTCCTAGTGAATTACAGAAATGGAATAAGGTAGGGGGCAAGCCTTTTGTGGGATTATCCAACCGTCGAGCAGCCGAAGCAGGGTTATGGGCGAAAGGGTCTTACATTGCTTCGAACTATCACAGGATCGAAACGCGTGAGGCAACGAGTCTTTTCAAGATAGAAGCTCTTGCCCCGATTATAGGGTCGTGTTCAGGGTTTGGAGGCTTTTTGGTAGGCAATGGACCGATTCAGTGGGCATTAGCAGGGATTATGGTTTTAGCC
>NZ_HE997514.1 GCF_000312525.1 Bartonella florencae | reverse complement strand
GCAAGTCCAGATGGTTTTGTTGGTGAAGATGGTTTAGTGGAGATTAAATGCCCACAATCACCAAACCATTTACGCTTCTTTATAGATGACAATATCAAGCCTGAATATCTTGCACAAATGCAATTCAAATGGCTTGTACGGGACGTAAATGGTGTCATTTCATGAGTTATAATCCGCATTTTGTAGGTAGATCATCTCATTTGCGCATGAAAATCAAACGTATCTATCGTGATGAGGAACAAATTCAACAAATCAATCAAGCGGTCGAGATATTTTTGGAGGAAATAGAGCGAGATCTGAAGCAGATCTTAACAAAAGCCGCTTGACATTATGGGGGTGC
>NZ_HE997513.1 GCF_000312525.1 Bartonella florencae | reverse complement strand
TTATTTACATTATGATCATGTTCTTTTTGTATTTTTCAATATTTAAGACGTATTTATTTTTCAATTGCACTATAGAAAATACGCGGAGCACTATTCCAAACCCATTTTTTAATATCAGGTGTCATAGCTATAACACTATTTTTTTGAAAGATAAAAGCATAAGGTCCCTTTTGCATAAGCTCACGCTGCAAATCAGCATAGATTTGTGCCCGTTTTTGTGGATCTTTTTGAAACAATGCCTCTTCCACTTGTTTATTCATAGCTTCATCCAAATAGCCATGCTGCCAGCTTGGATAGGCTGTATTTTTAGCTTCGAACCGATTATCAGGATTATAAAT
>NZ_HE997512.1 GCF_000312525.1 Bartonella florencae | reverse complement strand
ATGGTCCTCAAATAACAACTGAGGGTATTAATGTTAGCGGTAAAAAGATTACACATGTAGCAAATGGTACTGAGGGTACTGATGCGGTTAACAAAGCACAACTTGATGAAGATGTGATTGATCTTTCTAACAAAGTTGAGGAAGTGCGTTCTGTGGCCGTTCTTTATGATGAAGAAGATCCAAAAGGTGACAATCTACTTACTAGATCAGCACGTAAAGTTAATAAAAATAGTGTGACATTTGGAAATCCGGAAACGGGCACTGTTAGTTTGCATAATGTTGGCAATGGTGTAATTGCTTCTGAATCCCATGATGCGGTAAATGGCTCTCAGCTTTTTGAAACAAATGAT
>NZ_HE997511.1 GCF_000312525.1 Bartonella florencae | reverse complement strand
ACAAAACAGAGATGTAGTAAAATATTTAAGAGAAACAGAGTTGAAAAAAACAGAGAAATCTCCCCTTCGTCCTCCGCATCTTTGCCCAATCTGTGGTCAGATGGCACAACAAAATGCCTACCCTTTCTGTTCAACACGCTGCCGTGCAATTGATTTAAATCGCTGGTTGTCTGGTGTTTATATTTTGCCACCACCACCGCAATTGAGCGATGAAGAAGAATAAACCGTTTAAAAGCCATGAAAAATGCCCCTTGAGGCAAGAGGGGAGCTATCTGCGGGAACATATGGTGGCGGAATGTTTCGTTTTAGAAGAGATGGCGTGCTTTTGATGTAATGAACCTTCGTAAGAGGACTGTCTTGCAAGAATGTGTGATGCACGCTGATGAACAGAGTTTGGGGGGATG
>NZ_HE997510.1 GCF_000312525.1 Bartonella florencae | reverse complement strand
ATAACTTAGTGATAATAATTTCACAAAAAAACTGTATAAAAGACATAAATGTCGATTATGGGAGCAATGAATAACGCAGTCTTTGGAGGTCCCTCAAATTGATATTTTCCTATAAAAACTATCAAGGTATAAAGGGGGAGAGTGCACCAAAACGTGCAGCAAAGAGCTTTTTTCTGAATATTGAAAGGAAACGTGCATGAAAAAGCATCAGTCTGCCCCTTCTAACAAGGTAGAAGAAGTAAGAAAACAGTTTGAACAACAAAACCTAGGAGCATCTGAGCAAGAATCTCTCTATGCAAAGGTGAATAAACCACCCAAAGAACAGCGCGCCCAACAGCAAGAACCCATCTATGCAAAGGTGAATAAACCACCCAAAGAACAGCGCGCCCAGCAGCAAGAACCCATCTATGCAAATATTGACTTTGGTGC
>NZ_HE997509.1 GCF_000312525.1 Bartonella florencae | reverse complement strand
TGTTACTAACGATGCAGCGGTTCAGACTATGTCTAGCCGTGAAATCGCTGAGTTATGCGATAAACGGCATGACCATGTGATGCGTGATATTAAGAAAATGCTTGAAGAATTATATTCTGAAGGGGGTCTCCCCAAATTTGGGGGCACCTATTTAGATAAACAAGGTAAGCCTCAAAACTGCTATAATCTCCCCAAGCGTGAATGTTTAATTCTTGTTTCTGGTTATAGCACCGCCTTACGTGCTAAAATCATTGATCGTTGGCAAGAATTGGAAAAGCAAGTCGCTGTACCACAGATTGATTATTCCAAACCCGAAGCATTACTTGGCGTCTTGAATCACTTACAAAGCCAAATTGAACAGAAAGATCATGTGATTGCAGAATTGACTCCGAAAGCAGAGGCTTTGGATGGCTTAAAGCGCTCTGATGGGCT
>NZ_HE997508.1 GCF_000312525.1 Bartonella florencae | reverse complement strand
TTAGCATTGCCAAAAACATATCCACTGTCAAAGGGTCCATCCGCACCAGCTACCCAGCAATCTCCCTCATGAGATAGGTTACCTTCATGTTCAATAAAGCCGCCAAGATCACCTTTCTTGACGTTTCCAAAGTCTTTTAAAGCGCGGATACGGTGAAGAGTTTTACTTCCAACCTCTGTTGTCTCATCAGTCAGTTCGTATTTCTTTTGCATGATTATTGCCTACCTTAAAACGGTTCATTTCCAGAAACACGGGCATGACCATAAACACTGTTATTGCCAAAAAGCCATGCACTACCAAACACATAGGCTTTGCCGTAAATCTTCATATCACCAGAAACATTTGCTTTACCGAAAACCCGCGCATCACCAGAAACATTTGCTTTGCCAAAAACTTCGGCATTGCCATTAACCTCGGCATTGCCAAAAACTTCAGCATTGCTAGTAACCACGGCAT
>NZ_HE997507.1 GCF_000312525.1 Bartonella florencae | reverse complement strand
CTACCTGATATATATGCTTTTCAAAAGATGAACAAAGATGCCGAAACTCTTGTTCAGCTTCTTTGCGGCCTTGGCTTTTTATGCCAAGTACTGCTCTTCCGGCAAGTTTACCAGGGGCTTCAGGATTTTCCATAAGGTTTCTTAGGATTTTCTCTCCAGCTTGAGGATTTTCAAGAATTGCAGAAAGGTCTTTATTCAAAGCATACCGGTCACCATAAACAACTTGGCAATGCTCTTGGACTTCCAATACACCATATTGGAAGTCTGGGTTTTTTAAAATCTTTGAAGTAACCTCATCTTGCGGCGTTCTTGGAGGAGGGGTTGTTCTTCCTGCGCTAACCTCGGCATAGATGGATTCTGGTTGTTGTGAAGGCTCTCGTCCACTCGAGGTAACGGTTGCATAGACAGATTCGATGGGTTTATGGGGTGCACGCCCACCCTTTGCACCAAAGTCAATATTTGCATAGATGGGTTCTGGCT
>NZ_HE997506.1 GCF_000312525.1 Bartonella florencae | reverse complement strand
AAACGCATCAGAATGATACAGATAAAATGGTTATCATGCGGTTTAGAGCATTTTCAAATATAATTTTAAGTTAAAATAAAATAAAAATAATGTATAAATAATAGATACATTATGTTGATATTATATTATCACAAAATGTATATTTTAATTAAGCAATAATAATATTTACAATACTGTTAAAATATGCGACATCCATCGCTCTTTCTCTTAAACAAACATAAAATCAAATGAACCCTTCACAAGAAAAACTAGTAGCCTTTTCTTGGTTTACAAGAACAACAAAGAAATATATTTATTATGTCATCGAACTCAGCTGTGTGGCCATCGTTTTGCGTTTGCTGGGTTTGGTGAATCCTTTTATTTTTCAAGCAATTATTGACCGCATCTTACCCTTTCAGCGTGCTGAAAGTCTCTATGCTATTGTTATCCTCATGATCGCTATCATGCTGTTTAGCACAGCTCTTAGCACTCTATCAGGTTACCTAGGC
>NZ_HE997505.1 GCF_000312525.1 Bartonella florencae | reverse complement strand
GGGCGATGATTGAGACACCAAACGGAATTGGGTAAAATATCCCCTGCTCTATAACCAGACAATGGGTGACCAGAAATTGTATCAACATCCGCACAAAGCGTATGAAACCCTCCTATCTTGCGTGAATTACTTGCTGTGTAACCCGTAGGATAGGTAGAGTTGTCTGAGACAACAATTTTATGAGAATCTCCCTCTGAGACCAAATAAACATAATAATCTTTGCCTGCAGAAGATGAAGAAACGCTTATTCTTTGATCTTCCGTATGGCTTGCAACCAAAATATCGTGGGTTCGTGACAAAGTTAGATAGGTCCCTTTCTTCAACGTGAGTTGATTTTTTCCTGTCGCCACAAGAAATGGGGTGGAAATTGATAAAACCGTTAAATTAGACTGTTTCAGAGCTGTTGTCTCTCTTTCTAGAGAACTCTTGATACCACCAAGCTCTTTCTTCGTTGTATCGGCTGTTGTTTTGGCTTCCTCTGCTGTCCTTTTCGCTTTATCGGCGGTTTCCTTGGCTTT
>NZ_HE997504.1 GCF_000312525.1 Bartonella florencae | reverse complement strand
TCAGGCGGCTTTTGTAGAGATAGTTTGTATCTCTTGTTTTATTTCTGCTAAGAAGCTTTCAACCGCTTGATTGATTTGTTGAATTTGTTCCTCATCACGATAGATACGTTTGATTTTCATACGAAAGAGGGATGAATCGCCTGTAAAACGTGGGTCATAACTGATAAAATCACACCATTTACGTCCCGTACAAGCCATTTGAAATTGCATTTGTGCAAGATATTCTGGTCTAATTTCGTTATCGATAATGAAACGCATATGATTAGTCGATCTAGGGCATTTGATCTCGATTAACCCATCTTCATCAATCAGACCATCAGGGCTTGCTCCCGCCATTTTTATTGTGGGGTGTTGGATAAAGCCGCACCTCGTGATTTCAGTATCATAAATGAATGCATATTCTCTCAAGGCATCTTCTTCATTTTCAATGCCCCCATCTCATGTCTTCGGTTTCATAATAGGGGCTTGTTTGACCCGTTAGACGCTCTGTAATGAGTTTGATTTTGTAGTCTTCATATTTGCTTGTAGGGG
>NZ_HE997503.1 GCF_000312525.1 Bartonella florencae | reverse complement strand
GCTTATTTAGCCAATCGGCTTACCCTAGAATTTGGCCGGCGTATTTATACGCATCTTTTAAGCCTCTCCTTGCCCACTTTACGCCATTGGCAAGTGGGGGAACTGTTTTCGCGTATTGGAGAAGTTGATACAATTCATGTTTTTTAACAGAAAACTCTATGTAAAAAATAATAAAAAACACCATTTATAATAATTTATCATTTATTTTATAAATATAATTATTATGTATAATATGTTTATAAACCAATATATTTTATGATATAATTGACAACATTTATCACTATAAATGCTAAAATTCCTATTGATAGTGATTCTTTTGCCGCTTGTTGCCAAGTATAACTTTTAAATCTATAATACAACATACATACAAAAATACCTATAATTATTGGAAGAAGTAATTTTATAAGTTTATAAGTAATATCCATAACAAAAAATCCCCCATATATTTATTATAATAAATATCCCTGAAATCAGCTGTATCCATAGCTCTCAAAGCTGTTTACAATATTACTGATCTCAGAAATATCATACTCA
>NZ_HE997502.1 GCF_000312525.1 Bartonella florencae | reverse complement strand
TTTTGACGATTTTTATTTCGTGGCAAAAGTAAACGGTTTTAGTTTTCCACTTCATTTAGGAAACAAGAAATACCGTAAGGTTTTTCATTCTAAAATTATCCAAATCTCTCCTTAAAAAGAAGTTTTGATCCGCAATAATTGAGGAAAGTTTTGAAAAGATTTGTTAGAATCAGAAGAAATATTTCTTCTCTAATAGGACTTTTTATATGGTTACGTCCTTTGGTAAAATCTTACGTAAACTTCGCATTGATCACTCAGAACGTCTCTTAGATATGGCTAAGAAATGAGGTATATCTGTAGCATTTTTATCTTCAGTCGAGATTGGCAAGAAATCTGTACCTGTTGGTATGGAAGAAAAGATCATAGAGCTTTATGGTTTAGATACAGCTACTGCTTTACTGTTAAGAAAAGAAGCCTATGCATGTCGTAAGAGTTTTACAATAAAGCCTTCTGATTCATGCAGATGTGAAATTGTTGGCATGTTTGTTAGAAACTTAGAAAATTTTTCACAACAGGATATAGCAAGATTAAAAAGATTACTGGAGAAATTCGGTAAAAAAACAGGCGTCCTATAGGGG
>NZ_HE997501.1 GCF_000312525.1 Bartonella florencae | reverse complement strand
GCGCTACTAATGGTGCCTCTTCTCAGACTATGTCTAGTCGCGAGATTGCCGAGTTATGTGCTAAGCAACATAAGCATGTTATGCGTGACATTAAGCAAATGTTAGGAGAACTGCACTCTGAAAGTACTGAGCCCAAATTTGGGCTGAGTGAATTTGCAGGATTCTACAAGGATTCAACGGGTCGTATCCTTCCTTGTTATAACCTTCCCAAGCGTGAATGTTTAATTCTCGTTTCTGGTTATAGCACCGCCTTACGTGCTAAAATCATTGATCGTTGGCAAGAATTGGAAAAGCAAGCCGCTGTTCCACAAGTTGACTATTCCAAACCCGAAGCATTACTTGGTGTTTTGAATCACTTACAAAGTCAAATTGAACAAAAAGATCATGTGATTGCAGAATTAGCTCCAAAAGCAGAGGCTTTGAATGGCTTAAAGCGCTCTGATGGGCTGTTCGGTCTTATTGAAGCAGCGAAAATGTTAGAGGTACGACCAAAAGATTTGACCGATTACTTGCGTAAACACGATTGGGTCTATCGACGTGCTCCAGGGGCGCCTTTGTTACCTTATCAAGATAAAATCAAGAAAGGCTTTATGGTTT
>NZ_HE997500.1 GCF_000312525.1 Bartonella florencae | reverse complement strand
AGAGCTATACAGATAAAAATACCAATCAAAAAGTAGGGAAAACAGAATGGCATTCCGTGGTGGTTTTTAATCCACATTTGGCAAAAATCGCTCTTCAATACTTAAACAAAGGTTCAAAAGTTTATGTAGAAGGCAAATTACAAACCCGTAAATGGCAAGATAAAAACGGTATTGACCGCTTCACAACAGAGATTGTTTTGCCACAATATAAAGGTGAATTGCAGTTGCTTGATGTAAAGAAAGAACAATCCGTATCCCCCTCGCCCGTGACTTCTCAAAATTATGCTATCGCTTCAGGTGCCTCCAATTATAGCGCATCTCTTAATGACAGCATGCCATTCTGATTGAAAAAATATGACAAAAAGAAAAAAACGAGCAAAACGTGGTCGCCCACGAATTAAGGGATGTATCAGAGAACCCAATGGGCGTATCTCACGGACAAAAATGCCTCGTGCCCCCATTGATAAATTGGCAATTGAAATGCGTGCCAAACGCTTCTGTTTGACCATAGAAGAGGCAAAAAACCCGCTTTCCGGTACTTATATCGGACGGCTTTACTTACAAGGAAATCTCAATCAAGATCAATACGATGCAGCACAAAAATATCTTGAAGTGAGAAATAATTACC
>NZ_HE997499.1 GCF_000312525.1 Bartonella florencae | reverse complement strand
AAGAAGCGTATTGAGTTTTGAAGCGTTGATAGACGAGGTAAATGCGAAAATTAAAGAACGTACAAAAGATGATCAGTTGATTAGTGAGATAACAAATGATTTGGAGAGAGGTTATCCATTGTCTTGTGAAGAGATGGACAGAGAGCTAGCAAAAGCGCTTGATATTCAATTAGGTAGGAACCAAAATGAAAAAAGTGAAAAAATAAAAAATACGTATTGACTTTAAAGGAAGGTTTTGTTAAACGAATCATTAAGTGCTAGAAACACTAAACATGTAGCGAATAGATTACGAAACAATCTTTTCCTGCTTCAAAATTTGGCTTTATTTTTATGCTATTATTGGCATATAACAATTTTGTCGGGTGTGGTTACGCTATACAATACCCTTATGGGAAAGGCGTGACGACGGACTACATGCCGTGTTTCTAGCACCCGGCACTCTTTTAGAGTGTCAATAGAAGCTTTAAACATGTAGGAGTTCCCTATGAGCAATTTAGTAACAGTCAACAATAATGGTATTGCTGTAACAACTTCTTTAAAGATTGCAGAGGGCGTAGGTAATACGCATAAAACAGTTATACAATTGGTTCGTAAAAATATTAAAGATTTTGAAGAATTTGGAAGGATCGCATTTGAAATGC
>NZ_HE997498.1 GCF_000312525.1 Bartonella florencae | reverse complement strand
TTTATAGCCTCATTCTGGATCATGGCATTTATAGCTTTAAAGTTCACCTGTAACTCGGCAATAGCTTTCAAATCTTGTGCACCACTAATTGCCGCTAAATGGAGTATGATTTGCCTAAAGCGATTTTCTGCATGTTCAAAATTTTGCAAACTTACAATCTTATCTACGATAGAAGTATATTGACTACGTAAATTAATAAGCTCACGTATTTCATCGGTAGATTTTCCAGAATACTCTTCTTGTTTTTTTATATTCCTAATCAATATAGGAAAGTTCGAATGAATTCCTGTTTCTTTACTTTCATCATAAATATATTTTGGATTCATAAGTACAAGACTGCTATCACCTTCTTTTCCAAATTTGACTCCCAATCGCTTACCCGTTATAGATTCACGTATTTTTATAATTTGGTCAACGTGTGCTCTTGTTGCCTCAAGCTGTTCTTTTGATAAATTTTGAGGTTCGAATTTCAATCGCCTACCCTTTAGAAATTCATGTATTCTTACAATTCGGTCAACCTGTCCACTTGTTGCCTTAAGCTCATCTTGACTTCCGTATGCCAGAGCTGAATTTGACATTCCAAAGAATATAACCATTCCTATTATAATAAGAATTTTCATATGGCTCCTCGCTGAATTTCGGTAGGTA
>NZ_HE997497.1 GCF_000312525.1 Bartonella florencae | reverse complement strand
TTCCCTTTGCTGTTTTACTGAGTACGTTGTAAATATTTGAAGCGGTGACTTTGCCTAGTCGTGCTTGAAACCATTCTTCTGTTCTTTGTTCCATTTCACACCGCCGTTTGTTGCTTTTGTTGTGCTTTATTCATTTGCGAGCGTTGCTTTTTTTTCAAAGTAAACAAAACGGTTTGTGCTTGTTTATAAGACATCTGTGTGAGATTTTTTACGCCTATGAAAGAAAGAATATCGCTTTCCTTTGCTTGTGTTTGTTCTATTAATTCTCTGATTTCATTCATTTGTTCTGGTGTGACACCTGCTATAAGCGTGTTGCCATCAGTATCACCTTCATCACTGGTTACATTAAGAAGCATGCCTAAGAGATATCTGCGTGCATAAGTAATCGTGGAACCAACAGATTGAATGTTATTTTTACTGCCTTGTCCATCAATTGGAAATGTTCCTTCGGTTGAGATTTGATTGCCCGATGGATGAGACAGAGTTATTTCTATGGTAACGTTTGTAGCGGTTTGACTTTTAATACGAGAAAACAAAGCGAAGTGGTATTTTGCAAGAGTATCCTTTACTGCGTCAATATACTGATCAAGCGTTGCATATGTGCTCTTGGTATGGGTATTAATAGCGTTTTTTTGTATTTTTTGATATTCGATTTGCAT
>NZ_HE997496.1 GCF_000312525.1 Bartonella florencae | reverse complement strand
TCCCCTCATGAAGGAAATGCAACCGCAGAAATTGTTGAACCTCTTGTCGGTTTTAAACCAGAAACCGGTATGGGAAATGAAGAGAAATACGCAAAAATTGAGGCTGCCTCATGTTAGAGCGACGCGATAAAGAGATCACCGATTTAAAAAGACGCGTGGCCAATATGGTGATGGTTGGAAAAATTAGCCATGTCGATCATAAAAATGCACGCTATCGGGTAAAGAGTGGTCATCTGATCAGTGATTGGATTCCAGATACACAAGCCCGCGCCGGCAAAACCTGTTCTTATGAAGGACGTGACGTTGGAGAGCAAGTCGTTGTCGTCTCTTCCTCCGGCGATTTATCACAAGGGGTAATTGTTGGTTCACTTCACACCGATGCAAACCAAGCAGCCGATAAAGGCAATATCCATAAAACACTTTATCCTGATGGCACAATCGTTGAATATGATGATGAACAAAATAGCTATACCCTTAATCTCACATCAGGAGGAAAGTTTAATCTCACGATTTCTGATGGTGTGTCGATAAAAGGGGATGGCAAGAAATTAGAATTGCAAGCACCAGAAGGCATAAAAATTGTTTCAAAAGGTGACTTGAACTTAAACGCAGAAAAAGCCATTGCCCTAAAAGCAGGCGGGGGAATTTCACTCCATGCGGATGATGGCATTGCTCTTCATTCTAGTGACTTAAAGCATAA
>NZ_HE997495.1 GCF_000312525.1 Bartonella florencae | reverse complement strand
AATTTTCCTGCATTTCCTGACAAGTCTGTAGTAAATTGATGATGTTGATTAATCGTCGTATGATTATCATCTTTATTCTCACGCAACCACGACACTGTAACATAAGCGAGAGATGAACCAACTCTCCCTAATCCAAATTCATACCCTAGTGATAATCCAACCTCACTGCGCAGTGACGTAAATGGCTTGATAGCACCTGACATTTCATTCGAAAGTTTGATTTCTTGGCCTTTAACTTGCAACCATGTCAATTGCACATAAGGCTGTAACCAACTGTTCTGAGAGGTTTTAAGACGATAACCCGATTCAAATGATGTTCCCACTGCATTCTGTTTATAATTTCCTTCAATCGATAAACCATTCGTTGAAATAGCCTTCAGATTATTCTGATAATGATTGTATTTTAAAATACCATCTACATACCATCCACTATGATCAAAATATGTGGCGTAAGCTCCAATGCTATAAGTATTGATACCACTTATACCACCTCGTTCATGCTCAACACGTGCTTGATCATAACTGCCAAAACCACCAATATAAACATCTCCACCTCCCCATTCAGTAAAACCATTGATACCTAACACTATCCCTGTTTGTTCAAGTTTAAAATCTATATGATCTGCAGCAATGTTTTCTTTGCTCTTGATCGCATAACTCCAGAGAGCTGCAGTTTTTTGATTTCTATCTAAAATACCTC
>NZ_HE997494.1 GCF_000312525.1 Bartonella florencae | reverse complement strand
TAATTTTTGTTGGTGCTTTGCTGGTATAAGACTACGCCATCTAGAAACAGATGACACATCTCTTTGCACTATGGCTGCTACAGTTTTGAAACCGCCTAAATATTTTATAATTAATCTCGAAGCCATATGTAATCTCCATAACGGCGCAATAAATAATTGCACTTTTTACATATGTCAAGAAAAAATGAACTTTTAACATTTTTGCATTTTACGTATTTTTAGGGATAATATTTAGATTATGAGTAGCAATATTGAAAAAAGTATCCAACAATGGCTAGAAAAAAAATTAGACGAGCGCGGACACGGCGCTCAAATAGAGCTAGCCGCCTACTTGGGAATTCATCAATCAACTATAAGCAGAATGATTAATCCTTACAAAAATGGAAAATCAAGAAGCATAAGTATTGGGGAATTAGTTAAAATAGCTGAATTTTTTAACGAACCCCCCCCAAATTTCTTCAATGATGTTGATCAAGAATTTATGAATTTTTATCGTGACCTTTCTGAAGAAAACAAGAAATCTGTGATTTTATATATTGAGTTTTTAAGGCAATCAAAAGATAAGTAATAGTTTCCTTTTCTTTCTGAGAAAACCCTTTTAAAAGATCAGAATCTTGTTCTGCTTTTTGCATTTTGTATCTCCATAAATTGTGGATAGTGCATTTTTAAGAAAAACATACCTAACATAAATATGCACTTTTTACATTTTTATGTTGACACTTGCACTTTTTACATATATTCGT
>NZ_HE997493.1 GCF_000312525.1 Bartonella florencae | reverse complement strand
CCAGCAGAGGGGCAAAACACTGGAGCCCCAACCACCCACACCCAGCCCCCCACGTATTCACAAGACAACCAAGCGCCCTCCAGCACGCCTACTGCTCAGCCCACACTCCGCGCAACTGGCGGACAAAATCAAGCCAAAAGCCGCACAGTGATAGCCAAAGGACAACGTCTTCCCAAAGATTGGCAAGCAGATATTGGAGCAGCGATTTTAGAAGGTTTGAGTGAAGAACAAGCCCGTTGGCAAGAAAAGAAATTTCGCGACTATTGGCATGCCAAAAGTGGCAGAGAAGCCCTTAAAGTAGATTGGCAAGCCACATGGCGCAATTGGTTTCGCCGAGAGATTGAACGCATAAAGGAACATCAAGAAAGGCTTGCTATTTTTTCATCGCAGAATCGTCTCTCAGCATCGAACGGCGAAAATGAAGCCCTTTACCGCAGTCTCATCAACTACCAGACGAACTAACATGCACACATTTTACAGATTTTTTTGGGATCAAAACGCAAGCCCCCGCAAACCACACACCACAACACCCCCAAACCGACAGCCAGTCACGGCCCACCCATGTCTCCACATCTCACCATGCCCCCCACACGCACCCACGCACCCACGCATCCACGGCACCCTACAGCCAACACCATACCTCACAACCAAACACCATACCTCACCACAACGCCCCTAAACCGACAGCCAGTCACGGCCCACCCATGTCTCCACATCTCACCATGCCCCCACACGCACCCACGCATCCACG
>NZ_HE997492.1 GCF_000312525.1 Bartonella florencae | reverse complement strand
CGTGCCCAATATTGTTAAGATTCTAGCAGTTCTAACAGATTTTGGTTCTTCAGAACTACCACATCGTATGGATTCTTTGTTGCGTGCTTACGAACCAAATTTAGACAATCCCATTAAAAAGGTTGCTTAAAGTAAAACACCCCCTTCCCCATCTTTATGGTGGGGAGGTGATTTAAAGATCAAGTTGTGAATGAGAGCCAAGACGCACCAAAACCAATCGGTCTTGATCGACAAAACGGTAAATTAACACTAGATCGGGTCGAATATGACAATCTCGGTAATTGCTCCAATTTCCAGTCAGTGCATGATCACGATACCGAAATTCTAAAGGTTGATCATTCGCTAATGCTGCAATGACTGTGCGTAAATCAGTATCTAAAAGATGCCGATGTCGTCCTTTCATCTCACGCTTGAATCCCGTTTGAAAATGGTGGTACGTTCAATCGTCCGCATAGAGATCATCAAATAATTCGTCTACGGAATGAAACTTTTTTAAATTGCCTTCATCAAGTTCGGCAAAAGCCGCTATGGTTTCTGCATTGGGTTGAAATAAGAAAGAAGGAATAGCTTTATCTTGTGCAATACGTGTCATCAACACTCTCACGACATCACTTACTGACAAACCAGAGGCTTGAATAACTTGACTAGCAACATTTTGAATCTCTTCCGGTACACGTGCTTGAACCATGCGACTGGTAACCATAATGATTTCTCCTCTCTTAATTGTATTTCAATGTAATACAATTGAAGTTC
>NZ_HE997491.1 GCF_000312525.1 Bartonella florencae | reverse complement strand
CTCCATATCGTAAAAAATAACCGTTGCCAATAGGCTCTATGGAGGCATTTGTGAAGAAACCAGTGTTTATAAATTCCGATGAAATTCTCTTAGTTGTCTGTGAAGATGAAGAGCAAAATCTCGCTAAATATGGTACTTTCTTTGAAGAAAAGGACATTATCAAATTTATCGATCAAGCCGATAATGCAGTGCAAATCTTTCGGGTAGAACCAACTACTAATAGCTGTGAAGATATCTCTGAAGATATCGCAGAATTATACCTTAAAGAATGTGAAGAACAGTGTTTTAACGGCAATATTCCTCACGATTTTATTCTACATAGCTCTGCATACAGTTTTTTTTTAGAAGAAATCGAACAGCAGCGATATGAAGATGAAATGTACGGTACTTATGAACAACAGCACCGTTTAACTCTTTGGGATGTCATTCCAAACTACCCAAGCTATACGGTGCGTTTCTAAAAGCACCCCTTTTTCAAAAAAACACAACACAAACCAATGCCGTTCTTTTCAAGAGCGACAAAGGAATACTCTAACTTAAAGGAAATAAATCATGCAAAAGAAATACGAACTAACTGATGAAATGGAAGAGGTTGACGGACGCACACTTCACCGCATTCGTGCATTAAAACATTTTGATGATGTCAAAGAAGGCGATCTTGGTGGCTGGGTAGAGAGTGAAAGAAATCTTAGCCATGATGACAATTGCTGGATTGGTGATAATGCCAAAGTTTCTGATGATGCCATGGTTTATGGT
>NZ_HE997490.1 GCF_000312525.1 Bartonella florencae | reverse complement strand
GCTTGTACAGGGCTCGTAATTGTTGCCAAGCGCTTTAAGGAACAGCGCTTATGATTTTTTGGTTCAAAAGAAATCTATCTCTTCTATTAGCGGCTTTAGCCGTTTTTTTATGGCTTTGGCCAAAGCTTTTCAGCTTGGCAAGAAGAGCGAACGGCAAAAGCAAACAGAGAATGCTTTAAAGACAGCTCTCACACGTTTTGAGGTAGAAAATGAAGTTAACAAAAAAACTGATGCTGGTGTGCGTGCTGCTTTGTCTCGTTGGGTGCGCGGCAAATAGGTCTGTTTCTTGTGTTGGCTGGTTGCCAATTTATTTAGACAAGCAAGATCTGAACGCCATCAGTTCCAATCTAGCAAGAGATATTTTGAAACATAACCAACAGGGAGCCCATTTATGTGGTTGGAAAGATGGTCAAGAAACGAAGTAACAAAGAAAAAGAACTCACAGAAACAGAACAACAGCTTCTTCACGAGATGATAGAAACGTATCAAGGCTTAAAGATGATGTCACGTATCATGAAGTGGTTAGCCTTCATTGTCTTTATGTTTGTAATTGATTTATCCCGTTTCATTGACGCCATAGAGAATAGCTTCTCACATTTAAAAAAATGGATAGCTAAAAGTTAAAGCTATGTTTGATATACCACATAGAATTAGATTTTTAAAAACTCATAATGGAGATTCAAGCTTAGAACAAGATTGCCTCCTAACATCAACAATGAATCGTCAATGGCAAAAAATTTTTAATAATCTTCTCATAGTTAGCTATCATCA
>NZ_HE997489.1 GCF_000312525.1 Bartonella florencae | reverse complement strand
GTATAACTTGGTATTTTGCAGGTATAATTCCGCCTTTCCCCTCTCGTTTTTCAAAAGGGTAAGTCCATTTTCTAACCACAATAACATTGCGATTAACAATATTGGCAACTTTTTTATGTCCACCTAGATACTCAACTATGAGTTTTGCGGTTTTCGTATATGTTTTTATCATAGCGATAAAAATACGATATACAAAATATTTAGTCAATACGAAAAACGTATTGTTATATTTTTTATATTGTAAGAACTTTAAAAATAAGGAATAAACTTAATTATGATTAGGCAAAAAGAGCTAAAAATTTGGATAAGAAAAGAGCTTGATAAAATGGGACGAGGGAGCCAAGCCAAGCTTGCCGCCCATCTTGGTATAAGAAGACCAGCTATATCTAATATGATTAATCTTAATACAAATAGGGAAATGAGAGATATTAAGGCTGATGAATTAGTGAAGATTATGGAGTTTTTTAAGGATTCTTCACCTATTTCTGGATCGTATTCTGATGATTTTCTTTATTTATATTCACAAGCGAATGATTCTGAAAAGAAGATTGTCGAGGATCTTTTAAAATCTCTGCTCGCAGCAAGAAGTTCATAAAAGCTTTTTTTTCACATTCAGTTAATTTATTTAGCATGATGCATAGCTGCTTTTCTCTTGTATTTTCTATCATAAACACCTCATTAACATTAATGATAATAAACAAATTTGAATAGGTTTATAAAAATAAAATACGTTTTTCGTATTTTATCTATTGACATATCATTACGAAAAACGTATTAATTT
>NZ_HE997488.1 GCF_000312525.1 Bartonella florencae | reverse complement strand
CCTCTAAAAACGCATGCAAATCACGAGCGTTAACAGTTTGAACAGTTTCTTGATCAATAACCTGTTCTTTAATTTCTATAAGAGTGTTCATATGAACTCCTTATCGTTAGATGTTTTTCATTGACACTCAATAAAGAGTGCCGGGCGCTGAAAAACACGGCGATAAGTCCGTCG
Organism: Bartonella florencae; assembly: GCF_000312525.1. GTDB lineage: Bacteria > Pseudomonadota > Alphaproteobacteria > Rhizobiales > Rhizobiaceae > Bartonella > Bartonella florencae. The sequence goes on along the minus strand of NZ_HE997488.1, from coordinate 625 downwards.
TTACACTTTTCCCTAAAGGGTATTGTATAGTGTAACCACACCCGACAAAATCACTATATGCTACAAAGCATGTGATAAGTCAAAGTTTTTAAATTTCGGCGGGAAGAGATTATTTCGGTAATCTATCCGCTTATCGTTCGGTGTTTTTCAGGCACCTAGCTCAACAATAGACATATTGTTGCCATATTGTCAAGAGGTGACTTCACATTTTTTTAAATAATTATAGATTGTATAGTGTGTATATAAGTACACATTAAATTCGTTATTTATCAATGTGTTATCTGTACAATGTACAGTCGATTTGAAAATTCTGTCGCTAGCGATAGTTCGCGCTCGCCTGCCCCGCAACGAAGCCAACCCGCTGGGAAGTACCTTTTGCATTGATTTTATTGATTTTTTTATGGAAATAACAAAGTGCAAGTGATAATTTTTTTAAAATTGTCATAAGAACATGTAATGCATAAACCAATAAGGATATGTAATATAGAGATAAAGCTTGGGAACATGATCTAGCTTCTTTTATTGGCAGCGTATTCTTGACGAGCAAGTTGTCTCTGTATGTTTTTGGTTAGTCTTTCACTGGCATATTGTGCGATAGCATTTGCAATTTCTGGCTTGGACATAA
>NZ_HE997487.1 GCF_000312525.1 Bartonella florencae | reverse complement strand
TGATGTCCAAACCAGAGATTGCAAATGCTATCGCACAATATGCCAGTGAAAGACTAACCAAAAACATACAGAGACAACTCAAACGTCAAGAATACGCTGCCAATAAAAGAGGCTAGATCATATTCTTAAATTCTATCTCTATATTACATATCCTTATTGGTTCATACATTACATGTTCTTATGACAATTTTAAAAAAAGATCATCACTTATGCTTTGTATTTTCCATAAAAAAATCAATAAAATCAATGTAAAAGGTACTTCCCAGCGGGTTGGCTTCGTTGCGGGGCAGACCAGCGCGAACTATCGCTAGCGACAGAATTTTCAAATTGACTGGACATTGTACACATAACATATTGATAAATAACGAATTTAATGTGCATTAATATACACACTATACAATCTATAACTATTTAAAAAAATGTGAAGTCACCTCTTGACAATATGGCAACAATGTGTCTACTGTTAAGCTAGGTGCCTGAAAAACACCTTAAATACACAGCGGATAGATTGCCGAAACAATCTCTTCTCCGCATATTAAAGGCTTTGACTCGTTATATGCTACATGCATATAATAATGTTGTCGGGTGTGGTTACGCTATACAATACCCTTTATGGGGAAAGCGTAACGACGGACTGTGTACCGTGTTTTTCAGCACCCGGCGCTCTTCTAGAGTGTCAATGAAAAACGTTTAACTACACAGGAGTTCATCATGAACAATCTTATAGAAATTACGGAACAAATAATTGATCAGGAAACTGTTCAAACTGTTAACGCGCGTGACTTGCACGCATTTTTAGGAG
>NZ_HE997486.1 GCF_000312525.1 Bartonella florencae | reverse complement strand
GGACGGTGATTGAGACACCAAACGGAATTGGGTAAAATATCCCCTGCTCTATAACCAGACAATGGGTGACCAGAAATTGTATCAACATCCGCACAAAGCGTATGAAACCCTCCTATCTTGCGTGAATTACTTGCTGTGTAACCCGTAGGATAGGTAGAGTTTCCTGATAAAACAAATTTGTCAAACTGTTTCGCATCATACACCCAATAAATATAATAATCCTTACCTGCCGTAAGAGAAGAAATATTTATGATTTTATCTACCTTATAACTTTGAATAAAAAAATCATTGTCTCGTGGCAAAACCATGCATGTTCCCTTTTTCAAGGTAAGTTGTTTTTTCCCTGTCGCTACAAGAAACGGTGTGGAAATTGAAAGAACCGTTAAATTAGACTGTTTAATTAAATTGTTTATTTCTTGCGTTAGCACTTTTGCCTGAGAGGCTTCTGTCTGAGCTAGCGTTGCTGTACTCTTCGCAGAATTTGCCATCGCTGTTGTAGTTGCTAAAGAGTTTTTGATACCAACAAGTTCTTGATTTGTCTTATTTAAAGACTGTTTTGTTTGTTCGGAAAGGCTTTTCGCACTCTCTGCTGTCAATTTCGCACTATTGGCTAGCTGCTTGGCTTGACCTGCTTCATTCTTAGCTTCATTGGCTCGTGTCTCTGCTTTACCGGCTGCTTTCTTGGCTTCTTCCCCTGTTCGCTCTGCTAAACTTGCTGTAGTCTTAGCGCCATCTGCCGCTTGTTTTGCATCTCCTGCTTTATTTAAAGCTTGATAGCCTAAAGTCTCTGCTTTGCTCGCGG
>NZ_HE997485.1 GCF_000312525.1 Bartonella florencae | reverse complement strand
CTTTCTTGCTCGTGAATGGGTGGTTGGTTTTCTGATGATGTTTCGATTAGCTCTGATTGGCTATCAACATCATCACACTCGATTGGCTCGTCAACCAAATCGCTCGTTTCTAAATCTTCAAACTCAGTTTCTTTTTTTGATAAAACGATAGTTTTATTTTTTTTATATATATTATTCTTATTCTGGTTCTTTATAGCTTGATTTTGCTTGTCGTTTGCTTCAGCAAAATTATTAACATGTTGTTTTATCGTGTTTTTTGCTTGTGCACCTTTTTTACCAGCTTCACTACGAACTTGTGATATGTGATCTTTTTTATCCGAAAAATCTTTTAGCTCTTCTTCAACACGCGTATTCCACAATCCACCATCTGTCTCAATAAGTTTATCATTCCTGATTAAATATTCGACAATCGCTGCAAATTTTTTCTGCGAACAATTGCAAGCGCGTGCAAGTGTTTCAAAATCTGTTTTAATTGGTGCTTTCTTATCATACATGCGAACAAGAAGCGTTATATAAGCACCTCGTTGTTCCAATGTCATTCCATCTGTACCACTTATCCAATCATACAAATGGAATCTTATCCACGGCATCCCATTAGACATGCCTACTCTCCCTTTCTTTAACTAAATATAAAATTGCTAAAGCATCCGCTTCATTATCATCACAAGGCGCGTGTCCTTTTGCACGCATCGCATCTATAATCTCTGCTTTCGACGCATTCCCCTTGCCCGTCGTCACTTTCTTAATCGTACAAACCGGTATACCCTCATACGGTATCTCATGATGTTCACACCACGCCGTTAACGTTG
>NZ_HE997484.1 GCF_000312525.1 Bartonella florencae | reverse complement strand
AGAGGCAGCGCGCCCTGTAACACTTAAGGTTTGTGGTGGGCTGCTTACAGAGATTTCGTCTATCAGATAGGCTCCCATATCGCGGTTTTTTCCGCCTTCATAGCCAAGAGTGACAGAAATAACTGTCCCGATGAGAGGAATGTCAAGAAAGCCGTTATCACACTCACGGGCGCGGTCATCAAGTTCTATGGTGATACGGTCACTTTTGTCTTCTGCTTCATCGGTAATTTCAATCGACAAAACATAGTCCATGAGAGTTCTTGTAATGTCTTCGCCATTTGCCATCACTGTGCAAAAAGGTTTCATGATTAACTGCCCCAAATTCTAATGACCGGTGTGGCTTTGGGATAGGGGAGGATTGGCAAGAGGATTGTGATGCCTGCTTTTAAAATGGGGCCATAGTCTGCAAGACCAAAGTTTGCTGCATAAACGCGTTCAACAGCAAGGGCTTGTTGCCCCTTAGCATAGTATTTCCAGCAAATAGCATCTACCATATCGCCATCTTTGGTCACGTAAAGATCACTCATAGTTCTTCACCATATTCTCTCAAATTGATGGTAAATTCTTGTTTTTTTGGGCTACCATTTTGATGAAAGAAGCTTTGCTTTTCTTTGACAGAAAGGATGACAAATTTGCCTAAAATCCTCCCCTGACCCGTCACAAGAATATGAGGTCCCTCATGTGCCATTTGCCGCAAATATTCCAGTTGTCTATAACCGCCTTTAAAGTCTGGATAGATCACACCGGTTAGAGAAAATTCCGCATTTGCAATAGCTGGCAATTGAAGAGCAGCTTTGCGCCTCAATCGCCCTTGCTCC
>NZ_HE997483.1 GCF_000312525.1 Bartonella florencae | reverse complement strand
CGAGCAAGGGCGATTGAGGCGCAAGGCCGCGCTTCAATTACCAGCGGCTGCCAATGCGGAATTTTCTCTCACCGGCGTGATCTATCCAGACTTTAAAGGCGGTTATAGACAACTGGAATATTTACGACAAATGGCACATGAGGGACCTCATATCCTTGTGACGGGTCAAGGCAAGATTTTGGGCAAGTTTGTCATTCTTTCTGTTAAAGAAAAGCAAAGCTTCTTTCATCAAAATGGTAGCCCAAAAAAACAAGAATTTACCGTCAATTTGAGAGAATATGGTGAAGAACTATGAGTAATCTTTACGTGACCAAAGATGGCGATATGGTAGATGCTATTTGCTGGAAATACTATGCTAAGGGGCAACAAGCCCTTGCTGTTGAACGCGTTTATGCAGCAAACTTTGGTCTTGCAGACTATGGCCCCATTTTAAAAGCAGGCATCACAATCGTTTTGCCAACCCTTCCCTATCCCAAAGCCACCCCTGTTATGAGAATTTGGGGCAGTAAATCATGAAACCTTTTTGCACAGTGATGGCAAATGGCGAAGACATTACAAGAACTCTCATGGACTATGTTTTGTCGATTGAAATTACCGATGAAGCAGAAGACAAAAGTGACCGTATCACCATAGAGCTTGATGACCGCGCCCGTGAGAGCGATAATGGCTTTCTTGACATTCCTCTCATCGGGACAGTTATTTCCATAACACTTGGCTATGAAGGCGGAAAAAACCGCGATATGGGAGCCTATCTGATAGACGAAATCTCTGTAAGCAGCCCACCACAAACCTTAAGTGTTACAGGGCGCGCTGCCTCC
>NZ_HE997482.1 GCF_000312525.1 Bartonella florencae | reverse complement strand
AATTCAAAAAAGAAAGCCGTGCCATTTACGGACGCGGCTTATGAATGAAGATATAACGAATGACTGATAAATATGAGTTTACCTTCTCCTCTTTGTCTCAATAAGTGTCCTCAAATTTGAGGGAGGTGAAATCACTCAATCCAAATTTGGATTAACCTCATTTGATTTCGTATTTTTAAACTGTAACCTTTAAAACATTTTTTGCTCACTCGCTTGCATATGTCATTAAAAGGCTTTTGATTTCATAAGACATAACATTGTGACCTTCATTATCTTTATTTTCTACTCCGGTAAAAAAATATCGTGGTTATAAAATCATTATTTTTTAAATCCTTTTATGCAATCTTTAATGAACTCAATCTATAAGCTTATGACAGTTGCAAAGGACTACCCTCTTATAAGATGATCTAATGTTGCGATAACATCTTTAGATTTTACGCTTCTCAATTTTGAGAACTGTAATTTTATGTTTTTATCATGCGATTAACAATCCAATCATTAAAACAAGATGTGATCTTTAAAGGTATATTATCGATAATTACAAACAACTAAATTTTAAACAATGTGATTTGTGCTGTGATAAAAACGTATCATAAAATTTATAAACTGTTATGAATGATATCGGCTTTTCATTTTATTTGAATGCACACATGCGTTATAATATTTGCATCATGATTTGCTTTTTATGGTCTATTCATACATGGCAATCTTATATAAAAAAGGGTCAAATGAATCACGTATAAAAGAATGGATTCTTAAGTGGATTCATATAAAATAATTACACAAAACCTATTGATTTTATTGTGTTTTTTGATATTATGCCGAAATCGACGTG
>NZ_HE997481.1 GCF_000312525.1 Bartonella florencae | reverse complement strand
ACACTTCAATTGTATTACATTGAAATACAATTAAGAGAGGAGAAATCATCATGGCTGCCAGTCGCATGGTTCAAGCGCGTGTACCGGAAGAAATTCAAAATGTTGCTAGTCAAGTTATTCAAGCCTCTGGTTTGTCAGTGAGTGATGTTGTAAGGGTTTTGATGACACGTATTGCGCAAGATAAAGCTATTCCTTCTTTCTTATTTCAACCCAATGCAGAAACAATAGCGGCTTTTGCCGAATTTGATGAAGGCAATTTAAAAAAGTTTCATTCCGTAGACGAATTATTTGATGATCTCTATGCGGACGATTGAACGTACCACCATTTTCAAACGTGATTTTAAACGTGAGATGAAAGGGCAACATCGGCATCTTTTAGATACTGATTTACGTAAAGTCATCGCAGCATTAGCAAATGACCAACCTTTAGAGTTTCGGTACCGTGATCATGCACTGACTGGAAATTGGAGTAATTATCGAGATTGTCATATTCGACCTGATCTCGTGTTAATTTATCGCTTGGTTGATCAAGACCGGTTGATTTTGGTGCGTCTAGGCTCTCATTCACAACTTGATCTTTAACCACCTCCCCACCTTTGAAGTGGGGAAGGGGGTGTTTTATTTTAAGCAACCTTTTTAATAGGGTTCTCGAAATGTGGTTCGTAAGCACGCAACAAAGACTCTATAATCGGAGGTGGTCTTAACGTTCCAAAATTTGTAATCATTGCCAAAATTTTGAGTGCATTTGGGGTTTCATCTTGAAGTTTTAAAATTAAAGCTTTTTCTATCGCATCCATGGTTTCAATGAGGGTATTAAAAGCCTTATCTTCAACATCATCACGATCAGAAAATTGATACAACGCCATCCATAAATCGCATAAAAAATCAATACTGGTA
>NZ_HE997480.1 GCF_000312525.1 Bartonella florencae | reverse complement strand
ATCAACAAGGAAATCAAAAAATTATCAAAAGCCATTTGATGTATTTTAAGCGAAAAATCGGTCAAGCCAAGTCTTCATTGCTAAGGATGGCTTACTTGCTCTAAAGACGAAATATCCGGTATGGGATTATTATGCCGTGCTTGCCACAGATCATGTTTTTGTTGTAATTTAAGCCAAAATTCCGCATCATTTAAACCAGCCTTTTCTAAGCGTAAAGCAAGGTTAATACTGATTGCAGCATGACAGTTTAAAACACGTGATAAAGTTAAACGTGCAACGCCGAGATGATTTGCAGCTTCTGTTACTGTTAAGCCTAATTCATCAAGCAATTCTTCTTTCAAAATGCCACCAGGGTGTGGGGGATTGTACATCATGATAACACCTCAAAAATTAATGGTAGTCTTGATAATCAACAAGTTCAACATCTGTTCCGATAAAGCGAAAAGTAACACGCCAATTTGCATTAACACGCATTGACCAATAGCCTTTTAAATCGCCTGTAAGCTCATGGAGACGATAGGATCTAATCGTCATTTGTTCAGGAGCAGATATCGTATCTAAAATTACCAAAATGTTAGCTAGTTTTTTAGCATGTGCAGGTTGTATTCCTTTACAAATTCCTTTTTCGAAAAATAACCTCAACCCTTTATGCTTAAAACTAACGATTGCCATAATATTACCCTTTGCTACTTGATACGATACACCATACACTTATGTCAATCGATTATTTATTAATTTGTTATGTGAAACATAATGTTATATGTTAATAAAAAATAATATCCTTTTGAAATAATTGAAAAAATAAACAAATTATGATAGGATTTTACGTATATAAAATGCAAATCAAATGGAACTCACAAACATGTTGAATAAAGTGATTTTAATTGGCTATCTTGGAGCTGATCCC
>NZ_HE997479.1 GCF_000312525.1 Bartonella florencae | reverse complement strand
ATGAACACATCTTATCGAACCCCCAAAAGTCAATCTTATCACCAGCAAACTCTCGGCAATATCATTCAAGAGATCGCACAGCGCAATGGCTATACAGCAAAGGTAGATCCCAATCTTGCCAAAATTGTTGTGCGTCACATCGATCAAACCGCTGAAAGCGATATGGCTTTTGCCACACGCCTTGCAGAAGAATATGATGCTGTTGCAAAGCCTGTTGATGGCAAATTGGTGCTTGCCAAACGGGGTGAAGGCAAAGCCATCACCGGTGAAACACTGCCCGTCGTTGTCATTCATGAAAAACAATGCACCTCTTGGGATTTTAAATACAGTGCACGCGATGAAGCAGGCAGCGCCAATGGCTTAAAGACAGATGCAGGAGATGACCAAAAAGCCGCCGCTGATGCAAGGGAACCAGAGGAAATTGAGGAGAGTGAAGATGTAATCCATATGGATGAAAGTGATACCACCAATTTGCCTAAAGCAGAAACACAATCCTCTGAAAAACAAGAGCAAGAAGAAGAGAAAAAAGGCGGTGTACTTGCAAGCTATCATGATATCCGCACCGGTGAAAAAAAGAAGTCAAGGTTGGTAAAGAACCTTTTCATGAACTCAAATATACCTACCATAACCAATCAGAAGCTGTTGGGGCCATTGCTGCTTATCGCAATAAGTCATCGCGTGGAAAATCTTCTTTCTCATGTGATATCGGTGGTGATCCCTTCGTGCAAGCAGAAGCAAAGCTTATTCAAGAGCCCCCTTTCCGCCCTTATATTCCAGCAGAATGGCGCATCAAAAGCGTCAAACACAAGCTTGATAAAACAGGTGGATATACAACAAAAATAGACTGCGAACTTTTTGATAAAGCCCAAGAAGATGCTGCAAAAAACGTAGCAAATACCACACCAGACAAAGACGATACCCTTGATCCAAACGCCCCTCCCAATGCATGCGATGAAGGAGACGGCGTCATCCATATGGATAAAGAA
>NZ_HE997478.1 GCF_000312525.1 Bartonella florencae | reverse complement strand
CTTGCTCTCATAAAACAATGGGAAGGCTTGCGCTTAAACGCTTATAAAGACGCCATCGGGGTATGGACCATCGGGTATGGACATACCAACAGTGCTGGCAAACCTTTTGTTCACAAAGGCATGACAGTCACTGAACAACAAGCAGAAGATCTTCTTCGCCAAGATTTAAAACAATTTGAAAATGCCGTTGAACAAGCGGTTCAAGTTGCCTTAACAGATGAACAATTCGCCGCTTTGGTCTCCTTTTGTTATAATGTCGGAACAACAGCTTTTTGTAACTCAACCCTGTTAAAAAAACTCAATAATAGTGAATATGAAGCAATACCTGCCGAATTCCAAAAATGGACCAAAGCGGGTGGTAAGCGTCTGCAAGGTCTTGTCCACCGACGTGTCGCAGAAGCAGGATTGTGGGCAAAAGGCGCTTATGTTTCCTCCAACTATCAAACCGTAGAAACAAAGGATTCAACAACGCTCTTTAAAGCAGAAGCATTGGCACCCATTATTGGTTCTTTTTCTGGACTTGGCGGCTTACTAGCAGGCAATGGTCCAGTGCAATGGGCACTTGCCACTATCATGGTTTTAGCAGCAGCTGCTGGTATTTTTCTTGTCGCCAAACGTTTTCAGGAGCACCGCCTATGATGTTATGGATGAAAAGAAATCTGCTGTTAACAGGCGCGGCTCTAGCCGCTTTTTTTATGGCTTTAGCCAAAGCTTTCATGCTTGGCAAAAAAGCAGAACAGCAAAAGCAGATAGAAAAAACTTTAAAGGCAGCAAAAACACGTCTGGAGGTAGAAAATGAAGTTAATCAAAAAACTGATGCTGATGTGCGCACTGCTCTCTCTCGTTGGCTGCGCAACAAATGAGTATGTCTCTTGTGTTGGTTGGCTACCCATTTATTTAAACAAAAGAGATGTTGAGGTCATCAGTTCAAGCTTAGCAAGAGAGATCTTAAAGCATAATAACCTAGGTGAACGCTTGTGTGGATGGAAACATGGCTAGAAGAAAAACAA
>NZ_HE997477.1 GCF_000312525.1 Bartonella florencae | reverse complement strand
ATTTTCTACAGAGCATGATTTATTTTCTTATGAAAGTTTAAAAGCTCCTGAGGGAATTGGTAAAGTTTTGGGAATGATTGCAGCGCGTTTATCGTATGTAAATGATTTACAAAAAGAGCTTGATCATTACAAATTGGTTACAACAGAAGCCAAGCGTGTTTTAACAAACGCTGTTGCAAAAGCAGCATAAGACAGCAGCGGCGCGGCGGGGGGCGCCTTTATTTATTGTATAAAAAGTATTTTTAAATTCATAGACCAAATTCAACAAATTGCCTCACTATATTTTCCCAAAAAAGCATAAGACAGAGATGTTAATGGGGTGCTAATTTATTTTACTATTCCCAAAAATACAGCTAAACAGCGTTCAATTTCCACCATTTTATCTGCATGAATAGAGCCAAAAGCTGTGCTAACTTTTTCACATCTTACCGTCATAATCTTATCAATCATGACCTGAGAAGTTTTTTGTAAACCATTTTTGGTATCTGGTTGGAGGGTAATGCGCAGTAATGGGGCTGCAACAAGCGTGCTAGTAATGGGTAAAACTGTTACGCTTGTATGTTCACTAAATTGATTGGCTTGAATGATTAATGCAGGTCTTGGTTTACCAAAATCGCCTTGCATAGCTATTGTTACAAGAGATCCGCGCATCATTCTGTCCAGCCATCAATATCCATTAAAGATTGATCCATCAACAACTGCATAGATGTATCTGTTTTATCCATTTTTGCCACTAAACGACATTGGCGTCGACACTCTTTTGCAAAGTTTGGTTGGCGGATATCTGGTACCCAAATTTGCATTAAGCGCAAACCTGCTTTTCTTTGTGCGTTGCGATGTTTTTGAACGCGTTCATTGACGTGTATTGTAGCCATAACACAATCTCCATTATGTTTCATGTAACGTATAACACAGAAAAAAGTTACATGAAACAAGTTTTTAAATAAATTCGCAAAATTCAATTTTTTATCCTGAATGCTATAAAACATAATGTTACATGTTAATAAACAATAATATCATTT
>NZ_HE997476.1 GCF_000312525.1 Bartonella florencae | reverse complement strand
GGTTCAAGCAGTGAGGGGGATTTTTGATCAATCAAAACACCATCTTGCAAGATATAAACGGGGAAAAATGTGCCTTGCTGCCCATCATCTTTGAGAGCCCAAACAAGTTTTGCCACCTCGCGTGCAGCACCTCCTTCTCCTTCTGCCAAGGATCCCAGAACTTGCCCCAAAAGCTCTGGATCCTCTTCATGAGTTATCCAGCTTTTTTGAAGCTTCACACCGATTTCCATCCGTCCAACCATGGCAACATTCTCTAAGACGGCATTTGAGACAGGAAAAATATCGCCAGCGATATAAATCTTGCCCTCTGTTAAAGTGACCGTCTTTGTGTCTTTATTAACAAAGGCGTCAGCCCGTTCAACGCGGTCTCCTTCTTGTGCCACAAGGCGCCCTAAGCGGTTATGGCGTCCCCTTATGATGGTTTGAACTTCATTGAGTTCAGCACTTTGAAGAAAAGGGCGTTGTCCATAAAACACAACGCTTTGTTGTTCCTCGCTGCCGCGAGAGCGATCAATTGCAAAGGGTAAGCCACTTTCATGTTTCATGTTAAAACCTCAATAAAATCTTGAATTGTTCGCGAACATCTGCACGCAAAGGAATGTTGATCGGTGTTTTAAGGATCTCTACACCACCCTTTAGTTCATCGGTTCCTAACCAAAGTTTGCCAGGAGGTGTCTGTTCTCCCACAGAGCCATGAACGAGGAGGGAAACAGAAGCGGCTTGTTTGTCTTCAACATCCCAAAAATCGGTGCGCGCTGCAAGAAACAGCATGGTGCCAGTTTTCGAAGGACTAAATTTGTTGCCACAATGGCTATAAACACCCTCCAAAGCTGGTTCGACAGGCGCTACAGCATAGCATCGGCGAAACCCAATCAGAGTGTTATCGAGATCTCTTAAAGCGAGATAAAGGGAACGGTTTTGGAACCATTCTGCCATCAATATATCGCGTTCATGTTTTTTGACAGAACACCATGGAAAATTTGCCAACTCCCAGGGATAGTCAATTTTGTCCCAGCTTAATTCCTCGTCGAAATCATCAATCCAGTTGCCAATGAGTTTGCCTTCTTCTTTTGTGAGAACGT
>NZ_HE997475.1 GCF_000312525.1 Bartonella florencae | reverse complement strand
TACGTTATAACAAAACGATACCAATGCCGCGAATTGGCAATCCGTTAACGGAACCGTCACCGTTTCCTCTACCGTCTTCTCAAATTGCTTTAAGTCTTCACAAAGAATGTCTTCTGCTTGCTCTTTGGTGATACACATGCCTTTTTTGACAAGCGGTTGACCAGCATTACTTGTATGGCCATAACCAATCGTCCAGATACATGCTACATCTCTATATGCCTCTAAACGCAAGCCTTCCCATTGCTTGATAAGCTCTAAACCTTCTGTGGGTATCTTTCTCATCTGATCCTCCATAAAAAAAGCCCCACAGAAGTGGGGCTGGATTAAAATCTATTCTATAATCTCTATTGGCTATGCTCTTTGATCAACTGTTCGACTTCTTCAACACGAAAGCCAAGTTGGAAAAGCGGCGCATATTCGTTTTCTTGTAATTCATACTGACAACGCTTTGCTACAAAATTTCCTTTCAGATCAGAGGATATTTCTGTTGTCACACAAACCCTATGCCTATCATCTTCTAGCCCCTCTTCTCCTTCTTGAAGCTCTTTAACAAAGACCCAATAAAAACGCGTTGATAAAAGCATCTCTAGCCTTTTGACCGTTTCAGCCTTATCAAATTCGAGCATATTCAGATAATCTTCTTTGCTATTTAAATGTTCTGGATAAGAAAACATTTTAACCTCTCAAATAAATCCACGTGAGCGGCTGCATCCTCGAGCAGAAACTTGTTCATTGCCGCCATTTACTGTCATGGTGGCTCGAGCAAAATGCCCATTATCCGCTGTATTACTCCAGCTACCACCACCTAACAATGCTCTCATTTCAAACGTATTTTGCGTCTGATTTATGGGTATAGGAAACGTTCCCGATAAAAATTGCCAAACATAACCGCAACCATCTTCACAACCGATATGAGAAATCATCCGTCGATTTGCCGTATCCTTATGTCCTCCTGAAGTCTTAGGAGTTGGCGCTTTCTTGCCAACAATATGTGTCTTGTCATTGCTTCCATACAGAGCAGAAGCAAACTCTTCATCACTTAATAATGACTTATTTACAAGCATCATATCTGATACATGATCGGTATAACTA
>NZ_HE997474.1 GCF_000312525.1 Bartonella florencae | reverse complement strand
CGATCTCAAATCCAACCCTTCCAAACTCTTCAAAATCTTTAATATTTTTACGTAGCAATCTAATAACAGTAGCATGGCTATTACCCACACCCTCTGCAATTTTTAGAGAATTTGTAACTGCAACGCCATCATCATTGATTGTAACTAGATCTTTCATTGAAAAAACCTTTCTAATAGTTAGTACGTTTTTGATTTAAAACCCTATAAAGGCATCGGGCGCTCAAAAACACGGCTATTAGTCCGTCGCTATGCTTTTCCCTCGCGAAGGGTATTGTATGGCATAGCTACACCCGACAAAATCATTATATGCTAGTCATAACATAAAAGACAGCCAGTATTTTAAAGGCATGGGAAAGGTTGTTACGTAACCCGTCCGCTAATAGCTAAGTGTTTTTGAAGCACTTAATGATTCGTTTAACAAAACCTTCCTTTAAAGTCAATACGTATTTTATTTTTTCACTTTTTTTCATTTTGATAGTTACCTAGTTGAATATCACGCGCTTTTAAAATTTTACTTTTGGTTTTAACAGAAGATTGTAGTGTGTAAATGGATATGTTTATTAAACTGCGTGTACGAAACATAAGAAACAATACACAGAATAAAAAATAGTACCAAAGTACAATGTCTAAATACCCAAATACGGTATCCAATGAAAAAGAAAATTTGTGCTCTACATACTTAGAAATGACAGGCAAAGAAACAGTTTCTTTATAACCATTTGGAAAAATTAAAACGATAAGCGCTAAAATTATTATCTTTAAGAGCCTGTGCATATACTGTTGTAAATCACGTGTTAGCCTCATCCAACCTGTTGTGTTACCATGTTTATATTTTGGGTTGTAATGCAACTCAGAAGGAATATGAGAATTACATAAAATTACAAAAATATTTGTTATTATTATCAAACCAAAAGATGCAAATATCAAAATACTTTGGATAAAGTAGGGATTTTTTTTAATTTCTAAAAAATATAAAAATATAAAAATTATAATACCAAACAAGGCTCTTAGTTGCTTATCTGTAAACATGTTCATTTTCTGCGACTTTTGATAATTTCTTAATTTCCTTGTTGATCTCATCTATAAGGGGCTCGTAATTGAGAACGCTCTTA
>NZ_HE997473.1 GCF_000312525.1 Bartonella florencae | reverse complement strand
AAATTTGAACGCACGAAACCGCATGTTAATATAGGCACGATTGGTCACGTTGATCATGGGAAGACCTCTTTGACAGCAGCGATTACGAAATATTTTGGTGAATTTAAAGCCTATGATCAAATTGATGCGGCGCCTGAAGAGCGTGCACGTGGGATTACTATTTCTACAGCGCATGTTGAATATGAAACAGAAAAGCGGCATTATGCGCATGTTGATTGCCCTGGGCACGCGGATTATGTGAAAAATATGATCACGGGAGCGGCGCAGATGGATGGGGCGATTTTGGTTGTTTCTGCCGCTGATGGCCCTATGCCACAGACACGTGAGCATATTTTGTTGGCGCGCCAAGTTGGAGTTCCAGCGATTGTTGTTTTCCTCAATAAGGTTGATCAGGTTGATGACGCAGAGCTTTTGGAACTTGTTGAGCTTGAAGTACGTGAGCTGTTATCAAAATATGATTTCCCAGGAGATGATATACCGATCGTAAAGGGTTCTGCGTTGGCAGCTCTTGAAGATAAAGATAAAAGCATTGGTGAAGATGCGGTTCGTCTTTTGATGAGTGAAGTTGATAATTATATCCCCACGCCAGAGCGTCCTGTTGATCAGCCATTTTTGATGCCGATAGAGGATGTGTTCTCAATATCAGGTCGTGGTACAGTTGTTACTGGTCGTGTTGAGCGTGGTGTTATTAAGGTTGGTGAAGAAATCGAGATTATTGGTATTCGCCCCACCTCTAAGACAACGGTTACTGGTGTTGAAATGTTCCGCAAGTTATTGGATCAAGGTCAAGCGGGTGATAACATTGGTGCATTGCTTCGTGGTATTGATCGTGAAGGAATTGAGCGTGGGCAAGTTTTGGCGAAGCCTGGTTCTGTTACGCCACATACACGCTTTAAGGCAGAGGCTTACATTTTGACCAAAGATGAAGGTGGCCGTCATACGCCATTTTTCACGAATTATCGTCCGCAATTTTATTTCCGCACCACCGATGTGACAGGGATTGTTACGTTGCCGGAAGGAACAGAGATGGTTATGCCTGGTGATAATGTTGCGATGGATGTCTCTCTGATCGTTCCAATTGCTATGGAAGAGAAACTTCGCTTTGCTATTCGTGAAGGTGGTCGTACTGTTGGTGCAGGTATCGTTTCTAAGATCATTGAGTAAAT
>NZ_HE997472.1 GCF_000312525.1 Bartonella florencae | reverse complement strand
GCAGAGGGCTCACAAAGTCATTTAGATGGGGGTAGGAACTTCTGGGATTTCCGCTTGCAAAGAGCCACACTCGATAATGAAGGAAAAATCAGAGCCCTTGTTCCTCAAGTAGCAAGCTATTTGGTAATGCCTAATGCTGTATTCTCTGCTGGACTTTCTGATGTAAGCAATCAAAATACATTATTAGACAATATGCGATCATCAGCAATGAGAGCAGCAGGCAATAAAAACAAAGGCATCTTCTTCTCGGCTTATGGTAATAAGATGACATTATCTTCTCACCGTACCCCATTGCAATATGGCTATGGTGCTGATGTTCACTATGGGGCCTTACAAGCAGGCATTGCATTAGCCACATCAGAATATAAAAACATCACCGCGAATTTTGGCCTTTTAGGCACTTATGGAAAATTGGCCTTTACGCCAAAAGATATGGAAGGTGCTGATAAGAATACATTGGATAAATGGTCACTCGCTGCATATACTAGCTTCCGTCATGGCAATGGCATATACCTCAATGCATTTTTATCCTACGGAGCTTTGAAGGGAAATATCACCACAGCTCTTATCGGAAAGACTGCTGAATTAGATAACACTAATACATTTAGTGCATCAGCCACCCTTGGACAAAAACTAGCAACTAATATGAAAGATTTAGTCTTTGAACCCCAAGCACAACTTATTTATCAACATGTTGCATTTGGCACACTTTTAGATGCTGATGGCTTTAAAGTAGAGATGGGCCCCCATCATCAATGGTTGGTACGTCTTGGTGGACGTTTAACACAAAAGACACTTTCTACTGAAAAAGATTGCACTGTTTCTTTCTATGGTAAACTCAACGTTATAAAAGATTTTAGTGACAATCACACTATACAGATTGGTGATACTTTCCATCTTGATTCTATGGGAACGGCCCTTGAAGGTGGAGTTGGTATGAATGCAGAGTTATCAAAAAATATCACCCTTCATGCTGATGTAAATTACCAACAAAAACTTCAAAAAGCGGGTATCTCTGGAATAAATGTTTCTGGGGGAATGCGTTACCGCTTTTAAGAATCTCTGTTCTTGATTTTAAAAATAAATGCAGCGCTGAAATATCAACAGCGCTGTTTAATTTATGTGAGTTACAAAAAGTGCAATGCGTTGAAAGGTTTTAAATTTTTATCAAAAAGAAA
>NZ_HE997471.1 GCF_000312525.1 Bartonella florencae | reverse complement strand
GTAACTGATCATGCTCATATTTCTGATAATGCTGTCATTTGTGATGATGCTCATGTCGGAGGCAATGCAAAAATAAGTGGCTCTGCTTATATTTGTGATGAAGCGCGTGTTTTTGATGATGCCGTTATTTGTGATGCTCTTATCTCTGGCAATTCTTATATTCATAGCAATGCCTCTCTAACTGCTAATGAAGATATCTGTGATGATGCATATCCTGAGTTTGGTAGCGAAGATGATTATTATCGTCATGAATATTATGCTGATTGTGAGGGCTATTATGACGATGATAATGACAGCCAATATGAAAGTGACGCTGCGTAATTGAACGCACGGGCGGTGCGGGGGCGCCTGCTTTTCAACCAAATATTCCCATTCCAAATTTTAGCAAACGTTTATCACATTAGATTGTGAGGGTGTTCTTATGTGCAAAAAATACCAATTAACAAATGAAAGCAAACAAATTAAAGATCGGATGACTAAACAGATTACAAACCTTTATCGCATTAAAGCTCTAAAAGATTTTGATGATGTCAAAGCTGGCGATCTAGGCGGCTTTATTGAAAAGGAAGCCAATCTCTCTCATGAGGGCAATTGCTGGGTTTATGATGATGCATGGGTTTATGGGCATGCCCGTATTTGTGACAATGCAAAAATACGTCATAACTCTCAAATCTGTGGTCATGTCTATGGCAATGCTGAGATTTATGGCAAGGCTTTTATCTCTCAATATGCAAAAATTTATGACAATGCTTGTGTCTATGGCATTGCCCATGTGGCTGGTTATGTTTATGGCAATGCCCATGTGGGAGGGAGCGCCCGTGTTTATACAGAAGCACATATTTATGACAATGCTCACCTTTCTCATAATGCGTGGGTTTATAATTATGCAAGGGTTTATGGGCATGCTCAGGTTTCGGGTTCTGTCTGTGTTTACAGCCATGCTAAGATTTATAATTATGCTGTTGTTAATAGCCGTGCAAAAATTTATGGCAAGGTTTATGGCAATGCTAGCGTGGGGGGCAATGCTGAGGTTTATGGTGCTGTTTATGGCAATGCAAAGATCTCATATTATGCAAAGGTCTGGGGTAAAGCTTATGGCAAGGCAAAATTAAACCGACAAAGTAAGCTAAGGGTGGTACCCAAAAATTGTGAGGTTTATGAAAGCGATAATGTTATCAAGATTGTTGATACAGAAGAGTAAAAAAACAAGCGTGGGGGCGCTTTTCTTATGGCTATAAACGCATCATAAAAGAGAG
>NZ_HE997470.1 GCF_000312525.1 Bartonella florencae | reverse complement strand
ATTCGATATAATATCAAAAAACACAATAAAGTCAATATGTTGAGTGCAATTATTTTATATGAATCCACTTAAGAATCCATTCTTTTATACGTGATTCATTTGACCATTTTTTACATAAGATTGCCATGTATGAATAGAGCATAAAAAGCTAATCATGATGTAAATATTATAACGCATGTGTGTATTCAAATGAAATGAAAAGCAGCTATCATTCATAACAGTTCATAAATTTTATGATACGTTTTTATCACTTAAAAATCGCATTGTTTTAAAATTTAGTTGTTTGGAATTTTCAATAACATACGTTTAAAGATAACATCTTGTTTTAAAGATTGGTTTGTTAATAGCATAAGGAACAAATTAACATTCGCCAAAATTGGCGAGCGCAAAATAGAGAGCTGTCATAACAGCATCATCATAACACCGAACCTTTTAAAGATTGCATAAAAAGATTTAAAGATAAGATCAATTTTATAACCGCGGTATTTTTTTACCAAGGTACGAAATAGCAGGTATGAAATCAAAAGCCTTTTAATGACATAATGCAAGAAAGAAAAAAACGTTTTAAAAATTATAGTTTAAAAATACGAAGCCAAATAGGGTTGATCCAAATTTGGATTGAGAGATTTTAGTCACCCCAAATTTGGAAGCACCTATTGAGACAAGATAAGCAAGCAAAGTTCAAAATCATTGTAACATCATAAAGGCATGGGATTTTACTCAATTTTGAGTCAAAAGCGATATTGTTTAAAGAATGAATGCCTCTATTTAAAGGATAACGCCCCCAAAATTGGGGTGGTTGATTTTAACGAGCCCAAAAATGGACCGGCTAATTTATAAAGAAGTTACGTTTGAGTGCAAAGAGAAAAGGCATTTATGAGAACCTTTCTAAATGAACGTTTAAACGTTTGAAACTGATGTTTATAACAGTTTTTAAAGCTTTGCGTTTGATAAAAGCGTTTGTTTATTTATCTTATGAAACGCTGTTTTAAAAAACCAACGCTCGTAAATGTAAAAACGGATTTTGTTACAAACTATTCACTTAATACATATTTCTTTTGATTGGATTGATAAATCTATAAAGCATTTTGATTTATTTGATACGTTTGTTTGATAGCCATAAAAACGTTTATAGTCTCTCTTATTCAAATGAATGCTATCAAGATTATACCTATCATTTACGTTCCTTTTGATAAGTTTTAATAAAGACAATAGAGCGCTTGCAATATGATACGTTTTGTATATAGGCACTGATTACTCCATTGTGGATGATTCATTTTAATCAATAAGAAACGCTATTTAAAAGCCGCGTTACGTAAATGGCACGGCTTTCTTTTT
>NZ_HE997469.1 GCF_000312525.1 Bartonella florencae | reverse complement strand
GTTAATTAATAACAGATTTTAAAGTATTAGATTACAATGCTGCTTGATAAATTATTTAAGCAAAAAGCCATATCTTACAAATGGTATAGCTTTTTCGTTTTGCCTTCAGTTTTTCAATAAGCATCATCTAAATTAGCAAAGTCTGTATCAAACTTTTTTGTACGATTTATTGTTGACTATCGAACCTTTTTGTGCGATATTAGTTTTATTACAAAGTGGGAGAGGATTAATGAAAAGAGAAGCGTTGCTTAGAGAGTTACGTAAAGAAGCCAGAAAAAGAGGTGTTCATTACAGTGAAGCTCCAGATGCAGGCAAAGGATCGCATTATTTGGTAACTTTTGGAGATAAGACGACCGTTATAAAATCTGGTGAATTAACCCCACTCTATGTGAAAATAATCAAAAAACAGTTAGGGGTGTGAAGTTTTCTAAATGTTTTTATACCTCTCACAGAAGCACTTTCATAATAGCAAGGAGATTTAGAGATATGGAATATACTTATCAAGCAAAATTTGAAACTGATCCAGATGGTGGTTTTGTTGTAACCTTTCCAGATGTACCAGAAGCAATAACAGCTGGAGAAAATAGGGCAGAGGCATTAGAGAATGCTGTTGAAGCTTTAGGATTAGCATTACGTAGCTATCCGATGCGTGGTTTGTCTCTCCCTACACCACAGCAATATAAAGATCTTGTAGAGGTAACGGTGGATGCGTGGAATGCCCTTAAGCTCGCAGTGGTAGAAGCTTTTAATGAAGCCCATATTACCAAAACAGAATTAGCTAATCGTTTGGGGAAGAAAGAAACAGAAGCAAGACGCATTCTTGATCCAAATTATCCAACTAAGCTTCAAACACTAGAGCAAGCACTGACTGTTCTTGGTAAGCAAGTGGTTATTACAATCAAAAACGCTGCTTGAAACATCTTCCCCACCTTAAAGATGGGGAAGGGGATGTTTTACTTAAAACTAAACAGCTATTTATAATAAACTTATTCTAAAACTCGTATTGCTTCTACAATTAAAATTTCATAACTTTTATTTTTTAGCTGAATGATTCTAAAAGATACAAGATATTTTAAATAGAAATCACTCCTCATGATCACTGAGATAACTTGGGCAGTACTTACCGCTCAATAGGATTATAAACAATGTTTTAAAAGGGGCACCCCCGCCGTGCCGCTACTGTCTTATGCTGCTTTTGCAACAGCGTTTGTTAAAACACGCTTGGCTTCTGTTGTAACCAATTTGTAATGATCAAGCTCTTTTTGTAAATCATTTACATACGATAAACGCGCTGCAATCATTCCCAAAACTTTACCAATTCCCTCAGGAGCTTTTAAACTTTCATAAGAAAATAAATCATGCTCTGTAGAAAAC
>NZ_HE997468.1 GCF_000312525.1 Bartonella florencae | reverse complement strand
CACGTCGATAAAAGCGTATGTTAAGACAGCGTTTACGGGGGCAAAGTTAAAATTTGGCAGTACGCATGCCGTGAGTGATTTTAGCGAAGCAGATATTGGCGCTACAGGTATAAAAGCTGTAACGATAAGCAATCAGAAGGAATTTGTCCCTTATGATAAAGAACTCACTCTCTATGCAAAAATGGATAAGACAGTCCAAGCAGGTGAAGCAAGTGTGGTCGTTGAATTTGTGACCAATCACTGAAATTAAGGGGAGAGATCACTGAACTCCCCCTTGAGGTTTATGAGTTGCAAGATTGTACAGAGAGTTGCAAATTAAGGGCAGATAAGACAGCGACTAAGGTAGAAAGTTTAGGGTCACCCGTTTTACTTAAGGAGCGATATAATCCACTTCGTTCGCGATTGGTTTCTTTTGCTAAGGCACTCATATTTTGGGCTCTGGCAACGATACCAAGAGCATCAGCAATATGAGCAGCATCACCGGTTTTAAGAGCTTCATTGAGAAAAATTTGCTGTGACTCAATGTCTTTAAGATATTCTTCGGGTTTAAATGGGGTTATTTTCATCACTGTACTCCTCTTTTAATTTTAACGCTTGTTCAATATCTCTTTGCTGCGTTGATTTATCTCCACCGCATAACAAAAGGATAAAATCAGAGCCTTTTTGGGTAAAATAAATTCTGTAACCAGCACCATAGTGGATACGTAATTCACCTATGCCATGAAAGAATTTAACATCACCGAAAAGTCCTTGTTTTAAGCGTACAACACGCTGAAGAATAATAGCTTTAGCGTTTTTATCTTTAAGTTTCTTAAGCCAAGTATCAAATTCTATCGTTTTATGAATGAGTATCATTAGTGCACTATAGTGCACATGACATATCATGTCAAGTTCGTTTCAATTACAGAAAGGTATTTTGATGGCACGTCATTATATTCGGGTTAGGACCGGCGAACCGATACGGGCTGGTCACAATGTTTATCGTCATCGAAAAACGCTTTCACACCTCGTGTTGGTCATACAAGATGAAATTGATGACGTTGGAGATGAGTACGTAGCGCAGATCCAAGAAAGTATTTTTGCTGCTATTCGTTTTTGTGAGAGGGAAAGTTTTTACTTTAACGAAAGCCGTGATGTGGTGTTTCAGACACGGGCGGGGCAGGATGTTTATGATGCAAGCGATACCCGCCATATCGAAACAGCTGTTAAAATCAAAAGCGTTTATTTGAGTTCTGATCAACATCATAAGTTTGCATTGGAGTGTAAGAACCATGTTTCTTTAGAGCCTTTGTTGCGGTCAGAACAGCAAGGAACGCCGGTTTGTTACAGTTATTTTGATAGGAAATTGCATCTTTATCCCACACCGGATAGAGCCTAT
>NZ_HE997467.1 GCF_000312525.1 Bartonella florencae | reverse complement strand
ATGGTGTGTGATTTTGGCGCCGGCATATTGTGATGGGAGTAAACACATGACAAAAACCAAAAAACTCGATATGGAATTGCCCAAAGAAGGGCGTTTTATCAGTTCTGAATTCCCAATCTTGCGCGATAATCTCAATAAACTTGATCAAGCTCTTATAACGGTTGAGGAAAAGATAGATCAAAAAGCCCCTTTGCAACATAAGCATACAATCAGTGATGTGACGGGTCTAGAAAACGCCCTCAATGGCAAGATGTCCGCCGATAAAACCTTCACTTTTGCCGATTTAAGCGATATCGAGGGTGCTAAGGACGCAGCTAACAACTATGTGCTTTATAAATCAGGCAATAATAACTTCACCTTTGGCAGTGCTGTATCCCTGTTAGGCGCACACCAACATAAAACCGAAGATATTGTGGGGCTTGATGATTTTAGAGCCAAGATCAATGAAGATCTGACAAGTTATGGGCTTCTCACCAGCCCCAATGAATGGCAAAGTTACAACAAATTTATCAACAAAGTCACCATGAGTGGCAGCTTGGAACTGTTGGGCAACTCATCATTGAATATTACCCATAATGGTAAAGTGGTCACTAACTTAAATACAACCGGAAGCTCGCTTAAAGGACCTTTGAGAGTCGATGGTGATATTGTTTATACCAAGGCGCAAGTGGATGCTCTTTTAGATGCTTTAATCAAAAAGCGTAAAGAAGAATACATTGAAATCACCATGTTGCAGAGTGGTAATATTCCTTGGCCTGATGGGGTGACAGATGACACTGATATTGAAATCATGGCTTGGGGAGGTGGCGGCAGCGGTGGCCAACGTGGAGGAGGAGGTGGTGGTGAATGTATTTCTTTAAAGATTCAAAAACGCCAATTACAGAATAATGATGTAGTGACTATTGGAAAAGGCGGATATGGAAATGGTGTTAATGGTGGTAATACGCTAGTTGGTTCTATTCTTACAGCACGAGGTGGTAAGGGGAATAACGGTTATATTGGTGGGAATAGTGGCGGTGGAACTCCAGGTGGGTATGGAGTTGCAAGTGGTAATAGTAATGGTTATGCGGGGAAAGAAGATCCTTGGCATGGAGGTGGAGGCGGCGGCGGAGGTTTTGATAATCGTCGTGGCGGTGATGGGGGCGACAGTAGCTATGGTGGTGCAGGTGGAGGTGGTAGTGGTGGTACTAGTGTACCTAATAATGGAGGTAAAGGTGGAAAAAGCCAGTATGGTGGCAATGGAGGAAACGGTGCTGAATTAGGCAATGGCGGTGGCGGTGGCGGCGGGTATCGAGATGGCGAGGATGGAACAGCAAGTGGTGCTGGACGGGGTGGAGATGGCGCAGTTAAATTAAAGGTTTTTGTATAAGTTTTTAAAGCTTTTTATCGCTCTTTTAAAGCCCTTTTAAA
>NZ_HE997466.1 GCF_000312525.1 Bartonella florencae | reverse complement strand
GTTTTAAGCTCCAAAAGATTGATTGTAAAAGGTGTGATGATGGAAAAGTATTCTTGTCCTTTGAAGGCATTTATTTGCCATCCGGCAAACCCATTACCATGGAAGGATTATTGATACAATGAAGAACCTTGCCAATCCCGAAATCATCTCAGAACTTTCTTTTGAAGAAATCCGCGCTGCAAATATTGAATATTTAAAAGAACTCTTGCCCAGCACTATCTTTTTAGAAAGTGACCCTGCATTAAAAATCATTGAGGCTTTTAGCTATCGAGAGCTTCTTTTAAGACAACGCATTAACGAAGCCGCACGCAACAATATTCTTGATTTTGCAAAAGATGAGGCTCTTGATGCTTTGGGCAATTGGCACGGTGTTCAACGAATGGACGATGAGAGTGATGACAGATACCGCGAACGCATAAGACTTCACACCCGCAGTGGCAAAGGCAGTGGAACAGAGCCTTATTACAAATTTATTGCTTTATCCGCAGATAGCTGCGTAAAAGATGCCATTATTTATCGGAAGGGGAAAAACCCAACCATTCATGTTGCTATTTTTGGCAACAATGAAGAAGAAACCGCAAGCCAAGACTTGCTAGACAAAGTCTCACAAGCCCTTCACGATAAGAACGTCATCATGACCAATGACACCATCCTTGTGCATGCGGCTGTTGCAAAAGTTGTGGACTTGACAGCAGATGTTTGGCTGTTATCAGAAACGGCACTCACGGTTTTAACCCAAATGGAGGCACATTTACGTACTGCTTGGAAACAAGAACAAGCACTTGGGCGTGAATTAAGCCTCTCGTGGTGGATTTCCAAACTGATGATCCCTGGTGTGCAAAAAGTCATTGCCGTTGAACCTACAACGGATAATGCCGTTTCCGATGAGGAAATATTATCCATTGGCAAGGTCATCTTAAACTTTAAAGGGCGGGCACGCTAATGGGTAGTACTTTACTCCCAACAAATGCAACGGAATTTGAAAAGCGCCTTGCTGATGTTTGCGATTTTCATCAAGATGTTGATGCTTCTGTTTTGGGGATTTCGCGCTCTAAACTGATCACACGCCCTCCTCGTTTCTTGCCATGGTTGATTGAAGAATATGGGCTTGGAGAACTTACCCCTTATGTTCCAAACCTTTATGATCTTCTTGACAAGGACTTGAATGGCAGCGGATACGTGGCTCTGTAGCGGCAATTGATATGGGGCTTCAATGGCTTGGACTCTCAGTACATTTTACACCCGCGTGGTCAGAGCGTGCATGGTGGAATTCCTTCCAACTTGAATTTGACCAACTCCCAGAACAAAACTCTCTTGAGGCAATTGAAGCCATTGTCGACCTTTCCAAAAGTTTGCGCTCTGATTTTCGCCGTGGTGTCATTGGTTATGATGTGGGGGCTATGGAAGCCAATATGTCACGCCTTGATGACAGTATGCTGGATTTTGAGAGCGGCATCCGCTTAACAGCTGGGGGGTACACTGTTTTCTTTTGGG
>NZ_HE997465.1 GCF_000312525.1 Bartonella florencae | reverse complement strand
TATTACTTTGGAAACCATTGCAAATATGTCTGATAAAGCGTTTGGAGAATGGTATAGTAATCCTAAAAATCAAATCATTTTTGATAAGTTAATGGGTCGTGACGACTGATTATGGTCTAGATCGACAGCATATTCCGTTTTTCGGATTTTCCGCCGGCTTTAAGCCGGTTTTTTTATAGCAAAGAAGGGCAAAATAAATGGCAATAACACGTATACCTATTAATGATGCCCAAGCGGTAAAAGCTTGGTCAAAGAGATTAAATTATGAAGCGTCCAAAGCGCTTGATATTGAACCCTTAATGGGAGAAGGCTCTAATAGTATCATTCAAGTTAAGAATGAACTTAGGAAAGAAGGTGGAGATTGTGTTACATTTAGCTTACGAGCGCAGATTATGGGGCGTGGTGTAAGCGAGGGTGAAACGCTAAAAGGTAATGAAGAAGCACTCCAATTTCTTCACGACAAATTATATATCAATGAACTAAATCATGCCGTTTCGACGAAGAATAAAGGTACGATTGATCAACAACGTATTTTGTTTAGTTTACGCGATGAAGCACACAAATCATTGGTTGATTGGTATGCCGACCGTTTGAGTTTGATGTTTTTTCTTCAAGTTTGTGGATACACAGCGTCTACAATAAAGTTTGAAGGACGTGAGATTGAACTTGATGAATTGTATTATGGTTTTAATACACCACTAGCACCAAGTAGTAAGCGCATTGTACGTCCAGAGAGTAAAGCTAAGGATGAAGAAGTAAAAGAGTTAGGCAAACATAGCTTTAGTTTGAAGCTTATCGATGAGGCCGTAAAAGTTGCAAAGTTGGCTAACCCCAAAATTAGACCAGTACGGGTTGGTGGTTCGAATGTTTACGTAATGTATCTTCATCCTATACAAGTTATGCAATTGCGAACGAATACAGATACCGGTCAATGGCTTGATATCCAAAAGGCGGTTTATTCAGGTTCTCGTGCGAAGAACCCAATCTTTGATGGTTCATTAGGAATGTATAACGGTGTTGTTTTACGTGAATCCGAACATGTGACCCATGGTGTAAAATCTGATGGTAGCGCTGAAGAAAATGTACGCCGTGCTGTTTTACTAGGCGCACAAAGCGCGATGCTGGCTTTTGGAGCAGAAAATCAAGACACGCGCTATAAGTTGGTTGAAGAACTAGAAGATTACCAGCGAGTGTATGGTGTTGCAGCGAAAACAATCATAGGAATGAAGAAAACACGTTTCCAAATGCCTGGAAGAGGGCAAAACGCGCAAGATTTTGGAACAGTTGTTGTTTCAACTTGCTCTGGTGAAAAGCCTTCTTAATTTAAAAGGAAAGGAAATAAAATATGGCAGAAGGATTACCAAAGCCCTTACAGGGCAGAAATTTTCACACGCAACAGGTGAGTTTTTTTCGTTTAAACATATCGCATAAAGATAAGCATCTTACGGAGAAAATCGGGATCTTACCTCGTGGTGCTTTGATCACTTCAATCAAAGCATATGTTAAGACGGCGTTTACGGAAGCAAAATTGAAGATTGGCAGCACCTATGGAGGCAAAGAATTCAGTGAAAAGGATATCAAAGCCCAAGGGACGCAAGAATTTACATCAACAGATCACAAAGAGTTTGTT
>NZ_HE997464.1 GCF_000312525.1 Bartonella florencae | reverse complement strand
ATCTACAGCAGTGTGTTCTAAAGTGAATATTAGTTTAGATGGTGTATCATTATTTATAGGTGCGACAGTAATAACTAAGTATAGAGAGCTGGAAACATCAAGGCTAAATACATTAAGAGGATCATATATTTTAGGTTCTACTTTAGGTTTTTTAAAACAGAGAAGTTGGGGCTTTTTGGGGGAGATGGTGTGTACCTTTTTATAAGGAGGAAAAGGATAGAGTACAGTATATGTTGCATGAATAAATCTAAAAAGGCTGTCTCTATTTATCGTAATGGAATTGATTGTAAGTGGTTGTTTTGCAGGATTTGTAATGAGTAAAGCTATATCGATGAATAAAAATACGTTACTATCGGGATCTCTATACGTTCGCATATATTGTGATAAAACATTAAGTTTTCTCTGCTCTAAAATTTCTGTCTGTTTTTCTAGAACATTGGTAAGTTTTTCTAGCGCTTCTGCTTGTTGTTTAGTTGCTTCGGCTATGTTTATGGCATTAGCTAATGTTTTTTCAAAGTTTTTTTTATCTTCTCTTCTCAATTTTGCAGCTTTTATTCGATCTTCTTTTCGTAATTTCAATGTCTGTTTAATAGAACGAAAAGCAAAAATTGCTGATAATAAAGCGCCAACCGAAGAAAGTGCAGAAAAGAGTGTAGGGTGTTGTTCTATCCAATCTAAGCATACCTTCCAATTAAGAAGCATAATCATTCCAATTAATGTAAGGAATATAATTACGTATTTACATATGTTTGCACGCTTTAACATCTTTTTTATCCGCTTTTTGAAAAAAACAACCTAATAAAGCACATTATGTATGGATTGGCGCGGTGAATAACACGATTCTTTGTTTTGATCTAGGAACGAAAACGGGGTGGGCGATACGTGATGGGGATGATCACATCATCAGTGGTACTATTGATTTTAAGCCGCGCCGTTTTGAAGGCGGTGGGATGCGTTATTTACGCTTTAAGAGATGGCTTACAGAAATAAAGCAAACAGCATGTCAAATTGACGCGGTGTATTTTGAGGAGGTGAGGCGTCATATTGGCGCGGATGCAGCGCATGTTTATGGTGGTTTATTAGCAACGTTAACGGCGTGGTGTGAACATCATGAGATACCGTATGAGGGTATACCGGTTTGTACGATTAAGAAAGTGACGACGGGCAAGGGGAATGCGTCGAAAGCAGAGATTATAGATGCGATGCGTGCAAAAGGACACGCGCCTTGTGATGATAATGAAGCGGATGCTTTAGCAATTTTACATTTAGTTAAAGAAAGGGAGATCACGAATGATGTCCATTAATAAAGTAGCGTGTGTAAAGTTTAGTACAGATAAGTTTTTAAAAGAGCTTATGGGTTTAAAAGCAACAGAGAAAGCTGTTTACACAACACTTGTATTGTTAATGAATGATAAAAAAGCTCCTCTTATAAATAATGCGTCTTATTTATCGAGTTGGTGTGGGTGTTCAGTAAGAACGTTTCAAAAGACCTTAGAGATCTTAATCAACACGGGTCATATTACGCGTTTAGAGAATGGTGGCTTATGGCATAAGTCACTAGCTTTTGATTATACGATTAGCAAATTTTCAGAAAGAGCTTCGAAAGCAGCGAATATGAGGTGGAGTATGAAAAGAGAGGAGGCAACGCATGTCAACTAAATTAGCTTGGGTTCGCAGCTTCCCTTCAGATTGTCTCGCAGAAACAAATGGCATGAAAGCCTTTCAAATAGCGACATACGTTATATTGAAATGGCACATGCGTAAAAGTGGAGAACCCATTTTTTGTGATCAGGATAAATTAGCACATAGTGCAGGCTGTTCAAAAAAGATCTTTAATAAAGCGTTAGAGTTTTTATTACGTGATAAGAAGATCATTTGTTTAGAAGATGGTCGCTTGTGGAGTTTACAAGTTGAAGAGGAACTCAACAACTCTAATGAGAATTTGAATAAGTTTTCCGAGAGAGCGCAGAAGGCAGCAAAGGCAAGATGGGATAAAAATAAAAGTGAACAAGATGCTAAGCATGATGCTAACGGTATGCTTAAGCATGCTACAAGCAATGCTTATGCAATGCTTAATGATGCCAACCACAACCACAACCACATATATAATAAAAAAATAAAACTATCGTTTTATCAAAAAAAGAAACTGAGTTTGAAGATTTAGAAACAACCGATTTGGTTGAAGAGCCAATCGAGTGTGGTGATGTTGAAAGCCAACCAGAACAAATCGAAACGGTAGAAACCAAACAACCACCCATTCACGAGCAAGAAAA
>NZ_HE997463.1 GCF_000312525.1 Bartonella florencae | reverse complement strand
ACCCATGGAATGTTATAGGTCATATCGAGGGCTTGATAAGCTGCTGTTTCAATGGAAAAGATAAAACGACCTAAAGCTAACATCATGATGATTAATCCGAAAGGCTAGAAGCGATAGCCAAACGCTGTTGTTTGGCATAGTGTTCAAGGGCTTGATTGACAGCGTCTCTGATTTCGTCCTTGAGACCATTTGGTACTGAAATATTGAGATTTGTAATGGTTACACGCGCATCTACTTCAACGGGTTTGTGAACCGTAATAGGCTTTGGAGTTTTAAAGGCACCCGCTTTTGCATTTGTCGCCTGCATTTGTCCTGTTTCAACTATGCCTGTATTAAAACCGCTCTTGCCTTTTCCTGATGGAGCATTGGAAACAGTTGCTGTCTCAAGCATTCTTTTTGCTCGTGCATTGGTTTCATCGGTAAAGGTTTTAATGGTTTGGGTCGAAGTTTTATCAATTGTAGCACTAAATCCCAACTTTTCTCTCATCCAGTTTGGCATCCAACTGGTTAATGTGTTAATCATGCCGCTAAACCAATCGGAGAGAGCATTCCATTTGCTTTTGATGCCATCCCATAACCCTCCAATCAGATGGGCACCTGCATCCATGAGATTGACTCCAAACAACCACTCAATCAATGCGTTGATTTTTTTGGCAATCCAAGAGAGGGGCGAAAAGTTTTTAAAGAGCGTAAAGAGGTTATTAAAAACATTACTGCATAAATTAGCCAAAGAATTCCATAAATTGCGTAAGAAATTCATGACTGTATCCCAATTTTTATAAAGGAGATATCCAGCACCGACAAGGGCTGCAATGCCAGCCATTATCCAGCCAATAGGTGTGGTCATGATTGTGATACCAAGGGATATAAAAGCAGAACCAACGGTGGTTATTGCTGGAATGAGTGAAGCTATAAGCGTTACGGCAAGACCGGCAATTGCAGAAGCAGCCGGTATCATTGCTGCAATGAATGCTACGGTAAGAACTGCTCCAACTGCGGCTAAGGATGCAGCCATCCAACCATTGAGTTTGCCCCAATATTTATAGAGTGCAACAAGTGCTACAATACCGCCAATGAGCCAACCGATAGGGGTGGTCATCATCGTATAACCAAGGGTAACAAATGCGACACCAACCGCTGCTAATGCGGCAATGAGTGGACCAAAAATAAAGGAACCAAGGGCAACAAGACCTACCTTAAAGAGGGTTATTTCACCAATCAACGGCTCCATCCATTGAAACCAGCCTTTAATCCTCTCTGTAAGATCGCTGATGCCTCTTCTTAAATCAGAGGTAGGATTAAGCAAATCCTTGAAAGTTTGTTTTAAGGTTTTTGCCCAGCTTGCCACGGTTGTTTGGATAAGATCACGGTTTTCATCAATCAACTTTGAAAACGCATCAATCATATCATTGATCACGGGCATGAAACGTGCGCCAATAAAGCTTGCAATACCGCCTATTTTTTTCTTAAAGGCACCAAGCTTGTCACTTAAATCTGCTGCATAGCGTGCAACATCAGCACCTATCAGCCATTTTCCTTTTCTCGCCTTTGCAAAGAGTTCTTTAATAGGTGCCATACCTTGTGAAAGCATGGCAGCCATTTCTTTACCATCCCCACCAAACAACAGAGCAGCAATACGCTGCCTTTGTGCTTGATTTTTCATCTTACTCATTTTTTCAGTAATTTCTTCTAGTAAGAGAGAATTTGATTTGAGTTTACCAGAAGCATTTTTGACAGAAATACCAAGCGCTTCAAATCCCATAATGCCTCTTTGTTGTCCGGCATATGCTTGCGCAGAACGCCTATTTAAGGTTGCCAAGGATTGTTGAAAGAGTTCGGCGGAATATCCTGAATTATCGGCCGCATCTCCCCATAATTGAAGTGCTGTAACACTCATGCCTAAATGGTGAGATGCATGATAAAGACTATCGCCCATATGCATGGTTTTCATGGTAACGGCGGTTATACTTGCCACAAGACCACCCCCAGCAAGCCCTAGGACACCGGTAAAGACTGAAGCACGGCTTGCAGCTACACCAAGAGCACTTTGAACGCCATGAAGGCTTCTTGTCATGTTTTGTACAGCAGCAGAAAAGCGTGGAATACTCAAACTATGAGACAATTTCTTAAAATGCTCTTGTATACGTTTGAGAGGCTTGGTAAGTTGGTCTTCAAGAGACAACTTTACCTTTGCATCAGCAACTTTTTCACTCATTTTGTTTTATACCTTTCTGCTGCTTGTTTTCGCCAGAATATGAGTTCTTGCGGTCCATTTCCATCATCTCTGAAAG
>NZ_HE997462.1 GCF_000312525.1 Bartonella florencae | reverse complement strand
TTTTTT
This sequence comes from Bartonella florencae, assembly GCF_000312525.1. Lineage (GTDB taxonomy): Bacteria > Pseudomonadota > Alphaproteobacteria > Rhizobiales > Rhizobiaceae > Bartonella > Bartonella florencae. Next base: position 2,502 of record NZ_HE997462.1, on the reverse strand, counting down.
TGTTTGTGTTGGTATCGGCATAGTCTTTGGCGCATCGCAAATTGCATCAATGCTTTCTAGTTAACTTACTGAAATAGCTTAAAACTATGAAAGAGCACGATAAGCTAACAGAAGATACGTTGTTTCTCGCTTGCACGCGTCCTGCAATGATTGCAGGTGTAACGGTGGAAGCTATGGGGTTAAATGCCATGGGAACAATGATGTTATTTATTATGACGGGCAATATTTTTCTTGTCATCATTGGGATTGCTATCCATTTCGTATTCAAAGAAATCCTTAAACATGACCATAATAAATTTCGTATCCTCCTAACATGGCAAAAGACACAGCTCTTTGCCAGAAATTCTAGTCTATGGGGTGGGGCAAGTCTTTCTCCATTACGATTAGTTCGTAATTATAAAGAATTAAAATGAAAACACTAGAGCGCAAGCGTGAAAAACAACCGGAATCGATTATTCCTTATGTGCGTCATGTCAACAAGCATGTCATTGCACTGGATTCACGCGCGCTCATGATGGTTGTAAAACTTGAAGGCATTAACTTTGAGACAGCCGATATTATTGATCTCAATGTACTTCATGAACAGTTAAATAACCTGTTTAAGAATATCGCGGATGAACGTATCGCCATTTATAGCCATATTATCAGAAAACGTGAGACGGTTTATCCAGATGGTACTTTTAGATCAGCATTTGCCAAACAGTTGGATGACAAATACCGTGAACGGATGGTTTCTCAAGAACTTTATCGGAATGATCTTTATCTTTCCATTTTGTGGAATCCCCATGTTGATAAAGCGGATAAAATAGCGGAATTTTTCAAACGTTTAGGCAAAGCAAAAGCGGAAAAAACGGAAGTTGATGAAGAATCCATTCGCAAGCTTGAAGATGTTACCACGGACATTGTTCAAAATTTAGAGCGCTATGGTGCAAAAAGGCTGAGCCTTTATGAACATGAAGGCAATATTTATTCACAGCAAAGTGAATTTATTCACCAATTGGTAGGTGGACGTCGTGAACGTGTACCTCTGACATGGGGAACGATAGCCTCCTCTGTTTATTCAGACCGTCTGATTTTCGGTAAAGAAGTCATCGAAATACGCTATGAGGCAGGGAGGCGCTTTGCCGGTATGTTTGGTTGGAAAGAATATCCAGCAAAGACCAGAGCAGGCATGACAGATGGTCTTCTCACCCTACCCTTTGAATTTATTTTTACCCAATCTTTTGTCTTTAAAAGCAAAAACATTGCCAAGCAGATTATGGGGCGCAAGCAAAATCAAATGGTCAATGCGGGAGACCGTGCCGGCTCACAAATCATGGAATTAGATGATGCATTGGATGATCTTGAATCCAACCGTTTTGTTTTAGGTGAGCATCATTTATCCTTAGCTGTTTTTGCCGATAACACCCAAGAATTAGCAGATAATCTTGCCAAAGCTCGCTCTCGTCTCACCGATGGCGGCGCTGTGATTGCACGGGAAGATCTTGCTCTTGCGGCAGCGTGGTGGGCACAATTGCCTGGAAATTATGCCTATCGCATCCGCTCTGGTGCCATTACCAGCCGCAATTATGCTGCTCTTTCTCCTTTTCATTCCTTTCCAGTTGGCAAAATAGATGGCAATGTATGGGGACCAGCGGTCGCCTTGATGAAAACCTCTGCTGGTTCGCCCTTTTATTTTAATTTTCACTTTGGCGATTTAGGCAACACCTTTGTCTGTGGTCCCTCTGGTTCTGGGAAAACCGTCATTGTTAACTTTCTTCTTGCGCAACTACAAAAACATGATCCCCATATGGTCTTTTTTGATAAAGACCGTGGAGCAGAACTTTTTGTCAGAGCGGGTGGCGGCACCTATATGCCTTTGAAAAACGGCAAGCCGACAGGGATAGCGCCGTTAAAAGGCTTAGACTATAACAATCCAGCAGACAGAGTCTTTTTGCGGCAATGGATTACCAAACTTGTTTCTGCAGAGGGACAAAAGATTAGTGAATCCGAAAGACAAGACATTGCTGCAGCTGTTGACCAACTTGCTCTCTTGCCAAAAGAACAACGCACAATTTCTGCTCTGCAAATGTTTTTTGACACCACCCATAGAGAAGGCATATCAGGGCGTTTAGAGAGATGGTGTAAAGGCAATGCCTTGGGCTGGGTTTTTGACAATCCTGATGATGACATAGGGATTAAGGCAAAATTCATTGGTTATGATATGACCGATTTTTTGGACAATGACGAAATTCGTCCCCCGCTCATGATGTATCTCTTTCATAGAATTCTGTCTCTGATTGACGGGCGGCGTATTATCATTGTCATTGATGAATTTTGGAAAGCCCTAGAGGATGATTCCTTTAAAGCCTTTGCGCAAGATAGGCTGAAGACCATTCGCAAACAGAATGGCTTGATGTTGTTTGCCACGCAATCGCCCAAAGATGCGATCAATTCAACCATTGCCCACACCATTATAGAGCAATGTCCCACCCAGGTTTATTTTCCCAACCAAAAGGGAAA
>NZ_HE997461.1:9249-12393 GCF_000312525.1 Bartonella florencae | reverse complement strand
ACCAATGGAACACAATGGCAATATCGGCAATCAGTTTAGCGGCGGTTTCCCAGTCGAGGTTTCCCGCCGTTTGATAAAAGATTCTAAAATCTCTCCAATGTTTGAGAGATCATTGATATCGAGTTCACCAACAGCCTCATGTGGCCATCCAGAAAGACGTGCAATCATAGCGATTGTTTGCTCTATGCCTTCTTTTTTGTCGATTGCTTGCACATCTTTTGTTTTGGGGCGCTGTAAGGTAATTTCGGTGTGTTCTTTTCCTTCAAAGGTGATAGGAACAAGCAATTGATGGGTAACACTGTGTTGTATAGTCATTTTTATAATCCTATGTTTTCTCTGTGGCCTGCGAGTTGATTGATGCCATTGAATTTTCTAATGAGGTTGAGGACGTCTATCTCAACAATTTCAACCTCTTTCTGAACATATTTGAAATATTGCAATGTGAATGTCGCCGTGGATGTTGCTTTGCCTCCCGGTTGCCATTCTGCCATTTCAAAGCCTTTGCAAAGTCCTCTCATGGTAATGATAACCCCTTCTGCGGGTGTACCTTGCGCTTGCATTGAACTGCGCAGTGAGATGTCGACATCTGTGCGTCCCAACAATGCCATTAATTCTGGAGAGCAATCAGAAATGGTCATGGTAAGCGTGAGTGTTTCAAGACCAAGATCAACCTCAATGGCGCTATCTATGCCGCCGCCGCGGTAACTTTCAACGACCAAATTCAAGTTCGGGAGGGTGACGCTTTCACACTTTGCTTGATAGGGAATACCATCGACAAAAATGTTAAAATATTTCAGAACTCTTGGTAAAACGGGGACAGTCATTAAAAGATCTCCTCTAGGTAATCATTGATGATTTGTGAACGGAAGGTGATGTGTTCTGCTGGTGTTGTGGGCGTGAACTCTACATTGAAATAGACTCTGCCGTCTTCAATAGCACTTGCTGTATTAAGCTCTAGATCTGGTGTACAGCGTCCGCCAAGAATGGCGCCTTGCGCTTTTAAATCACGCAAATAAGCATTGACGCTTTCACTCACATCATTCAGATAGGTCTTTTTGATATTGCGATCGACCGCCCATAGATGTCCGCGTAAAATAGCATCATTAATCATATCTGCAGTGCGTACCACGGATAAAAAGGCAAATTTTGTATCGCTTGAAAGTGTGCGATTGCCCCAGAGGCGATAGCCGTTTTCACGGATGATGGTTGTGATATTTTGTTCGTTGAGAAGATTAGCGCGACTTGCACGATCACCAATAGAAAAATCAATTGGGCGCGCAGTTCCCACAATACCATTGATCACTTTGTTTGAAGGAGAATGCCAAAAACCGTGTGTAAAATCAGTTTTAGCAATGACCCCAGCAACCGCTGCACTTGCTGGCTCTTCTAAGATCTTGCCATTGCGATTGACCTTTACAAACGGATCAATGAGAAGGGCGCGTTTTGAATCAAAATCCTTTGCTGCGCTAAGGGCTGCTTCATCTGTTGTGTTTGGGGCATCAATCACCACAATAGCGCGCAAACGTTCTGCAATGCCAATCAGTTCTGCCGCAACGGGGTTAGATGTTACACTGATCTCAGTTTTTGCACTATCACTCGTTCCATCAGTGGTTACACTGGAAGGGCGTTGATGGGTAAAGCCTGGAGCAATCAGAATACGTGGTGTTTGTCCCACAATAGATTGTGCTCCAATGAAAGCATGAACACCTTCATAGGCGCCATTTTCGTTCACACCGCCTAGAATGTTGGTGAGTGTTGCTTCTTCATTGTCTCCTTCTTTCACACGGATAACAACAACAATTGCTCCCACTTGCTTAAAAATAAGATCAAGGGCATTGGGTAAAGTACCGCGTCGTTTGCCTGTTTTGTCCAGTTTTGCGGCTTGTGAAAGAGAGCCTGCTACCAAAACCGGTGTGTTAAGAGGAAAGGCTTGTTCATCGGCATCGGGTGCTGTGCCAATAATTCCGATAACGCCAGACTGAACTGCACGAAGGGGGCGTGTGCCGTCATCAACCTCGACGACTTCAACACCGTGTAGAAAACCTGTTGCCATTTTATGCTCCTTTAAAATAGTGGCGAATGAAATGAAGATGAAAAAATAAGAGGCAAAATGCCGCTCTTGCGAAAAGCTTGTTTTTAAAAAGTATTTTTTTATAAATATCTTGACTTAGTCCCAAAATGGTACTATAGCTAATAAAAATCAGGATATACTTATGAAAATTGTTAAAATCTCCACGCTTCAAACTTTTTGGACTCGATATCCTGATGCTGAACAACCATTAAAAGCATGGGTAGATGAAGCTAAAAACGCACAATGGCGTTCTCCTCATGACATTAAAGAGAAATATAAAAATGCAAGCATATTAAAGAATAATCGTGTTGTTTTTAATATTAGAGGCAATGACTATCGTTTAATTGTTTCAATCTTTTATCCAGCAGGTTGGCTTTACATAAAGTTTATAGGGACGCATAAACAGTATGATGCGATTGATGCCAACACTGTAGAACTAAAGGAATTTAAGAAATGAATATCAAACCAATTCGTACAGAGAGAGATTATCAAGAAGCTTTAGAAATTGTGTCTGCAATGTTTGACAATCAACCTAAAGAGAATACTCCAGAATTTGATCAAATGGAGGTTCTTGTGTTGTTGATTGAAGCTTATGAAACAGAACATTATCCTATTTCTCCTCCTCATCCTATTGAGGCTATTAAATTTAGAATGGAACAAATGAACTTAAGTGCTAAAGATCTTGTTCCTGCGATTGGTCATTTAAATCGCGTTTATGAAATCTTGAGTGGAAAAAGAAAACTAACACTACGCATGATTAAAAATTTGCACCAACAGTTTAATATCCCATTAGAAAGCCTAATAGCTTGAACTTGTTTTTTTTCCCACCTCATGCGTAAAGAGAAGGATAGGCGCATGGAGGGAATAAGTTTGCACGTCAACATCAAGGATTTTACAACCGCATCAAAGGCTGTCTGATCAAATATTGCTAAAAACTTAGATCCCTTACCATTCTTAATAAAGTGAATACGAAATGTAAATTCTATTGTCATTTTTCTCTCCAAATCAATGAAGAGACAATAACAATCATCACCATGTTCCATAAGACTGACAGTGTAAATCAAAAAAAGTTC
>NZ_HE997461.1:4541-7693 GCF_000312525.1 Bartonella florencae | reverse complement strand
TCCACAAGATCAAAGGTGCCTAAATCCACCGTTTTTTCTGTTTGTCTGTAGCGGGCGGCCAACACCCGAAATGCCAAGGCTTCATCTTGGTGCGCTGTCCAGCTCTGCGCATTAACAGAGGAAAAGCGTGGACCCGTCACATAAGGGTGGCTTGAAACATATCTTTGGTTGCCTTTATCAAAATCTCCAAGTTTGGCGAGAGAAACAGAATGATCTCCATCATCAGTTTTAAGCACAAAAGCAGTGAGACGATCATCGGGCACTAACAAAGGAACAGCGTAGCGTGCGCCAGCCCAACCAGTTTTAGCGCCCTTCATGGAATAGGAGGTTTGGGCTTGAATATCAGCCGTGGGATAGCCGTTTTCGGTAGTGACCAAATCAATGACGAGATCATGGGCTTGATTGCCTATTTTACAAAGATGAAAATCAATGCCGGTGATTTGCCGTGTTTCATCGGGGGTAAAGACTTGGGCTTGCGGGTCTACTTGCGTCCAGATTTTTACGGTGGTGGTACGCCGCATTACTTTTACATCAATCACCCCTTGACCGGTAAAAAGTCCCGTTGCTGTTGTTCCACCTTTCCCTCGTGCGATCATATTTTTTGTCCCAGCAGGAATGTTTGGAGGAATCTTGAAACTCCCTTCAAGGGTGCCTTTGCTATCGGCAACAAGACGGCTTTTGGGTAAGACATTCACGCCATCAAAGGTAAGACTGTCCAAGATTTCATCACTGCCAAAGCCTTCAATCTTAAAATTCAGCTTAATTTGCCTTAAAAAGTCGATTTGCTCCCTCGTTGTATTCACCAAATCATCGCTGATTTCTGTCTTAACGATGCTTCTCCCACGGTTCCAGCCCATATTCAGTTGATTGGTCACACCAGAGAGCCAATCAGTGCGCTCAACATGCCAAAAATCTGTCGCGGGGGTAAGGGTGACTGTACCAGGGAGGGGCGCAAAATTTTGATAAGGATTGATCTTTTCGCAAGCGGTTGTCAATTCTTGCGCAATGATCACTTCATTGGTCCAGTCAAGCGTGACAGGGGCGTTCAAGGGGGCGGTATAGAATGTTGGATCAATAGCAAGCTGTAAAATACCGTTTCCCACAGCCCCTGTTTGTTCAAAACCTTCATCTCTATAACTGTCATCGAGAAAAGGATCTGCAAACATGCCTTTTTTGGCAACAGGCTCTTTAGAATCCACATTGCTTTTAATGCGCTCTAATTGCATCAAGCGGTCAAGGGAGAGTACGCGTTGAAAATAGCGCCACATCTCATCATAGGGGGCAACACGTGTGCCATCATTTTTCACATGCGGTACATGAATCCAGTTATTGGTAATGGTGGCAAGGGAGAGCACATCTTCAGGAACGCTTGGCGCCATGGGTTGGTCTGCCGAAACCCCTTTGATATAGACAACATCGCCCCCAGTATTGAGACCAATACGGTCAATGCGGGGGAGTTTGTAAGAGTAATTCACAATAATATCACCGTTCATCGCGCCACCTGAGACAGTGATTTCTTGCGCTGTCACTTTATCAGCCTTCACACTTGCGCGGTATCGATAGGTCACCGTATAGCTGCTTCCCGGTAACGGTTCATCTCCAACGGGAGCCCAATCAATGGTATCTCCGGTTTTTTTAAAGTCCTTGCCTTCTTTAAATTCCTTACCTCCTTGGATAATTTTAAGAAAAGCAGTGATACTTTTGTCAGGAACGCCGTCACGCCCAGATGTAATAGCCCCGCGGGTCACGTTAACGGTTTTTTCTTTCGTTAATAAAATAGAATGAACATCGGCAATGGGTGCATAATAGGTTTTAAAGGTAAAGCTTGTTTTGCCTTTTGGGGGCGCAAAAATATGAGTTTCACTAGGAACTGCGCTTGTTGAAAAGTCTTCCATCTCTTCATGGCGCAAAGCGGCTAAGCGTTTGCGTTTAAAACCATTGATATTGGCTTCTCCCTCTTGGATACTGAACACTTGCTTTTGTCCCTCTTGCCCCAAAGCTGTCACACGGCAACCATTCACGATATAATGTCCATGGGCGCGGTCATACGTCGCAATGGCTTGCATGGCTGGTTCAAGCAGTGAGGGTGATTTTTGATCAATGAGAACACCATCTTGTAAAATATAGACCGGAAAAAATGTGCCTTGCTGCCCATCATCTTTGAGAGCCCAGACAAGTTTTGCCACCTCACGGGCGGCACCAGGCTCTCCTTCTGCTAAAGACCCCGGAACTTGCCCTAAGAGCTGTGGGTCCTCTTCATGGGTGATCCATTTTTTTTGCAGTTTTACACCGATTTCCATCCGTCCAACCATGGCAACATTATTGAGTACAGCTTCTGCAACGGGGAAAATATCGCCTGCGATATAAATCTTACCGTCTGTCAACGTGACGGTTCTTGTCTCTTTATTGACAAAAGCATCTGCTCGTTCAACGCGGTCTCCTTCTTGTGCCACAAGGCGCCCCAAGCGGTCATGCCGTCCCCTTATGATGGTTTGAACTTCGTTCAGTTCACCACTTTGAATAAACGGACGCGTGCCATAAAAGACAACGCTTTGTTGTTCCTCTTTGCCGCGAGATCTGTCAATTGCAAAGGGTAAACCACTTTCATGCTTCATATTAAAACCTCAATAAAATCTTGAATTGTTCGCGAACATCTGCGCGCAAAGAAATGTTGATCGGTGTTTTAAGGATCTCTACACCACCCTTTAGTTCACCCTCGTCACACCAAAGTTTGCCAGGAGGTGTCTGTTCTGCCACAGTGCCATGAACGAGAAGGGAAACAGAGGCGGCTTGTTTGTCTTCAACATCCCGAAAATCGGTGCGCGCTGCAAGAAACAGCATGGTGCCAGTTTTCGAAGGACTAAATTTGTTGCCACAATGGCTATAAACACCCTCCAAAGCTGGTTCGACAGGCGCTACAGCATAGCAGCGGCGAAACCCAATTAGAGTGTTATCGATATCTCTTAAAGCGAGATAAAGGGAACGGTTTTGGAACCATTCTGCCATCAATATATCGCGTTCGTGCTTTTTGACCGAACACCATGGAAAATTTGCCAACTCCCACGGATAATCAATTTGATCCCAGCTTAAATCTTCGTCGTGGTCATCAATCCAGTTACCAATGAGTTTGCCTTCTTCTTTACTGAAGGTAT
>NZ_HE997461.1:0-2407 GCF_000312525.1 Bartonella florencae | reverse complement strand
GGGGATATTGGTCACGTAAGTGACTTCAAAGGTTAAAATTGCACCATGGAGCGCTAGCGCCCCGTTATCGCCAAAGGCAAAAGCAATATTTTGCAAGCGGCATGTCTCAACAGTGTTGTTAAGATTAGGATTAGCGTAAAAAATCTCCTCAACTTCCCATGCTAATTGATCAACAAAACGTGCTCCACCTTCACATGTCGCATAACATTCAACATCCACTATTAAAACGCGCCGCCTTACTCCATAATCATAGCTATCTTCAATCGTTTCACTTTGTGTTGAGATATTAATTGCAGGCGTGTTCTCAGGGGAAAAGTTGAAATCGCGCATATTGAAAACATTGTCACCAGAAGCCGTCTTTGCTGCTTTGATTAATGCAACAAAGCTTTCCCTGATCGTCTCTCTAGGATGCATGAATATTCCTGTTTAAATAGATTGATTTTTAATCATTTTTATTGCATTTGTGGATACATTTTGATATACATACGTTATGGTAACAAATATAGAAATTCATGGCATAAATTGGGATGACGGTAATTGGCCCAAATGTGCCAAACATGGAGTTTCTAAAAAAGAAATTGAGTATTTATTCACCAATCCCGGAAATCTTGTCATAAAGCACGACCCCAATGTTAAAGAAGAGCGTTTAAGAGCCATTGGGAGAAGTTATAATGAACGATATATTTTTCTAGTTTTTACCTTAAGAACAATAAAGAACGAACTGTTTGTGCGTCCTATTAGCGCTCGTTATATGCACCAAAAGGAGATTGATTTATATGAAAACCTCTAAATTAAAACAAATACCCGTTTTCAAGACGGATGAAGAAGCAGAAAACTTTGTTGATACTGCAGATCTTACTGATTATGACTTAACTGGTTTTAAACCCGTTCATTTTGAATTTTTACCTAAAGAAGCCTCTATGAATATTCGTTTGCCTCAAGCGCTTATGAAAGCTTTAAAGGAAAAAGCTAAAAATCAAGCTATTCCTTATACACGCTATGTCCGGCATCTTATCGAACGAGATTTACGAAAAAGTCATCGTAATTAATTGATAATTAGGTGTAATCGGGTATATATTCCGGTATGCAAATGGATACACTCCAAATTACACAAGAATTATTGGCTCCTCCCCACCTATAAAGATGGGAAAGGAGTTCTGTTTTTAACTTAAGCAACCTTTTTAATGGGGCTCTCTAAATCTGGTTCGTAGGCTCGCAACAAAGACTCCATAATCGGAGGAGGTCTTAAAGTTCCAAAATTTGTAATCATTGCCAAAATTTTCAGTGCATTTGGGGTTTCATTTTGAAGTTTTAAAATTAAAGCTTTTTCTATCGCATCCATGGTTTCAATGAGAGTATTAAAAGCCTTATCTTCAACATCATCACGATCAGAAAACTGATACAATGCCATCCATAAATCACATAAAAAGTCGATACTGGTATTCATTGTACACCTCCATGGATTTGTTCTCTCAAACATGCCAATCCTTTTGGTGTAATTTTTGTTGAAGGGAGCACCTTTTCTGTTCCATCTGGTCTTTGAATGGTGATAGCAGGGCAATCCATGAATCCTTTCTTGATTTTATCCTGATAAGGTAACAAAGGCGCCCCTGGAGCACGTCGATAGACCCAATCGTGTTTACGCAAGTAATCGGTCAAATCTTTTGGTCGTACCTCTAACATTTTCGCTGCTTCAATAAGACCGAACAAACCATCAGAGCGCTTTAAGCCTTCAAGCGCTTCTGCTTTTGGTGCTAATTCAGCAATGGTGTTATCCTTTTGCTCAATTTGGTTTTGTAAATGTGTCAAAAAGCCAATCATTGCTTGTGGACTTGAATAGTCAATTTGCGGTGTAACAACTTGCTTCAAAAGTCGTTCGCATTTGATAAAGTATTGACGCGCTTCATGCCCTTTATCATTACGCTCTATCATCGAAAGATGTTTAGCCATGTCTAACGTAATGTGGTATTCTTTTACCTTTCCACCGCTTACTAAATTTTTAGTAAGCGTTATAAAGTTTATATTTTCGAGAAACTTACATTCTTTAATACGATTTTTAATCCAATCATTAAAGCGAGCTTTTATTTCTAAAAACGTATGTAAATCACGCGCGTTAACAGTTTGAACAGTTTCCTGATCAACAACCTGTTCTCTAATTTCTATAAGAGTATTCATAATGAATTCCTTATGGTTAGACGTTTGTTAATGACACTCAAAAAGAGTGCCGGGCGCTAACAAACACGGCCATAAGTCCGTCGTTACACTTTCCCCGCAAGGGTATTGTATAGCGTAACCACACCCGACAGATATTATTATACGCATGTAGCATATAATGAGTCAAAGTCTTTAATGTATAGAAGACTGATTATTTCGGTAACCAATCCGCTTATGGTTCTAAGGTGTTTGT
>NZ_HE997460.1:5248-14826 GCF_000312525.1 Bartonella florencae | reverse complement strand
AGACCAATGGAACACAATGGCAATATCGGCAATCAGTTTAGCGGCGGTTTCCCAGTCGAGGTTTCCCGCCGTTTGGTAAAAGACTCCAAAATCTCTCCAATACTTGCCATATCGCCGCCATCAAGTTCGCAAACAGCCGCATATGGCCATCCAGAAAGACGTGCGATCATAGTTATTACTTGGTCAGTGCCTTCCTTTTTATCGATGGCTTGCATATCTTTTACTTTGATACGCCGTAAGGTGATTTCAGTACGCTCTTTTCCTTCAAATGTGATAGGAATAAGCAATTGATATATAACAGTTTGTTGTATAGTCATTTTATAATCCTAAAATTTCTCTATGATCTGCCAATTGATCAATGCCGTTGAATTTTCTGACCATGTTGATGGCATCTATTTCAACGATTTCAATGTCTTTCTGGACATACTTGAAATATTGCAATGTGAATGTAGCTGTGGATGTTGCCTTGCTTCCTGGTTGCCATTCTGCCATTTCAAAGCCTTTGCAAAGCCCTCTCATGGTAATGATAACCCCTTCTGCCGGCGTCCCTTGTGCTTGCATTGAACTGCGCAAGGAGATGTCGACATCTGTGCGTCCTAACAATGCCATTAATTCTGGAGAACAATCAGAAATGGTCATGGTAAGAGAGAGTGTTTCAAGACCAAGATCAACCTCAATGGGCGTGCCCATACCACCGCCACGGTAACTTTCAACGATCAAATTCAAGTTTGGGAGGGTGACACTTTCACACTTTGCCTGATAGGGAATACCATCGACAAAAATGTTAAAATATTTCAAAACTCTTGGTAAAACAGGTATAGTCATTAAAAGATCTCCTCTAGGTAATCATTGATGATTTGTGAACGGAAGGTGATGTGTTCTGCTGGTGTTGTTGGTGTAAATTCCACATTGAAATAGACTCTGCCGTCTCCAATAGCACTTGCTGTATTAAGTTCTGGATCAGGTGTACAGCGTCCTCCAAGAATGGCGCCTTGCGCTTTTAAATCGCGCAAATAAGCATTGACGCTTTCACTCACATCATTCAGATAGGTCTTTTTGATATTGCGATCGACTGCCCACAGATGTCCGCGCAAAATGGCATCGTTAATCATATCTGCGGTGCGTACCACCGATAAAAAGGCAAATTTGGTATCGCTTGAAAGTGTGCGATTGCCCCAGAGGCGATAGCCGTTTTCACGAATAATGGTTGTGATGTTTTGTTCATTGAGAAGATTGGCGCGACTTGCGCGATCACCAATGGAAAAATCAATTGGGCGTGCTATGCCAACAATACCATTGATCACTTTATTGGAAGGGGAATGCCAAAAGCCATTGGCAAAATCATTTTTGGCAATGACCCCAGCAACCGCTGCACTTGCTGGCTCTTCTAAGATCTTGCCATTGCGATTGACCTTTACAAATGGATCAATGAGAAGGGCGCGTTTTGAATCAAAATCCTTTGCTGCGCTAAGGGCTGCTTCATCTGTTGTGTTGGGGGCATCAATCACCACAATCGCACGCAAACGCTCTGCAATGCCAATCAATTCTGCTGCAACGGGGTTAGAGGTTGTACTGATCTCAGTTTTTGCACTATCACTCGTTCCATCAGTGGTTACACTGGATGGGCGTTGATGTGTAAAGCCTGGCGCAATCAGAATACGTGGTGTTTGTCCCACAACAGATTGTGCTCCAATGAAAGCATGAACACCTTCATAGGCGCCATGTTCGTTCACACCGCCTAGAATGTTGGTGAGTGTTGCTTCTTCATTGTCTCCTTTTTCCACACGGATAACGACGACAATTGCTCCCACTTGCTTAAAAATAAGATCAAGGGCATTGGGTAAAGTACCGCGTCGTTTGCCTGTTTTATCCAGTTTTGCGGCTTGTGAAAGAGAGCCTGCGACCAAAACCGGTGTGTTAAGAGGAAAAGCTTGTTCATCGGCATCGGGTGCTGTGCCGATAATTCCGATAACGCCAGACTGAACTGCACGAAGGGGGCGTGTGCCGTCATCAACCTCGACGACTTCAACACCGTGTAGAAAACCTGTTGCCATTTTATGCTCCTTTAAAATAGTGGCTAGTTGAAATGAATATGAAAAAATGAGAGATGAAGAGCTGTGTTTTTCAATGCTCGGCATCCAAAGATGAAATTAACAAAAATATCAAAAGTATCTTGACATTATTTCTGTGATGTGTATCTTCGAATCAGGTGCCTAACAAACACCTTAAACCAATAGCGGATAGATTGCCGAAACAATCTCTTCTCCGCACATTAAAGGCTTTGACTCATTATATGCTCGTGGCATATAAATGGCTTGTCGGGTGTGGTTACATTATACAATACCCTTACGGGGAAAGTGTAACGACGGACTATTGGCCGTGTTTGTTAGCGCCCGGCACTCTTTTTTAGAGTGTCATTAACAAACATCTATCCAATAGGAATTCATTATGAACAATCTTATAGAAATTACAGAACAAGTCATTGATCAAGAAACTGTTCAAACAGTAAATGCACGTGAATTGCATACTTTTTTGGAGATAAAAGCTCGCTTTAATGATTGGATTAAAAATCGCATTAAAGAATGTAAATTCCAAGAAAATATAAACTTTATAACGCTTACTAAAAATTTAGTAAGCGGTGGAAAGGTAAAGGAATACCATATTACCTTAGATATGGCTAAGCACCTTTCGATGATAGAGCGTAATGATAGAGGACATGAAGCACGTCAATACTTTATCAAATGTGAACGGCTTTTGAAAAAAGTAGCAACACCACAAGTTGATTACTCCAAACCCGAAGCATTACTGGGCGTTTTGAATCATCTACAAAGTCAAATCGAACAGAAAGATCATGTTATAGCAGAACTAACTCCAAAAGCAGAGGCTTTAGATGGCTTAAAACGCTCTGATGGGCTGTTTGGTCTTATCGAAGCAGCGAAAATGCTTGAGGTACGACCAAAAGATTTGACCGATTACTTGCGAAAACATGATTGGGTGTATCGACGGGCTCCAGGGGCACCTCTGTTACCCTATCAAGATAAAATCAAGAAAGGCTTTATGGATTGCCCTGCGATTACCATTCAAAGACCAGATGGGACAGAAAAGGTACTCCCTTCAACGAAAATCACCTCAAGAGGTTTAGCATGTTTGAGAGAACAAATCCATGGAGGTGTACAATGAATACCAGTATAGATTTTTTATGCGATTTGTGGATGGCGTTGTATCAGTTTTCTGATCGTGATGATATTGAAGACAAGGCTTTTAATACTCTTATTGAGACTATGGATGCGATAGAAAAAGCTTTGATTTTAAAACTTCAAAATGAAACCCCAAATGCACTCAAAATTTTGGCAATGATTACAAATTTTGGAACTTTAAGACCACCTCCGATTATAGAGTCTTTGTTAAAATCTTACGAACCCAATTTAGACAACCCCATTAAAAAGGTTGCTTAAGATAAAACATGGTTCATCTCCCCATCTTTAGGGTGGGGAGAAGATCATGAATGGCTATGTTCCATTTGCGCATTCATTTCGTTAGCTGTTAGTGTTGGAATAGAAGAGACATCAATATCACGCTCTGCATGCCAAGCATCATAATTGGCTTGCATACGTAACCATATGGCAGCTCCATCACCAAACATTTTTCCAAGGCAAGCAGAAATAGCAGGAGAAACGGGTTTTTTTGCCTTCAGGATATCATAAAGATGTTGGCGTGATATACCGAGCATCTGTGCAATTTCTAATTTTGTTTTGCCAGTTTCAGGAATAATATCTGCTAAAACTTCTCCTGGATGAGTAGGGCAGCGGTTTTTATCTCTTTGTGCAGGAATGTCATTCATAACTGTATCCTTAGTGATATTGTTCAAGATCAACACGGTAAGCATTACATGAGTCAAATTCAAAGGTAATACACCATGGTCCGTTAACGTGGACAGTGTAACGGGTAGGTGAATATCCACTCAAAGAATGAAAGTTAAATCCTGGAAGATTCATATCTTCTGGTCTTTCAGAAAAATCTAAACGATCAAGACGAACCATGATACGTTTTACAAGTCTCTTATCAATCTTGGATGAATTTCCCGTTTTGAATAATTCTGCCAATATTTTGCTTTTAAACGTTTTAATCATTCCTTTATATAGCGTGAAAGACTATAAATGTCAACAAATAGCTTACATTGTATGTGCTAAAAAAGCCCTATCGCTTAAAGGTCTTCAAAAGTCATTTAAAGACCCTTTTGTATTGTTTATCGTTTTATAAATCACAATTTGTGATGATAAGCTCCTTAGCGGGAACTGCATTATTTGAGGCGTTACACGAATAAAGTGTGTTGACCTTTTTAAAGGTAAATTGACTAAAGGTTTTTCGGACTTCTGGCACATCGTTTAAAGACAATAGAAACTTTCCTTTTAATTGCGCAAGGAGCGCAGACATCGTCTGGTAATCCTCCCGCTTAAACAAATTCTTTCCATAATAATCCTCAACACCCCAATAAGGCGGGTCAAGATAAAACAAGGTGTTTGGACGGTCATAACGCACCATAAAATCAGACCAGTCTAAATGTTCAATGGTAACACCTGCTAAACGGCGGTAAATAAGCTTTAATATGCTTTCAAGTTTCAAAGCATTAAACCGGGCACCACGGTCTGTTTCAACTCCAAACGCACGACTGGCAACCTGACCACTAAAGCTTAACCGCTGTAAATATAAAAACCTTGAAGCCCGTTCTAAATCCGTAAGCGTTTCTGGATTTTGTGTCTTTAAGCGTTCAAACGCCTCACGGCTGCTTATTTGAAACTCCAAAAATTCTATAAAGGGGTGATAATGGCGTTGTAAGACCCGAAAAAAATTCACCACATCTCCTAAACGATCATTGATAATTTCAGTAGGGGGTATCAATTTTCGTCTAAAAAATATTCCTCCCATGCCAACAAAAGGCTCGGCATAAATGCTATGTGGAATATCCTCAATAATTTTGATAATGGTTTTGGCTAATCTTCTTTTGCCACCAATATAAGCAGCAGCTGGTGAGACAGGTTTAACAGATTTTAATTTTTCTTTGTTGAGTATGTCCATCATTTTTTAACACTCTTCCATCTATATTAGCCATCTTCTCATTGCTTTCAGTGATAAGAAGTGGCTGCGATGTTAAGTTGTGTTACATCGGGCGGGGGTGTCGCAAAACTGTTCCCGTTGGCTGGGTGACCAGCCCAGCCTCTATTTTTGTTCCTTTCTTTAATTTGGAGTTTCTAGGATAATTCCTGGGGTATACCCGCTATGATTTCTCATAGTGATGGGTTATCAGAGCGGCTTGCTAAGAGCCGTTGATCTCTTTACAAGTTTTGGGAGTAGAAGAGGGGATACGCTATGATTTCGGGGTGTTCTTCAAGAGATCAAGAATAACTTTGCTACAGTGCACTAGAGACTATTTACTTTTGTTGCCATTTTGCTCTCCAAATCAATGAAGAGACTATAACAAGCATCACCATGCTTCATAAGACTGACAGTGTCAGTCAAAAAAAGCCCTTTAAAAGAGCGATAAAAAGCTTTAAAAACATATAAGCCTGCTTATAGAACAGCTATCCATTTGACTTGTGCTCTCTTTGGTTTTGTATTTAATCTTTCCATAATCTTATAAGAACAGCACCATCAGCTCCAGCACCGCTTGGAGAAGAATCAGAGTGAGCACCGGCACCGCCGCCGCCAAAACCACGCCCTGCTTTTCCTGAACTATAGTGACCTTGTCCTGTTCCTCCACCACCTCCTCTTTATGTATCGCCTCCAGCATCACCGCCATTACCACTTGTTTGACCCGTAACTCCACTCGTTCCAGCATAACCATTTCCCCCTTTAGCAAGTCCTGGATAGTTATCTGTTGCTAAACCAAAGTTCCCGCCAACTCCTCCAGTACCACCAGAACCTGAAGAGTAATTAGATGAATTGTAATAATAAGCTCCACCTCCACCTTTTCCTCCTGTAGCAGTCATAAAATTCCTTCCAACGGTTGTTGTGCCTCCAGAATTTCCTGTCAGACCACGCTTTGCAACAGAAGCTCCTCCTTTACCAATGATGATATTCTCATGACCGTTTAAACTTACTTTATAGCCATACCATACTGAACAACCGCCACCGCCGCCACCTCCTCCTAATCGTGGCGTATCCGCTCCACCACCACTACCACCGCCCCCCCAGGCTGTAATTTCAACTCTAGTTTGGTCCGTGACCCAGTTGGGCCATTCAATTTTCCCATCTTGCGTATAGAGCAATTCAGCATCGGCAATAATGAGTTTATTAATCAAATCTTTTTTGATGTTTTTAATTTCCTGCTTGAGAATATCTATTTCTGATTTCGTATAAACAAGATCTCCATCGACTTTTAAAGGTCCTTTAAGTAAGCTTCCGCTTGTACTTAAGTTAGTGACCACTTTGTTGTTATGGGTAGTAATATTCAATGATGAGTTTCCCAACAGCTCCAAACCGCCACTCATGGTGACTTTGCTGGTAAACTTGTTGTAACTTTGCCATTCATTGGCTTGTTTTAAGCGCCCATAGCTGGTCAGATCTTCGTTAATCTTGGCTCTAAAGTCATCTAATCCAACGATATCTTCTGTTTTATGTTTGTGTGCCCCTAATAAGGAAACGGCACTGCCAAAGGTAAAATGATTGTTTCCTGATTTATAAAGCACATAGTTATTTGCGGCATCTTTGGCCCCCTCGATATCGCTTAAATCGGCAAAGGTGAAGGTTTTATTCGCTGCCATCTTGCCATTAAGAGCGCTTTCTAAACCCGTCACATCATTGATTGTATGGGTGTGTTGTAAAGAGGCTTTTTGGTCTATCTTTTCCTCAACAGTTATAAGCGCTTGATCAAGTTTGGTGAGATTATCGCGTAAAATGGGGAATTCAGAACTAATAAAGCGTCCTTCTTTGGGCAATTCCATGTCGAGTTTTTTAGTTTTGCTCATTTTTTGTTCTCCCATCATATGATGCCAGCACCAAAATCACACACCATGGAGCGTGCAGCAGGTCCACCGGTAAGGGTGAGTTTAAGGCGTGCTTGTCGTGCTGTTTTGTCACTGCTCACAAATTTGCGCTCTGTCCAAAGCGGTTCAGCGAGTTGTTCTATCTCATCGAGTTTTAAAGGGACAAAGGTACCATCATCCAGTTGCATCTCGAGGGTGAATGAAGAACCGCCCGGTAAGAAGGTTTTGATATAGCTCGTTAATCTTGCCTTTTCCCCAAAGGCAAAAGCTCTTGTGACATAAGTTGCTGTTTTATGAATCTTTCCTGCAATCAATTGCACAGGGGCAAATAAGACCGGTGAAAGCTTCTCTGTCCCTTTGAGAATAGCGCGAAGCTTGACTTTTTCACTGATATATTCGGTCAGCTTGAGCAATTGAAAGGGAAGCAGTTGATAAACCGTGCCATTGTTTCTTTCAATTTCAAAGATGACAGAACAATCGCTTGAAGGCAATTCAATGGCTGCACGCACCTGCAAATCAGAGCAGTCCACAAGATCAAAGGTGCCTAAATCCACCGTTTTTTCTGTTTGTTTATAGCGTGCAGCGAGAACCCGAAAGGCTAAAGCCTCATCTTGGTGCGCGCTCCAGCTCTGCGCATTAACAGAAGAAAAGCGTGGACCCGTCACATAGGGGTGACTTGAAACATATCTTTGGTTGCCTTTATCAAAATCGCCAAGTTTGGCGAGAGAAACAGAATGATCCCCATCATCAGTTTTAAGCACAAAGGCGGTGAGACGATCATCGGGCACTAACAAAGGAACAGCGTAGCGTGCGCCAGCCCAGCCGGTTTTGGCGCCCTTCATGGAATAGGAGGTTTGGGCTTGAATATCGGCGGTGGGATAACCGTTTTCGGTAGTGACCAAATCAATCACCAGATCATGGGCTTGATTGCCTATTTTACAAAGATGGAAATCAATCCCCGTTATTTGACGTGTTTCATCGGGGGTAAAGACTTGTGCTTGCGGGTCGACTTGTGTCCAGATTTTCACTGTGGTGGTACGCCGCATCACCTTCACATCAATCACCCCTTGACCGGTAAAAAGCCCCGTTGCTGTTGTTCCACCTTTCCCTCGTGCAATCACATTCTTTGTCCCAGCCGTAATGTTTGGAGGAATCTTGAAACTCCCTTCAAGGGTGCCTTTGCTATTGGCAACAAGACGGCTTGTTGGCAAGACATTCACGCCATCAAAGGTAAGACTGTCCAAGATTTCATCACTGCCAAAACCTTCAATCTTAAAATTCAACTTTATTTGTCTTAAAAAGTCGATTTGCTCCCTCGTTGTATTCACCAAATCATCGCTGATTTCTGTCTTAACGATGCTTCTCCCACGGTTCCAGCCCATATTGAGTTGATTGGTCACACTTGAGAGCCAATCAGTGCGCTCAACATGCCAAAAGTCTGTCGCGGGGGTAAGGGTGACTGTACCAGGGAGAGGCGCAAAATTTTGATAAGGATTGATCTTTTCGCAAGCGGTTGTCAACTCTTGCGCAATGACCACTTCATTGCTCCAGTCAAGCGTGACAGGGGCGTTCAAGGGGGCGGTATAAAATGTTGGATCAATAGCAAGCTGTAAAATGCCATTGCCGATAGCCCCTGTTTGTTCAAAACCTTCATCTCGATAACTGTCATCGAGAAAAGGGTCTGCAAACATGCCTTTTTTGGCAACAGGCTCTTTAGAGTCAACATTGCTTTTAATGCGCTCTAATTGCATCAAGCGGTCAAGGGAGAGCACGCGTTGAAAATAACGCCACATCTCATCATAGGGGGCAACACGTGTCCCATCATTTTTGACAATAGGCAAATCAAGCCAATTATTGGTAATGGTGGCAAGGGAGAGCACATCTTCAGGAACGCTTGGCGCCATGGGTTGGTCTGCCGAAACCCCTTTGATATAAACAACATCACCTCCTGTATTCAGTCCAATACGGTCAATGCGGGGCAATTTGTAAGTATAACTGACAATGATATCACCGCCCTCCGCACCTCCTGAGACAGTGATTTCTTGTGCTGTAACTTTATCGGCTTTTACACTTGCGCGGTAACGGTAAGTCACCGTATAGCTACTGCTAGGGAGTGGTTCATCGCCCATCGGGGCCCAATCAATGGTGTCACCGGTTTTTTTAAAGTCCTTGCCTTCTTTAAATTCTTTACTTCCTTGCACAATTTTAAGAAAAGCAGTGATACTTTTATCGGGAACGCCGTCACGCCCAGATGTAATAGCCCCGCGGGTGATGTTAACGGTTTTTTCTTTTGTCAATAAAATGGAATGAACAGCTGCAATGGGGGTGTAATAGGTTTTAAAGGTAAAGCTTGTTTTGCCTTTTAGGGGCGCAAAAATATGGGTTTCACTAGGAACTTCACTTGTCGAAAAGTCTTCCATCTCTTCATGGCGCAAGGCGGCTAAGCGTTTGCGTTTGAAACCATTGATATTGGCTTCTCCCTCTTGAATACTGAACACTTGCTTTTGTCCCTCTTGTCCCAAAGCTGTCACACGGCAACCATTCACGATATAATGCCCATGGGCGCGGTCGTACGTCGCAATGGCTTGCATGGCC
>NZ_HE997460.1:0-2844 GCF_000312525.1 Bartonella florencae | reverse complement strand
GGGAATATTGGTCACGTAAGTGACTTCAAAGGTTAAAATTGCACCATGGAGCGCTAGCGCCCCGTTATCGCCAAAGGCAAAAGCAATATTTTGCAAGCGGCATGTTTCAACGGTATTGTCAAGATTGGGATTGGCACGGAAAATCTCTTCAACTTGCCAAGCTAATTGATCAACATAGCCAGCTCCATCTTCACATGTTGCATAGCATTCGATATCAACGGTTAAAACGCGCCGCCTTAAGCCAAAATCATGTCCATCTTCGATGGTTTCGTTTCGCGTTGAGATATTAATGGCCGGCATTGCTTCAATAAATAAATTGAAGTCACGCATATTGAAAACATTATCGCCAGCTGTTGTCTTGGCTGCTTTTATCAAATCAACAAATGTTTCTCTTATCGTTTCGCGCGGATGCATAAAGGCTCCTATTAGAACAAATTGATATTTAATTATTTTTATTGTATTTGTGGATACATTTTGATATACATTCGTTATGGCAATAAATATCAAAATTCATGGCATAAACTGGGATAAGGTAACTGTCCAAAATGTGCTAAACATGGAGTTTCTAAAAAAGAAATTGAGTATTTATTCACCGAACTTGGAAATCTCGTCATAAAGAACGACCCAAATGTTAAAGAAGAGCGTTTCAGAGCTATTGGTAGAAGTTATAACGAAAGATATATTTTTTTAGTTTTTACCTTAAGAATGATAAAAAACGAACTGTTTGTGCGTCCTATTAGCGCCCGTTATATGCATCAAAAGGAGATTGATTTTTATGAAAACCTCTAAATTAAAACAGATACCTGTTTTCAAGACGGATGAAGAAGCAGAAAACTTTGTTGATACTGCCGATCTTACAGATTATGACTTAACCAGTTTTAAACCCGTTCATTTCGAATTCTTACCTAAAGAAGCTTCTATCAATATTCGCTTGCCTCAAGCGCTTATGAAAGCTTTAAAGGAAAAAGCGAAAAAACAAGCTATTCCTTACACACGCTATGTTAGGCATCTGATTGAACGAGATTTACGAAAAAGTCATCGTGGTTAGTGTATCCTTTATAGAGGATAATAGAAAAGATAGAGTTAAAACATGAACAATAATCATTATACCTATCGTGTTTTTTGGTCACCAGAAGATGAGGAATATGTTGGTTTGTGTGCAGAATTTCCATCCCTTTCATGGTTAGATGTTCAAGCAGAGAAAGCTTTAAAAGGTATTATGAACCTCGTTTCAGAAGTTATTGAGGATATGCAATATAATGCAGAAAAAGTTCCGATACCTTTGTCACATGGCAAATGAAGTTGAAATCGTAGATTATCATTGATCTGTAGGAGGTCGAGATGAAAAATTATATTGCTATTCATCTCGGAGAAATTTTACGAGAGGAATATTTAAAAGAATATGCTCTCTCTGCTTATGCTCTTGCAAAAGCATTGAATGTTCCACGCACGAGAATAGAACGTATTGTTGCGGAAAATAGTCCAATAACTCCAGATACAGCTCTCAGATTGGCTTCCTTTTTTGATACGACAGCCGAGTTCTGGCTTAATATGCAAGCAGCTTATGATGTTCATATTTTGCAAGCAAAAAAAGCAAACGAATTTGCAAAAATTAATAAATATGGGTATACAATATTATTGAATTATATCATAACTTAATTAGAGCTTTACATCATCTCATCAGAGATTGATATTCGCGAATCCTTTTTCTGTGTGATGAAACAGACATATTTTTACTATCTACTAAAACTGAATTCTTATCAAATCTCTCATAAATATTTTCATGCTTCTTATTAATGATTTCCTTTTTAGCACGCGGATTTGATCCTATGTACTTATTGAGACGGTTTGTACTTTGCACATGTTTATAAAAAGTGACCGGAAGATAATGATCTAACTGTTCAGGAGATAAAAAAAGATCATCTGATTTACATAAGGTACCATCAATATTATCCTTATGTAATTTATTTAATTTATCAGATTCGCAATAGAGTTTTTTAGCTAGAGCCAAACTAAAAATTCCACATTCAGAAACACTTCGTTGAATATCCATCTCTGCCATAGAAAAATGATAATTAGGCAATTGATTTTCTTCAAGAGCTATTTTTACCCTCATTGCTAACATCGTCGGCAGCATATGCTTGAATGCTACAGGTTCGAATAATATCAAGGAGGTTTGATGATTGATAGTTTTATGATCAAGTACTGCAAAATGGATATTGTCATCCCCGAGATTAACTATTATCCTAGAAGATTGAATCCCATCATCAATTGTGTTTTTTATTAATGCCGGAACCTCTTCTGGTGTTGCAGAGTATCTAAGACTCATCTGTGGATATTTTCTATTCGCTTGTTCTACTAGGGAAGGCATCATTTTGAGATCTATGTTCCCATAAAGTGTATTAATCCAAACGCCAGTAGTGATGTCATTCTCTAGATGTGTAATAATATTTTCTAACTTTTCATCATCTCCAAATGTAAAATTGTGTATTTTTCTATGTATGTCCGTCTCTTTTTTGGGGGATACAACAACAACTTCTTCTTCTTTTTGTTTTGAACAACAGATTATTTTTAGTAAATTTCTCAGCTTGGGCATAACTAATCTTTCCATTAATGATCAGCATGAGATAATAGTTGTATATTGGGGTTAAATAATGTCTTAATTGATCATCTTTCCATCTTTAAAAGCGGGAAGGAAGGTCATGTTTTTTTGAACTTAGCAATTTTTTAATGGGGTTATCCCAATTGGATTCGTAAATGCACACCAGGAAATCCATGTGATATGGCAGTTTTGAAGAATAAAAATCTATAAGAACTGCTAGAATCTTAACAATATTCAGCACA
>NZ_HE997459.1:5670-15659 GCF_000312525.1 Bartonella florencae | reverse complement strand
GTAATATTTTTTATTTTGCTCATGTCGTTTGTTGGCAATCTGTAATTATTGTAAAAAGGCAGTTGATTTATACCTTAATATAAAATATATTCAACTTATTAAGATTAATTATAAATTCTTTGGAGTTCTATTTAGATGCTTACATCCTTTGGTAAAACCATACGAAAACTCCGTATTGATCATGCAGAACGTCTTTTAGATATGGCTGATAAATTAGGTATATCTGTAGCGTTTTTATCTTCTGTAGAGATTGGCAAAAAATCTGTGCCCGTTGGTATGGAAGAAAAGATCATAGAATTATACGATTTAGATCAAGATATGGCTTCTCTCTTAAGAAAAGAGGCTGATGCCTGCCGTAAGAGTTTTACAATAAAGTCTTCTAATTCATCCACAGGTGAACTTGTTGGTATGTTTGCTAGAGTTATAGATAACATTTCTCCAGAAGATGTAGAAAAAATGAAAAAACTGATGAAACGGATAAAAGAAAAAGAAGGTAAATAAAAGGTGTATAAAAGCATTGATTACGAAGTTCCTCCTCATAGTTGGCACAAAATTAGTTATTTAGCTGGTTTATTTCGAAGAGAATTACAATTGTCAGATGTCCAATATTTTCCAGTAATGGAGTTTATTGAATCCATTTTGCCTAATATGAAGCCAGATTTTCATTTACGTATCGCAGATAAGAAAGAACTTGGAAATGTGGGTGGTTTAACTGATCCGCAAGGTAAGTTCATCGTTTTAAGAGAAGATATTTATAGAGATGCGTACAATGGTAATGGTCGTGCAAGATTTACAGTTGCTCATGAATTTGCTCACCTCTTTTTACATACAAATTTACCCTTACAACGCGTAATTGATTCTCATGGAATACCTGCTTATCGCAGTTCAGAACGGCAAGCTGATCAGTTTGCTGCTGAACTTTTAATGCCACGTTCAGGTATGACCAAATTTAAGACTCCAGAAGAGGTTGCTAAGTGCTATAAAGTTTCATTACAAGCAGCAAAGGTTAGAATGAAAACATTAAACATTAAATCAGAATAAAAAGGGTTTGAGTTGCAGCTCAAACCCACAAAGAGTTTACGTCAGGCTAAGGTTTGCTGACGTAAAACCAGACAGGCAACAGAAAGATGCAACCTGTAGCAGTAAAAAATTGTATCATTGTGAATGTCTCATGTCTAGGTTAATTCACCGAGAAAGTTATCTGATGGATAACAAAAATAAAGTTCATGTTTTTCGAGCGTGGCGTAGATGCCCTTATACAGGTCAAAAACTTTACGCAAAACACTATGGGCGAAAGGCTTGGCGTATTCCAATAAGTAAGTGATGAAAACACAGAAGGGGATAATTTATTCCCCTTCTGTACATTAGAAACATAATCAAAATTGCTTTTTAGATGAAGATTCATTACGCAGAATAAGCTTATACATACCGGATTCAGAGGCTTGTACCTCTGTGATCACGAAGTGCTCTTGAGAGGTATCTTCAGGAGAAATAATGACAACGCTATCTTGAGGCTTTGGGGGGAAGCCGCCGATATCATGGATACAGACATCAAGTTCTTTTCGAGGAACGGTTGTGGGGATTCTGCCACCAGCCTCCGATTCCGAATGCTTAATGGTGTAAATCGCTGTGATCTGAAAGGATTGTTGATTGTCCTTTCGCGTGTAGATGACGGGTTGCCCAAAGGTATTGCGTACATCTTGAATCATTTTATGAAGCAACCCGTGCCATCGCATGTTATTTTCCTCCACTGACCGCTTTAAAGAGCATTTCAGGGCGGGTACAAATGTAAAGCGGATAGCTGTAGACCTCCGGTTTTACCCATGCATTACGGTCGTTATCGACAATCAACATGGTGTAGAGAGGTTTTCCAACGGTGTTGGCAAAATCCAAGCTTTCCCCTGGTGCAAAGGTTTTTTGGAATACACCAGGCGCATCAACAGGAAAGAATTGGCATTCATCAGGCTTAATCCCTATGGCACGCTTTGTTCCGGCTTTTGCACTCACATTATAGTTGTGAATACTCCGGTAATTAATGAAAGTGACACCTGCAAAGTCAAAACTGCCAAAACTTCCAGAACCAATGGCACTTGGTGTTGCAACACCTCCAGCACTATTGAGTGTTTGTGCAAGAGCTGTGTTGAGATAGGTTTCACGAATTGTTTTATGGTTTTTCAACTTGGAAAAGAATTCATTTCCACAAAGCCCAATAATCCGTGAACGATCAGAAAATGCCCCCTTTGAAGCCTCAATCATTCTCATGATGACTTGATCAACATAGTCGGCAACATTTGTTGTCTCATTATTCAGTTTAAAGTCAATGGGCTTTGGGGGTGTGATTTCCCATTCTTTGTACCAATCAACAATGACAGAGCCATCGGCATCAAGGACAGCACCTTGAACAGCGCCAAGCTGCATATTCTCCCATGTCAATTCGATTTCAGAAATCAGCTTCTTTTGTTTTCTGGCAATATATTTCATTGCTGTCTCTAACTGATCTTCTGTGCCAAATTCACGTCGGTTCTGGATTTCTTCCGATTTTACCGTATCACTTTTGGCAATACGTGTTGTTTTAAAAAACCGAAGATTACGACCCTCTCTATCACCTTCTGCTAAAGGTGCGCCACGTTCACTGGTTTGAATAAGCGAAAATGTATTATCACGCCGTTCAATGCCAACCACTGTGGTACTGGTTTCCACTTCCTCAAAAAGATCAAGAGAGCTTACAAGACTAGGTTGAAACTCATAGTTTTCAATGGCTTTCATCATTGTGATGCTTGAGAAAGCATCATGTTTAAAAAAATTCATATCCATGTGCGCATTCTCCTATCGCAACATTATTTTGTTGTTATCTTCTAAAGACTGAATGGCAGTACTTTTTTGTTCATCCGTGATGGCATCTGGCCATAGCAGTTCAGAAGCCTTTACGGTACTCAAGCGCGCTGTAATGACGGCGTGTTGCTCTGCTTCTGTTGCATCAACAGTGGCATAAGAAATCCCTGCTGGCGTTTGACTACCATCTGATAGCGCTGGATTAAGGGGAACATATTTTCCCGTTGCTGTTACTTTTCCCATAACAGTGCCGGCTTCAACAAATGCCCCTGATGCAAACACCACTTCTTCATTGGACATATCCGTGTCATAGCGTCCAAGATAAGCGCCATTGCGAACATCTTCATAGAAAACTTGATTATTCATTTTATTGCCCTCCAAGCTGCTTCCCATTTTGCATAAATTTTTGTCTTGTTCGTCCCATCATTGTGGGGTGCTGTGGTTGATAGTTTTAAAGAGGAACTTTTCGAGACAGCGGCTGCTAGAACAGCATTTTTAGCTTTCTGAAGTGTCATGCCGCTTTGAATTGCTTTTGCTGCATCAAAAGAAACACCTAAACGCTTTGCTTGCTTTTCAAGGTTTGTCAGTCCCTGTGCGCGCTTTCTTTCCTTTTCAAGAGCAGCTTTTATGGTTTCTTGCTTATCTTCGTTGTTCTCATCTTCGCTTTCTTCTTCATCGTCGAAGTCTTCGGCATCTTCGTCAATGTCGAGTGTGTCTTCTTCGTCTTCATGGGTGATGTCGACAATCTTTTCATCATCATCTTCTTCAGCGCGGTATTGTGTGCGTGCCATGTGTTTTGTCCTTCTTTTGTTGCTGTTGGGTTTTGTGATATGGAATCCATTAAGGCTTCCAAAACCTGCGCAAGGGTTCCTCGCGCATCTGCTAATCCAAGTGTGATGGCTTGGTTGCCTATAAAAGTTTCTGCTTTGGTGTCGCGGATTGCAGCCGCATTAAGAGGTCTATTGTGCGCAACCAAATCGACAAACATCTCGTAGAGCAGGGCGCAATCTGCTTGTATTTTTATCTGTGCTTCATCGGCGAGTGGTTCATGAGAATTGCCATGAACTTTATGATCCCCTTCAAAAACAAAGGTCCATTTAAGCCCATGTTTTTCATCTGCACGAGACTGATCAAGATGGGCACAAACAACACCAATCGAGCCCACAACCCCTGTACGAGCAACCCAGATTTGAGAAGCAGAACAAGCAATGGCATAAGCTGCCGAACAAGCAACCTCATTGGCATGTGCCCAAATGGGTTTGTTATATTTTTTTGAGAGTGCTTGAAACTCTTCCACAAGATCAAACACACCACCAGCTTCTCCACCGCTACTATCAATATCAAGCAATATTGCATGAACATCAGGCTGCCCAATCGCTTCACGAAAAGAAGCGCTCAAACCTTCATAAGAGGTTAGACCTGATAAAGCCCCAAGCCATGCACCACGGCGCACAAGCGTGCCGTGAACTGGTATGATGGCAATATTGTTTTGCACCACATAAGTTTCTGGTGGTCTTAAAGGAGCACCATCTTTTTCTAACAATGCTCTCACGGCAAATTTTTCTCCTGCAAAAAGCCGTGGGGCAAGAGCATTGAGAATAATATCAAGCTTTGTGGAGGCAAGCATGAGGGGCACACCAAAAAGCCGGGATGCCAAAAACGGCATGTCGAGATTATTCACCATTTGCATGTGCCTTACTGTCTTGGTTACTTTCATAAGTTTCAGAATTCTCTGAATCTTCATCATCA
This sequence comes from Bartonella florencae, assembly GCF_000312525.1. Classification (GTDB taxonomy): domain Bacteria; phylum Pseudomonadota; class Alphaproteobacteria; order Rhizobiales; family Rhizobiaceae; genus Bartonella; species Bartonella florencae. Next base: position 11,078 of record NZ_HE997459.1, on the reverse strand, counting down.
ATCAGTTGATTGGCTGTTGAGGGTGCTAGCGCATAATCGGTATCAAAGGATAAACCACGTTTGCGCGCATCTGTGCGTTCTTCTTCGAGTTCGGCATGAATGTTATCAATATCAAAACCACGTTCAGCAAGCGCCATACGCCGTGTTTTCAAGCCAGCACGAATTTCTTCTTTTTCTGCGGAGATATCCTTGATGGGATCAATCATTTCAAGGGGTGGTGCAAAGCTTTCACATTGAAGCCATGGCAAGGAATTTTCTTCCCATCCTGGTAAATTCACACGTCCAGCAAGCACTGCCATTTCGACAAAGCGTGCCCAAACAATGCGATTAAACTGAAAGGCAATGATATGTTCTCTCCATTGTTTAACATGGCGTCTAAATTGAATGATGGAGGTTCGCACATTGGAAAAATTCCCCCGCGTAACATCTCCTGTCACAACGGCATAAGGCATATTGAGAGCAGAACAAATTCTTGAAATATTGCGAAATTGAAAAGCCTCATAAGAACCACCAACCTCAACAGGATTTGAGAATGTAATTTGTTTTTCGCCATCGACTACGTTAACCGAGCCAGGATAAATTGGGTGCTCTTCGGGAACCTCTTCAATCTTCTTTTCCACCCTCTGTTCAGTTTTCGTTTTTTCACGATTTTCCTCTAACTCTGCCTCGTGAGATTCCTTGCCTGTAATAAACACTGCGAAAAGAGCCGCTGTTTTTTTTCGTTCAAGTTCTGCATCATCATAGGATTCAAGTTGGAAGATCTTTGTCATAGCACGCGTTATTTTGGGAGAACCGCGCAATTGTCCGGCAATACGGCGCTCTTTGATATGAATGACCATTTCAGCAGGGACACGCACGCGCTCTTGGCTCTCAAAGACTGTGTTGGAAGGGCAATCATCATAGGGGTGATGTTTCCAAAAATGATAAGCAACACGCTTACCTCTGGGATCGAATTCAATTCCCATACGAATGTAATGGCCTTCAATCTCAGCCGGTCCATTATAGGTGAGATCCAACATTTCAGTGGGATAAACTTGCAACTGAAGAGGCACACCAGAGCGCCCGTAGAGATCAACATAATGCAATCTTACAAAGCACTCTCCGGTTAAAAAGACCTCTCGTGCAATGGTTGTTTGCAGACCATAAAAGCTGGCATCTTCATCATAATCGGCTTCATCAACCCATTGCCACCACAAGTCTAAAAGCTTTTTCTTTTCTTCTTGAAAGCCTTCAATGCGAGGATAAGGTTTAATCCCATCACTTACAGCCGCAGAGACCCATTCCTCCGTTGCAGAACCATAAAGAGATTCATTGTCATAAAGCCACCTTGAACGGGCAACAATGGTATCACCGCATTCTTCAATGGCTTTATTGATATGTTTTTTTGCGGGGTCAAAACCACTCATACGGCGGCTTTTGCTTGCCGCTTCAAAATGGGGATTGTGTTGACGAGAAATTTTAAAAAAGCCCGTAATTTTATTGAACAAACCAGCCATTAATAGCCTCGTGATATGTTAAAATAGAACACGCGTGCACTTTTACGCCCTTCAAGGTCCGCTATTTGCCTATTCAGCATCTCAAGCGCTCTGCGCAGTTCCTCAACAGAGCGGTTGCTTATTTGCTTATCGCCATGGCGTACCGATTGTGCTCCTGAATAAAGAGCCTCTTCAATTTGTTCACGCCGCCTTTTTAAATTTTCCAGTCTCGAAAATTTGCTGTTAAATTGTCCTAAAGTTTCACCCACAAATTACCTCCAATCTCCTCGCATATAAGGATTCATCATTGTTCTGAATGGCTTCTTTTGAGGCTGTGCTGTCTGAGATTTTTTGGGAGAAGGAGAGGGCACATGTTCTGATGTTGGCTGCTCTAAAGAACTTTCAACTTTAAGTTTTTCCAGACGCTCTTCTAAGATATCGACTTCTCGATTAAGGTTTATTCCCGCCGAAATCAGACCTTGTAAAGCTGCATAAGCATAGACCCTACAGTCCAAGGCTTCATTTCTTGCCGTTTCACTTTTTTGCCATTCGATACGCTTAAAGCCTTTAAAATATTTGATCACTTTTCTTTCAGCGGTCAGCTGATCAAAATATTCTCGATCAAGGCTTTTATGAAAATGTGTCGCACCAGCCCCCGTTGCTTCGGGACCCGATTTTTTAAACCGCGCTGTAATGATATCTTTCGCCGCATCAACCCCAACAATATAAAGATTAATCTGTCCTTTGTTGTTTCTGCTTGGGCGGCGTGGCCACACCGCTCGCCAACCAGCTTGTCCCTTAATGCCCCAGATACGTCGTCCTTCACGGGGGCGCACATAATTATAAACAGCCTGTGTATGTCCACCACCGGTATCAATACAAGCCGCCGTTATCCTAATACCCTCTTTATAGCCTAGATGTGGCCAACGTTTTGCAAGATATTCATCCAATTGGTCCCACACTTCAAAAGAAGAGGGATCACCAAGGATAACTTGATAATCAATATGCCAACTTTCTTCGCTGCGTCCCCATCCCACCACTTCAAGCTCTAAACGGTCATTTTGCACATCAATGCCTGCTGTCAACACGACAGCTTGTTCTGGTGCTAAAGGATAATCTTCACGTTTTGCATAAAGGCTATCAGGGTCAACAACTTCGCCTGTTCTGTCCTCCCATGGCTCTCCAAGCACTGTATTCACAAAAGGCTGTAGAAGCGCTGGATCATCCTTGGCATTTAAAAATTCGCGTGCACATTCACCCCAAGTAAGCCAAGGGGAATAGAGTGCAGAAATATGATAAGAACGCAAATTCGGTCTGCTAGACTCGCTGGTTGGGACCCAGCATGCACCTCTTTCTTCACACATCAAATCCGTTTTTCGGTGCTCAGCATGTTCATGACCACAATGGGCACAAACAAAAACAGCTTTTTCAGGGGCGCCTTTGGGCCATTTGATTTGTGACCAGACAAGTGGTTGGAGTACACCACACGCATCACAAGGGACATTGTAATATCGCTGGTCTCCTAGCACAAAATCCTTGGCAATACGGCTTGTGTCACGGTGGGTCGGGGTGGACAATTTAAAGATCTTTCGTTGTACAAAGGTCGAGGTACGCTTTTCTGCAATCATCACCGGATCACCTTCGTTATCAACACTGAGAGGATAACCATCAACCTCATCCAAAATCAGATAACGAATAGGCATAGAACGCAGACCAGCAGCACTGTTTGCTCCTGTCAGCATCAGCGCCCCACCATCAAACTCTTTAGAAAACATGGTATTGCCGCTGTCACGCGCACGGGCAGGGGCGATGCGTTCACTTAAAACTGGACTTGCCATAATCATGGGATCAAGCCGCGTCTTTGAAAGCTTCTTGGCTGTCTCAACGGTGGGCATCACATAAAGGGCTGGTCCTGGACTATAATGAATAGCATAACCACAAAAGTTCAGTCCTGCCTCTGACATGCCAACCTGCGCCCCTTTCATGACAATGGTTGTTTCAATCGGTTTGTGAGAGGAAAGATTATCCATGATTTCGCGCAAATAGGGGGTGCGTTTTGTTCTCCATAATCCAGGTTCAGCACTTGCTACGGTGCTAAGGTATCTATTCTTATCCGCCCATTGAGAAACCGTGTAGGGTGGGTCCGGTTGTCTTGCATCATTGGCATTGGCGAAAAATTCTTTAACAGCACTCTCATCCATTATTCATTCTTTGCTTGCCTCTAGCACTCTCATTCTGGAGGTTGATGATTATGATAAGGAACCGGAATATGAACAGCTTCAAGCAAAGCTTTTCTCATATAATAATCGATAGCACCGATAAGGCTTGCGGCATCACACCCAACTTGTGCGGCAATGCTTGCTCCAAAACGATGAGGGAAATTCAACATGGCATCACGGTGAGCTCTTCCAAATTCACGCGCTGCTCTCTTTACTTCTTCACGGTCAACGGTTGTTTCGCGCAAACGTTCAAGGGCAATCTTTTCGCTTTCAAGGGCAACTTGCATTCGCTCCAGTTTAATCTTGTATTCATTAGCACCCTCTGTAGAGATTTGTTTGATCTTTGTCCGTGGTTGACCATCCGGTGCTAAAAATGGGGCAGGGCGCTTTGTTGGATTCTCATTCCAGATAGCTGTTGCAAGCGCTTCATTAACAGAACCATCTTCAAAAAGAGCTGTGTCAAATTTTCCTGTTTTAAAACGAGAAACCACCGCATTAGGAGAAACACGCATCTTTTTGGCAAACGCTCGAAGCGAGAGACCTTTTCGAGATTGCTTAGTCATTTCCGCTCCTGTTTTTTATATTTTTCAACATTCATTCTTTTCTTTAAACTGGTATCATGCTATGATACATAAAAGAACGAATGAAGGTGACTTGGTGATTGAATCTTTTGCGGATAAGCGGTGTAAAGATCTTTTAGAAGGTAATCTACCTAAAGGTTTTCCCACAACTCTAGTACGTATAGCCCAAAGGAAATTGTTTATGCTGGATAAAGCAGTTGATCTCAAAGATTTGCGTAGTCCTCCAGGAAATCGTTTAGAAGCATTGAAAGGAGAGCGTAAAGGTCAATATTCTATTCGTATTAATGACCAGTTTCGTATTTGTTTTGAATGGCGTTTTAATGGTGCTTATGAAGTTGAAATTGTAGATTATCATTGATTTGTAGGAGGTCGAGATGAAAAATTATATAGCTATTCATCCCGGAGAAATTTTACGAGAGGAATATTTAAAAGAATATGCTCTCTCTGCTTATGCCCTTGCCAAAGCATTAAATGTTCCACGCACGAGAATAGAACGTATTGTTGCGGAAAATAGTCCAATAACTCCAGATACAGCACTAAGATTAGCCTATTTTTTTGATACGACAGCTGAGTTCTGGCTTAATATGCAAGCTGCTTATGACGTTAGTATATTACAAACTGAAAAAGCAGACGAATTTGCCAAAATCAATAAATTTGAATGTAGGGTTTAATGATCTTTCCACTCATGAAGTTTTAAGACGTAACAAGATAATTGACGATCCGGTATAATCGGGTGTATATTCCGGTATGCAAAAGGATACGCTCCAAGTCACACGAGAATTATTGGTTTTCAAAAAAAACTTTAAAATAAGATGTGGCTACACAAAAGAAGATTTGGAAGCCGTGGATTCTCCACCACTAACAGATGAAGAACTGGCACGCTTAAAGCCAGCTAAAGACGTTTTACCAGCCTCCTTTTTTAAGTATGTAACAGAAGAGCGCCGTAAACGTGAGCGTCCACCCGTTGAATCTCCTAAACAAGCGGTTACTCTATGTCTTGACCCAAACGTTATTGCTTCTTTAAAAAAACAAGGAAAAGATTGGCGCACACGTATGAGTGAAGTGTTAAAAAAAGCATGCGGTTGTTAAAGCAATCTCCTCCCCACCCTAAAAAGTGCTTTACAGTTGAAATT
>NZ_HE997459.1:3526-4675 GCF_000312525.1 Bartonella florencae | reverse complement strand
AAACCATCAGAGCGTTTTAAGCCCTCCAAAGCTTTTGCCTTTGGTTCTAATTTAGCAATGATATTGTCTTTCCGCTCGTTTTCATCTTTTAAATGCGTTAAGACACCAAGCATTACTGCTGGACTGGAGTAGTCGATCGATTGAACATAGGATTGCTTTATCTCGCCCCTACGCCATGCAACAAATAACTTAATAAGCATATAACGGACTTGAGAAGATTTTTCTGTATTCGATAATGTCGCAATCAATAACGCCTGCTCTTCGTTAAGCCAATATTCTGTTACGTTATTGCCCTTTATTACGTGCGCCACAGTGGCGCACCTCCCAAACTGTTCTATTTCTTGCATATTTCTTGTAATTAATTTTCTAACGTCACGTGTACGAACAAACCCTAATTTTTCTGCTAAGTCCACATCGCGAACACGAGGCTCGTTTTCGACTTCTCGTAATTTGATTAATTTGTCTTTATTGATAGGTAAGTATGTGCTATTATTCATTATAATTGACCTCTTTCAGGTTAGTTAGATGTAAAGCGTTAGAGAGAGTTTTTGCGGACTTATGCTCTAGCGCTTTTTCTTTTTTGAGAATGTTAATTATTTCAGATGAAAGAGAGCGATCATTCTCAGTCGCCCGATTAAACAACCACTCCTTTAATGTATGTGGCATATTTATTTTATATTGGATCGTTTTCATTTTACCTCCATATGCACATATTTAGTACCATAAAGGTACCTTGTGTCAAGTGTATTTTAGGTATATTTTAGGTGCATGACAAAAAAAGATCGTGTGCAATTTAAATTTCTCATTCCAATTGAACTGAAAAATCAATTGGAAGAGCTTGCTGAAGCAAATCATCGTAGCCTTACGGGTGAAATTCTTGCTCGTTTAGAAGATTCTGTCCGCACTACCGTTACATTAAATCACCTACTGGCAATGAATTCAGAAGATCTCAAAAAGCTCCTTGAACAACCACTCGTGAATAAAAAACAATAAGATGCCACACATAGCCCCATCAGAGCGCTTTAAGCCATCCAAAGCCTCTGCTTTCGGAGTCAATTCTGCAATCACATGATCTTTCTGTTCGATTTGACTTTGTAAGTGATTCAAAACACCAAGTAATGCTTCGGGTTTGGAGTAGTCAATTTGTTG
>NZ_HE997459.1:0-2027 GCF_000312525.1 Bartonella florencae | reverse complement strand
CTTTAGCAATTGATGGTCCTTCTTGTTTTGCAATGGGGAATTGGTCTCCGTCGGCTCTTTGAAACACATTCCCCCCCATTTTTAAATCAACACGCTTTGGAAAACGCCCCCCCTTAATAAAACCATGAGGTAAGATTTCTTGCTTTCCAAACATTGTGTAAGTCACACCGCGTTTTGTCTCTTTTGCTTTAAAAAATTTAAGAGGCAAGGGTGTTCCAGAACCAATGATATCTGTCTCAAGAAACTTAGCTGTAGCCTTTCCTTTAATATAAACGCCTTTTTTAACGCGCTTTGATTGGGCTGATGAGATGTCAGCAACTTGCTTCTCAGTAAAGCGCTCTACTTGTTTTGCTGCGGTGTTGATAGCATTCCGCAAAGCCCAATTAAGGCGTGGTGCTTGAAGATTGGTAAAGGTATCTTTTACTTGTTGAAGATACCACTTTTGATGGATAATTAATTTCAATTTTTAAGCTTTTTAGCAGGAGGTGTTGATGATTTGGAAACTTTAGATGTTTCGCTCTGTTGGAGTGAAGCTTCTTCTGCACTTGGCTCAGAAGATGCTTGTACCACTTCTTTTTCTATTGGCTTAATTGGTTCAATTATCTTTTCAGATTTTATTGTGGTTTTACTTTCAACAAAGGGTTTTGCAGCATTGGCGCGTTTGAGGCGTGCGTAGACTTGATTAGAAACTTCTACAAATGGATTATTTAAAGTTGATGTTTCAAAACGAACAGTGCTTTTGTTGTCGCCAACAACACACATTGGTTTGGTGATGATTACTTTCATCTTTGCTCCTTTTGAGGCAATTAATTAATGACATCATTGGTCAATAAATGTCATTTAATGGCTTTTGACATTTGCACAATAGATTAGCCAATTATTATCAATAAAAACAGCATGTTAAACCATTTTTAGAGCTTAATACTTTATCAAATTTTAGGGAATATTTTTGAATTTTAGATACAATAAGACTAGTGCCGTGCTGCTAATAAATACGATTTTTCACGTATTGTCAATAGAAAAATCACGATATTGTATATTTTTAATTTTTTTGATCAAAACTTAGTATTTTAAAAGCCAATCTTTAATTTTATACAAATAACAACATTTATGTTGTATTTAAACATTTTAGATGTTATATTATATTTATGAACAGTCAAGAATTAAAAAGATATCTTACAAAACATGGTTGCAGTTTTACCTCAGGGAAAGGTGGCCATTTGCTTGTAAAACGTGGTTCTAAAAAATCCGTTTTACCTATGCATGGTACGCGGAAAGAATTAGGAACGGGATTAGTTCAAAAGATTCTTAAAGATCTTGACCTAAAGTAAGTCTGAATATGGAGATGTAAATGAAATATGCACTTAAATTTATCAAAGATGACAACGATACTCTTCTTGTCGTTTGCAAAGATTTTCAGGAGTTTATTACCTATGGTAACGACGAAAAAGAGGCTTTAGAAAATGCTAAAAACGCGCTTTTAACAGTTATTATGGGACGTTTCCAAGATCGAGAAGTTGTCCCTTTTGGGGCTCGTGATACTGCCTATCCTTTTGTTGAAGTATCTTCATTAGTCACTTTAAAAATTGCAATACATAACGCTATGGTTGAAAAGAATTTACGCAAAGCTGATCTTACGCGTCTTTTAAAACTCAATCCAATACAAATTGACCGATTGTTGGATTTAAACCACGCAACAAAATTAGACTCTTTAGAATCCACTCTTATTACTCTTGGCAAAGAAGTTACCATTAGTATCCAAGATGCCGCTTGAAACTTATTGGTTTTGCGTAAAATGTTTATGGAGCGCATTAAGAGCAACATACAGCGAACTAACAAGATATGATAGTGATTGATCTTCGATAACAAGATATTGTAATGCGGCATGAAGATTATATTGATGGTAAAAAAATTGCGCTTCTTTGATAACCCCTTTCATTTCTTCATAAAAATGAGTTGCTCTTTCAATCCACCGTTGTTGTGCCTCTTCATTTGATGAAGGAGTAAAATCATCATAAATTGCATTA
>NZ_HE997458.1:17838-19405 GCF_000312525.1 Bartonella florencae | reverse complement strand
GTATAGAATAGATTATCATGATTTGCCGTAAAACACTGTTGTTTAGGGTTGGAAAGTGTTTAATACACTCAACGCTGATATCAAGTGTGTGGAACAGATCGTTCAAGAGGCTGTACAGCCAAGCGAAATCCCATAGTACGCAATAAAGCATTCAAGCTGCGGAACTCTGGATTACCTTTTTCTGAAAGTGTCCGGTAAAGCTGTGTTGGATTCAAGTTGGCTGCTTTAGCGACAGCTTGAACACCACCATAAGCTTTCGCCATTTGACGAAGTGTTACAAGCAATTCCCCTTGGTCACCATCTGCTAAGATAGCATCAAGGGTAGCTGCTGCTACTTCAGGATCATCATGGAATATTTCTGCCATCGCATCATCATGGTTACGGTCTTTCATTCTCGTACTCCTTTAATCTTCACGGTTTTGCCAATCACGCCAGCAAGCACATGCACGAGCGATATCAGTGTCTTGTGTTTTTTTGCTACCACCGCATAATAGCAATAATACGGTCTTGCCAGACTGGGCATAATAAACGCGGTAACCAGGACCAATATTCATACGCAATTCATAGACACCATCACGAAGCGGTTTGAAATCGCCAAAGTTTCCTTGCTCTAAACGATTAAGACGGCGAATAATCGCAGCTTTAGCCTGCACATCACGCAGTTTTCGCAGCCAATCAGTTATCAAATCTTTGCCATCAGAGGTAAGGTAGTGACATATTTCGAACATAATCTATATTCGTTTATAAACGAATATTTGTCAAGAAGGAAATGATTAAGAGGCTTCTTCTAAAGCTGCTTGCTCCTTAGAATTCTTTTTGATAGGAGTTAAACTCATTTGTAAATCTAATGCACTTAAAACGCTAAGAAACGTAGAAAGACGTGGATCACCTTTATCACTTAAAGAACGATAAAGAGATTCACGATTTAAACCTGTCTCTTGAGAAACAGCTGCCATTCCTTGTTTACGTGCAATGATCCCTAATACATGTGCAATATAACCACTCTCTTTAGTTTCTAAAGCATCCTCTAATAAGATCTTAAAATCTTCAGGTGTATTAAAATACTCACTTACATCAAATTTAGTAATTTCCATGTTTCACTTCCTTTACTAATTGAAGGGCTTTTTCGATATCCTTTTGTTGTGTAGATTTATCACCAGCATTAAGTAATAAAATAATCTCTTGCCCTTGTTTTACAAAATAGATTCTATAGCCTGGTCCATAATTTATTTTTAACTCACCAATTCCACGAAAGAATTTGACATCACCTAAAAGCCCATATTCAAGACGCAAAATACGTGCTGAAATCTTCTTTTGTGTTTGTTTATCTTTTAAAGAATCTAGCCATTTTATAAAATGCTCTGTTTTATATACTGTAAACATTTGTAGTTTATATGCTACAAAACAGATGAATGTCAAATACATTCTTTTGTTCCAATGAAAAAGCTACATAGGTTTTAACAAGCCAACCTTCCGAATGGGAAAGAGGTCAATTTTTTAATCCAGCTCTGCTTTTTGTGGGGCTTTTTTAATGGAGAACTTTATGCGGAAAATATCACAAGAAGGT
>NZ_HE997458.1:0-16552 GCF_000312525.1 Bartonella florencae | reverse complement strand
GAGACGATATAGAACTTACAGAAGCGGAAAAAGAAATCCTTCAAGAAATCATCATGACCTATAAAAGCGTAAAAGTAATGTCGCGTTATACGAAATGGATTGTACTTATTATACTCTTGTTAGCGCTTGATTTTTCACGGATCCTAGATGCCATAGAGAGTATTTTTACACAAAAACCAAATATCCGACTCTAAATATACTTCGAGATGTGCAAAATTTTTTAGCCAATAGATTTTTAATTTTGCACGTCTCATCAAAGCAACCAATAATGCCTTTGCACATTTTAAACAGTGGTTTTAAAAAAATAGTCTTTGAATTAGCTTGTTTCATGGATTTAAAGATTCTAATAGCGTATACTAGATGTAATTAGCTTCGGAGTTTTAGTCCTTTAAAGATGAAGAAGAAGTCAAATCTTTGTAAAACGATACAATTTCTTGTCTTTTATATATCAGAGTAGATAATGAAAACAAATTTAAGTGGACGGGTAAGAAATACATCTTTTCCAGAAAATCATGCTCTACTGCCTCTTTTTGAAGCAGTTGTAAATTCTATTCATTCCATTGAAGAAATAGGAAATGATTTTTCCTCAAGCTACATTACAATTTCAGTCATAAGATCAGAGCAAGCTTTACTACCACTTGAAAGCACTGAAAAACTAAACAAAACACAAATTATAGGTTTTAAAGTAATCGATAATGGTACAGGCTTTAATGATCATAATTTTCAATCATTTGAAACTTTAGACTCAGATTATAAGATAGAAAAAGGTTGCCATGGCATAGGACGACTTTTATGGCTTAAAGCTTTTGATAATATAGAAGTTAGGAGCATTTATGAAACAGATAAAGGGTTAAAAGGACGCGCATTTTTATTTGATATTGCCGCAGGTATAAAAGCATTAGAGGATTTTCAAGATAATTGTGCAAAAAGAGAAACTGTTGTCGAATTAAAAGATCTGAAAAAAGAATATCAAGTTCATATTCCTAAAACGCTACAATCTATTGCAAAAGCACTTTTAGAACATTGTCTCTGGTATTTTGCAAGAACCGGTGGTTGTCCCTCTATAACTATTGAAGATGACTCGGAAAAGATATTATTGAATGATCTGTATAAACAATGCATGCATGGAGCTGTTTTTAATGAAGAAATCCAAATTGAAAATGATATTTTTTCTATTATGCATATTAAATTTAGATCCTTACCTTTAGAAAATCAGGCTTTATATTTTTGTGCAGGCAATAGGGTTATTACAAAAGAAAAATTATCTAAGAAAATTCCTGGTATGCAATCAAAACTACAAGATGATAGGGGTGAATTTATCTACTCTTGCTACATAAACTCCCCTTTTTTGGATAAGAGAGTACGTTCTGAAAGAATAGGTTTTGATATTGAAGAAAAGATTGAAGATAAAAAAGAAAGTTTATTTGAAAGAATAAAAATATCATTTCCGATAATACGGCAAGCTATATATGAAAAAATTCAAAAATATTTAGCTGTAGAGTTACAGCAAAACATTCAAAACAGTAAGGAGATAGTTGAAAAGTTCACACATAAAGTACCACGCTATCGTCCACTCCTAAACTATTTAACAGACAGTGACTATATGATTTCTCCTACAATAAAGGATCCAGAATTAGAGCTATATTTGCATGAACGTTTCGCTAGAATAGAAAATGAAATTTTAAAAGAAGGTCATAATGTTTTAGCAGTTCAACAAGGAGAAAATTCAGACAGTTATACTGCAAGAGTTAATAAATATGTAAATGCTGTAGGTGATCTTAAAAAGTCCGATTTGGCAAATTACTTATTCCACAGAAAAACGATCATAGAACTTTTGAAGGAATCTTTAAATTCTCTTTCTGAAGATGATAAAAAATATGTTAAAGAAGACGTTATTCATCAACTCATAGTACCGATGAAGTGTGATTCTAATTCCGTAGCTATGAATAATTGTAACTTGTGGTTAATAGACGAAAAATTAGTATTCCATGATTATTTAGCTTCTGATCTCTCATTTAAAAAAATGCCTATTACAGGCTCTATGGAAAAGGAAAGACCTGATATCTGTAGTTTAGAATTGTGTGATAATTCCATCTATTGGAATCCTTTATTAGTATCAGATAGCAAAGGGGATTCAAAACATTCTACTTTAGCATCTCTTACTATAGTGGAAATTAAACGTCCTATGAGAAATGATGCAAAAGCTGGTATTGAAACAGATCCTATTAAACAAGCCTTGATTTATTTAGAAAAAATTCGTAAAGGTGAAGTACTTACCCCCAAAGGACGTCCAATAAATTTGGATGGGAAAGTTCCCGGTTACTGTTATATCATCTGTGATCTAACCCAAAAAATGAAAAACTGTTGTAAACTTTGGGATTTAACAGAATCAAGCGATCGTATGGGATATTTTGGATATCACAAGAGCTACGAGTCCTATATAGAAGTGATTTCATTTGATAAACTCATAGTTGACGCCGAAAAAAGACATCAACGTTTCTTTGAAGCTTTAGGGTTACCATTAGGATAGAATAAGGAGGATTATATCTTTACTCTAATGACTGTGAATATTTTATCAAGTCGCTCCTGTTATAAATGCAGCCCACTGTTCCAAGAGAGCATGGCGTTGTTCTAAAAAATCCGTTCGCATATAAGCTTTTGTCACTGAACTCCCAACGGAATGCGCAAGAACAGTTTCGGCAATCTCAAAGGGTGTTGACGTTGTCTCTGCTATCCAATCCCGTAAACTGGAACGGAAACCATGAGGGCGATAAGTCAAACCACAAACTGTCATATATTTTGACATGCTTGCATCAGAAATTGGCTTGCCGGTAAGACCAGAAAAGAGAAAACCTTTTTTCTCAAAAGGGAGAGATTTTTCAATCACTTTCAAAGCTTCATGACTTAATGGCACGCGAAAATCTGAAACTTTTCCTACAATACCTTTCATATTTTCTTTTGGTATTGTCCATATATCCTTATCTATTTGTTCAAGACGCAAATATCGCAATGGATATGACCGTACCCCTGTCAAAATAAGCAACTTCAGGGCTAAATTGGAAAGAATCTTATCATCTAAATTCTGATAAAAAGCTGGAACTTCTTGCCATGGCATAGCAGGAATATTTGTTGATGTAGCACGGGACTTTCCTAGAAGAGCACGTGCTTTCATACAAGCTTGTAGATCAACATCTAAACCAAGAGCTGCAGCATATTTCAAGCAAATGTTAATACGATTAAGTGCTTTTCGTGCCGTATCTGCTTTTTCATGCCAAAGAGGTGAGAGAACATTGCGAATGATATTTGCTGTTAATTTTTCTATAGATAGGCTACCTATCTGTGGAATAACATGCAATTCCAGTGGAGAAAACCAACGCCCATTTTTGCCTTCATTTTTTAACTCAGCTTTTTTACTTTCAAAAGCTGCCTGCACAATTTCTTTAAATATATTGCTTTGCTGCTTTAAAACAGTTTGTTCTCGAAAGACAATAGGATCATTGCCTTCTTTAAGAATATCACTATAATATCTTACAAGTTCTCGTGCTTCTTTTAAAGAAAGTCTTGCGACAGGACCAAGCCCCATTTCGCGGCGCTTATTGTGGTGTGTATAGCGAAAAAACCAAGAACGTGTATTGTCTTTTCGAACATTCAGCCACAGCCCTGCCCCATCACAATATTTCCCTTGAGGAGATGCCTTTATGAATGCTGCTGATAATCTATGAATCGCTCTCACTTAATTTACCTTCTCGTCCACCTTTGCACGCATTGTCCGTCCACCTTTTAGACCACCTTAAATTTTTGATTTGAGATTTTTTCTTTCATCCTTAATTTTTTTATTGGAACATAAAAAACTATACACATCAATACGCTCTTACACATATTTATATACTTTGAATCTTGTTGATAAAGCCTAGCTAGCCTCTTTTGGGCACCATATGCTTTTACTTCTCCTATAACTTACTGATTTTATTTATTTTTTAAGAAGTGAGGGATACCCGAATAAAAGTAAGGGAAGAGGATTTCGCAAAATGTCTTTATCTATACCTCTCAACTTAGAGACAGAATTTCTTTTTGAGGTGCTTTTTTGTTATTTTATTTGCTGTGCTCTAACTCTTATGAGTCACTTTTTAGATGTGGAAAAATATTCTCTAATGCATCCATAAAACGAGAAAAATAAACCATGCCAATGAATCCTCATGACAACAGTTTTTTTATCCCTAATTCTTTGCTTTTTTAGAATGTAATGAAATATACTTATGCTCGATTACAGAAAATAATTCTTTTGATGATAAGAATAGCTCAAATAAAATAACAATTAATTATACGTATAAAAAGAAATATAAAATTAATATTGTGAAGTTTTTACAAAAAACTTTAATCACGCATTTGCTTCCTCCTTTCTAAAAGACTTTCTTCTTTTGGCTAAAACATCAAACAATATCTTCCATGATGGAGATTCTCAAAACTGTCTTCATGATTACAATGACGATATGAATTCAAACTCCGTTCAAAATATCTTTTCATAACAATAAACGAGAATTCTAAGGGGCAGTAAAATTTGCCATCATCTATCTAGATATACAAACTTCTTTCGTGTAGAGAAAATGAATTCTTATCGACAATGATAGAAACGAGAAATCAATCTTACCAGACAAATTCTTTTTAGATTTAGGATTTCCTAAAGAAACTCTTTTTCAAAATTCGCTGATAGCGAAAAACCATGAAAAACTGACGCGAAGCAACAGTCACAATGAAGTAAAAAAATGACAGATGTCAATAACGATAAAAGAAGATAGCAATAAATTATCCAAAGCAGATTTATGCATCATTTCTGCTCATAAAGCTGATCAATTAACGCCATGGGGAAATGAATGGCGTAAAAAAATGAGCAAGTTTCTATAAACTTCAACACTATGCATGATATGATTATCTCTCTCCCCTTTACCATATTTAAGAAAACGCATTGCTATGTGTGCAGCACATCTCTAGGAAATCTTGCCCAAAAAGGGAACTCTTTAATCCACGAAGCCTGTGCTACTCTCAATAATCATGTGAAAGTTGCGACATTTCCTCCTATTAACGCCCTTTCGGCTGTCATATGCGCCAATGATGCTGTTAAGTTTTGGAAAGGTTATAGCAATCTGCTTTCCACGGATCACCATGTGGAAATATGGGACAGCCAACTCTTCGCAGAAAAACGTTCTCTTACGAAGAATCTTCACTGTCACATTTTTGGAACATTACAATGAATAGACCGCGTACCCTTGCTCTCATTTATGGATCCTATAATGCAGTACGAATGCTCATTGGTGTTTACAATGCAATTTTTTATGTCTATGGGGGTTATTAGTCTGGCGCAATTGGCTGTGCTTCAAGTGGCCTTTTCCGTAACTATTTTGCTTCTTGATTTCCCCTGTGCCATTCTCTCAGACAGATATCGACGTAAATATTCGGTCATGGCGGGGGACATCATGACAGGCGCATTTTATCTTCTATGCCTTCAAGCTCCCAATATAACGATCCTGATCATTGCAGAAATCCTCTATGCTGCAAGGAATTTGCCTCATTGCAAGTGCCATAGACGAATGGATTTATCATTCACTTGGCAATAAACAAGATTGCTTTTCGCATTATGCCCATCTTTATCACTAAGTAAATTCTTTCGGTATCATTATCAGCGGCATCATAGGAATTGGCACGATATACTAACTCTGGACAATATTTTATGGGATATATCATCTCATGCCTCATGATGAGTGTTATCTTTTTAATATTCTTGATTGTTCCTGAAGAAAAAAAGACGGCGATTGAAAAACACAAAACAACAACGACCCTGCAAAATGCCAAAGAAACCCTGTGGATCTTTCAAAATACTGTGGGAGGAGCATGGTTTATTTTTCTCATGTGCCTTTTTAGTGCTGGGATTCAGATTATTTATCATTTTTGGCAATCCATAATACTCTCAACAAGTAAAATCGACCATCTCAACAGTGCGCAAATACCCACACTCATGTGTTGCCATATAGGAGCTTTTTCAGCAAAATATTTTTCGTTCTTTTCTGCCCTGATGTGCATAGCACTTTATTTTTTAGTTCATAGCAATCAAACTGCTGGAGCAATTATTGCATTTTCATTAATTCATGGATTTATTTGCACCGTACCAATAGGTGCAAAGAGCTTATTTTTCTCAGAACTGAGCCAAAAACAAACCCAGTACATTTCTGGTATCATTGGCGCTGTATCTTTTTGTGGACGAATATTTTCAATTGCGGTATTAAGCATCATTTCTTTTCTGCCTGCAAAAGTTTCACCATCTTATTATCTTATCTTGCCAACAATTACTTTTTTTATCTGTGGTTTTGTCGTGATAAGATGGATGACACTCTCTCGCAAGTCTCTGCGAGAAAAAACATACAATTATGCCCCCAGATAATGCTTTTTAATAGAGTCGCGTATACTGGCGCTTCCTTAAATTACTAGCATATCAAAAAACGTTTAAAAGGTTCAGGATAGAAAAAAATAAACCGAAGGAAGCAACATCCCCCCACCTTTATATAATCCATTGATTTTACGATAAATGGCGGAGAGGAAGAGATTCGAACTCTCGAGAGCCTTTTGAGCCCTACTCCCTTAGCAGGGGAGCGCCTTCGACCACTCGGCCACCTCTCCAAGGAGGTGCATAAAGGGTATCAACAGAAAGTTCAAGACATTTTCCATTTTTTTTTAAAATATCTAAAGTTTTTCTTTTAATGCTTACAGAAAATAAAAGGTTAACAAAAAGCAAATGTGCCTTTTTTACCACATTACCATGAATAGTACGTTAACAGCCTTCAAAAAGTTAATTTCGTATTTGTATATTGAAAAAAGATGGGTATAGCTAGGAAGCATAAGTATAGCGTATTTTACTCGACCTTTTATGAGTTGAGGAAATAATATTCCCTAACGAGAACTGAACTACCTTTCATTGGAGATTCACTATGAACATTAAGTCCTTCTTTTTAAGCTCTACAGCAGCTTTTTTAGCAATTTCTGGAGCACATGCTGCTTCAAAAGTTGTTGCAGAACCAGAACCTGCAGAATATGTTCGCGTTTGCGATGCATATGGTAAAGGATATTTCTATATTCCTGGAACAGAAACCTGCATGCGTTTATCAGGAAATGTCCGTACTGATTTTCTAGGTGGTGATAACGTTGATGCAACAACAAATAAGGACTTAGCTGACAAAAGAAAAACCTATAGTGCATCATCTCGGTTAACTCTTGTATTTCAAACCGCTTCTGAAACAGAAATGGGAACACTTCGCTCATATGCACGAATTTTCTCAAGTTGGAATGATGGTGCAAACACAAATGGTGCAACGCTCGCAGCTGCTTACATTGAACTTGGTGGTTTTCGCGTAGGTCTTGATGATACCATTTTCAACAGCTGGACTGGTGGCTATGGCAACGTTCTCAATGACGATAACATAGCGCCAGCAGGCACAACACGAACTAATTTTATTTCTTACACCTTTAGTGGCGACAGTGGCTTTTCTGCCATTATCGGAGCTGAATTAGGCAATGCTTCATTCAGAGAATCGGATGCTAATACCTACTACTACATCAATAAAGATGACAAAATTGCTCTCGTTCCCGAGAATGATCTTCCACCAAGCAAAGGGGTAAAAAATTACACTCCTAATCTGATTTTGGGAATGAAGTTTATGCAAAAATGGGGAGGGTTTTCCACAGTTGTAGCTTATGATTCTTACTACAAAAAATGGGCAGGTAAGATCCGTGCAGATTTCAATGTCAATGATCATTTCAATCTATGGGTAATGGCTGGCTATAAAAACAGCGTTGATTATTACGTAGCAGATGAAGAAAATACGCTATCGCGGCAAAATACCACGATCTACGCAAACTGGGGAGGAAAATGGGCCGCTTGGGCTGGTGCAACTTACAAACTGACTCCAAAAGCGAATTTAAACGCTCAGGTCTCTTATAGTGCTGTAAAAACTTTCGCAACCTCCGTAAATATTGCTTATACGTTGGTTCCAGGCTTTGTGATTACGCCTGAACTCACTTACGTTTCTTGGAATGATGATCGCACTTTAAAAAGCGCAGACAATAGTAGCACTTATACCCATTCTCTCAATAAGAAAAGTGCTTTTCAGGGTATGATCCGCTTACAGCGTTCATTCTAATTTTGTTAAACGCTACTCTTAAAAGCTGGCAGCCTATGTTGCCAGCTTTTTCTCTGTCTGTAATAATCATCACACTCTTTCATGATATTGCTAC
Source organism: Bartonella florencae (assembly GCF_000312525.1). Taxonomy (GTDB): domain Bacteria; phylum Pseudomonadota; class Alphaproteobacteria; order Rhizobiales; family Rhizobiaceae; genus Bartonella; species Bartonella florencae. Next base: position 8,272 of record NZ_HE997458.1, on the reverse strand, counting down.
AAAGACGGCTTACGCGTTATAAAAATATTCCAAACAAGTAAAATCATAAGAAAGCTGATAAATACTTCCACAGCTTTTGCGTATGAATTCAAACGAGCTCCCATCTTTCGAAAACACCTTTATTCCTGACCTCTTGTCATAAGACTGGGGTTATTCGGCAAATTCTTTAATCACTTGAGTGATTTTTCATAAACGCACTGGGAAAATTCTATCCTAAATATTTCTCTGAACTTTATGCCTCTTATGACGAAATCATATGAAAGGCTGGTCGTCCTAATAAATAAATATTCTCTATCCCGTTTTTTTCAGAGTTCTTTCTAAAAAAAATGCCGAAGATAGATAAGCCAATAAATAGAGACCAAAAATGTAAACTAAAGACAAAAAGCCAAATATATTGATCATATAGGCACTCACGTAAAAGAGTACCAAGAGACTAAGCCTTCCCACAGTAGACAAGAAAGATTCGTATGTGGGGCTCTGAGATTATCGGCCAATACACTCGTGCAAAACAACTTCTACACGAAGATAAATATACTTAATGAGATAAAAGATCTGACATACTAAAATGACAGAAATTTCTTTTCTTGCTTCAAAGAAAGCAACAATAAAAATCATAGAAACTGAAAGAAGTAGCAATAAAACAAAATTTATCCCCTCACTCAGTTTTGTAAACAAAAAACTAGCCAATAGCTGAGAGAGCAATATAAGAGAAAAGAGCATCCCAAGCTGAAAATAGGTTATATTGATATTATAATCTTTGAATATTCACTGCCAATACTGCGAAAATATATTGAAAAAGATCAGTGAAAAATAAAAACAAAGAGAGAGATAAGGAATATTAACAAAAATAGAAAACATCTCTCTTGCATCAGAAATTAAAGAAGGCGCTTTTCTTTGTTCTTTCTCTCCTTTTAAATCATCCAAAAAAAACAAGCCGAAGAGTGTTGTCATCATCATAAAAATGCAGATATATACCATATATATTGGCTAGAATAATCAGCAAAATACGCACCTACCAAACTAAATACAAACATGCCGATATAATTATATTGAGAGCTGGAACTAAGCACCTTTTTAGTAGATGTAATTTTTATTTTTGCATATTGAACAAGTAAAGCGTTATAAGTACCAGCAATCAATGTAAGCGATAATGCATTAAAAGCTGCTGCCAAAAGAAAACCATAAAAGCTTGTAGAAATGCCTATAAGAAAGAGCCATGTGGCTGAAAAAGCTGCTGCCAAAATGATAGAGATTTTATAACTCTTTCTATCGGCAAAATATCCAAGAGGAATATCCGTCACCATCATAACAAAAGCTTGAAATGACTTAATGATACCTATATTGATAAGAGTTAACCCTTTTTCCAGCATATAAAATACAATAAAGGCGCCTGTTAAAATTCTTATACCGTTAAATAAAAATCCAAACGCTAATATACTTGTCATTTCTCCCCCAATAACACAAAGACCGACGAGTATATTATTTGTACAAAATATAAATATTTATTTTTATGACAATTATGGCAATAGCCATTTTATGGGACTCTATCAATTTGATATTTAGAAAAAAAATAAACAATGTCCGTACTGTTAAGGCGATATTTATCAAAATCCATTTAATATTTCACGGTCTCAAAAGCAATCAAAGAACCGGTAACCGCATTATAGGTCTCTATCAAACTATTCATCTATTGCTCTTAAATTCTTAACAAACGCATGGATACCTTTTATATATAATTCACATATGAAGAATATGAGAATCTATTTGGAATCATATGCACCTCAAAAATAGCATTTGCTATAGCTGAACAAGAATATAACAACGCACACCTAACATTGCAGGGAATCTTCATTCACGAAACAAAAATCTCTGCTTGAATTATCTGCAGCATATATAATAAGATTAGCATTTTAGAAGTAACAAAATATATTTTTTCATAAATGGCTTCTTTGATACAAATTCAATAGAAAAAAAGCAGAATAAACTTAATAAAAAGCACACGCTACTACGATGAGATATTTCAAATGAAGACACTTTGAATTAATTTGATGGGAAATATTTATCTACCAACGCATAGATAATTGCTACGGTTTCAAGATCCAAAATCCCGTCATAATTTTCTTGACGAAAATGAAGCTGAAATGCTCGGATTAAATCCTTATATCCAATTTCGCTACCCGCACCTGAAACATCATATCCATAACATTTCAACTTAGCCAAGACATCTGTTTTGGATGGCAAACTCTTACAAAACAGATTCTGATAATAATCCTTTCTTTGCTCATCATACCACGCGCCTATACCTGCCAAATAAAGTTCTTTCCAAGGGAAAGAAGCCCCTGGATCACTCTTTCTTCCGATAGCAATATCACTATGTCCAACAACATCAGTAGGCGTGATATCTGGATATCTTTGAAGAATATTGAGCGCGAGTTCCTTAACTGCATCAATTTGCGTTGGATTGTAAGGAGGAAAGGTAAAATCATGATTATTATAAGTAATTAAATTCACTTGCTCAAGCTGCAAAGCTGTACCACTCACATCACGACCCTCAGTCGATAAACCAACGTCAAGCTGTAATTCACTTTTATCTTTATTAGCCGGATTTAAAACGCGCACATCCTTTAAAGTTGCTTCAACATAAGTCTGCTCTGAAGAATCAGAATGGCCATTCGCTAAATTAACGATTTCAATTCCAATGGATGTATCATTGATATTAGTACGCCCCGCCCATGAGCTCACACCCGCATGCCATGCACGCTCATTTTCATCAACCAGATTAAAGATACGCATATCTTTAAACCCTGCCTCAATATAAGTCTGCTCTGATGGATCAGGAACAAGATAGTGAGCACTTACTTTTTCTCCTGTAAGAGCCATGACGGACTTCTTAAAATCAATGGAAGTATAATGCATGACAAGAAAACGAACGCGACGATTAAAACTCTTGATAGAACGATAACTGTTGTAATCAATCCGATACATAGAAGCCCTTCCTTTTTATCTCATTACGCCCCCTCTCAAACATCACAACAGAAATACAAAAAATGACTGTTATGGTAACTTTTGAAAATTCTTACACTTGAACTCTACTTGGGCACTAAAACTCTGCTTAAAATTGGCTCACTCAAAACATCAAGGCTTTCATTCAGCAAGGAATACACATTTCAAACCTCTATACGCAAACGAGTAAAGCAACTCTAAAAACACCTATAAGACACCAGCTCAAACATCTTCCCTTAAAAAGATCTGAAAACAATTCACCAAAAAATAAACACCATAGAAAAGCTAACCAACCGCTTTCTGTACTGCACAAAAAAGCGCTTTCTCTTAAGGAGCTTGAACAACATACACGCAGATATTTTCGCACACGGAACACTGAAATATCGTCAGATAGTGTAAAAATATAATAAAGCTTTTTTATGGCATTTTGTGTCAATTTATTGTTATATAAATTAACAACACATATTTTTTATTAAGTCTTTGCAGAGACAATTTTCAACAAAATTGAAAAGTTCTTTCTCCACAGCTGCAAATAATTAAAGGCAATACCAGCATTTTTCTGTAATACTGTTTAAAATAAAATGTCTTCCAATAATTGAAGCACAACTTAACGACCATCCAACAGCAAAGAAAACTGCCTACCAATACAAATAACCAGAAATATCAAGGCCATAAACACTTCTAACTCAAATCATATTTGATATTTCAGAGCGATACTTTGGGAAATATTCCTAAATTCAAAAGATTATTTGCTTTTCTCCATTTGCAGATATCTCTTTAACACCAACCAAGCTGCATATTCTTGTAAAACCACCCCTAAAAGCGGTCGCGTATAGGGAAAAGTTACACGATCATCGTCATAACCTTTCATCCTCACAGTCATTGTAGCATGCCCAAGGCTTTCTTTTTGATTTTCTAATATTTCCAAAGAAGGTGATAAACTAACCTTAACCACCAGCTGCGGTATATTTTTTTCTCGTTTTTTTGCCCCCTGAAAATATTTTAAAAGCAGCGGATCATCTGCCGACCAACAAACCTCTGCGTACATTGCTAACTGTTCACGCGCAGTGGTAATTTCTGCACCAACCAAATAGGAGCGAAAGTGATTTTCAAATTCTACAATTAAATGCTCTGCTGACTGACCAACCAGTTGCACAAGAACATAAGGGCTTTTCCATAAAAAATGACGTTCAAATGGCTCATTTGCAAGATGGCAATCTACCCACTGCGCAATTGTACTTTCATCAATTCCAATCAAAGTCCATGCATACTCCGCACGCGATACAAAAGAATATTTCTTCTCACCATGTTCTAAGTAATTTTCTAAAAGCGCAAGTGCTTGCGTAGGAGGACTAGGCAAAACAACAAGGGAACTTTCACAACAAGAGAGATAAAAACCAAGTGCTGTACCTGTAGGATTATCAAGCACTTTTGCTGTTTCAGGAAATAAGGCTTGACGCGCATTACTGCTATCTGGTGCGATACCTAATCGCTGCAATTGACCTTTTATCGTTTGCCAAACAGCTTCATCATGAATCAAAGGCTGCTGCACAGCTTTGGCAATTGCATCACGTGTTTTGTCATCCGATGTTGGTCCTAATCCTCCACTGTTAATGATGAGATCTTCTTGCCCAAGACAAGCAATCACCGTCTCACATATTTGCTGTAATTGATCAGCGCAAACAAAATGACATGTGACTTGAATATTTCTCTTGTTCAAGCTTTGACTCAAATCCTGCAAATTCGTATTCAAATATTGTCCTGAAAGGAGTTCATCACCAATCGTAATAATTGCGGCACGACAAATAGAGACAGGATTCACAAAAGAATTGAGAACAGCTTCAACCATTTGACGTGTAGAGGCTTCCCTCCCCCTAAATCATAGGTGATCGTTTTTCCAGCACGAATAACCTGATCAACACTCTCAGACAATTGCCGTGCTACATCTTTAAAACCTAAATAGTCCAAAAGTAAAGCAGTAGTATAAAGCATGGCAGAAGGATTTGCGTTATTCTGTCCAGCAATGCGTGGTGCACTGCCATGAACAGGTGCAAAACAAGCAATCTTGCTTCCCACATTTGCACTAGGAGCAAGCCCCAATCCCCCCATTACCCCAGCAGCAAGATCAGAGAGAATATCGCCTAACATGTTTTCAGCAACAATCACACCAAACTGCTCTGGTTTCGTTGCAATCCACAAAGCAACCGCATCAACATTATGAATATCTGCTTCTATTTCCGGATAATTTTGCGCAACTTTCTCAAAAATTTTCTGAGCAAATTGACCACTTTCCCGCATAACATTTGGCTTATCAGCAAAAGTAACCCGCCTCAAACCATGTTCCCGTGCATAAGAAAAAGCGTATTCGAATATCCGCTCTAAACCAAAGCGTGTCTGCAAACGAACTGTCCACGCAGCTTCCTCAAGCCCATATTTTGTCAAATTGGGATGTCTTAACCAAGCGGCTGTTTCAGGAGTGATACCCCGAAAATCCAATCCAGCAGAAAGGCCTTCACTATTTTCTCTGATAACACAAAAATGAAAAGGTTTTCTCGGACCAAAGATATATCTTATAGGGCGTATATTTGCAAACAGGCCTAACTTTTGACGAAGCTGAAGTACAGGAGAAACATAAGAAATTTGCCCCTCCCTTAATTTTCCCTCTCTTAAATATGGTGCAAGCTCTTTTAAAGCAGCTTCTTTTCCTTTACTGGTCACAGCCCCAAGTAAAACAGCATCACTTTCAGCAATTTTTTGCTAGGTCGCTTTTGGAATAGGATCTCCTTCCTGTTTCCAACATTGCTAACCAATATCACCATAGGTGAATTCAATCGGCAATTTGAATTGCTCTAAGGCCATCAATGCTGCATCACAAATCTCTGGTCCCACTCCATCACTGGGTAATACAAGAACTTTCTTTTTCATAATCCACTCATCCATTCATCAACTATTGCATTGGTCATAACAGGATTATCATCCCACAAACGTGTCCCAGCATCAGAAACGACTTTATATTCATGATTGATACAGTTACTTCTCGTTTGATTATCCACAGTTGCAAGTTGCGATCTTTCACCTATCAAAGCTAAAAATTTTCCAGTGTATTTGTTAATCTCATCTCGAGCATCCATTGCCAACAAAAACTCAAACCCTCTTGTCATACGTTCAATTGCCATACTTTTTTGTGCATCAGAAATCTCCAACAAGGCTCTTTTTTTCATAACACCACGAGGGTGCATAAAAGCATTGAGTGTTTCTAACGCACCTGACAAATCTTTATTTTTCAAAAAATGAAGAATATATCCAAGTCGCCGTTGCAAAGGCTTATCTGGATAGCCTGGTGCATTCACGGCAAGCACTGCTTGTACATTTGCAAGTCGCACAGATAGTATTTGTACTAAGGTTCCAGCCATAGAAAATCCTACAAGCACTGAAGGCTCTTTAAAAAATTTCTCAAGTTTCTCTGTAAGAAAAGGCAAAGTATCTATGGCACAGTTATTGCAAAAAGCAGAATTACTCGGAAAAAGAGAGAGCGTATCAAGCAGAGTAATTTGACATCTTTTTGCCAAACAGAGCTTTATAAACGGAGAACAAAAAACACCATGATCCCAAATAGGCATCACAGGAGAAAGAATGACAACACGAAGGCTCATTATCTATGTCCAATAGCCCCTTGTTCAAAAAATAAATTGTAGCAGAAACTCTGCCACTGATGATAACTGTTAAAATACAAAGCTATTGAAACTTTACCGCGCAAAAGCCCATCCCCCATAATAAGCGCTTGTAACGACCACTTTAAAGCACGTCATAATAAATTTTAACGAGGCTCAAAGCAAAAAAAATTCATGAAAACCCACTCTCACAATACACGCACTTCCATTCATGCTAAAGAACAGCAAAATATTGACGCATAATGCGCTCTTTATTTTTATCCCTCAGTCCACTGCCAAATTGATAAAATCACGTGCTTTATAAATATAAATTATAAAGCCAAGCAGACAACAAGCAGCCAATAAAGCTGCCATAGTCTGTGGATTGTGCCCAGATATTTTTCCAATAACCGCAGCACTCAACGCAGCGCTTCCTAATTGTAAAGCGCCCATCATCCCAGAAGCTGCTCCAGCAGCTTGCGGATGGGAAGAAATAGCCAATGCTGTCCCTAACGGCAATAAAAAACCATTACCAAAAGTAAGAACAGCAATAGCGACAAAGCTCGTCACAAGCGGCCATGGACTTACATACATTTGCAGGGCAAAGAGCCCGCCTCCTATCACAAAAATAATATATCCACGCCCTACAGTTTTTTCCATAATCTCTCGCTTAAAAAGCCACCGCGCTGTAAGATTTCCCACAATATAGGGGAGTGAGACACCAATATAGCTATAACCAATATAGCTTGCTGGCAAACCCAAACTTGTAAGTAAAAAAGGCGACTCCACAATATAAGCAAAATATGCTGCATAAGAAAAACATGGAATAAGTGCATAAAAAATAAATTGTTTATTTCTCAGCACACCAAAACACCCTTTCAGAAATCCCATGAGAGAAAAACGATGACGTTTTTGAGGAGGTAATGTTTCGGTTAGCACAAAACAACAGAGCAAAATGGTCAAGAATATAAAAAGGCTTAAAAAGATAAAAGTAGCATGCCAATTAAAATATTGTAATAATATTCCCCCAACCAAAGGTGCAAGCGCCGGCGACATACCAATAAAGGGAAAAACAATCAAATAAAGTTTTCCTGCTGCTTTTTTATCCAATAAATCATTGATAATAGCACGGCTTAAAACAATCCCCGCACAAGCTCCAAGACCTTGTAAGAAACGTAATACAAGAAAAGCATGAATATTCACCGTATAAATCACACTTATCGTGGTAAATAACCACAAAAACAAACCAAAGAGAAGCGTCTTTTTACGCCCAAAATTATCACTCAATGGTCCATAAATGAGCTGTCCAAATGCCAATGCAAACAGAAAAACCGCTACAGCACTCTGAATTCGAGACTCCGTCACCTGGTAATAGTGGCGCATCTCCCCAAGCGCTGGAAGAAAAATATCTGTAGAAATCAGGCCACCCGTTGATAAACATACGATAAGTATCAAGAATAGTAAGCTATATTTATGTTGCATAAAGAAAAGAACACTTTGTAGTTTATAAATAAAGAATATCACTTACTCTAACAAGTATTTTATGATAGTTTTCATAAATATAATCATAATATAGGTTTATTAACAGAAATAATATAAATAATTTATTACAAATTTTA
>NZ_HE997457.1:0-12500 GCF_000312525.1 Bartonella florencae | reverse complement strand
AGGAAAGCGGAGAGAGGTGCAATGGAGCGCAAGTAAAGGGAGATGCAAAATTTTAGAGCTTAAGAAGCCCCTCCGTTGAGCATTCTTTTGTAAAAATGATGGCGGCATATTTTGCTTATATTGTAGAGTCGCCTTTTTTACTTACAAGTTTGGGTTTGCCAGCAAGCTATATTGGTGTCTCATTCCCTATATTTTTGGGAAATCTTACAGCGCGGTGGCTTTTTAAGCGAGAGATTATGGAAAAAACTGTAGGGCGTGGATATATTATTTTTGTGATAGGAGGCGGGCTTTTTGCTCTGCAAATGTATGAAGGGTGGGGTAGAGGTTCCTGTATATTGGTATTTTTCAACCAAACAAATGCTGTATGATCATAGCATTGCAAATGTTATAGTCTTTAAACAAAGCATCTCATAAATTTGCGCTCTTTTCTTTACGTAATAAGGAGAGTGTGAGGCAAAACAGTAAAAATGCAGAGATAGAAAAGAGGAAGAATATGAGATATGTTTGCTTGAGGGAGAGGTATCCTTTTGTTAGCGAATGAAGAAAATAGCCAGCAAACACTCCTCCTAAGGCGCCGCCTATTTGCTGTAATATGCGTGTGATAACGGCTGTATCTTTGACGTATAAACGATTGACATATTGGATGGGCGCGGACAGACATACAATGGTGGTAATACCAAGTCCTACGCCTCTTAGTAAGAACCCCAGTCCATCGATGCTTATATGATAACCAAAGCATAATAACCCAAAGCTTGATATCACCAAACCAATGCCTATCATGAAAAAGGGAGATTTTTCTTTCCATTTCTGGTAAATAAATTTTCTTCCAATCCATGCTCCTACCCCTTGCAGTGCAAGGACCGCGCCGATGATGAGAAGGCTCTTTTCATGGGGCTCTGCCATGGCGTATGCTAATGGGAAATAAACCAGAAAGCTGTAAAAAAGAAATGAAGCAATAAGCCCCATGATCATAAGCAATGTGTAGCGTGCATTTGTAAATCCGCTAAAGACGATTAATTTGTTTTTTGCGTTCTGATTAAAAACAATAAAGCATATGAGAGAGAGCACCGCTGTAAGTGCTAGGATATATACGGTGTTGTTGTTTCTATTTGCGGCTTCTGTGAGATAAAAAAACGAAATAAGGGATATGGAAAAGGCTAAAAATGCAAGTAAGTTAAATTTTGTTTTTTCTGTTTCGTTGGTTTTTAAATATTTTGCTCCAATGGCGACTGCCAAGAAAATAAGCGGAATATTGATAAAAAATAACAAGCGCCAAGAGACATACTGAGCAAGTGAGGCACCCACCAATGGACCAAAGGCAGGAGCAAAAACTGTGGGTACGGCTATGGTGCCCATGGCTTGGCGCACCCGTTCTTGTCCAAATTGTAAGGCAATAATGGTTTGGCTTAGGGGCAACAAAAGACCGGTTCCAAAACCTTGAACGATACGAGCAGATATAATAGTTTGAAAGTCATAGCTTAATCCTACCCCCAGCGATCCAAGCATAAAAATGAAGTTTGCAAGCAGCCAAGTTTTTTTAATCCCTATTCTTCCCTGTAGAAAAGCTGCTATCAAAAGCCCAGGAACAGTAGCGAGAAAATAGGAGGTTACAACCCATTGTATATTATCGTTCTCCGTTGAAAAATAACGCGCAAGGTCAGGAAGGATGACATTAACAATGCTTCCATCCAGCAAGGGAAGTATACTGGAGATAATGACAGTATAGATGACACACTTTTCTGATTTGCTATAGAAATCTCTTTTTTGCATTCTTATGTCCCCTGCTGGTATTCTTTACACGATTGGTTCTGTTCCATAAATCACAGGCTTTGAGAAGGGACAGCTGTTTGTGAAGGCTGTGAAGATATTGGGATGAATGTGATTGAGAGTGTCGGTGGTTTTCCTCAATGCTTGTCTCCTGATTTTCCCCCCAGATATTCCCCTTGTGTAAAATCTCTTTTTCCCCAAATAAAGCTCTTGTTGAAGCGGATCTTGATGAGTTTATCTAAGAAGTTTGTTTGCTGTCAATTCTTTCTGCATGAGAGCAAGATAAAGCCTACACAAACATGCATACCTGCTCCAAAGGCTAAATGGTTTGCGGACTTTATAAAATCTGTTCCAGTTTTTCCAATCCGTTTACGCTCTAGTATGAAATGATTAGGATCTACAAAAATATCAGGATCACGGTTAGCAGCTCCAATCATGCAAAAAACAAGAGAATTGGCTGGTAATGAAACTCCTGAGAACTCCATCTCTTGATTGGTCTGGCGTGGTATAAGCTGAACAGGAGAAGTGAGACGTAGTGTTTCCGCTATCGCATCGCCAAGAAGCGTCCTATCATTTTGAATTTTTTCTAATTCGTTTAGATTTGTGAGTAAATGATAAAAAAGATAGGCTAAGGTTTTATCAGCGGGCTCTATGGCCGCTAATAACATATTAAGAACAAGCGCGACTATTTCAGAAGTTGTCATATTGTTACCATTATCTGTTTTCTGACATAAAACAGATATTAAGTCGTCAGATGAATTTTTGTCCCATTCTTCTATTAGCGGCGTTAGATAAGAAATGATATCTTTGCTACACGATAAGCTGAATTCTTTTTCCTCATCTGATTGGTTAAGGCTGGTAACAAAAGATGCGATACCCTTGTGCCACATCGATATATCCTTGTAGCGATCTATCGGTAGACCTAAGACCATTAATGTAACAAGCACACTATAATCTTTTCCGAATTCATTAATAATATCTATTCTTCCTTTGATAAGATACGGTATAAGAAGCTGATCTATTGTTTCTTCAATAATTGAAGCATAGCGTGTGCGGAACATTTTTCCAGTAAGTTTTGAAAGTACAGCGTGCCGCTTGCTATGGTGCTCATGCCCTTCCATTTGGGCTAATACGCGATCACCCATTACAGGTTCGGCTCGAACGGCTAAGGGGGCTGTGGTAAAGCGGGAATCTCTCAAAATTGCGTTGACATCTTCATATCGGCCAAAAAAATAAGCCTTAAGACTTTCATCCCAGAGAACAGAGTTTGAAGAATGTACATTTTTGTATGTATCGTATGGATTTTTTTGGAAATTTTTATCCATAACATTAAATTTAATAACGTGGCGCACTACTTGTTCCCTCCCTGAATTTCTAATTATAAACGAATTCTTTATCATCAGTTTGCCTACATATTGAAACAATTCCGTGGCCTTGTTGCCTATCAACATATAGAGGTGATTTGCTGCTGCGCAACAACTCCCCTATTGGCCATTCACGATGGTAGACCAAAACTGAGCTTTCTATATTGAGTAAAGATGGGGTATTTACGTAGAATGGTATTTCATCGAAAATATATTCAATAGAAATATCTGTTGTGTCTAAACACTTTATTTCTTCAGTCGATAATCCCACGCTTTTTGCTCGACACCCAACTGCTTGGATTGACATTTTTGTGCATAATTCACTAAATGTTGAATTTTTTTGTACAAATTTATAGCTTTTGATTTTAACACTTTATAATTTTCATTTTGCTTGTATTGAGAGAAGTCAAGAATGCGAAATGGCTTTTCTAAATTATTAAAATTCTGAATATTGTATAATATTCATCTTATACGATTCAGTTCCTTTTTCGTTTTGCTCTCTGCTTTAGTCTTAGTCGATCGGGATGACAATATAAGAAGCATTGCTGATTCTATATCTGGGAGCAATATATCAATATCTTTGAACTTCTTTGCACTCCAACATATAAGCTCAGTGATATATTTTTCCGAAAATCTTGAGTTGAATGGGCTTATACCGATCATAAGATGCTGCTTCATAGCGATTAAACGAGAGCAGTTTTTTGATTGTCCCCTTATAGAAAATGAAAAGCCGCTATTGACTTCTATTTTTTGTAAATCCACATTTACCCCCTTTACCCGCATTTTATCATGATTGGTACGGAATATATTTAAACTAATAACCAATCATTGTATCAATATATAACAAATTAATTATACTGTAAATATAATAAAGAATAGTTGATCCGTTGAGTTACTATAAGGTACACACGGGTATTTATATTACCTTAGTTATGGCCATAAGCAAATTTCCAGATTCGATGGTTGGAGTTTGATGTTTATTCCAGTTTGGTGCAATCTCTTCTGGGAAGAATATGAAGTCTTCCTGCCTAATAAGAAAGGTAGAAGTAAGTAAGAGCTTGAATTTATCTTTTTGCTCTTTTCATGAAGAGCAGGAGAGAGAGAGAAGTAGCGCTGATGGATGCAATGCTTAAGAGTTGCCAAACCGTTAAGCCAAAAACAGCTCTGTTGTATAAGAGAGAACCGAAGTAACTTCCTGCCATTCCTCCAAAAGCACTCGACAAACTCATGATGCCAAATGCGCTAGCAATGAGGCGCTCATCTATATTTGTTGCATCATAATCGAGGCGTATACGCATAATGATTTCGGCAAGGGTAAAAAGGGTGATCGCTAAAAAGAGGCTAAGGTAAGAATGATCAAGAGCGTGGAAAATAAAGAATGAGAGCCCAAAAAATACAAAGGATAACACTATAGGTGTTTTGTCCTTTTTTTTACATGCCCATCTTGAGACAGGGATTTGGAAAAAAATGACAATAAGAGCATTGAGGAGAAAAATGTATGAGGGGGCACTTCTACCAAAAGTTTGGTCAGCAAACAGAGGGAAAGTTACTTCGAGTTGTGTGTAAAAAAAGGTAAATAAAAACGTAAAAAATGCCACATCAAGCATCGTCTTGTTGGTGAGCAGTTTTCGAAAATCAGAGAAATTTATTTTACTGCGTGTGCTGTTTCCTAGACTTTCTTTTAATGTGCAGTTGAGAAGAAATAATAAAATAAAGATGAAGCCAACCAAGCTAAATAATAGGTGAGGCTGAACTTTTAAAATGAACATGCCAAGTAATGGACCAATGGCACTTCCTATGTTGGAAAAAACTGATCTGATGGCTAAAATATCAACTTTGTCAGCTTGAGAGACGTTTTTTACTAAAAAAGATTTTGCTGCAGGAAAATATATACTGCTTCCTAGTCCAATGACGATGCAGGAGAGGAGTAGGAGGTAAAAGTTATGCGTAAAACCAATGATGAGATAGCCTGGAATCCGCATCGCTAAACCCAAAAGCATGGTTTTTTTGATATGTACATAATCGGAAAATATTCCCCCTAAAAGAGAGCCTGCTCTTTGACACCAAAAAGCAATACCAATGATGGTACCCACTTCTATTGCACTGAGAGAATTCAATTTGCTTAAATAGATCGCCAAAAAAGGAACGACCATAAAGAATCCAACATTGCTTAGCAAATTCGTTATGAGAATGAGTTTTATGCTTGCTTTGAAATGAAGGAATTTATGTAACATTTTATTTTTAATTGCACTATTGATTTTATTTGTTTTAAAGGATGCCCTTTATAGTGCTGTTCTTAAAGTTATACCAGTGGTGAAAAATCCCAATACTGGTTGACCCATGAGGTTTGAGATTTTTTTGTTTCTGTAAGCTGTAAGGTGAGAGGTGTTTATTTGTGCACTGTATATTTTAAGTGTATATGCTTAAATATTCTGGTTGTTTTTGCATAGAGAAGGACTTGCTCTACAAAAGTTTGGGATATCAATCCTATACGAAATAATTTAGGCTCTCTTCCACATGCACATTCTCACAATCCTTTGTAGATATTGGTGTTAAAAGCTTGACAGAGTGCTTTACCAATTTGTCCCCTTGGTTTATCGCAGATTTCTTTTCATAACTGCAAAGCTATAGTCGGTCATGATAAACTCCCTATGTGCAAGGTTATCATGAAAAAAGAGAGGGGCAAGGATTGTTTTAATTTACGCTTTTATATCCTGTCATTCTAGTTTTTTGTCTCAAGGCAGGGTTGTTGTGTTTTGTGCGTTCTGCCCATTCCTTAAGGAAGGATTATCAGATTTACTTTAAATTCTTAGTTTTTAAAATTTTTGTCTCAAAAGGTTTGGTATTTTTTAGCGTATGCGTTGATATTTGCCCCCATGGCGTTGTAAAAATCCTCTTTCAACGAGGGTGCGTCGTAATCTGGCAAAATCTACCGTAAAGAGGTTGCATATCTTGGAGATTTCCGTTTCGCTATAGCTTTTTTCCTTTTGAAAGGCTTGGGCAATTCTTGTAAGCATCTCTTCTGTTTCTAAATGGCGGTCGCTTAAATTTTCTCTCTCCCGCTCATGTTTATTTTCTAGCATTTTCCACAGTGTCTCTTCCGCTTGAAATCCTGCTGTTGTGTTTTGAATAAGACCAAGATTCAAAAGGCGATTGATCGCTTTGTGAATGGTTTTCGCATCATAATCGACAGTTTTTAGGATCTCAGAAAGATTTTTCGCACCAAGGATAATGGCGGCATAAACAGTGCGCAGTGTTGCTGAGGTCATGGCAGAGATCAGTGAATTGGCTTTACTGCGTTTGTGAAGTGTTTCTTGTCCCATGGGCAAAAGATCATTGCGAATGGGCAGCTCATTGATCTCTATGAGTTCTGCTTGGAGCGATTGTGTTCGTACAATTTGTTCTGCAGGGGTGCGTTTGCGAATAATCCCCAGACCACTTTGGCGATATTTGTGGTTTTCGGGGAGGGTTAAAGCCTCATAGGATCCATCAAGACGGTAGAGAATTTCTTCCCACAAAGGGGTTCTGACACCTCGCACCCGTTGTTTTCCATTAAGAGCAACGGGTGTGGTCATGGTTGGTTCATGCAAACAGAGATAACCACCAGCGGTGATATGTTGCCAAAGTGTGATAACAAATCGCACATCATCTGCCGGCGTTCCAGCATCAAGCCAAGCAAAATCTATGGGTCCCCAAGATTTGAGAGTGCTTTCATTGAGAGAGAAGAAATTTTCATGGATGAATGTTACGGTATCTTTTTCAATACGCTTGTCTTGGAGCAGTTTTTGCCATGCTTCTTCAGCGGATTGACTGTCTACTGAAAAATCATCAATGGTGATCAATCGTGGTTGATAATTTTCAAGGACTCCTGAAGGGTCAAGCAAAGCTGTACGTTCTTCCCAAGTGGGGGATTGTAAGAGTTTTTTATCCTGTTGCCATGCTTGTTTTGCTTTTTGCAGTGCTTTAGCAATCAAGCGCGTGCTATCCCCCGCACCGATTTCAAGAACTGTACGCGGTCTTGCCATTTGAATGAGTGTGTAAAGAAGCGGGGCAGTGTTTTCTGTTCCCATACCAGGTCTTATCAGGGGCATCTTTTGATCCTTATTCTTTTACCAAACGCAGCATTCCTGCTTTGACAAGAAAGGTTGTTGTTTGTTCTATGGGGTGTTGAAGATGCATTTCTGTTGTGGCTTTTTGCAGGAGAGGTTTGTTTTTTTCATTCAGCCGGATTGTGCGTCCGTTGAGTTGATTAATGGCAAGGGTGCCAAGAGGAGAATTGATAATACGACATGTTGGCTCTCGTAAAAGCGCTGTTGCATGATCTGGAGAAAAGGCTTGTTGATTTGTTTGAATGAGACCGTGTCGCAACAAGGATATCAAAAGATTTTCTGCGTTAAAAAGGCAACCGTTGAGTTTGATTTCTTTCAAGGATTGAACGCAACAACCTTCATGAAGCGCTGTAAAGGTTTCTACATCAAATCCACCAAAAACTCTGCTTTTGGTGGAAACAACGGTGATAGGTTGAAGTTGGCGTTTGCCAATGAGTGCCGGTTTATTTTTTATGATTTGTACGTCCTTTGCCCATTGAATGTGTGCTAGGGGGGCTAATTTGCGTGGGTAAACGGCAAAAGAATAGATGGCTATGGGTGGTGTGGGTTTTTGTAAGGCAAGGGTATGGATGTTTTCATTTAAGTCATGTAGCATGGTATCTGCTAATTGCCATACATAACCGCCTGTTCCGTGGTAAAAATTTAAGCCTATAGGATCTTGTTGCATGATGTTATTGGTTTTTTTTGCTTTAAAATATAAAGTTTTGGTAATGGTTGTTCGTTGCTCCACACTCAAAGATTGCTTCATAAAAGTCCTATCGGTTGCTATGGGGTTGCAGGGGGGAGAGAATAATTTGACTGGGATTTGATCGGGTGGTGATTGTCATGTCCTTTTTTAGCATGGTTTGCTTGCTGGAATAGATAGCAAAGTCTGTTAGGCATGATCACCTTCCTTTTTTTGCAGAGCGCTGTTTACGATAAAGCCTAAGATGCCTGTGATCATGGTGGCAATGCCGATGATAAAGAGTGTGTGTTGGGTATGGTGCACTTTTACAAAACCTGCACTGATAAAACCAATGCATACGGCTGTTTGTATGATAAAGATATAGGCAGGCATTTGGCTGTTTCGTTGTTCTTTCTGGATAGCTTTCATCATAAAACTTGCCATCAGGGCATTTTGCACACCGTTGGCACTCCCAAGAATAAAAAATGAGAACATCATGAACCATGTGAAGTTTGTTAAAGAAAAGCAGAAAATGGCAAAGCCAATGGTTGTAGCAGCCAGTGATGCACCGGCGGCATTGCCAAAACGGTGGAAAAGGCTAGAAAAGCAGAGTGGACCAACCACAAGACCGAGACTTATCATGCTGCTGATCATGCCATAGGTTTCTGCACTGAAGGAGAGCTCGGTGCGGATGCGGACAATCGACAACACATTGAGAGCAGAGGTGAGTATGATGGTAAGGGTGAGAGGGGCAAGAGCATAGACAACCTTTTTTTTACGCAAGAGCCCTGTTAAGTCTAGCCCCTTTTTGCTTTGCTGTGATGGGTTTATCGTTTTTTCATGCACTTTTAAACTTTTAAAACAGTATGTGGTGATCAAGGCTGCACAGAGAACCATGATTGACAATGAAAAGAGCCCTTTTTGCCCGTTTGATAGACCATACAACATGCCTCCTAACAGTGGTCCGGCAATATAGCCAAGATTACGAACCGTTTGGATGATACGATTGATGCGGTCTAGTTGCTGATCATTGTTTGCTAATTCAGGTACAGCAACAAGGATAGCAGACCAAAAGATTGAACCAGCACAGCCCAGTGCAAAAGAAAGGGCAATATAAAACCAAAACTGGTTGGCAATTGCGGCTGTAGCTATAAAGAGTGCTTCAAATAATAAAACAACAGTCACTGTGTGTGCTGGCTGGAAGCGGTGCAAAAGACGCGGGGCAATGGGACCTGCACAAATTCCTCCTATAAGCCCTGCAAAAAGCAGCATGGAAATGGAGGCTGTACTTTCTGCTAAGTGTAAAGCAAAAGTGACTTGAGCTGTTTCATCGGCAAAGCTGCTCAAGCTCAAAACAAGAAAAAGTCCTATTTGGGCAAAAATTATGGATTTTTTCTTTATCACAACGCCCCCCAACATGCTAAAGCTTTTACGGTTTTTAAAATTTCCTCCTGCCCATATCTATAGGATTTATCATTTAATTTTGCTAAATCTAGTTTTTTTCTGGATGAAAGTTGAGAAAGAAAGTGCTCTAGAGGAGAGCTATATTCAAAACTGGCACAATGCCCATTGGCAGCGATGAGGAGTTCTTTTGTTTCAGTTAAGGGCACCCATTGGAGGGTTGCAGACGGGCGAAGAGAGATTTCATTTTCAATTTCAGAAATATCAATAAGGGGGCGACCGACGCATAAACGTGAACTTGTATCGCTAATTAATTGAGAAACCAGCATATGGCGTTTTAAGGTACCATTTGCAGTGGCGGATTTTAGTGTGGAGTGTTGAAAAGCATTATCAGGGTTTAAATTTACTCTTCCTGATGTGCGGATATCATGTCGCGTTCGATTATCGAGATGGAGTAAATGCATGACATAATCTCTATGGTGTTGTGCATCGTGGGCTGTTTCCCAAAAAGCGACATTGATATTCACAGCAACCTTTTCTCCCGTTTCGGCAACATGGAAAGCATCATGAGGGAAGTAGGCAACACGATCTGTCAGATTTTGCAGCGCAGTTGCTGTTGGTTTATGCTCTTCATATTCAGGATATTTTAACCCTTGAAGGTCTTTTCGTGTGCTGGGCCATGCAAACATTGTTTTGCCATCCTGTAGCGTAAAAGCAAAATTATGAGCATGATCCACATGGATTCCAACATGGGTAGAAGAATACCGGCCAATAAAGCAGTCAATATCTACGCGTCCACCAGGCCTAAACCCTAAAGAATGTGCTAATTGATTTGCAAACTGCTTTGCTGCGTCCCACAATACAGGGGTTGCAGCATATAACCCATAATACATGATCGCCCATTCTTGTCCTTCGGCATATTGGTCAACGCGGTCAGTATATTCTTCTATAGTCCTGTCCGTGTCTAAAACAAGAAAGTTTGGAAGAGGATGTGGACTCCGCACCCCATTGATTATCGTTACTACTTCGGATTTAGGCTTAAGAGCTAAGAGTTTATGAGGATGTAGTGCGTATTGCTTTAGAGCATCCAAAACATCTCTTTCATTGAAAGGGATGTATGAAATTGATAATTCAGCTGCTTGCTTAGCCCAAATTGTTTGAGAAAAGCCCTCTGAAAATAATTCAAACATGCTCTTAATAATATGCTTAATTTTTAAAGTTAGATGTATAAATAGATCTGTATCAACAATACATTATTAAACTTCTAGCGAACCATTCATATCAAGTTCATCTTGATAAATTTGAACATCGCTGCGCTGAGCGTATTTAACATTCTTCACAATTGGCACAACTTCGTCAGCAGCCAACTCAATAACATCTTCTACTTCATTAAATGAAATATTCATATATTCCTCCCCTTATAATTATAAATAAGCGATAGTTTAAAAAACTATTACATTCTCAGACTTGGCATGGATTTATTTTTTTGTCAAATGCTCCTCTCCCAAGATATTAGAGCTAAAATTTCTTCCTTCGCATATCTGGTATGGTTTATCGTTTCATTTTGCTTTGTCTAGTTTTTTGCTGAAAGTGGAAAAAGGAAACTCTTTCAATAAGGGCTGTATTGAAAACGAGCATAATATCTCTTTGCGATGATAAGCTATTCTTTTGTGTTTTTTAGTGAGGAGCTTTATGAGAGGAGCAAGACAGTAAAGTTTTCTATAGGAGATGCAATGATAGAACTATATGATAAATAAAGTGTCATCAAAAAAATGTAAAAAAAGCTGCACAAATCTGTGCAGCTTTTTTATGCTCGCTGGAAAGCTAGAAAATTTAAAGCTGCAAAAAGTCCCTGCGGCTTCTATAACCATAATAACCAAAAATACTCGAAATGACCGCCCCTATTAAACTGCCTAAAAAACCCCACCATCCAATCTTGGAACCACCGTGGCTCAATCTTGTCACGGTCTTTTGAGAGCCCTTGATGGTATCTTTAAGATTGTCAGAGAGGGTTTCAGCCCATTCTTCAAGCGCTTTTATCGCTTTTGTCGTTTTTTCTTCTGCCTTTTGATAGACATGAAGGGCACGGTTGGTTGCTGTTTGTGCATCCGCACGGGGCATGCCATCTTTTATGAGCGCATTGATGATATCGCTACGATCAAATTTTGTCGTCAGATCTTCTAGGCGATCAGAAAGACGTTCACCAAGATTTTTTAAAGTCTTGCGATAGTGAGATGGGTCCTTTTTAAACGCGGTGATTGCTTCCCCAATATCGCTGAGCGCTGCCTGATAGGATTGTTTTAAACGTTCAGGATTGAGGGCAGGTATATCACTTTTGTTGAGAAGGCTGCGCAATTCATTGCCAAGTTGCTCAAAATTGATGCCATCTTCGCTGTTTTTTGTCAAAAAATTTGCAAAATCCTCGCTGTTTAATTTTGCAAGAAGAGGCGAAATGTTTGTTTTAAAGCTATCCACGGTTTGTTGGATTATGGAGCTGTTTTCTAGAGCCGTTTTCGTCCCTATTTTTGCTGTGCTTGAAACCACATGGATGGCTTGGAAGGTCATCAGCAGAGTTATAAGAGCCCAAGTGAGAAAGCCATGCAGGCTTCCTGAGGTTTCAGCAAAACGCCCAGCCACAAAGCCTCCCAAAGCAAGACTTATCAACATAACGATAAGAGAGCCTATGCCAAAGGAAAGGAAAGAGCCCCCAAAAGGGGTTGAGGAAGTGAAATCCATTTGGCCAAATCCTAAGGCTGCTACCAAAAAGGAGAGGCAGATTGAGGTGGCAAGGGCTGTCACCAGTCCGGCAAAGATGGCTGACCATGAAATGGGTGTTTGGAAAAAAGGATATTTTGTCTCTAAGGATGTCTCCCCTAGAAAATGTGTATCGAAGGGTGTGTCTTCGGGAATGCGGGTTTCCATATTTTTATCTCCTTTACTGATGCTGGAGATAAAATGCTTCCTGCTCCATTATGTTCCAAAAGTGATCCATTGCCCCCAAAGGCACTAAGAATACTGAAAAATGACAGTATCTGGAGAAGAACCTCCAGCAAATGAAGGTATTGTTTATGGTATTGGCCTTCTTATGCTGGACAGGGGAGAGGAGAACGGTTTTTTATGTAATATTCTTTGAGAACTTTTGGAGCATGATTTTCTTGCTGATTCATGAAAAACGCTCTAGGGAAAATAAAAAAG
>NZ_HE997456.1 GCF_000312525.1 Bartonella florencae | reverse complement strand
GCTTTACGCATTTCAACATAACCAGCAATCCACGCAAGCCCAACACCAGCAATCGCAATGGTGGCTATCGATTTTGCAATTGGTCCTGTTAAAGCTGAGATTACTTTTTGAAGAGCGCCTTCAATTTTACCAAAGCTTTGTGCAAATGCTGGTTCATTCAGTGCTATAAAGGCAATGAATAACATAAGGAGTGTCGTTAACCATTTCTTTTGGGTATTGGATAAAATACTGTCTTTAAAGGTGTGTTCAAAAATGAACGAATTATTCATGTTTTTCATGAAAACCCCCTCGCTATTTTAAAGTTAATCATAAATTTATTTAAGATCTTAATTAGGTATCATATAAAATGAAAAAAATAGTTTTTCTACTATAAAATTAACAATATTTAATATTATATGATGTAATGAGCGATAATATATATAATATTCAAAATGATATTTTAAAAATTCTTCGATTAGCCCTTAAATATTTTGTCTTAATTTGTATTATTATTTTGTGTGGATTATTTTATTTAAGTAAACATACTGAAAAATTTATTCAAACAGCTTTTTTAAAAGGCTCAGAAAAGACAATAGAAAATACTGTTCAAACTTCAAAGTTGAAGTTAATAAATTATAACAACAAACAAAATGTGGTGTTGAACCAAAAGTCATTGGCATCACAATTTTATGAAGAAAATGTCCCTGTTTATTCTGGTGCTATACAAGTTACAAGTGGTGTGAGCTTTAAAATGATCACACCAACAGATGATGGGTGGAGAAAAAGAATTGTGCGCAATATTCGATTATATGGTGTTGAAACCTGTGAAATGCGGCAGTTTGCCTCACGCCATGGTATTAAGTGGCCCTGTGGGGCTTTTGTCACTGCGTGGCTTGTCTCAAAAACAATCGATAAGAATGTTACGTGTCGGCAAGCCCGTGTCGTTCAACAAATTCATTATGCTCAATGTTTTGTAGATGGAGTTGATCTTGCACGCTTGGGGCTTGCAGAAGGCTTGATGGTTTTGACAAAGGATCAGCATAATTTTCCGTCCCCCGCAGACTATAAAAATTTGCAATTGACCGCTCAAAAAGCACAAATTGGCTTGTGGTCAAGTCAATTTCAACAACCAGAAGAGTGGAGAAGAGACCATGGCAGCTATAATCCCATAGACCATAATTGATCAAATATCCTCTCAAGTGCCATTCAAAAATGAAGACAATATTCCACAACGAGCCTTATCAGGTAAAAGTTGACCACAAGCCCCATAAGTCTTGATGGACAACTCTCGTCATGGAAAATTGTTTTTATTTAAAGCTCACTTACTCGTATAGGTTGCTCACTACAGCGCTATATGGGAGCGCGTTCCCTTCCCTATACGTCATTTCGCTTCGCTATTATGACAGGTTGTAATTGGTTGTATTGCTATAAAAACAGTTGTTTGAAATCTTTACTATATTGAAAATCTTTTTTTTTAATATACCCTTTACCTTGACATGCTTTTTTCAAAGCTATGAGTCATTTTCAAAATGAGGGGAATATAATGGCAAAAAAATAAAAACCCAACTGCGCTAACAGAAGGGTTTCTAAAATACCTCTACGGTGAATTAAATTAACATCAATTCTCAATTTAATTTATCGTGATGCATTCTGCAAGAGAAATTTTGTAGAAAAGGGGTATTTTTTACATTTTTTTGCCTCTAGTTCAGAGGTTAAAACAATTATGGTTAAAAAAATATCGGGAAGAAAATTAAGTACGCATCATATAGAATTTAGAAAATTAGCAGAAAATGCTGAAATGGGTCTTGTAAGTCGCGGACAATTAATTGGATTGGTTAAAAAATTAGAGAAGGCTCATTTGATTAAAGATACAGAAGCTAAACTTCTCTTAGCTTTATTGGATACGGCTTCTATATCTTCATTTGAAAAAGGCGGAGTTCCTATCGTTTTTAAAAGTAATTACTGTCTTAGTAAAGACATTGGCCGTAGTGAATCACGTGTTAGTATATTGCTTTCACGTCTTTATGATTGTGGTCTTGTTGTAATGCGGGATTCTGGTAATTTTAAGCGCTATTCAGTGCGAAGCCGTGATCATGGAATTATAGCAGCTTGCGGTATTGATTTACGTATTTTGGTTGTTCGATACTATGAACTTAAACAGAAAACTGATGAAATCCTAGAGGCTCAGAACAAACAAAAGGACGCTTTGCATTGTTTTCGGGGGTTGGTGCGGCAAATCAAAGCTTCTTACACATCAATTGAAGCGACACCATTTACATCATTGCTTTTTTCTAGAATGCAAAAAATCGTTCATATTATTGGTCGGCCGGCCAAAGCTTCAGTAGAAAAATTACACAAAGCAATAGGTCTTTTTCAGTGGATTTTGGAGAGAGTTTTAAAGGAAAAAACACTAAAAACGAAATACAGGCATTTTGCTGACGAAATACATATAGAACATACAACCCTTAAACATAACTGTAATTGTAACAAACATGTGTGTTCAGATAAACCTGAACACACTCAAATTAATAACATGACCTACGGTCACAATAAAACAGCTTATGAAAATATAAAAAAAGGCAAAACCGAAACACCCTTATCTTCAAAAAAGGCACCATTGCTTCACATCAAACCAGAATTTTTAAATGAAGCGCTGCCTAATACTGCAATGTTTCTTAAACATGGTTTGCAATCTGAAAGGGATTTAACCGATTCCATGGAATTTTTAGCCAAAATGAAGGGGATTTCTACTCACACCGTTGAAGAGGCTAAAAAAACTATGGGGCTTCAAAAAGCCGCTCTTGCTATTGCTATCATCTTCGAAAAACATTGTAAAAACCTTGTAAAATCATCTGGAGGATATCTTCGTGGTATGATTGCCAAAGAAAATCGTGGAGAATTATACCTCGAACGTTCTTTGCACGCCTTGCAGAATGAAGCTTTTGACGAAAAATTGAATGATTGGCGCATGAAAAACACCGAAAAACATACACAATCAAACTCAAATCAGCAAAAAAATCTCTTGTTTAAATCCCAATTAAATGAAGTGCTGAAAACTTTGAAAATGCAAACATATTCAAAGAAACTTGTACCATAAGTTTGATAAAAAATAAAAAAGGGGGACAAAATGTCTAACGAAACAGATGAAATGAAGAAAATGTTATCAAATTATAGACCATCATATAGATGATGGCATTGTTTAATTTTGTTCTTGGCGTTTCACACAATAAGCAATACCGAAAAAATCAAGGCAGCATGGTTTTCTATTAAAGGAAAAAACAAATAACATTTTAGAGAAAGAGGTTTAAATTAATGGTAATTCTGCGGGGAACTTCCCAAAATACCTCTTCCCCCAAAAGTTATATATATAACAAACTACTTTTTCTCAATAAGAAAATTTAACTATTTTAAAATTAAGATATTAAAGAAGTATCTTTTAATACATCATAAACGCGAAAGGTAAATATTGTTTCAGCCATTTTACCACCACTTTATGTGTTACAATATAATTACAATGTAATAATTTTACTTCTTATTCAATAGAATTTTATAAAAAAAACGATCATTTTTTCTGATATAAAATCATGTATTTATTTGACATTTTTTTTGAATAAAAATATATCAGTTTAAATCTAAATTGACGTTTTTATTAAATATGGCAAAATTTTACGCTTATTTGCGCGTTTCTCGTGATGGACAAGATACAAAAAATCAAAAATTTGGCTTGTTAGAATATGCTAACAAACATGGCTTTGCTCCACTCCATATTGAAGAGGAAGTTGCAAGCAGAGGACAAGATTGGCGCAAACGTAAACTTGGTGCT
This sequence comes from Bartonella florencae, assembly GCF_000312525.1. Lineage (GTDB taxonomy): Bacteria > Pseudomonadota > Alphaproteobacteria > Rhizobiales > Rhizobiaceae > Bartonella > Bartonella florencae. The sequence goes on along the minus strand of NZ_HE997456.1, from coordinate 18,734 downwards.
TTAATTGAAAAAGCTGAATGTGGTGATGTTTTACTCACACCGGAGTTTTCTCGTATAGCTGGTTCTTCTCTTGCTGTTTTAGAAATTCTCAAAGCAGCCAGTGAACGTGGTTTAATTGTGCATATAACGAAACAAAACCTTATCATGGACGGAAGTTTACAAAGCGATATCATTGCAAACGTATTGGGTATGGTATCACAAATTGAACGGCATTTAATTCAAACACGCACAAAAGAAGCCTTAAATGTTGCTCGTCAACGAGGAATAAAACTTGGCCGGCCAAAAGGAAGTAAAGCTACGCAATTAAAGCTGGACAATCACATTGATGAAATTCAAGCATTTATAAATGTTGGTTTATCACAGAACCGTATTGCTAAGACATTAGAAGTTAGTGTAAATACCTTGCGTTTATTTATTGAACGTAGAAATATTAAGTCTACAAAAATTAAGCCTATCATTACCATGCCAAGAACATTGGAAAATTAAGATAAACTGCGCAAAGTTGATAGTTCTTTTCCATGACGTGATGCATTGAAGTATCCTTATTTAGTGTTTATTCACTAAATAAGGAATATCTTAATACCTGTAATTACTATGTGTTCAACAAAAGATGGTGTTGGAAAATCCACATCTATAGCTTATTCTTTTATAGGTATTAGCTTACTCATTAAGTAAGGAGTTTTACTAACTGTCCGTTTTTCTTTAACAGGTCTATTGCTAATTTATCAAAGGAAACAAACGTCTCACCACCTAGCCAATTTCCCTCATAAGATATAATTCCATCAGCAAAATCACCACCAGCCTCTAGAATAGCAAGCCCTGCTTCAACAGCTGGTCTATTCGTTACTATATTATTGGTTGCTAGCAGATCGCGTAACATTCCAGCTACATCTTCTTTTGATAGTCTTGCACCTCGGCGAAGTATCCAAACAAGTTCGCATAGACAAGGTAGAGAAATAGCTATGAGAGAAGCTTCTCTTAAAATCTTACTTGCTACCTCCCCTTGTTTTTTATCATCTTGTAAAACAGCACGAGCTAGAACATTTGTGTCTACAGAAATCTTCATTTTTTCCCAGCCCAACTAGAAGCTGTAATTTCATTCATTTCTTCAATGGTTAGAGGTTTTTTTAGTTTTCCAGAAAATCGTCCAATAAAGCTCTCAATAGTGCTTGTAGGCTGTGACGCTTTTATACGAAGTTCACCACCTGGTAGTTTATCAAAGTCAATCTTCTCACCTGGTTTAACACCAAGGTGCTGTAGTAAATCCCGCTTCAGCGTAATTTGTCCTTTTGCTGTAACTGTTAATGAAGACATAAAAAATTCCTCTTACTATATAATTATCTAATATATATAAAAGTAATGTAAAAATCAATTACTCTTAAAAAACGAAATTGTGAAATAAACTCGTTTGCATACTGGAATGTGCACACCAGATTATACCTGATTTGAAATTAACAACATATGAATATTTATTACGTATTTTGTACGTAGTAAATATTTATAGAATAAATAATTATGATTTATAATTTTAATAAATACGTAATAAATAAATGTTATTTATTTGGTGTTTATTCATTGAATAAGGAATATCTTAATGCCTGTAATTACTATGTGTTCAACAAAAGGTGGTGTTGGAAAATCCACAATGGCATTAGTATTAGCTAACGTTTTTGCTAAAGCCGGATCTAAGGTAAAATTAATTGATGCAGATCCAAATCAACCACTTGTGACATGGATGAAAAGATCTGTAGATACAATGCCCCAAAATATAGAAGTTTCTGGAAATATTACAGAACAGAATATTGTTTCTTGCATTGATGATGCTGTAGAAAAGTTTCCATTTGTTATTGTTGATCTTGAAGGTTCTGCTAATCTTGCGGCTTCTTTTGCTATAGGGAGAGCGGATTTAGTTTTGGTTCCTATGAGAAAAAAACAACTTGATGGAGATCAGATAGGAAAGATCATTGCTTTAATAAAACAACAGAGTCAGTTTTTTAAAAGAGAAATACCTTTTCGTATCGTATTTTCTATGACCAATACCTTAAACAGTCGCGAAGGACAGCATATAGAGAAAACGTTAGAAAAAGCTAATCTTCCTATTTTACCTGCTTCATTAACTGAAAGAGGAGCTTTTAGTGCTCTTTTTCAGATAGGGGGGTCTCTCTTTGATTTAGCATCTTCTGATGTGAATAATCCTCAAGCAGCACAAGAAAATGCAACGGTTTTTGCTAACGCTGTTGTGAAGGTATTGGATAATGAAAATTTATTAAAGGACAAAGTAGCATGACAAAAAGAGCTGAAATTGTATTACCGGATCTTGAAAATTTACAACCGTTTACAAAAGCACAAAAAGTAGATGAACAAGAATTAAGTAAGATAGGTCAAAATAATGGTTTTACGACACGTCATAGTGTAGAAACAAAACGTGGTAGTGGACGTAGAAAACGTAGTTTAAAAACAGCACGATTAACACTTGCACTTGAACCAGAAGTAAGAGACAGTTTTTGGTCTTTAGCAGACGAACTTAATGAAGATGGTGGTGATTTTCTTAATCGTCTTATTGAAAATTACGTAAATAACAATTACACACAAAATAAACGATGATTATTTATTATTTACGTACAAAATACGTAATAAATATTTAAAATATTCTTATGAATAGAGAAGATAGCTGTATGTAATATAATTTAAAAAGCATTCTTCTATTCGGAAACCAACCACAAAATTGCTTTTTGTTTTTTAGGATTAAGTTGTCTAAAACCTTTTAAAAGGAAGTATTCTTCTTTACTGGAAATTCCTTCATCATTAGGGTATGAACATTTTTTTTGGGGAGAAATATCGGTATAAAAAAAGGAGATATCAACATCGAGGATGTCAGCAATTTCTTGCAACCGTCCAGCTCCTATGCGGTTTCTAGCTTTTTCATATTTTTGAATTTGTTGGAAGGTTACTCCTAAGAGGTCCCCTAATTGTTTTTGAGATATTTTCAACATTTCTCTTCTGAGGCGAATTTTTTTACCTACAGAAACGTCATTTAAATGTTGATTTTTTGTTTGCACTTTAAAATCCCCCTGCCGGTTGCGAGCGCCCTCGCATTGGTATTCCGGGAGTAATAAAGTACTGAGTTCGAGTCAGCTTTTTGCTTTTAGTACTAAAAAGTACTTGGACATAACAAAAACTCCCGGAACTCCGGGTGACGATTATTTTTACTCTCGAACTTAGGGCTTTATTTCCCTATTGATCGTTGCGTATACGACCAAAAATACTCCCAAAGAAATAAATTAATTTTAAAAGATTGGCAAGAAAAATAGTTTTTTACTTACAAGCTTTGTTTTTTAATGAGAGGCTACCGCCTCTCAAACTCTCCGTACGCTCACCAAAATCATGAGATCAGACCCGCGTTTATCGAAGGGACTAACAAGCCTTGGTTCTTAAGGTCAAGGAAACCCCTACGGGGCGCCTAACGGCGTCCTGGACCTAGAACCATAGGGGCTTGTTTTGTCCTTCTCACGCGGCTCCGAAATCATGATTAAAAGGGGAGCTTATTGGGGCATGTAAGTCAAAAGAAAAAGATAAAAATTATAAGGCATTTTGTGCTCTATATATTTGAAAAATATAGAAAAAATGGCAAAAAATGGCAATAAAATAGTTGACAATAAATGGGTATTTTGTTATATAAATACTCAAGTGATCAAAACACTAGACCTAAAGCGAATGGATTACGAAACAATCTTTCTAAAGCTTTTTAAATTGATTATTTTTTATGCTATAAAGAGCATATATAGTGATTTTGTCGGGTGTAGTTATGTCATATAATACCCTTACGGGGAAAGCATAACAACAGACTTTAGGCTGTGTTTTGAGCACCCGGCGCCCTATAGGGCGTCAATTCAAAACTTTATCCTAAAGGAGTTCATTATGAACACTATCTCAAAAAAATATGAATTTACAAATGAAACCAAACAAATTGATGGCCATACTCTTTATCGCATCTGTGCATTAAGAGATTTTGCTGATGTTAAAGCTGGCGACCTTGGTGGCTTTATTGAAAAGGAAGCAAACTTATCTCATGAGGGAAATTGCTGGGTTGGTGATGATGCGTGGGTTTATGGTGATGGACGTGTTTATGAAAATGCCCATGTATGTGGTGAAGCTATTGTTTGTGGTCATGTTTATGGCAATGCACATGTATGTGATAAAAGCCGCGTTTATATGAATGCACATGTTTATGATAATGCTCATATTTCCTATCAAGCTTGGGTTTATCATCGTGCAAGGGTTTATGGGAATGCAAAATTATCCGGTAGTGCACGTATTCATAGCAATGCTGAGGTTTATAGTCATGCCGTTGTGAGTGGCGCTTGCAAAATTTATGGTAAGGTTTTTGGTAATGCTACGGTTGGTGGACATTATGATATTTACGGTTCCATTTATGATAATGCAAAAATTTCTGGACATGGAACAATTAGTGGAAAAGTTTATGGTAATGCAAGAATAACAAGACGAAGCAGGGGATATATTGGAGTAAACAGTGTGGTTTATGAAAGCGATAATATTGTTAGAACGGTCGTTTCAGCAGCGTAAATAACAGGTGTGGGGGGCACCTGTTTTTTTAAAATAAAGACTGTTTAAACTCTAAAAGAAATCATAAAATTGAAATAACTACCTATACAGGTATATAAGTTATCATAAATAAACGTATCATGTAGCTTAAAGCGTTTTATAGATAAAAATATGGGAGGGGACGATGGATACTTTATCTAATAACCAACTAAATAAAAAAGAGAAAAATCCAATTTCCAAAATTCGTAGAGTGTTTTCTACCGTCCGTAAAATCTTATCTACTATATTGCAAATGTGCCTTTTTTTTCTTTTTCTTTTCCTTTTGCTTATTCGTAAACCAGTTATTATTTTGACAGAGTTTATAGCAGGTGGGAGTTTATTAGTGTTATTTATCTTTTTTACTGGATATGTAGCAGGTGCAGCACCTTCTGAACACCAAACAGCAATGGTTATTGGTTATATCATTTGTATATTTCTAAGTTTAGCTGTCAATTGGTGGTATGATACGCTTCTATTGCGTTTAGCACCATCTAATTATGATTTTATGCTTTTCAAATAATGAGTAGAAAAATAATAAATATTCTCTTGTATCTCGTGTAGCATTTTCTAGAGTTTTAAATGGAAAAGCTGCGGTTAGTGCAAGTCTTGCTATTAGGCTTGAAATGGCTGGTGTAAGTACAGCACGAGCTTGGCTTGCTATGCAAACAAATTATGATTTATCTAAGGCTTTAAAACTTAAACAACCCAAGATACAGCCGCTTTCAGTGAGTTCATATTAGTCCTTTCCTATATCTTATAATTTTTATTTGCTTTTTTTGATTATAGCGCCCTTATTAGCTCTATCCTTTAATCATGATTTCGGAGCCGCGTGAGAAGGACAAAACAAGCCCCTATGGTTCTAAGGTCTAGGACGCCGTTAGGCGCCCCGTAGGGGTTTCCTTGACCTTAAGAACCAAGGCTTGTTAGTCCCTTCGATAAACGCGGGTCTGATCTCATGATTTTGGTGAGCGTACGGAGAGTTTGAGAGGCGGTAGCCTCTCATTTTTTAATAATGGACGAACGAAGTGAGTTCTATTTAGAAGCAAATCTGTTTTTTTGAGCCAGAGCATTTAGATCCTTACGTCTGAAATATATAGAGCGTCCGCAACGGATAGGGGGCTGCCCTTGCACGAGAATGATTTGTTCGTCTTTTCGCATTTCTTGAGTAATTTCGTGAGGATAAATTAAAGGTCTCTGCTGGACACTAAGGCTTTCAGTTCCTTTTGCACCCGATGTCCCTAGGGTTTTACTTTTGCCATGAACTTCGATAGTCATTTTACCACATGCCTTTGATATATTTTCAGCTGTTTTAATATCTTTAATAGCGGCATAACTTACAAAAGCACAACTTTCAAACCATGCCATAGCACCCGATGAACCGAAGTGACGTTCAATTTGTCCTACAGATTGGTAAAAGAGCATGAGTGAGATTCCATATTTACGCCCACGGTCACGTGCTTCCTCTAAGATGTTCATATATCCTAAAAGATCAATTTCATCTAAAACAAAGAGGACTCTTTTTTCATATTCTCCATTTGCGCTTTCCATCGCTTTAAGAAAAGAGCCTACGAGAATACGTCCTACCCCTGGATATGATTTTAGAATTTTTGATGGAATATTCAAAAAGATATCTATATTTCCTTTTGTTATATCAGTTGTTTTAAAGTCGTTACCACTTATAAGGTTAGCGTAATTAGCAAGAGAAAGCCATTGGGTATCTTTAGAAGCAGTAGCATAGACACCAGAGAAAGTTTGCGGTGCCATATTGGTAAAGACCCCAAGGGTTTCACGAATGAATTGCGATGAAGAACTTGATTGTATTGATTGCAATTTTCCAATAACCGATGGTTCTGGTTCTGATACAATCATACGAAGTGTTTTTAAGTTTTTTTCCTCTAATTTGTACTCATCGGAAAAGACAACATGCGCAAGTAGACCAGTTAACAAATTGTGGGCATGAGAGGTAAAGAATTGATCGGTTGAAGTTGATTTATGGGTTTCGGAGAGGAGGAGTCTTGCTATTTCTACGAGTCCTGCTTCCCTTTCATAAAGAGGGATATTTTCATCTAATAACCAATCTAAAGGATTAAAGGTTTTTGTTGAAGCCCCATGAGGATCAAGAACATATACGGTATTTTTTTTTGATTGCTGTCTTAATTCTTTTACTATTGGAGCGATTTCAGTTGAAGGATCAAAAACGACCAGTGGACCAGAATATTTCATACACGTAGGAATAACATTACTGGTTGTTTTGTAACCACCAGAACCAGCAAAAAACAACATATGGGTTGAATCAAAATCAAGGTTATATGTTAGTAATGGCTGCGAACCTCCTTCACCCCATGTTGTTTTGTCTTTAGGATTAAAAGCAACATCTTTTATAATATCTTCGTCTACTCGATATCGTTCTCCTATGATGATTTCTCCATTGCTAGGAAAGATACTTTCTAGTTTTTTCATATCCATCCATTGGGCACTGCCGAAGATTACATTTTTTGATTTTTTCAAAGGTGATTTTTTAGGCAAAGATAGATTCATTGTAAAACCAAGGATAATAATACCAATGATTGAACCTGCTAAAACCATTCTATCAAAGAAAGGAAAGACATCAGCCCATGTCATGTCATTTTGCCCTACATAAGGACTTAATCTGATATATTCATTTGTACTGTAGTAAGCTGCAAAAAGCCCAAAGATAATTAATGATGCTATGGTGATATTTTTTCTAATATGTCTTTTTTGCAGAAGAATGAATGAAGAACATGAAATTGCAATAAGGATAAGAATATCGAGAGGTTTTGAGCGAACAAACCAATAAGCATCTGGTGTAGTACCGTTTTCTGTAATTTCATTTATTGTTATGGTTACAAGAAAAAGAATTATTATTGAAAAGATAAAAGGACATATTAAAAATATGATTTGTTTACGATCTAAATTGTTTATCATTTTTGCCCCGCGTATCAGTAAAAGTATACTGTCCTATTTTTTGAAAATTTTTATATTCGTTTGAATTTTTATCAAGTTTTGCAGCATGAATTAAACATCCTAAAATGAAAGATTTGTCAGCATCTCTTAAACCAGCTTTTACAACAAGCCCCCCTAGGGTAATTTTTTCACGCGCATCTTTACGTCTAATTTCGTCTGTCAAGTATCGTATCCTTTTTTCGATGCGTCTTAATAGTTTTATAGATTTTCCAAGATTGTTCAGATTAGTTTTGTTTTTTTTGAAATCGTTCTTTAATCTCGTCAAAGATATCTTTCCATTGTTCGTTTGTAATATTTAATTCTGTTAAACCAGCTTCTGCTGCTAACAGTGCAATTTTTTCTCCCTCATACTTTTTGGCAGCTTTAATTTTTTCAAGAAGTTTTTTACTTTTTTCTTCCAGAGCTTTTTTTTCTTCCATAAGTTTATCTAAAGATTTTCTAGCCATTTAAAGACCTTTCTTTTTACTATTTATTTTTCTTAACAGAACAAATCTCAAATAACAATACTTAATAGGTAGTGCGCATTTTATGCGCTCCTGAAAAATGTCTTTTTCAAAGATTTTTTGAAGGCGCAATTATACGTTTTATTTTAAAACGTTTTCTGCTATAGATTATTCCACAAAAATAAAAGTAATTTTTGGTAATTTTATCTTATGGCAATAGCACATTTACAAGCTAAAATAATCGGGGCGGGAAAATCAGCAGTTGTTGCAGCCGCATATCGCCATAGAACGAGAATGTTTGATGAGTTAGAAGGTTCTCATACCCATAAGTATGATAAGGATAAAGACCTTGTTCATTCAGAAATAAATATTCCAGAATATTCACCAAAATGGATTACACAACAACTAAACCATCTTAAGACAAACGAAAAAAAGAGTGAATGGTTATGGAATACTATACAAAATAGTGAACGCGCTAACGGTCAACTAGCAAGAGAAATAGTTATAGCACTGCCGTTAGAACTATCACGAAATCAAAATATTTCTCTTGTACGAGAGTTCATAAAGGAAAACCTTACATCACGTGGACTTGTTTCTGATTGGGTTTATCACGACAAGCAAGGTAATCCACATGTGCATATCATGCATACTTTACGTCCTGTCGTAGAAAAAGGTTTTGGAACAAAAAAAATAGCTCTTTTAAATGAAGATGGAACAGTAAAAAAATCTCTTGTGACTATTCGCGATAAACAAGGAAATGCGATAAGAAAAGAAGAGCGTATTGTTTACGAAACCGTCATAGGTAATAAAGACACATTGAAAGATTTACGCAATTCTTGGGGTGATATAGCTACAAGATATCTTGCTGTTGCTGGTCATGATATAAAAATAGATATGCGTTCATATAAAGAGCGTGGTTTATCAATAGAGCCAACTATTCATTTGGGGCAATCAGCACATGCAATGAGAAAAAAAGGTCTTATTAGTAATGCTGTACAAGCCAATGAAAAAATAAAGCAGAAATCTATCGATATTATTAGAAAAAATCCGGACGAATTGTTGAAGTTAATTTCATTTGAAAAGTCGACATTCAGTCGAATTGATCTTGCTAAGATTATTCACCGATATGTTGATAATAGTAATGACTTTAATGACATTATGGGGCGCTTAGAACAAAGCAATAACCTGATTAAAATTAAAGATCATTCCAATCCACGTAAGATTATTTATTCAACAAAAGAAATGTTAAAAACCGAATATGATATGGAACGGTGTATTGTTTCATTGTCTCAAACGACAGGACACGGTGTAAAAGATAAGCAGGTTTTAGAGGCTATAAAGTCTGTTGAAAATAAAGATAAGAGCAATAGATTTAAATTTTCAGAAGAACAAAAATTAGCTGTTCAACATATTACAGATGATAAAGGTATTGCAGCGGTTGTCGGTTATGCTGGTGCTGGAAAATCGACTCTACTGGAGGCGGCGAATATTGCGTGGGCTAGTAGTGGAAAGCGTGTATTTGGGGCAGCTCTTGCGGGTAAGGCTGCGGAAGGTCTTGAAGAAACTTCAAAAATAAAAAGTAAGACTCTTGCTGCGTGGGAACTAGCGTGGAAAAACAAAAAAGACGAATTACGGGTTGGTGATATTTTTGTCATTGATGAAGCTGGAATGATTTCTTCAAAACAACTTTCTCATTTTGTCCAAAAAATTGAAAAAGCAGGGGCTAAAGTTGTTCTTGTCGGTGATCATATGCAGTTACAACCCATTGAGGCTGGAGCGGCATTTCGCGCTGCCGTTGATAATATTGGTTACATAGAATTATCCGGTATCAGAAGACAAAAAGAAGAATGGGGGCAAGTAGCTTCGCGTCAATTTGCACGTGGACAAGTGAAAGAAGCTTTAGAACAATATAAAGAAAGAGGATTCATTCGTGAGACAAAAACACGTGACCAAGCCATAAAAACTCTTGTTAAAGATTGGATGGATACACGAATAAAAGTAGAAACAAAATGTGAGGAAGAAGGAAAAACTTTACGCGGTGACGAATTACTTGTTCTCGCTCATACGAATGCGTCCGTAAAAAAATTGAATGAAGAAATTCGAACCGCTCTTAAAGGTGCTCATTTACTTAAATCTGAAGATAGTACAAGCATCACAAATTTTGATACCCTGAAAGGTCAACGGGAGTTTATTGTTGGTGATAGAATTATCTTTCTTGAAAATGCTCAGTTTGAAGAAAAACATGCCCCAGAATTGGGAAAGCAAAAAGTTAAAAATGGTATGTTGGGAACTGTTTTATCTACACAAAATGAAAGAGGAAAACCTCTTTTGAAGGTGCGTCTTGACTCTGGCCAAGGGGTTGTATTTTCCAATCAGACTTACCAAAATGTTGACCATGGATATGCAGCTACTGTCCATAAAAGTCAAGGGGTGACCGTTGATAATATTTTTGTTTTAGCTTCTTCATCTATGGATCAGCATCTTGCGTATGTTTCTATGTCTCGACATAGATATCAGTCACATCTTTATGTTGCCGAAGAGGATTTTAAAAACGTTCGATTACACGAACACAAACAGATTAAAGGTACAATGATTGGTGAACTTGTAGAAGCAGGGTATGCTTCTTTTAGTGAAACCGCCAAAAGCAAAACACCTTATGCGGATATAGCAACAACCCGTGGAGTTGAACGTATTTACGGTGTAAATCTTCCCTCAGTGATAGATGGTGCTCGGATTGAACTTGGTGACAAGATATCCATTCGTCAAGATAAAGAAACTATTGTTGTTAACAATAAAGAAATCAAAAGAAACATCTTTAATGTTGATTTAATAGAGCGTGGAGATCCTTCTTTTGGTGGTGTTATCAAGCAATCAGATCGTGTAAATACCTATGAAAAATTGGTAGCAGCGCTTTCTAGATCTAGTGTTAAAACAACTACTCTCGACTTTTCTGAATCTCCTGATTATCGGGACTATATTGCCAAATTTACAAAAAATAGAGGGATTGATGTTTCTCAAGGTTTAGGGGAAAAACTTTCCTCTTACGTTGATCGTAATAAAGAATGGTTGCAAAAACAAAAAGAGAAAATTGAAACCCTTTGGGGTAGAGCAAAGACAGCTTTCAGTAAACTTGAAAAAGAAGAGCCCAAGGTTGAACAATCACAAAAAGATTTGAATGTTACTTCAAAAGCAACAGAAAGGGCTCCTTACCTTGCGGCTTATACGGATAACTCTAATCTGGAACAGAAGGTGCTAAGCGCTCTTAAAAATGAAAAATCTTATGTTGACACGTTTAAGGAATTAAACAATCGTTTGGCATCTATTTATAAAGATCCACAAGCGGCTGCACTCAAGATTGAGCGGACAATTTTAACGGGGAAAGGCGATAAACTCCCTGACATTTTAGCTAAGTTTCCAGAGAAGGCTGGTGAACTGCGTGGGTCAGATCGTTTAATCGATAAATTAAAGGCTACAGGAAAAGAGCGAGAAAAGGCGCTTTACAATGTTCCTCTTGCGGTTTCTACCATTAGAGAGCTTCAATCCTTTTACAAGAATTCCCATGAAATCCATATGGACAGGGTTACACGAGAGCGTGAGCAATTAAAAGTAGAGGTTCCGTCACTTTCACAAGAAGCAGTGTCTTATATGAAAAATTTTGAAGCTGGCCGTGATAATTATTCAAAGATACCAGAGCCGGTTAACAAGGAGTTTTCAAAGCTACAAAGTGCTTTAGATAAGCGTTTTGGAAAGGATGCCATTCACAAGCAAGATTTTGATTTATCGAAAGCGCTCTCAAAACAACAGTCTCCAGATAAAGAACACATGAAAGAGTTTCAAACGGCTGTTAAATTTCTGCAACAAAGACAACAAGAACAAAACAATGCGATAGCGCGTGAAAAATCAAAAGATGTGACACGGTGAAAGGAAGGATAAAGCCTTATGTTTGTAGCCCTATTAAGCCATATGACAAAAGAGAGGTCATCAAAGGAGGTCTAATATGAGTGTAGAAAAAGATGTTGTACGTGCACGCATAGATAAGACGTTAAAAAAACAAGCCCATGAAATATTAGAAAGTCTAGGACTTACGGTGTCTGATTTTATTCGGATTGCTTTGACAAAAGTTGTCAATGAAAGAGGGCTGCCGTTTGAGATGTATATTTCTAATGAGGAACAGCCTGAAACTTTCAAGAAAAGTGACAAGGGCGAAGATATATACAGGGCTAAAGATACGGAAGATTTGTTTCGTCATTTGGATATTTGATACTTCTTCCCGTTTGTTTCTTTCAATCATTGAAAATGAACCCGAAGCGATCAATCGTGCTCTTAAAAAATCTCTATTGGCTTAAGAAGGTGGAAGGTGTTATTTTTTTAAAAAGCGTCTCGACGTTTGAAGGGGTCGTAATAGATTTCTGTGACACGAAATTTTCCTTCAAGGCGTTTGCATTGGATGATGACATCTATCATAGAAATCAATAAACCACGGATATCTTCTCGTGCTAAATTTCCACCGCCATCACTTTCTTTAACAAGAAGTGTCATTTGTTCAAAGGCGGAAAGTGCTGTGGAGGCATGAACTGTGGTGATGGAGCCTGGGTGACCGGAATTCACATTACGGATATAATAGAAAGCTGTGCCATCACGCAATTCTTGCAAGAGTATTCGGTCGGGGCGCATGCGCAATCCCGATTCAAGGAGTTCTTTTGCGCCAGCTTTTGCTAGTCCTTGATTGTCTTTTGAGTAGAAAAGTTGCACTTTGTTTGAATGGGGAACGACGAGTTCTGGTGTGTCTTCAATGGTGAGAATACGTTCGTATTCAGGGATTTTGGCAATTAAAGCTTTGGAGAGGGTGGTCTTTCCAGAGCCGGTTTTGCCAGATATTAAGATGTTTTGTTGAGTGATAACGGCGCGTTCTAAAAATTTACAAAAATCTTTGGCCATAAAGAGGTCCGTTAGTTCTTGTTCTGTGTCAGAAAGCTCACCGGCTCGCTTTTTCATTTGTTCAAGGGGGGTGAAACTGACGTTTCTTGCCACAGAAAACAATTGATTTTCGTGTAAACTTTCAAGAGAAAAAGTGCGTGATGAAGGTTTGCGAATTGTCATACTAATGGTATTGGGGGCAACAGCAGGAGGCATGACAATTTGTATGCGTTCATTATTGGGGAGTGTTGCGGAGAGAACAGGATTTTCTACACTAATCTTTTGTGTTGTATAGGCAGCAACAACTTTTGCAATTCCTTCTAGCTCGCTGTAGGTTAGTTTGTCTCTCGTGTGGGTTTGCCAACCACCTGGACCTTCGACAATCACTTCACCGGGACGATTGACGACAATTTCAAATAAATTATCATCATTAAGAAAATCATCTAAGATCTTTAATTTGGTTAAGACAATAGAGGCGCGCTCTGTATTTTTTGTTGTGGCCATAAATATTCTTATACACTTTTATTGAACGTGAGAATGACTAATGAAAAAAGGAGTAGCCTGGACTAGAGCGGTTCTTTTTGCTTGTGATTGTTAGTTTATAAACGGATGAAAAATCTAAATCTCTTGCTACAAAAATGTTGACCAATTCTCCTTGGTATTTTTCTAAGGTGGGGGGGATGTTGATTTGGTTCTCAAGGGCAACGGTGGCTGTGTCTTTTCCGATATTGCTTGCTTCAGAGTTGTTAAAACCACCCCTTGAGTTAGAATTGCCTTTCTTTTTATTGGTTAGGTTTGTTGTAACACTATCAACAACGGTGAGTAATAATGCTGAACTGAAGCGTTCCCACCAATGGGTATTGACGTTTCCGTCAAAACCAGCTCTTCCTAAACTGTCGGTTGCTGGTGAAGCAAGGTTGATGATGACACCGGTTGGGGTTTTTGCTCTGGTCCAGAGAACAAAAAGGCGGGATTGACCCTTTTTAAGCCCTCCTCGGTATTCACCAACAACTTGTGTTCCTTTATCAAGTAAAACAACGCGGCCGTTATCAGAGAGGATATCGCGGTTAATTACGCAGCTGGCAAATCCTGGCTGATCACTGTTTAATGCGGTTTCTAAGATACAGGGGATAGAGGTTCCCATGGCGATGATAAAGTTTCTATTTCCCATGATTCCAGCTCTTGTACCTTCTATTCGTGTAGGCTTTAGAAGTGAGGAAAAATTTTGTGAATCGTTATTGGGAGTTTCACTTATATTATTACTATAGGGACTTCTTGGCATTTGAGTTGAAGAAGGGGAGGAATTGCTCGTAAAAGCCAATACGGGAGCACGTTGTGCGGCATCAAGTAAAGGATCATTTTTAACTATTTTTTTTGGTGTCGTTGATGGTGTTGGTAGTGTAATTGGAGCAATTTTTGCTCGTGATTCAGGGGGAACTAGTTCTAAGGGAGAAAGTGAGTTAATAAACTCTTGTTTTTTGTGAACATTTTCCGTGTTTTTTGGTGGTGCTGGTGTTGAGAATATATTCCAAAGCACATATGCGCAAAATCCTATAAAGGCTATAATGACAATGATTTTTTTTATTGGTGATTTTGATGTGTTGTTTTTTCCATCACCTATTGATCCTCGATCTTCAATGGTGGTTGTATCACTCATGTGTTGTCCCCTTTAATTCCCGCTTTATTTAAAGATCTGATGCAACTTTGCGTTCAACAGATGGTGAGGTTGTTCCGGTGTCTGGATTGATGCCTTTTGGTTGATAGGCTTCGTTAAAGATGCAGAGGACATTTCTTCCCTGTCTTAGGATGAATCGCGCGCTAATGGCATGGACAATAACCATGTTGCCTCTTGTGGTTTTTGGAACCAGCGATTCTGTTCCGTCACTGCCTACAGTATAAATGGCAGGGATTTCTTGGTTGTCTGGAAAGGTAAAGGTTGTGGTTTTGCCATTGTCGTAAACAGAGGAGGGTTCAAGATAGACGGAGCCTTGCGCGGTGTAAGCCCAATTGCGTGGTCCGTAGGTTTCATAAGCGTTGAAGACACTATCAATTTGTCTGGATTGTTTTTTTTCTTGGCGCAAAAGGGCGGCGAGCCTTCTTTGTTCAGCTTCTTCTTGGGGGTAGCGAAATTTCACAAGGAAATAGGTTTCTTGTGCGGTAGAAATTTCTCCATCTTTGATGATCAGTTCAAATTGATAAGAGCGTTTTGATCCATCAAGCTTTGTTGTGACAACTTGAAGATTAGTAATGGGTTGGATTTCTCTTGCCTTTAGGAATAGAATATTGCCTGCTGGTGCTACTTCCCATGCAACACTGTTACCAATGGCTACATGCGCAATTTCTTCATTGGGAGAAAATTCTATTTGTACAGATGAGCGTATAGAGCCAATAATTTTTGTGACATTATAAGCATCATAATTAATAAAGCGAATGCGGCTATCGCTCGGCGCGCGGGTGGGAAAAACACTGGCATGACTCACATGAGCAGAAGAAAGGCCGAGGATGCTGAGAAAAAGAAAAAGGATTTTTTTTGTCATGATCAGTTGACCACTTCTGGATCTGTTCTATACACACTAACGATAAATCCAAGAGGATTTATCAGACGGTTTTCGATAGAGATGGGGGCGTTGGTATATTCAAAGGTGAAGGTCGCAACCCAGTGTGTGATGAACTCTTTGTTTTTATCAATATCATGGACGGTCTTGTAATAGCGCACTTGTGCTACATTTTTATTGATAAAGGAAATTGATTTAATAGTGATTGTTGTAATAGCATTTTTGTAGAGAATTTGGGGGCTTTGCGGGTTTCTCGCTCCATACCATGCAGCAAATCTTTCTCGTTCTTCGAGAGAAGATAGAAGAGAGACGGTTTCGAAGTTATTTTGCGTTTCTTCTACTACAAAACCTTCGCGTGCGCGGACATATTTTGCGGCAAAATAGCGGGTGATGGCTTCGTCGACATTTGTTGGACCTTCTTTTAAGGCTTCCACCACTTCTGTGATACCGGTTGAATTGTCGACGCGGATGACAAAGGGTTCTACAGTCTTAAGCGGTGTGAGGATGATGACCGCTAGCGAAGAGGTGACCGCAACAACAACGGCTATTGCAGCGATTGTGAGTGAGGCGCGGGTGGTGCGGCGTGCTTTTAACATGCGATCTTGATCAAAAGAGCGTGCTTCAGCAATGTATTGTTCTACAGCGTTTTCTTTCATGCTTTTTGCCCGCAATTTTTGTAAGATTTTATTTCTTCATCTGTTAATTTTTGTGTGAGAAGCGTTTCCAGATTGCCTTCTTTCACGGATGATGATGCATTGCTGCTGATGATGATAGGTGTGGGGATTGGTTTTTTTCCTTCCCAATTCCACATTGATTTGTTGAGTGGCCGTTTAGAATATCCATCACATTTTGGGAGTGACTTAAGGGTATTTGATGAAGACATACAGCCACTTAGAAAGAGAAATGGTAAGATAATCCCAATTTTTTTAAAACCCCGCATTTTGAAATTATCCTCCTCTTAATTTTGATGCTAAATTTTTTAGACCGCCAATACCAGCACGACCAGCTGCAAGAGCACCACGACCAGCTGTTCTGCTAGTATGATGGGCTAAATGTGTTGATCCTGCAAGAGAGGCTCCTCCAGAAGCTAAAGCAGAGGCAATTCCGGGTAAATGTATGAAAAGATAAATACCCCCAGTTCCAATAATCAAAAATTGAATTACAGAAAACATGATATCTTTAATGTCGCCCGAAAGGATATCTACCGCAAGAGTTACATATACGTTACCAAGCAACGTGACTAATATTTGTAAAATTATGAAGTTTGCAACTTGTCCCAACCATGCTTCTGTAAAACGTCTCGTGGTAGAAAACATATAAAAGCTTATGAAAAGTGGTCCTACCGATAAGATAAGAAATGAACCAAGTTTAGCAAACATTGTGACTATAAAGCCAATAGTGCTAAAAAAAGAAGCAATCAATAAACAAATTAAACCAGCAACCCAATTAACAATATACTTCCCCAAATCATACCATGATGTATATCTATTTGCTGCATCAAAAACGTGTGCAGAAGCATGTTTCATCATTGTGTCCCAGACACTTTTATCTGAGCTTACCCCTTGTGTGACATTTGCAATGGCATTAGGCAGATCACTGAAAAATATATTTTTGATCCAAGCGTTATATTGAGAGGCGTTTGTCGTAAGTGTAAGAACGATAGCAAGTTTTGCAGTTGTCGCTATAAAATCCCATAAGGGCATAGAAGAACGACCATATATAACATTATAGCCAATGAATGCAATATATATTGTGCAGGCAGCTGTAAGCGGAGCACTTAAAGACGCCGAAAAGTTGTTAATGGTTTTATCCATTATATTTTCAAGCGTTTTCATTAAACGGTGATCTATATCAGTGTATGTATAAACATAGTCCATTGCAGATATTGAATATCCTTTTTCTTTTTTTTTAGAAAAACTATTTAGCGCGATCTTCTACTTCTTTTTCTTTGTTTAGTTTTTCTAAAGATTTTTCGAAATTTTCTTCAGCTCTCTTACGTTGTTCGGCATCAAGTTCCTCAGCTGCTTGTCTCACATTTTGACAGTTTTTAGAATTATCGGAAGCTCCACACTTCCATTGAAATTCTCTTATTAAGCTTTCATTTTTTTTAAATTCTTCTACGCTGTAGGTTTTTTCACAACCAGTCGTAATAAATCCAGTGCAAAGCAATAATGTTGATATGATGATCTTATTCATGGTTAAACCCTTTTTAATTACCACGGATTTTTTTTGCATAGTCTTGGTACCTTTTGCTAGATTCTTCTCTAGAACGGATAATTTCAGCTTCAGATTGAGCTTGTTGAATCATAGAAGTAGCTTGTGTTTGTAAAGCCTCTGCTTGTAATATTGCTTGTATAGCTGCTAATTGTGTTTGAGCGTCTTGAACTTCAGCAGCTGTTTTAGCATTTTTAAGTTTTTCAATGAGTTTGCTAATGGCTTCTTTCTTTTTAGTGGCATCTTCGTAAACAGCTTGTCCTGTTGCTGCTTGTCCTACATTGCGATTGTGCAGTTTTTCTATTTCTTTCTTGTAAAAAGCATCAACTGCTTCTTTCGAGCCACTTCCCCCCGATGGTTCTTTGTATAAAAGTTTTTCTTTCCATTTTTCAATATTTCCGCTACCGGCTCCACCGGTGCCATCTATCGATTGTTCCAAATGATTAAAATCAGAAGGAAAAGCGGCATTGTTTCCTTGTTTGTTGAGCAATCCTTGAAGAGCAGACAAATCTGTTTTTCCATTTAATGAGCTATATAATTGTTTCATTTGATCGAGTTGGCTCTTTAATTGGTCAAGTTGTTGTGTGCCGTTCCGAATTTGTTCTTGCAGTTTGTTAAGTTGTTGTGTGCCTTGCCGAATTTGTTCCGCCATGTTAGTCGCTGCCGTGGGATCAAATACCACGATGGCGAAGGCATTTGTTTGAAAACCAAATAAAGCTGCACAGAGGGCTGTTGCACATAAAAGTTTTTTCATTATTTTGACCTTTCTTGAAAAAGAGGAAGCCATTTTTCTGGAGATTCACCAACTTCATCCATAATGGTTTCGAGAAGTTCAATGTTTTTGGTGGTGCCGCTTAAAATGGCTATTTCATCATCAAAGCCCCGTAAATTCAGTTCTGCTACAACAGAACTTTGCCCTTGTTTGATGAGAAAACGCCGTGATTCGCGGCTTAATTCTGTTTGTATTAGGTTGAATTCTCTTTCTGATAATTTAAAACCTTCTACATAGTCTGAATGG
>NZ_HE997455.1:92763-158186 GCF_000312525.1 Bartonella florencae | reverse complement strand
AAACACTGTAAAACATTTTGAAGAAATAAAAACTTTATGACAGAAAGTGCACATATTCTCTATTTACCATTGCACAAACATTGCATACGCTTTATGTTTTTTCAGGAGAGTAGCAGGAAGGTATCAATGTCCTCTAAATTGACGCGTAATCAAACATTGGTTCTGAACACTTTAAAGAACGCAAAAGGACCTTTAAGTGCCTATGCGATTCTTGATCATTTACGCGAAGAAGGATTTCGCGCACCTCTGCAAGTTTATCGTGCTTTAGAAAAACTTGTACAGTTAAAGTGTATTCACCGTCTTGAAAGTGTAAATGCTTTTGTGGTTTGTTTACATCCTGAAAACTGTCAACACGAACTTACAACTTTCATCATTTGTGAAAACTGTGGCAAGGTAGACGAAATACAAAATCAAACGATTCTATCTAGCCTTAAGCAGATGGTTCAGTCTGTTGATTTTCAAGCAAAGAAAAGCATCTTAGAAATACGGGGCATTTGTAAAAAATGTACAATAGAATAATGTCCCTATACTTGCAAGTTTCTATATTTAGCATTATGTTTTCAAAATTATCTCATCGCTTGAAAAGCTCTTATTGTCCTTGCGCACATATTGCCCTTTTCTTATAGCAATGGGTTTGTTTTACTCATTAAAACATAAAATTGAAAGTATAGAATTATGTCCATATCTGAGACAATTGTTTCAACCAGATATCTCAATAACATAAGAAAGAAGAAAATAATCCAAGCTCTTCTTATCGTCCTTGCACTTTTGGGGCTTTGGTTTAGCTATAAGTGGATAACACATTGGCGTTATATGCTCTCCACTGAAGATGCCTATGTACAAGGAGATATATCTGCTATTGCACCTAAATTAAATGGATATATTGAAAAAATTGCTATTAAAGCCAATCAAATTGTAAAAAAAGACGATATCTTATTTTACTTAGACAATGGTGATTATCAAATAGCCTTGGATCAAACAGAAGCGCGTCTCAACACACAAAAAAAACTCTTTTACGTATTGATGCACAAATTACAGCAGCTCATAGCGCTTTAGATGATGCAAAAGCACAAAAAGCGGCTGCTTCAGCCATAGCAACCAATGCGCAACTCACCTTAAAACGCACCACAGAGCTTAAAGAAAATCGTTATGCACCTCAATCTGGTGTTGATGATGCCAAATCAGCTTATGAACAAGCCATTGCGAACGTTAACCGTGCGGATGCACAAATCGCCGCAGCACACGCCAATATCCAAGTGCTAGAAGCACAACGAAATGAAACAGAAAGCCAAACAAAGAGCTTAGAACTTTCACGTGAAAAAGCACAACGTGATCTTGATTCAACCATTATACGCGCACCATTTGATGGAATTATAGGAAATTTAACAGCAAAAACAGGGGATTTTGTTGTAAATGGCCAACGTCTTGCAGCGTTAGTCCCCATCCATGCGCTTTATATTGAAGCAAACTATAAAGAAACACAGTTGCAAAATATTCATGCGGGACAAAAGGCTTATATTACTGTCGATGCCTTTAAAAAGGATGTTTTTACGGGAACAGTTCTTTCTATTTCACCCGCAACAGGCGCTATTTTTTCTCTCCTGCCTCCACAAAATGCTACCGGCAACTTCACTAAGATTGTCCAACGCATTCCAGTACGTATCTCTATTCCAGAAGAAATCTTAAAGACCGGTCATATCCGAGCAGGAATGAGTGTTTCAGTAGAAATCGATACACGTACAAAGCCAAAAGATGAAAATCTTTGATAACCAAAACAAATGATCTTACTATGATAGCTTCCATGCCAGAATCTTCACATTTTCAAGAACGCGTAGAACCCCGCAAAATTGTGGTTTTTATGGCTATGTCTTTTGGCATGTTCATGGCTATTTTGGATATCCAAATCGTTGCTTCTTCTTTAGCTGAAATTCAGGCAGGTCTTGCAGCAAGCTCTGAAGAAATTTCTTGGGTGCAAACTTCCTATCTCATCGCGGAAGTTATCATGTTACCACTTTCAGGATTTTTAGGGCGTTTTCTTTCAACACGTGTTTTCTTTACTCTATCAGCTATCGGATTTACAATTACCTCTGTCCTTTGTGCAACAGCAACATCTATTAATGAGATGATTGTGTATCGAGCGCTGCAAGGTTTTATTGGTGGTGGGATTATCCCTAGCGTTTTTGTCGCTTCCTATGTCCTTTTTCCTCCTTCCAAACGCCCAATTGTGACCCCTATCGTTGGACTAGTCGCAACATTAGCGCCTACCATTGGTCCAACAGTGGGAGGCTATATTTGTCATCTCTTATCGTGGCACTGGCTTTTTCTCATCAATGTACCCTGCGGGATTATTATCTCTATTCTCGCTTGGAAATTGATTGATTTTGATAAAGCGGACCACTCCTTAATGAAAAAGTTTGACTGGTTAGGCCTTATTTCTATGGGGACTTTCTTGGGAACTTTAGAGTATGTACTAGAAGAGGGTGCACGTCATGATTGGCTGAATGATCGGCTGATTCGGGATTTATTCATTATCATGATCTTGTCTGGCGGCCTCTTCTTCTGGCGTGCTTTTACGGCAAAAAACCCCATTGTTGACCTTACTGCTTTTTCTAATTTTAATTTTTCAGCCGCATCCATTTTTTCCTTTGCTCTGGGAATAGGTCTTTATGGGCTCACATATCTTTATCCTGTCTATTTGAGCCAAATTCGCCATTATGATGCCCTCATGATTGGAGAAACATTGTTTCTTTCAGGGTTTGTTATGTTATTAACGGCACCTTTTGCCGGATATCTTTCCGCACGAATGGATGCACGTTTGATGATGGCGATAGGACTTTTGGGCTTTGCAATAGGAACTTGGATGGCAAGCTCTATCACAGATAACTGGGATTTTTGGCAACTCTTTTGGCCGCAAGTTTTCCGTGGTGCTTCTGTGATGTTATGTATGGTACCTGTTAATAACATTGCTCTCGGATTACTCCCGCCAGAGAAAATGCAAAACGCTTCTGGACTTTTTAATCTCACACGCAATCTTGGTGGGGCTGTAGGGCTTGCTATTATCAGCACCCTCATAACAAAACGCACAGACTTGCATTATACGCGAATAGCCGAAACGCTCAATCACGCAAATAGACAAGCAACTGAAATACTTTCAAAGCTTACTTTATTCTTCAAAACAGAAACCTTTGATTCGTATAGGCTTGCTCTTTCTCAACTATTTGGTATGGTACGCATACAAGCAATGATTATGGCTTTTAGTGACATTTTCTTTATCTTAACCATCATCTTTAGTGTTTTAGCATTGATGACCATTTTTCTCAGAAAAACACCACCGCTCACTGACACTCCCTCAGGTCACTGAGTTTTACCTCATGAAAGCTAAGGAATATCCTTTATCTTTCATCCATCACTTCCCTCTTAATTAAAGGAGAGGCATGAAGATGCCATATGAGAATGGAATTATGATTCTTAACAAAAATCTTGTTAAAGTGAGAAGGTATATCTCTTCAAGAATTATTTTTTACAAAGAAAAAGATTTTACAATTTTAGATCATCATAAACAAAGCTTTTGTCTCCCCCTATGGCTCTTTCAACAAAAACTCAAACCCTCACACAAATCCTCAAAATGTTCATCTTACAAAACATAACAAGAGAATCAATCGGTGTATGAATAATCAACACTTGCCCCCCTTATCCACGCATGACTGAATGCAAAACCATTAAACACAGCAAAATCTCCTTTAATCAAAGGATGTGCTTAAATGCACCCTTTGAAAGAGCATCATTTCTACTGTCAAAATTCGAAAAACATAAATTTAATTGAACGCTTTTATTGTAGCGACATTCATCACCAGAAAAGATGTTCGTCCCTTTAGCAGCACAATTTACAAAATTTTGCCCCCAATGCAAAATTGTTGAAAATGAAGAAAGCCTTTACGCAACTTTATGATGCGGAACACGACTTAAATTTTCTCCTTCTCCACTAGGAATCAGCGTGCCATGACATGCAGAAAGATATTCTGGTATCAATTCCAACGCTTGAAAACGGTGTTTTTCATAGGGGCCAGGCATTGACAAATTTTTTGTTAAAAGATTTGAAAAACCAAACCGCTGATAAAAAGCACAATCACCCACCAGTAAAATGGCACCATAGCCTTGTTTTCTTGCTGTTTGAATTGCATGTTGCATAAGAGACGACCCTATCCCGAGACCGGAGCATTCTTCCGAAACTGCAAGAGGCCCCAACAGCAAAGCATGCTGTGTGCCATTTTGCCCTTTACTAAAGCAAACATGCCAAAGACGTACACTACCCACAAGCTCCCCGAGTGCATTTTTGACGATAAAGGACAACCCAGATGCAGCCGATCGACCACGACGTAAAGCTTCTGATGACTTACGCTTGCGTCCTCTTCCCAATGCTAAATCAAGCAAACGTTCACGGGATGGTCTATCAGCTTCTTGCTCACACGCAAGTGTAAAAACTGCTCCATTTTTTGTTTGAAAATCGATCATATTCATGTTTGCCACACACCCCAACACTCTATCCCACTATACCCTTTGTCATGATAAAGAAAGATCTAAATCACATAGGATCGCAAAGGTTCAAAACCATTAAAAGCAACAGATGCGTAAGTCGCTGTATAAGCACCCGTTCCATGAATTAATAATTCATCGCCCACTGTCAAAGATAAAGGGAGTAGATAGGGTGTTTTTTCATAGAGAACATCTGCTGAATCACAAGTCGGCCCCGCTAAAATGCAAGGCTCCATAGCCTTATCATCATGGGGAGTTTCAATAGGATAGCGAATTGCTTCATCCATAGTCTCTGCAAGACCATTAAATTTTCCCACATCAAGATAAACCCATCGGACATTATCATTATCTGCTTTTTTAGATATCAGTACAACTTCTGTGCGAATAACACCAGCATTGCCAACCATCCCACGTCCTGGTTCAATGATTGTTTCAGGAATACGATTACCAAAATATTTTTTTAACGAATCAAAAACAGCCGTCCCATAAGCTTGTTCTGTAGGAACATCTTTCAAATAACGCGTTGGAAAGCCACCGCCCATATTAACCAATTTCAACGAAATTCCTTCTTGATCCAAATGCTTAAAAACCACAGCCACATCTGACAAAGCGCGATCCCAGGCATGAAGATCGGTCTGTTGAGACCCTACATGAAAAGAAACACCATAGGCCTGCAAACCTAATTGATGCGCTTGACGTAATACATCAACCGCCATAGAAGGAACACAACCAAACTTACGGGACAATGGCCACTCTGCGCCTTTTCCATCGGTAAGAACGCGGCAAAAGACGCGAGCTCCTGGGGCAACACGCGCTATTTTTTCAACTTCTTCAATACAATCAACTGCATAAAGTGAAATACCAAGCGCATATGCACGCGCAATATCACGCTCTTTTTTAATTGTGTTTCCAAAAGAAATACGATCACACGTTGCGCCAGCTTTTAAAGCCATTTCAATTTCTGCAACAGAAGCCGCATCAAAAGAAGAACCTAAAGAAGTAAGCAAACGCAAAATCTCAGGAGCTGGATTTGCCTTTATTGCGTAGAAAATACGAGAGTAAGGAAGAGCTTTTTCAAAATTTAAATAATTTTCACGGACAACATCAAGGTCAACCACCAAACATGGACCTTCAGAACGATGTGTTGCAAGAAAATCGCGAATACGTTGCGTCGCCATCACCAATTCTCCTCAGGGAATAGAATCCCTACTCTATGCTTGGACAGCACAGAGCCGCCAATAACCAAAGGACAAAACATATGCAATTTCCCTTAGCACTCTGATGACTTTAATAATCAACGAGAAACCAATATTGCATACAGCCAGAGAACACCGCATAAACTACGTCGTCCTATTTTATCGCCTTTTTGATTGGAGTTGAGAAAACCACTTCCGCACTGAAGGCAATGAGGTGTGCCTCTATAGTTATCCCAGCATTTGGACAGCTGGAAGACACCAGAAAGGCCCGCACCGTCGTTGCTTCAAGATGTCCTCACTCTTCGGTTGGCCGTAAGAATGACTGGAGCGGTTAGTTCCAAGTACCGTACCGGTTAATCTCACCATTTGAGAACCGGCGGACACCCACAGGCACGTGCGACTTTGGGCAAGAGCTCATATAAAATGAATCTTTATTTATTTCAATCATTTTTTTTATTTTAAACATTTTTTAATTTTTAAAGAAAATATGATGCAAAAAAGCAACATCTCTTTCTATAAGATAAGGTAACTTGTCTCCTTTAAATAGGTTAGAATTTCACAAAGCCCCTCACCATTCTGCTATTTATGCATAATTTTTTCTAAGAGAATCTCTTTTCTTGTGTGTCCTAATCTCATTTCCAGATCTCACCTAGAAACTATAACAATAAGACCATGAGACATCATAACATTTATATTTATAAAATCATAAAAATCTATCGTTACATTTATCTCCCCCGATATTAAGGCTTCTCTTTTATTTAAAAAGCTTAAAGCGAATATTTCATTCATGCTAAAATTGGCTTTCAAGCAACATGCCGCTATGTTCCATTTAGCTTCATAAGACTATCATTGAATTGTTTTTACTAATTCAAAATTATAAATGTTGAAATAAACCAAATATTAGAAGATTAAAGATGCCTCATTTCAAGACGCAATTATGATTGAATTTTTAATCAATAAGTTAAATTTTCATAGCAAAAAAAATAAGATAACACGCTGTCTTCTAAAAGATCTCCCGACAGACATTGAAAATATCTTTTCTTTTAACAAAAGAAAAAACGAAAATTCCAAGCCCCAAAACACAATGCCTCTAAGACTCCTGATAGGAATCAATCGCACGCAATTTTGCTAATTGGAATTGCCTATGGCGTTCACGAAAACGCTGCCTATCCGCGTCACTACGCGTATCATAACAAGCATCACAGGAAACACCTTCTTCATAATGCGATGATAATTTGCTTTCAGCATTAAGAGGAGAACGACATGCGCGACATAACTCGCGCCCACATTCTTCAAGACCATGTTTTACAGAAACACGCTCATCAAAAACAAAACACTCGCCCCACCATAAGCTTTCTTCTTTTGGAATCGTTTCCAAATATTTCAGAATTCCACCTTTTAAATGATAAACCTGTTCATAGCCCAATTCACGAACATAAGCTGTTGATTTTTCACAGCGAATACCGCCTGTACAAAACATAGCAATTTTCTTTTTTTCTTCAAATCAGCTTCATGCTCGCGCACCCATTCCGGAAATTCACGAAATGTTTTAATATGCGGATCAATGGCTCCCTGAAAGCTCCCAATAGCATATTCATAATCATTACGTGTATCAATAAGAATTGTTTCTTCATCTTGAATAAGAGCATTCCAATCTTGCGGATCCACATAAGTCCCAACCACCTTTAACGGATCGACATCTTCAACGCCCATTGTTACAATCTCTTTTTTCAACCGCACTTTCATACGATGAAAAGGCATTTTTGAAGCCCATGAATACTTAATCTCTGGCGTTTCAAATGCTGGTTCAGCTGTAATAAAATCTATCAATGCCTCAATTGCAGCACAAGATCCCGCAACAGTCCCATTAATGCCCTCTTGTGCTAAGAGCAAGGTACCTTTAATATTCTTTGCTTGACATAAATCCTGCAAAGGCTTTTGTAATTGACGATAATGCTTCAAATCTGCGAAGCAATAAAGTGCAGCAACTCTAAATTTTTTTTCCATGTGTTTTGCCATAACGCGCGTTTCACTTAATTTCAAGTTCTATTCATCTACTCTTTAACATATTGTGCTTAATCAAACTATATTAAACCATATTCTTTCCAAGAAGAAAAAACATCATGTGCCAGAAAATAGATGCCCTTTTAACACTTCTCCAGAAACAGACTGTTATACCTGTTGTGCATATTGACAATCTACAAAGTGCCGCCCCCTTAGCACGTGCCCTTGTCAAAGGCGGATTAAAAACAATTGAAATCACTCTGCGAACCCCTAGTGCATATGATGCAATAAAAGCAATTACACAAGAAGTGCCGCAAGCAATTGTTGGAGCAGGAACAATTCTAAGCGCTCTGCACTATGAACAAGCCGAACGTGCAGGAGCAAAATTTATCGTAAGCCCCGGATTATCAAATGCATTAATTGATTGTGCAAAAAACAGTAAAATCCCTTTCCTTCCCGGTGCAATCACACCAAGTGAACTCATGCAAGCATTAGACAAGGGCTATTCATATTTTAAATTTTTTCCTGCCAAAGCAGCTGGGGGGACTTCTTTTCTTCAAGCTTTAGCGTCCCCCTTCTCTAAAATCCACTTTTGCCCAACAGGTGGTATTACCCCCCAAAATGCAACGCAATGGCTTAAGCTTTCTAATGTTTTCTGCATTGGCGGTTCTTGGATAGCACCAAAACAGCTTATCGCAGCAGGTGATTGGAACGCAATCAGCGCATTAGCACATGCAGCAACACAGCTCTCCTCTCACGTGGCAAAAGCACACTCTACAACATAAGTAGCCGGTGCGTTATTTGCACCTTCAAAAAATCCCCCCCTCACACATCGAAGCCACAAATCACAGCACCCTCTTCATAAAGGGAAATTTTAAGAAAAATCGTTATTTAAAAAAAGAAGTACACACTACAGGCAAGCAATAGCATAAATCCCCTCTCACCCGACAAAAGCACGCTCTACAACATAAGTAGCCGGTGCGTTATTTGCACCTTCAATAAGACCAAAACCTTCACACATCCTTGCACAATCCTTTAACATTGCCATGGAACCACAAATCATTACGCGATCCTCACTAGGAGAAATTTTCGGTAAACCAGTCGTTTCAAAAAAAGCACCACTCTCCATAACAGTTGTAATGCGCCCCATATACTCAGAGGATTCGCGAGTAGTCATAGGATAAAATTTTAATTGTTTTGCGTATTCACCAATCAGCGGATCCTGTTGTAAAGAAACAACAAGTTCTTTTGCATAAGCAAGTTCATCCTTTTCTCGTGTTGTTTGAATAAGAACCACTTCTGAAAATTTTTCATAAGTTTCAGGATCACGGATAAGGCTTGCAAAGGGAGCAACACCCGTTCCCGTTGAAAGAAGGTAAAGACGTTTTCCTGGAATAAGAGCATCTAGAACCAATGTCCCAGTGGCTTTCTTGCGCATGAGAACTGTATCACCAATTTTAATTTTTTGCAGATGCTCAGTTAAAGGTCCTCCTAAAACTTTGATTGAAAAAAACTCAAGCTGTTCATCCCAAAAGGGGCTTGCAATCGAATAAGCGCGATAAATTGGCTTTTCTGCATTTGGCAAACCAATCATAACAAATTCACCCGAACGAAAACGAAAACTTTCGGGACGATTCAGACGAAACTTAAACAAGCGATCTGTATAGTGATAAACCTCCTGAACGGTAAGTGCGAACACATTTTCAGGAATTGGAAAATTTGAAGCAACGCTGCTGATGTTTGATGGAACATTGGTAGCAGACGTATTCATAAAACTCTTCCTCATATCTTCATTGAATATTAAATTTTGGATCCTCAATGTGATATAGTACTTGCATCATCATCTGCCAATATTTTTCTTGAAACCAAAACCCCAACATTCACACTTTTATATCAAAATGAGTTGCAAAGAAAAAACGCACCAAACGTCAAATTGTATGATTATTTTTGGTGAAAAAATTTGATCAAACGCAAATGAAGAGACCCTATATACTTTGACAAAGACAATTCCCCCAACAAAACATCATAACCTAGCAAACAAACTAAAAATGATAATAAAGAGTTTTTTTGACTCTGTCATTGATCATGAAACGCATCTTTAATTCATTACAGAGAAAGTCAATTTTATTAAAATTAAAATTGCACTCCACGCATATCTTTAAAAGAACTTTCGTGTATTATTGATACTAAAATATTTTGACTTCACTATGAAAAATAATACAACACAGATGTGTTTTCATTTTTAAACACACCATAGCTGTAAACAGAAAAAATCTATTCTTCTCCCAATTGTCAAAGGATAAGATATTCATAATTACACCAATAAAACTGCGATATCTCTTTATGATCTGAGGGTAAATATTTTACCTTAAAAGATTACTTTGATAACATATGATTCAAGATGGAATGCGTATGACTTTGACAATAACAAACTCTACAGATCACCTTTCCATATATCATAGAAAACGATATGAAATAACCAAAAAACTTCGTGTCTCACAGACTCGAGAGAGAATTTTAAAATGAATAAATTCGTTAATGATAAAGAACATGCATTATTTCCTGCTACAGCTATAGCAACCATCAATGTGGGTGCTATTGTTGCAAATTATAAAACTTTAACACAATCAGTTGCTCCTGCAGAATGTTCTGCAGTTGTCAAAGCTAATGCTTATGGACTGGGTGCAGATAAAATTGCCCCTGCACTTTATCAAGCTGGTTGCCGCACTTTTTTTGTTGCCAAAATTGAAGAAGCACTTCAATTAAAAACCATCTTACCAGAAAATATCATGATTGCTCTTCTGAATGGACTTCCACACACAGCAGAAGAATTTGTTGCACAATCTGGTATTGTTCCTGTTCTCAATTCCTGGAAGGAAATTGAAAGCTGGCAGAGATTTTGCCAAAAAAAGCAGAAAAAATTTCCCGCAATCATTCAAATAGATACCAATATGAACCGATTAGGGCTTGATAAAAAAGAGTTAGAAAAACTCACGAAACAACCCCAAATTTTTGAAAAAGCAGAAATAAAATATCTTCTCAGTCACCTTGCAAATGGAGAGGATGCTATACATTCATCTAACAAGACACAATTAGCTGCTTTTAGAAACGTCCTTGCAAAGTTACCTGTCTGTAAGGTTTCATTTGCCAATTCTGGAGGCATTTTTCTTGGCTCAGATTTTCATTTTGATCTTGTTCGTCCTGGCATTGCACTTTACGGAGCTGATCCCCGTGGCAAACAACCAACACCTCTTAAACCCGTTTTAAAACTTGAAGCCCAAATCCTTCAAAGCCGTTCTGTTGACGCAGGAATACCTGTTGGCTATGGAGAAAGCTTTATGACTCGCAGACCAAGTACTCTTGCAACCATTTCTATTGGCTATGCAGATGGTTGGCCACGCATTCTTTCGAATAAAGGTAGTGTTTATTTCAATGGACACAAACTCCCCATTGTGGGACGTGTTTCTATGGACTCTATCATAGTTGATGCTACCGATCTTGATCAAAAACCTCAAAGAGGTGATTGGGTAGAACTCATTGGTCCCCATCAAACCCTTGAAAAAGTAGCAACCGATGCCAATACAATTCCCAATGAGATTCTTACTTCTCTAAGTAACCGCTATAAACGTATTTACATTTAAAACGCTTTCAAAAAACAAAGTAAAAAATTCACACCATTTATTAAAATAAAGTAATCAGCACGACCAAACATAGGGGAGCATCCACCAATGCTCTCCTCCCAATTCTATTCATCAATATTCTCCACCAAAATGCTTAAACAGAAGAATGCAAATCACCGTTTTTTTGATATAAAATACAAAGTAGATGTGAAATATCTGTTTTAAAAACAATCCATTTCCTTGAATAAACAGCAGGTGTTACATTGTAATTATATTATAACACATGAAAGTTGTAATATGATGGCCAAAACAACATTTACCTTTCGCGTTGATGATGTATTAAAAAATGAATTTTCTAAAACAGCAAAGGCACATGATAGATCTGCTGCACAATTGTTGCGAAATTACATGGGCGATATCGTAAAAGAACAAAAAGAAAAAAGTGCATATGATTTATGGTTTCAGGAACAAGTTAAACTTGGGATAAATTCTGCTCATGCGGGTGATGTTATATCTTCTGAAGAAATTGAAGCGGAAACAGATGAAGAGCGCTTAGAAATACAAAGTAAACTAGATAAATCAACTTTATGAAGCTAATTTGGACACGAACAGCAGGCATTGATCGCAAAAAGATACATGAATATATAGCACAAGATAATTTTTCTTCCGCCTTAAAATTTGACAAAATTTTGTCTAAAAGGTAGAAAAACTTGTTAAATTTCCCATTCTTGGTCGTCTGAAGCGTATTTAAAATACACATGAGCTTGTTGTGCACTTGGATTATAGCATGATTTAGATATTTCAAATGACGTTGTGCACATTTTACGGTGTGCTTCATACAAAGCAAAAATTTCCATAGTCAACTGTTTGCAAACTCTTTTGTATTTGCTTTTGTATTAAAAGAGACTCTTTTAAAGTATGATTTTTATACAAATTAAAAATTTTTATTGATAAAAAATAAATCATCATACATTCCTCCCTTGGAAAAGAGCTTATGAGTAGATTATCTTCATGGATTTCTTAAGAAAACCTTTTTCTCTTTAGAGAGTTTAACAAACTCATTAAGCAAATTTGTTTGAATATTTTGGCATATTAAAAGTTTTCAGAACTCCATTTAATTCCGATTCAAACAAAAATTTTTTGATCCTTTGAGTTTGATTGGCTGTTTTGTTCCGTTTTTTGCATGCACTAATCGTTAAATTTTTCCTCAGGAACTTCATCCAGTAAGGCATGCAAGGAACATTCAATAGAACTAAATGATTCCCCTCCCCCATCGTGCCAGCTTCCTGTCTCGCTCCTATACCGCACCCCTTTTCAAGTACTGATCACTGGCCATACAATAACACCAACGGCTCCCCAAACCAATTAGACCGCCTATGGGAACAGGAAGATTGTGGAGTTAAAAGTAATAGAAAAATACCAAACGAATAAGCCACACGCCGCAAGTAAGCCTCTAGCGTGCATAGCTTATAGGTTTTGGAAACAGACAATTATTACAATTCAGGCGATTAAAGATCGAATCTTAAGACTTTTTAATCCAGTGGACAAACACGAATAATATGGCCATCGGGATCTTTGATGAGGAAGGTACGTCCAAATACGTCAGTATACGGTTCCTTCAAGACATTTATCTCAACGGTGGTTTGCTCTTGCCATTCCGCATAGAGTTTATCTACATCCTCTCCATGAGGCAACATAATACCGATTTTTGAAAAACGAGGCACATTCTCCTCAGGCCTATCGCCCCCAGACCAGAGTGCAAAGAGCGCGTCACCCGAAGAAGCAAATGCAACATAGCGTGGCGAGATAAACACAGGCTCTTTCTTGAAGATGAATTTATAAAAAGCGGTAGAATACTCTATGTTTGATACATATACCAACTGCAGGTTTGGTGTAACAGGACACGTAGAAATATTACCCACGAATTCCTCCTGTTTTAGTCGCTACTTCCTAACATGATATAGCTATATAGAGAGTATTTCAACAAGAGTTTGTGAGACTTGCGTTTGCGGTGTACTTTATATGTTTTAACGCGCTTTATGTTTGTTATTAACACCTCTTATAAAGAGGCAGCGGACGACAACAAATACGGTAATAAGTCGGCTGCTTATACTTTTTTCCTAAGGGTACTGTATGGTGTAAGCACACCCGACGAAATCATCAACTTAGTTGAAGACTTATGAAAAAAATAAAGATCAAGAGAAGATGCTCCAATGAATCATAAGAGGTGAGAAAAAAGCCCACACACATTGTGTGGGCTTTTCATCAATGTAAATAAATCAATTGAAGAATTATTTGCTCAATTTAATAACTATTTCCCAATGGTGGGCAAGAACAAATAAGCATTCTGTCTCCTGCAACATTATCAATACGCGAAACAGGTGGCCAATATTTATTTGTTGGATCAAGAGAGCTATTGGGAAAAGCAGCTTCTTGTCGTGAATAAGGCCGCGCCCAAGCATCATCAACCGTATCGATCAATGTATGTGGTGCGTTCACCAAGGGATTATTGTCTTTTGGCCAAACACCACTCCCGACTTTCTGAGCCTCCTCAGCAATAGAAAGCAAAGCATCACACAAACGATCAATCTCTGCCTTTGGCTCTGATTCCGTTGGTTCAATCATCAAAGTTCCAGGCACAGGAAAGGACATTGTCGGTGCATGAAAACCATAATCAATGAGACGTTTTGCGATATCATCCACACTCACACCATACTGTTCTTTTAGCAAGCGTGTATCGACAATACATTCGTGAGCAACCCGCCCATGTTTTCCTCTATAAAGAATAGAATAAGCCTGTGAAAGACGCGCTGCGATATAATTTGCATTTAAAATTGCTATTTGTGTTGCAGATTTCAAGCCATCAGCCCCCATCATGCGAATATACATCCAAGTAATCACAAGAATACAGGCACTTCCATAAGGCGCCGCTGAAACCGCATGAGTTGTCCCTTCGTGTTCATGGCCTGGCAAAAATGGCTTAAGATGTTCTGCTACCCCTATGGGCCCCACACCAGGACCACCACCACCATGGGGAATAGCAAATGTTTTATGAAGATTCATATGACAAACATCCGCACCAATATCTGCCGGACGCGCCAACCCAACAAGCGCATTTAAATTAGCCCCATCAAAATAAACTTGTCCGCCATTTTCATGGATAAGAGAACAAATATCCTTAATACTTTCCTCATAAACACCATGGGTTGAAGGATAAGTGATCATGAAAGCAGCTAAGCGCTCCTTATGCAATTGTGCTTTCATTTTGAGATCATCAACATCGACATCACCATCGCTCAAGCATTTCACCACCACAACTTCCATACCCGCCATATGAGCAGAAGCTGGATTGGTACCATGTGCCGATGCAGGAATAAGACAAACTGTACGTTGATGTTCTCCGCGTGATTGGTGATATCGGCGGATTGCCAACAGCCCAGCATATTCACCTTGAGCACCAGAATTTGGTTGAAAAGACACTTGCGCAAATCCGGTAATTTCACACAACCACGCATTAAGTTGCTCAATCATTTCCAAATAACCCACAACATCCTCTTGAGGTGCAAAGGGATGTATATTGGCAACCGTAGGCCAACTCACAGGCATCAATTCAGCGGCCGCATTAAGCTTCATAGTACAAGAACCAAGCGGGATCATTGCCCGATCCAATGCCAAATCCTTGTCTGACAAACGACGCAAAAAGCGCATCATATCCGTCTCTGAATGAACCGCATGAAAAAAGGGCTGAGAAAGAAAAGCAGCATCACGTCCTTTTCCCATAAGTCTTGGAGAAGCCTCATCAACTAATTCTGCGCCAAAAAGCTGTGCCAAAGCATGAGCATCCTCTTCTGTCGACAACTCATCAAAATTGATTGCAATGGTATCATCATCAAGAACACGAACAAGGCGTCCATTCATCTTGGCTTGATGTGCAATTTCCCGTGCTTTTCCCTTAACAACAACGCTGACACAATCAAAAAAACTTTTCCCTTCACAAGAAACACCAGTAGCCTCTAAACCAGCAACAAACCGGCATGTTAAATGATGAATCCGCCGAGCAATATCCTGCAAACCTTGTGGCCCATGCCAAACAGCATAAGCCGTTGCCATATTTGCCAATAAAGCCTGGGCAGTACAGATATTCGACGTCGCTTTATCGCGTCGGATATGTTGTTCACGTGTTTGCAATGCTAAACGGAAACCAACGCGCCCTTTTGTATCAACAGACTGTCCAACAATACGCCCTGGAATAAGCCGTGTGAGTGCATCACTAACCGCAAGGTAACCAGCATGCGGACCACCAAATCCCATCGGAACACCATAACGCTGCATAGACCCAACAACAATATCAGCGCCCCATTTTGCCGGTGCTTCCATAAGGGTAAGCGCTAAAGGATCAGCCACAACGATAACCAATGCGCCTTTTGCTTTTGCCTCTTTTATGACCTCACTATAATCATTAAAAGAACCTTTTGTATCGGGCCAAGAAAGAACAATTGCCGCTGTATCAGAACAAATTTCCCTCTCGTCGCTAATCCGAAGGCCTTGTGTTTCAGCACGCGTTCGCACAACACTCAAAGTTTGAGGATGTAAAAGACTCTGAAGAGAAATTTTTGTTTTTTTCTCGCGTACAAAACGAAAAGCAAGGGCATTGGCTTCCGCTAAAGCGGTTGCTTCATCAAGAAGAGAAGCAGCAGCAACAGGCAAGCCTGTTAGTTCACTAATCAAAGTCTGAAAATAAAATAAAAGCTCTAAACGACCTTGGCTAATTTCTGCTTGATACGGCGTATAAGCGGTATACCAAGCTGGATTTTCAAACAGATTTCGTAAAATAACCGGAGGCACATAAGTTCCATGATATCCTTGCCCAATAAAACTTTTGTGCACACAATTACGCTCCATGATTTTGGAGAGTTCTTCCAAGGCTTGGCCTTCACTTGCGGCCTTTGGAAGATTCAGTGAACGTCCCAAATGAATAGAATTGGGAACAGCTTGAGAGACAAGTGTATCAACACTATCGAGCTCTAAAACATCAAGCATTTTTTGTGTTTCATCAGAACGAAGCCCAATATGGCGAGAAGAAAAAGAACGCTCTAACATAACACTCATCCAATGAACACTTTATAAGCAGCTTCATCCAGCAACCCTTCCAGTTGCGTTTCATCCTGCAATGTCATTTTCCATAACCAACCTTCTTTTTCAGCTTTCTGGTTCACCAATTCAGGATTATCAGCCAGTGCTTCATTGACTTCGACCACTTCACCATTAAGGGGTGCATAAACATCTGAAGCCGCTTTCACCGATTCCACAACAGCAGCAGCATCGCCTTGAGAGAGTTGTGTTCCAATCTGCGGCAAATCCACAAAAACCAAATCTCCTAATTGCTCTTGGGCATAATGAGTGATCCCAACAGTAACCTCTTGTCCTTCAACACGCAGCCATTCGTGATCTTCTGTAAAATAAGTTTTAGACATAAAAATTATCCTTTAAAATAACGTTGTTCAACAAAGGGGAGTGAATGAACTGAGAGTGCGATCTTTTTTCCACGCAACTTTGTAAAGACTTCTGTTCCTTCCACTTTCCAACCAACAGGAACGTAACCCATCGCTACAGGACCATCAAAAGAAGGACCAAAACCACCTGATGTTACCACCCCAATCTCATTGCCTTCACCATCAAAAAGCACCGCGCCTGCACGAATAGGTTGACGTGTTTGCGGTTTTAATCCAACCCGACAACGAGAAGGTCCCTTTTGCAGCGCTGCAAGAAAAGCTTTTGCACCATAAAATTGCGCTTTTTCTCGAACATTTTTAGGAACAGCCCATATCAGTGCAGCATCAATAGGCGTGATATCCGGCGTAATATCATTACCATGCAAGCACAACCCCGCTTCTAACCGAAGGCTATCACGTGCTGCAAGACCAACCCATTCAACACGAGAATCTTGTAGCAATTTTTCAGCCAATACACGTGCATGGCTTTTGGGCAAAGCAATTTCAAAACCATCTTCTCCCGTATAACCAGAACGCGTAATAAACCAATCTTGTTGTGGTTCAAATCCTTGCATAAACAACAATTCATTACCCAGCACCCCAGCATCAGCCATAACAGCTGCCGCTTCAGGACCTTGCAGTGCCAACAACACCCTCTCAAGAGCAACAACTTGACAATCAAAACCAACAGCGCGCTTTTGCAATTCTGCAAGATCAGCCTCTGCATTCCCAGCATTTGCTACCAACATAAAACGGCATTCTGCCAAGCGGGTAATAATAAGATCATCAAGAATACCTGCCTGTTCATTCAGCAAATAGTTATACCGTGAGTGACCAATCTTTAAAAGTGCCGCATCAATGGGAAAAGCATATGATAAAAACTCCACTGCTTGCGCACCTTCAATGGCGATTAATTTCATATGAGAAATATCAAAAAGCCCTGCATGTGCACGAGTATGAAGATGCTCTTTCAACACCCCAAGAGGGTAAGTCAAAGGCATGTTCCAACCGGCAAAAGCACCAAATTTTGCTCCTGCTTTTTCATGCAATTCATGTAAGGGAAGTGTTTTTAAAGAAGATGTTTCAAGTTCTTGTGTTGTACCCATAATATCTCCAAAGTTGCGCTCACGCCACACAATATGGTCGTCTCTACACCCTTCTGTCATAAACCTGAGAGACTCGCGAAAAGATCTTTCGCTTACACCTTCGGCGCGGATCTTTCCGACTTTCCAGATCTGTCTTTCTTCTTTTACGGTCCCTAGAGCCTGAGAGATTATGGGCTATTTTCCCCTTCGGCGGCAGATACAAAGGCTCGCAATCTGCGCTCTCCCGCAAAAGAATGAAAGAAACAATAATAATACTCTTTCCGACAGATTTTGATCTATAACCTATCTTTATTACGCTGTCATTAGTAAAGTGATGAAAGCATTCTAATTTTAAACTTGCATAAGCTACTCTAAAGGACTTATAATGGCATTCCTTATGAGAACTGAGAATTGTTTAAGTGTCCGCATTTCAGGAAACCAAAGAGAAAAACAGCCAAGCCTATAAACAAAACGGGCGATAAACAAAAACATAACTTGAAAAAAGCGAAAATTTCACTTTGAAAAAAGGGAAAAATCTTGCGCCTTCAAGGAAATCATAAAGCAATACCCCTCTTGCAAAGAACGATTTTAAACCAGAGAGTTTCATATCTTTTAAGATGAAAGATTTCACGTATTTAAAAATAATCTTAACACACAAGAAACTGAAGTTTCTTCTTTTTCGATTTTTTGTCTCTAAATAGTGTCATAAATTGCGATTATTTACATACTAAACTTCATAAATAAAGGTTACAAAATACTCATGAAAGCTGGCAATATCCATTACAATTGCGAAAATGATCTTCCAAAACAAATTGCTCTTTTCCCACTAGAGGGAGCACTCTTACTGCCTGGTGGTTTTTTATCACTCAATATTTTCGAACCAGAAGCACTCGAAATGGTTGAAAATGTTATGATATCTAATCGTTTACTGGGAATCATTCAACCGCTTTCATCGACACCAGATTGCTGCTCTACACAGCTTTACAAAACAGGCTGTATAGGGCGCATTACCAACTATAGTGAAACAGGAAATGGGCAGCTTTTCATTATATTACAAGGTGTTTGCCGCTTTACTTTAGAACAGGAATTGGCCAACACCAAATCCTATCGCACTGCTCTTGTCCGCTCAAATATAAAAGACTTACAAGAAACCAATATTGCAGAAAACATTAATCGAGAAAATTTACTCAATATTGTTGAGCAATATCTCACGATAAATGAAATGGAATATAATTGGAACAGCATCATACAAGCGCCCACCCCACTATTGGTGAATGCTTTTTCAGCCCTTATTCCCTTTACACCAGCAGAAAAGCAAGCTCTACTGGAAGCCCCAGATATCGATAGCCGCGCCCAAACTCTTCTTGCTTTAACGGAACACTCGTTGATGAAACAAACAGGAGCGGAGTACCATTAAAACAAATGAGGAATAAAACATGAAAAAAATGACCCCTGATCCCAAAATGCTTGAATTGCTCATCTGCCCAATCACAGGGGGGACACTCTCTTTAAACCGAGAAACACAAGAATTAATCTCACTCAAAGCAAAACTTGCTTATCCTATTCGTGATGGTGTCCCCATTATGCTTTCCTCCGAAGCCCGTCCTTTGCAAAATCATGAAAAAAAGAGCACATAAGAGTAAGCTGCACTTAATACATTTTTCTTGATAAGAGCGCACCGTTCTCGAGTATTTTTTCATCAAAAGATCTCTTTTGTTCCTATTTTTCATATTTTCTCACTTTAAAAAAATCCATTGTTTTGTAAAAGGATCATATGAACTTTGCATGAGGCATACCTCTTCAAATTCAAAAACCTTTCCTCTTACGCGTTAAAGCAGTGAGGAATATAAAGCTTGTGTTTCAAAGAGAATTAACAAGCCGTTTTAGAAAAAAGAAATGGCATGTAAACTATTAAATATATCAATGATCATCATCTCCTACAGTGTT
Organism: Bartonella florencae; assembly: GCF_000312525.1. GTDB lineage: Bacteria > Pseudomonadota > Alphaproteobacteria > Rhizobiales > Rhizobiaceae > Bartonella > Bartonella florencae. Next base: position 138,309 of record NZ_HE997455.1, on the reverse strand, counting down.
AAGAGATGCTATAGCTTTATTTTTCTTAACTTTTATAACTCCAATAATTCCAGTAGAAATAATGAATGCAGACATAGCTAAAAAAGAGCTTAACAATCCCACGAGGGCAAAAAGTCCAGCAATAAAGCCAGACACGGCTTCCGCAGAATTCGCTAAAGTTGAAAAGGTCCCAAAACTCTTACCAAAATCTTCACGACGAGAGTATAATTGAAGTGCTGAGACTAAACTAATATCCACAAATGCACCGATAAATCCTAAAACAAATGCTAATACGAGAAGAAGTTTTAAATAAAGCATTGCAGCTAAAGGCATCACAAACAGAATAACCCCATAGAGAAGCCAAAATGCCATGAGCTTTAACGATGTAATATTGACGATAATTTTACTATATAACAAACCACCTACAATGGTTCCAACAGCAATGAGAGAGAAAATATAACTCACAAAGCTGTCCTCTCCACCTATAGAGAGAACAAAAGCTGGAATTAAAAATCTTAAAATTGCACCAGTAAAAAGAATAGCAAACGCCGAACCAACAAGCGTAATAAATAAATGTTTATTTTCTGTAGACAGATATTTAAGATAGGAAGTTGTTTCTCGATAAATTTTTATAAAATTGAATGATTTATTCTTGCTTGAATTTAAATTCATAAGATTAAATAACAGCATAATAGATATAAGATAGGTAAAAAAATCAGAAATGAGGACTGCCGATTTATTTGCGAAAAAAAGCAGGAGGGAACAAACTAAAGGACCAATAACAGATGCAGTCTCATTTATAATTTGTGCAATACTATTTGCCTTTGTAAGTTCATTTATTGAAAACATTCTGGGAATAGCGGCTTGAAAACTTGGTTGAAAAATACTTCTTCCTATCGTTGTAAATATTGCTGCAAAAATAAGAACAATAATATTTGCAGTGCCTGTTATATATGTTACAAAAACGAATAATGAAGCAAATAATCTCACAAATTCACTTAAGATCATATTTTTCTTCAAAGAAAAATTATCCGCTAACCAACCTCCTATAGGCCCCAAAAAGAGAAAAGGAATAAAGCGAAAAAAATACACCAGACCTGTAAAAAAGATGTTATCTGTCAATTCCAAGACGAGTAAAACAAAAACAACTTCATAAGCATAATCGCCAACTTTAGAAATAAAGAGAGAAGAAAAGAGAACTAAGGGACTCTTTTTTAAAAATAAATTCATATCAACCATCCGATATTAAACTTTTCTACACTTAAAGTTACACGCCTTTTAATAAAACTGGTGATATGAACTTCAAAGGAAGCGCATATTCTAATAAATCGCTTAATAAGTGAAGAGAAAATTTTTAAAGAAATACTTAAACTCTTGACATCTGAAACGGTTTATAAGAGATATCCTATTCCTCTTTTTCCTCACTTCTACCCACACGCCAGCCTCGCTTTTGACGTGCAAGAAAATGATTTTAGAGACAGTGCTTCTATTGCCTTCCCCCAATAGCGTATAAAATACACCAAGTCATAAGAAACAAGTTCTCAAATAAAATACTCAATTAAAAACCTGCCTCCTCTTTAAAACACACAGCATTTAAGCATTCATGACTTTCAAAAAAAGAGAAAAAAATGAACTAAATTCTTATGAAAGCAGCAAAGATCCATTGCAACAGTTGCCTATAAATTTTGCAAAGAAGCAACAAACACAACCGCTTTAATTCCAATTGACGATTTAAAGAAAGTCCCCTATGAATGAATCCGTGATGTTGGTCGTATACGCAACGATCAAGAGGGCTTGGAAGCCCTAAAACCGAACACAGAATAAATCCGCTTTGCAGGTATCCCAGAATTTCCGAGGGCTCTTGTTATGTCCAAGTGCTTTTCAGCACTAAAAGCAAGAGGCTGACTCGGTTTCAGCACTTCCAGACCCCAGAATACCAATGCGAGGGCGCTCGCATCTAGGGGGAATAAAGTGCGTGCGAAAAATCCACATTTTAACGATATCTCTGTGGGAGAAAAATTCGTCTCAGAAGAAACATCATAGGGCTTTCGCAACAACAATTAGGCAGTCGCTTAGGTGTTACTTTTCAACAAATTCAAAAATATGAAAAAAGCATAAATCGCGTAAGCGCAGGACGCTTGCAGGAAATTGCCGATATATTGGATGTTCCAGTCTCCTTCTTTTATGCGGATCTCTCAACAAAAGAAAAGACTACAAATCCCCATGATGACAGAATATCGAGCAAAGCGGCATCTCTGCTTTTGAAAAACTTCAGAATGCTTACCCGCAAAAAACAAAGAGCAATCTTGCAATTAATTTCTCATGAAGAAAACAGCAGCTTATTTTCATAATTTCGCTTAAAGCTTTCTGCAAGAAAAAAACTTTAATAATAGGAGAATGCTTATTTCAAATCAAAATATAAAAGCCACAAAAAAGCAGATATGACTTTGAGATCAGGGCATGGGAGTTTTTACAAGAAACTTGCCGTTACAAATATGAAAAACTTTACCAACACAATACACGGTGTAACCGTTACACAATACAAATGTCCTAAAGAGGAAATATCTTAAAGCATACAATGAATAAAAGCGAAAGAATTGAGAAAATTGAAAGATGAAGCAATCCTCTCATACAAGCCTAGCATAAAATATTCAAATTTTCTCTACTCTTAAAAGATACAAAAAGCACTCTCATGCAAAATAAGCTAATCTGCCAGCGAAATGAGACCTGTGCATAAAGATTAACCTTCTGAAAATCGACAAGATATCTAAATATTCCTTGACCAATTTACCTTCTCCTGAGTATAGCTCAAGAGGAGAAATGTGGAGAGGAACAGGAGTAGAAAAAAATGAGTTTTAAAGTTGCAGTAGTTGGCGCAACAGGAAATGTTGGCCGTGAAATGCTTACAATTTTAGAAGAACGTGGTTTTCCTGCCCATGAAATCGTTCCTCTTGCATCACGCCGCTCATTAGGACAAGAGGTTTCCTATGGTGATAAAACCTTAAAAGTAAAAGCACTTGATACATACGATTTTTCTGATACCGATCTGTGTCTTATGTCTGCAGGAGGAAGTATTTCCAAAGAATATGCTCCCAAAATTGCTGCTGCCGGTTGTGTGGTCATCGACAATTCATCCACTTGGCGCTATGACGCAAATGTGCCGTTGATTGTACCCGAAGTCAATGCACAAGCCATTGTTGAATTTTCCAAGCGCAATATTATCGCTAATCCCAATTGTTCAACAATTCAACTTGTCTTAGCTTTAAAACCTCTCCATGATGCAGCAAGCATTAAACGTGTCGTTGTATCCACTTATCAATCGGTTTCTGGAGCTGGCAAAGAAGGAATAGATGAACTCTTTGAACAATCACGAGCAGTTTTTGTTGCAGATCCAATCTCAGTAAAAAAATTCACCAAGCGCATTGCCTTTAATGTCATTCCCCATATCGATATTTTCATGGAAGATGGTTATACAAAAGAAGAATGGAAAATGACGGCTGAAACCAAGAAAATTCTTGACCCTAAGATCAAATTAACAGCCACTGCTGTTCGGGTTCCGGTCTTTATCGGTCACGCAGAAGCTGTTCATATTGAATTTGAAAAACCTCTAAGCGCTCATGAAGCACAAACGCTTCTGCGTAATGCCCCTGGCTGCCAAGTTATCGATAAACACGAAGATGGTGGTTATACCACTCCCTATGAATGTACTGGGGAAGATGACGCCTTCATTAGCCGTATTCGTGAAGATATCACCGTTGAAAATGGCCTAGCCTTTTGGGTTGTTGCTGACAATTTAAGAAAGGGAGCAGCATTAAATGCAGTGCAAATTGCTGAACTCCTCATTTCTCGTAATTTGATAAAACCTAAGGCAGCATGAAACATTTTTCGCTTCATGCTGCCATTATTTTTCTGTTATCCACATAACACTAATTTTTTTACTCTTATGGAGCAGGATAGGTTACAATACGGTAACGTGTTTCATTGCGCTCAAAATTTTTGAAATTGACATCATCAGGGAAAAAGGGATTATAAGCGTTCACATGTTTTACAGAAACACCTTGTGCCTTTTGTGATGGATTCAAAATTGTTCGTTCATCCCTTTTTTTGACCCCCGTGGAATCTATGATCATATCTGTTCTGTAAAATTTGGGCGCCTTTTTTTGTGTTTTATGAGGCACTGCGAGATTTTTAAAATTGGAAATAACCTGTTTTACTTTTTGCTCTTTTACTTTTATTGCAGAATTTGGCTTCACACTTCTATCTGTAAAAGAGATCGTGGGCACATTGTTAACATTTAAATAACGTGCTGATGCCCAACCAACTTTTCCATTATAACGAAGAAAACACCAAGTTCTATTAGAAAAACAGCCATCAATTTGTACTTTTTCTCCCTTTGGAACAGTTGCGATAACTTTGTAAGCTTTCGCCGGACCTGTACGTAAAATTGCCTGCCCCGATGCTACGCTGGCAACTGTTGCAACAGCGGCATGAGAAGCAGTTATTTCTCGTCCTGTTCCGCCCAAAGCCAATAAAATCATTGTGGTTGATAAAAAATTTTTTTTAACATTCTTTTTTTCCTCTCCAAAGTGCGAAGGGCAAAATATTCACCTTTGCAAAATTTGCCGCGTTTAAATAAAGTGGTGATTAATTTTTACCTTCTTAAGATCCACCACATTTTGAGAAAAGCTCTCCTTAATTTTACCCCTACCGCCTTATACAAACGGTCTATTGCCTTGATTGCACAATATTTTCCTTATGGATTTACTGCCAAAACATCATCTGATTATTTGGATTTTTTTTCCAATCGTCACTTAAAGAAGTTTTGAAATTGTCTTTGGTTCCGCAAATAAATAATGATAGGAGAAGAACTTATTCTTAAATTTTGCAGCAATACTGTTTGCATATGATGTTATTTTGAAAAAAAACTTACAATAATAGAAAAATAATACTCTGTTTTGAATAAAATGATTGAATATTCTCTAAAGCTTTTATAAGCTGAAATTTCTTTAAAATAAGATAGAAATTGAATCTTCTCTCAAGACAGCTCTTGGAAAATAATAAAGAAAGACAAAAGCACATGACATTAAAGAAATTATCCCTCAATACTACTATCGGACTACTCCTTTCTCTTTTTGCACTTTTTTTGTCTATGAGCTTTTCCATGGCAGCAGACAAAACAAAGATAAAACTCGGTGTTATGGAAGGTCATGAAGCCACTGTTTGGAAAGTTGCAGCCGCACAAGCAAAACAAGCTGGTCTAGACATTGAACTTGTTTATTTTTCTGATTACACTCTGCCTAACGATGCTGTTAATGCAGGAGAAATTGATGCCAATGCTTTTCAGCACGCACCTTATCTTAACAATCAGATTGAACAACGTGGTTACAAACTTTCAATAGTGGGATATACTTTTCTTGCCCCCATTGGTATCTATTCCCACAAAATAAAAGACATAAAAGAACTGCGTGATGGAGCACATGTTGGCATTCCAAATGACCCATCAAATGGTGGAAGAGCCTTACTTCTTCTCAATTCTTTAGGTCTGATTAAACTAAAAGATCCCCACAATATTCTTGCATCTTCCCTTGATATCATTGAAAATCCTAAAAAATTGCAAATTCGTGAACTCGATGCTGGGATGTTAGGGCGAGCAGTGGATGATTTTGATATTGCGGTTATAAACACAAACTGGGCTTTGGTCTCTGGATTAAATTTACAACAAGATGTTGTCGCATGGGAAAAGGCTGAGAACAATCCTTACAATAATATCATCGTTGTACGCACGAGCGAAAAAGATGAACCGTGGGTCAAAAAATTAGTTGCGGCCTACAATAGCGAACCTGTCCGTACAAAAATCAAAGAAATTTTCGGGCCAGCGGCTCAAGTATCTTGGTAATTGTACCTTACATCTTGGTAATTGTGCCTAAATCTTAGGGAATTTACCACACATCTTGGTGATATTGAATGAAAAAAACCGCTCTTATCTCCTTAAGAAATATCAGCCGTTGTTTTAACAAGACGGCTGATATTCCAGCGATTAATAATCTATCCTTAGATATCCATGCGGGTGAAATTCTTGGCATTATTGGACGTAGTGGAGCAGGAAAATCGACACTTATTCGCTGTTTAAATGGATTAGAACAAATTGATGCAGGATCTATTTTTTTTGAAGGCGTCAATATTTCAAATCTATCAGAGACACAATGGGCACCTTATCGTCAACGTATTGGAATGATTTTTCAACATTTCAATCTTCTCTTATCACAAAATATTCTCAACAACATTGCACTCCCCCTTAAATTAAGTGGTATAAATAAAAAGCAGCGCCACCAACGTGCCCTTGAACTCATTGAATTAGTAGGCTTATCTGGTAAAGAATATTGTTATCCTGCCGAACTATCAGGGGGACAAAAACAACGCGTTGGTATTGCACGCGCGCTCTCTGCTAATTCTAAAATATTGTTATCAGATGAAGCAACCTCTGCTCTTGATCCAGAAACCACACAATCTATTTTAGAACTTCTCGCCGATATTAATAAACGTCTTAATCTCACTATTGTGCTCATTACTCACGAAATGGAAGTTGTACGCACTATTGCGCATCGTGTTGTTGTCCTCAACAAAGGACAGATTGTGGAAGAAGGATGTGTGAAAGATATTTTCACATCACCACAAGAAGAAACAACCATTGCCATGCTTAAACTTGTTACACCACAACTTCCTGAAAAATTTGCAAAAGATCTTAAACCCACAGGAAAAGAAGCTGTCATTGAAATCAATATTGCTGGTGAAGTTGCCCAACAACCTTTTCTCCATATTCTAGAAGATGAAATCGGTTTAAGAGCACGTATTCTGCATGGTGGGCTTGATACAGTTCAAGGTGAAACCATCGGACGACTCTTCTTAGGTCTTCCAGCCCAAGATAAAGAAGCCCTTAAAAAGGCTGTGCAATGGTTGACTGAAAAGGGACGATATTGCGAGGTTTTAGGTTATGTTTAATGTTCTTTCTCATGAACTCCCCAACGCTCTTTTTGAGACAATATTGATGACGATAAGCGCTTCTTTGATGGCACTTATTATAGGGCTTCCCCTTGGTCTTCTCCTCTACACCACCGCACGAGGAGGGATTTTTGCCTCATCTCTTATTCATCGCCCTTTGAGCATCATCATTGATAGTATTCGTGCCATTCCTTTTATTATTCTTGCATTTTATCTTCTCCCACTTACGCGTATAGTGGTAGGAAGGGGTGTAGGAATGCCTTCTGTAATCTTTGTTCTCACCATTTCAGCTATTCCCTTTTATGCACGCATGGCAGAACTCTCTTTTAAAACCGTGGAAAAAGGTCTCATCGAAGCTGTCCGTTCCATGGGAGCAAGCCGTCTGCAAATTGTCCGTCATGTTCTTATTCCTGAAGCACTTCCCAGCCTGATTACCGGTTTTTCCGTTATGGTTATTTCTCTAATAGGGGCCACTTCACTTGCTGGCTATCTTGGTGGAGGAGGTTTAGGCGACATGGCAATTCGTTATGGCTACCAGCGTTATAACACCTCTATCATGACAAGTGTTATCATCCTTTTGATCATTCTCAATGTCACCACCCAATGGTCTTCGGATAAAATTGCGCAAAAACTTGACAGAACAAAACACTAAAACAATTTAAGAATTCGCGTATTTTTCTCCAAGCACAGCAACAACAAGCCACTGAGCCGTAAGAGCTGGTGTTTTTAACTGTTCAACTTCCACCCTAACACCATAATGAAAAACAACGCGACCAGAAGGACGAATCTCTGCATCATCTAGCATAAAATGGGCACGCACCCGTACACCTGTTTTCACGGGGCTCATAAAGCGTACTTTATCAAAACCATAATTAATCCCCATTGTTGTACCTTCCAACTTCGGCAGAGCCTCATAAGCGAGCGTAGACAAAAGTGATAACATTAAAAAACCATGAGCAATAGTACCAGCAAAAGGCGTTTTTTTAGCCCTTTCCTCATCCACATGTATCCATTGATGATCATCTGTTGCGCATGCAAATTGATTAATCATATCTTGTGTAATAAGACGCCATTTCGATAAACCTATCTTTTTCCCAATAAAATTGACGACATCTTGTACTGCGATTTTTTGCTGCATAACGCTTTTCCTATTTTATTTGATAAAAGTACTCCAACCCTCTTGCTTTTATAAAACCCATTGATTAGAGCATCAAGAATAAAAGATGAATTATTTGCAAAAGCAAACGCACCTTATGAAGTAGAAAATACCTTTTTAATAAGGCAATTTCCAAAATGGAAAAAGACAATGGCAAGCAATGTCAGCTTAACAGGTTTAGCGCGTGATTTGAAACAGCGCGCAGAACACCACCCCCCCATTCGTATTGGACTGATTGGCTGCGGTGAGATGGGAACAGATTTGCTCTCAAGTGTTGCACATATGAATGGCATAACAATCGCTGCCGTTGCTACAAGAACGCCCACACGTGTTTTCGATGCCGCAACATTAGCCTATGGCGAAGATGGACATGTATGGGAAGTCGAAAATGCTCATGCCCTTACGCAAGCTATTGAAAAAGGTTTCATTGCAGCGACCGATGATATTGACCTTGTTTTGCGCCATGAACAAATTGATATTATTGTTGATGCAACAGGCTATCCTGAAGCTGGAGCAGAAATTGGTATCAAAGCGCTTGAAAACAACAAACATCTTGTCATGATGAATGTTGAAGCAGATGTTACAATTGGCACTTATCTCAAACATGAAGCAGAAAAACGAGGGCTCATTTATACACTTGGTGCCGGAGATGAACCAACTTCTTGCATGGAGCTTATCGAATTTGTTTCAGCCCTTGGGCATAAAATTGTAGCAGCTGGCAAGGGAAAAAATAATCCTCTGCTCTTTGATGCCACACCTGATGCTTACGAAGAAGAAGCGTTACGGCGTAATATGAATGTACGCATGTTGGTTGAATTTATTGATGGTTCCAAAACGATGGTTGAAATGGCAGCAATTGCCAATGCCACTGGTCTTCTCCCCGATTGCCCAGGAATGCACGGTCCACAAGCACCCTTGCAAGATTTAAACAAAGTGCTTATCCCAGAACAAGATGGAGGGCTTTTAAAACATTATGGTGCTGTAGATTACTCAACAGGTCAAGGTGTTTCGCCTGGTGTTTTTGTCATTGCAGAAATAGCACACCCACGTCTGCGCGAACGTATGGAAGATTTAAAAATTGGTCAGGGTCCTTATTTCACCTTTCATCGCCCCTATCATCTCACAGCAATGGAAGTCCCCCTCACCTGTGCACGAATTATGCTTTATGGCAAAAAAGATATGGCACCTCTTGATCACCCCGTAGCAGAAGTTTGTGCTGTTGCTAAAAAAGATTTACATCCTGGTGATCAGCTAGACTTTATCGGTCTTTATACTTATCGCGCTTGGATAATGAGCTATACAGAAGCCCGCATGCACCAAGCTATTCCCTGTGGGCTTCTGGAAAAAGCAACAGTAACAGCTGCAATTAAAAAAAATGAACTCATTACAATACATAATACAGCTATTCGTGAAGATCAATGGATTGCACGTCTTCGTGCCAAACAAGACCTTTTACTTCATTATCCTTCTTCTGCTAAGGTATAGCAGCTCTTATCACCTTAACAAAATCTCCACCTTCACGTAAAATAGAACACATTTATGTTGCAAATTCAGATGCTATTTCAAAAAGACATTTTCCAACGCACATCCCCCTCATCTCACAACAGCACCTGCAAATACTATGATGTAAACTTTCCCATAATATGGGACAAGACTAACTATGTATTGCTATCTTTACTTCATAAAGATACAAATCGACATCATCATTTCATTTTCCAATTTGTAATGTTACGATAAGCTTTAGCACTTGAAATGATTTATGAAAGGCATTCCTCCTCCTTTCTTAAAGCATTCTTGTCCACACATTATCTCAACTTGTAATGTGCAAAAAAATAATTTTACGATATTCAGGTCTCTCATTCAACATGAGAAATGATAAATTATCATTATAAACAATGTATTGGACTAAAATAGATTTATTGATTTATAAATATTTATCATTTTTTCTCTTGTGTTAGAACAGCAAATACATAAACATTTCTCGGTTTTATCCTTTCTTGTTTTACCCTATAAAAAACATTTAAAAAGATAAGATAGGTTCATTTATCAATAAAACAGCGTTACATATAAATGTAAGCATCACTACACGAAATAAACAGTAACCTTAAAAGTTGATAAAAGGAACGATCGCATTAATTTATTTTGTAAAATAAGCACACGTCATAAGAGGGAACTTAAGTTCTACTTATAAAGGATTTTGAACTCTTATAGCACTAACCAAAAAACTACATTCTACGCTATCATAAGTAATTTTTCTATCCAATAGAACATAAACTATTTTAAATATTAATTTTTCAAAAATCATCAAGATCAGTGATATTTTTTACTATAATGTAGAGAGCATTCCTAAAAAAAACAGAAAATCGAACAATACATTCCCAGTATATAAAAAGAATATAAAGCAGCAATAAATGTTATCATACCTAGCCCATCCCAAAAAGATAAAAATACAGAACGCCTTTTAACTTTCACAAAATCGAACGCACTCTCCCCCTCAAACTTATGGGCAAGAAGTTCATCTACAGCCTCAATAACAACAGTTTTTTCTCGTGTAGCCAAAATCCCCCCTCTTTGAAATTGATCTTTTACAAAACTTGCATTCCCCTCTACAGTTTGTACAAAAAAAAGAATAAATACCGTAAAAAAAAGTGAATATACACGATTTTTAAATATTTTAAACATAGTTTTCTTTTCTCATCTTTTTCTTCACTGAAAAAGTAAAATAATATTTACATATATAAAAACCAAAACTTATATTTAATAATTTATACAAACATATACAATACGGTATACTATATTGTTATATATAATACATTATGAATTACATATAAAGATATCTATTTTAAATGCGCAAAACAAACACAGATTAAGAGATTAATTAAGAATAGAAAAACATCTCTCACTCTTCTGCGTAAAGAAATTTTACCTAAAAATGAGATGAATATAACCAATATTAATAAAACAATTACGCAAAACTCTATCAAGCAATAGAGACTTCTATTGTTAGCACTCTCTTGTATTATCCTCAGCAAAATTTTCGAAAAATCTGTTGTAGAACAAGAGAAATAACATACTTATGAAGCAATTCTAAATACAAACGATATTCATAAATGATATACTAACCTTCCCTAAAACAATTATTAAATTTAAAAAGACGTTAATCGTTTTAAATCTTCACTAACGTATAGAAAGAAAACAGCCCATAATATCTTCGGATAACTCACCGAGCACCCCTTTATCTGATACAGTATAAAGCATTCAAGATATTATTGACAAAAATAACTATATTTACCTGTAAAGTAAGTTGGTCTATCAGATCCACAACAGTACCCTAAGGAATACAAGAATACCAAGCAAACTACATAAAATCGTCATAAAAAATTATCGCCACCACAATACTGAAAAGCAATTTTTTCTTTTGCCTTTCACAAAACTTAACCCCTCTTTTCTTTAATATTATAGGCCATAGAAAAACCTATCATTTTAGTAAATATATTTTTCTTTGGAGCAAACACAAACATTTCTTTTTGAACAAAAACTTTCACAATTTTTGCATGAATATTATAAATAATATAACTGTTTTTTAATTTTTAAATATAAAATTAATTTTTATATATTTTAATTAAAAAGTAAAATATATAATTAAACATTTATTACTATATATCATATAAAGACATAATTAAATATTACAAAATGCAAAAGATTTACGCTATTATCATCCATTTTAATTATGGTTTCGTCGGTCTCAACTGCATTCTCTCTTCATCGAATTATGGTATAAATCAAACTCTCCTCAGTTACGTAGCTTTTATCCGATGTAAAAATCCTGCTCATTACAGACATTTTTTCTCATGAATACCAAAATTCGTTAAAACATTCTCAAGAGTAAAATACGTAAAAGTAAAATTAATCAACAAACATCTCTCTCTTTTTATCGCATTGAGAAAGTCGCCTTGAAATAAAGAGGCAGAAATCTGCATTAAATTCTGTAATAATCACAATCTAACAACAGAAATACTTTTGTTATTCTTCCTCTATAGCAAAAAAGGAAACGTTAAAAATTTTATCTAAACTTGAATTTTTAAAAGAAAAATGAAGAAAATGATATTTCCATTATGTGATGTGGAGTATTTTATCCCATTAAATACGCACTTTTCAAAAACAAGAACACAAATCATAAAATCTCATAAAACATACCTTCTCTTTGAATAAGAGGAGCCCCATTATGATATTAAAAGCATCCTCATATTATATCAAAAATTGAGGTTATTTTTCTCAATAAAATCTTCAAAGTTTTTAACTTCCACTGTATAGTTATGTGATACAAAAACGCTCCTATTTGCGTTTCTCTTATAGATAGGTTAAATTGAAGGCTGCAACTTTACCTGCCTTTGATAACTTTATTTCCATTAACTTCTCTTTTAGGCAATAATTTATGCTATCTGATACGCCTTTTCTTGCTCTTTTGCCCTTAGGTGCACACGAATATCACGGAGATCACCTCCCCTTTGAAACCGATTGGATTATTGCTGAAGCCTTTGCAAAAGCACTTACTTTACAAACGAAAGAGCAATTCCCTATCGCACTTTTACCGGTTGAAAAGATTGGTTATTCTGTAGAGCATATGGATGTTACTGGCACAAGAACCCTCAGCTATTCTGATGCTATTGAGCGATGGACAAATATTGGTGAAAACTGCTATCATAAAGGAATAAAACGTTTTCTTCTTCTCAATGCTCATGGAGGAAATTCGCCTTTAATAAGCATTGTTATCACTGAATTACGAAGGCGCCTTTCAATGCTTGCAGTAGCAACAAGCTGGAGTCGCTTTGGTCTTCCGCAAGGTTTTATGGAGCCCTCTCAACAGCATCTTGATATCCATGGAGGCTTTATAGAAACTTCCCTCATGCTCTATTTAGCCCCAGAAAAAGTACATATGGAGAAGGCTAAAAATTTTCATAATAAGCAAGCTGATATGATTGCTAATTATCGCTATTTACGTGCCTATGGTTCTCATGCCTTTGGCTGGATGATGCGTGATTTGAACAGACAGGGGGCAGCAGGCAATGCAAGCCAAGCGACATCCCAAGCAGGTGAAGCAATTTTTGCGCATGTTCTTTGCGGACTTCGTGATTTACTTGATGATATCAAGCAATTTGAAATAAATGCATTACAATAAAAGGTGCACCCTCATGGAAAAGACACAAAATACGCCCACGAAAATTCCCGTTACAGTTCTCACAGGCTATCTTGGTTCAGGAAAAACCACTCTTCTCAATCGCATTCTTAGCGAGAACCATGGTAAACGTTATGCCGTCATCGTTAATGAATTTGGTGAAATTGGTATTGATAATGACCTTATCATTGAATCAGACGAAGAAATTTATGAAATGAATAATGGCTGTGTTTGCTGCACTGTGCGCGGTGATCTTATTCGCATTCTTGAAAGTCTGATGCAACGCTCTCACCGATTTGATGCCATTATTATAGAAACAACAGGACTTGCAGATCCCATTCCCGTTGCACAAACTTTTTTCATGGATGAGACTATCCATGAAAAAACAGCTCTCGACAGCGTTATAGCAGTTGTTGATGCAAAACATTTACCCTCTCAACTGAAAAAAAGCCGTGAAGCGGAAGAGCAAATTGCCTTCTCTGATATTGTTCTCTTAAATAAAGTTGATCTTGTCAGTGCACAGGAGCGTGCCCATGCTCGATCACTCATTCTTTCCATTAACCCTCGAGCCATCCTTTATGAAACAGAACGTGCGAATATCCCTTTGGAAAAACTCCTCAATCGTGGTTCCTTTGATCTTCAACGCATTTTAGAAAATGATCCTCATTTTCTCGATCAACATTTAGATCACAAACACCAGCATTCAGATCATGTGTGTGGTCCTGAATGTACGCATGATCATGAACATCACCCTTTATCCGCCATGCATGACATTACCATTACTTCTGTGAGCTTAAAAACAGGAGCTCTTCAACCAGAAAAATTTTTTCCATGGATCCAACAGATTACACAACAAAAAGGTCCTGATATTTTGCGCTTAAAGGGCATTATTGCCTTTCAAGGAGATGATGATCGTTATGTCATCCAAGGTATACACATGATTCTTGAAGGGCAACATCAACGTCCATGGCGTGAAGATGAAAAACGTGAAAGCCGTCTTGTTTTTATCGGCCGCACTCTCGATAGCGAAAAACTGAAAACTGGTTTTGAAAATTGTGCATAAGAGAATAACAATGCCAACTATTAGCCACTATAATTTGCAAAGCTACTGCCTTTCCTGCGGTTTTATAGGCCATAAGCCAGCCTTTGTTTCCGTGGAAGGTTTCATTGTTTTTTTAACCCTCTCCCCCCAAATCCTTGACGTGCATCAAGGAATAATTTCAAGCCATTTTTCTCCTGATAACACCGCGATCATCACGGGTGGAGAAGACGGCAAAATTTGTCAAACAACAGCAGATGGTCGTACAGAACTACTGGGAAAACAAGACCGCAAATGGATCAACAACGTTGCTTTTGGCCCCCAAAAAGCTTTTGCCTTTTCCTCCTCACGCACCACATGGGCACATGTTGGGAAAGAGCAGCAAGAGCTTCTTCATGAACGCAGTGTGGAAGGTCTTGCTTTTGCCCCCAAAGGTTTACGACTTGCTGTTGCCCATTACAATGGGGTTACCCTTCATTGGCTCTCAACGCAAATCCCCCCAACCACATTAGTATGGAAAGGCGCTCATTGTGGCGTCACCTTTTCACCAGACAACCGCTATGTGATTTCCACTATGCAAGAAAACGCCCTCCATGGCTGGCGCCTCTCTGATAACCAACATTTACGCATGAGTGGCTATCCAAACAAAGTCAAAAGCTGGTCATGGAGTGCAAAAGGAAAATGGCTCGCAACATCAGGTGCATCCGCAGCAATCGTTTGGCCTTTTCAGACAAAAGATGGTCCCATGAGA
The DNA here is from genome assembly GCF_000312525.1 of Bartonella florencae. Lineage (GTDB taxonomy): Bacteria > Pseudomonadota > Alphaproteobacteria > Rhizobiales > Rhizobiaceae > Bartonella > Bartonella florencae. Next base: position 123,209 of record NZ_HE997455.1, on the reverse strand, counting down.
AAAACACCCTTGGAACTTAGCACACGAGCAAATGCACTTGTCACCAAGGTTTCATGCCATCCAAGCGAAGAAATTGTCGCAGTAGGTTTCAATGATGGAATGATTTTATGTGCACATTTCCGCGATGGCAAAGAAGCCCTTCTCAAAGACTGTGGGAAAAGTGCAATCTCAGCCCTAAACTGGGATCAGACGGGCCATAACTTAGCCTTTGGTAGTGAAGGTGGTGAATGTGGAATTATAAACATCTCTGCTTAAGAAAAACATCAACAATAACAAGACAGATAAAAAAATCTTACCCTTTCAGTAATAATGAATCCTCCCCTCTCTCTAAAGAAAAACGACACGCCTCAAACGAGAAAACATCTTAAAAATACCTGAATTTTTACCTTCCAACATTTCTGTTTTACCTTCTCTTCTCCAGAAAGAGCAAAATATCACCCTTAAACAGATTATAAATCAAAACCCCCGCCTCGATAAAATCCTGCATCACACGATAAACTTCCATGAGAGATATAGCACCTTTAAAACTTCTAGCAAATAACAGACTAGCTATTACAGATACCAACATGCCCATTGCTAATATCAAAAGATATGCAACTTGAAACTATTTTTTAAACACTGCAAGGTTTTAAAAATTTATCACACTTATAAATAAACTAGCAAAAAACACGCCGACAAGCTTTTTGCAAAAATCTTTCAAAGGCACTAAACGCTATTCTAACCACAACAGGAACAATTATTTTTTCAAATCTTCTGGTTATAAACGCTTTTTCTCAACACTATCATTTGAAACAGCAAAATTTTAACATCATCACCTTAATATCTTCTGTTTTCTTTTAAAAAAGGGAATAATATACTAAAATCTATCCTTTTTAAAAATTTGTATGGGTTCCTATAATTTACAAAAAAATCACAACCATAAAAACACAGTAAAATATCTTTTACAATATTCTTTATGATACTCCCCCTTTCGTCTTTATTGAAAAGAGGAGAACAAAACGAAAATACATATATTAAGCTCGACAAAGAGTTTATAGATTTTATGTTTTGATATAAGAAAAAAGTGTCTCAATACTCAACTCTATCCCGCTCATATTGATAAAAAAACCATCAATAACAAAACAAATAGCCCTTTAAAATACGATGCTATGAACATGAAGCATTGGATATTTTCAAAATCACAGTGAAATCAGCACACCCATAGTGAGACTATAATGACAAGAAATCTTGACAGCATGCATTGTGAAATAAAGAAAACAAGACTGTTATGAAGCATTTTCAATCATCAGTAAAGCAATCATATATTGTAACTTTTTTCATCAAGAAACAAAGAACCCTTGAAAAGCAATAAGAGAAATTTGCATAAATTAAAGGCAGCATATTCTGCTACCTTCTTTACAAAGATATACACCCTATCTTGTCAAAAAAGATGGCGCAAACCAGCAGAAAAACTTGCACCTGAAAAACCTGCTTTACTAAGCCGATGCTGATAAGTTACATCTCCATGAAGTGCAAATTTGGGAGATAAGCGGGCATGAAAACCAAGCCCTACCTCTAAAGGAGAGCCAAAAGCACCTAACTGGAAATCTTTTTTAAATGAAACAACATTTTTCTCTCTAAAATTATAGGAAAGATAAAGCTTACTATAGAAAGAAATAACACGCCCCTCCTCAGAAGAAGAAAGAAGCTTACTTAAACACCCACCAAAACGCGCTGTCCATTGATCAAATTTTCCCAAATCAACATCAATATTATCAACATCATGCACACGATCAAATTGAAGGCGCTGATAGAGAAGCTGAACTTGAGGATCAAAAATAATACCCTTATACCCGATGGTAAATGTTTCACCAATGGTCAAAGAAGTATTAAGCTGTTTTCCCCTTAATGTTGCTACCTTATCCCGCACAGAAGTAAAAACATCTCCTTTAAACAAACCATAAGAAAACACCCCATTCATATAAAAACCGGTATCATGCTGCAGATTTCCATAAACAGCAACAGACCATTTATCAAAGGAACTCTTTTTACTATATTCAACATCTTGAGGATAAAGAGAGAGGTTTCCATAAGTGCCTAGCACCCCAAATAATGTACGACTGTATAAACTTTCAATTTTTTTTAGCAAAACACCTGCTTCCAGTGCCGTATATTCGAGGTCAGCTCCATAGCCATATTCAAGAACAGACAAATTTGAAACATAATGGTGACTTCCACCATAACTGCGAACAAAAAAAGCGGAAATTTCATCGCTTTTCAAAAGACCCGCAGCAGTGCCTCGCATGCTTTCTAACTTTTTATTTTGAACACTCAAGTCCATCAAGCCGGTTTGAAACAAAGCATTGGGCAACAAAAGATACGTTGGCAATTGCGGAACAACAGCTCTAATTCGCGTCTCATGCTGAATATCAGGCTTAACAGAAACAGAATCTGGAAGTGTAGGCTTTACGGGTTTAGATGGCACAGAATCTGGAGAAGAAGGTTTCCCCATCCCTGACGGCTCAGATGGTGAAGGTGACGCAGGATTTGGAGAAGAAAGTTCCACCATCCCTGACGGTGAAGGTGGTGAAGGTGGCACAGGATCTGGAGAAGAAGGTTCCACCATCCCTGACGGCTCAGATGGTGAAGGTGACGCAGGATTTGGAGAAGAAGGTTCCACCATCCCTGATGACTCAGATGGTGAAGGTGGCACAGGATCTAGAGAAGAAGGATCCCCCATCTCTGACGGCACAGGTTGTGAAGGTGGCACAGGATCTGGAGAAGAAGGTTTCCCCATCCCTGACGGCGCAGATGGTGAAAGTGAAGCCGGCGTAAAGGGGGTAGGCTCAAAAGTCGGAGGGGTGGGATCTACCGGTTCTGACGGCACAGATTGTGAAGATGTGGCAGGATCTGGAGAAGAAGGTTTTCCCATCTCTGACGGTGTAGATGGTGAAGGTGACACAAGATCTGGAGAAGAAGGAGCCTCCATCTCTGACGGTGCAGATGGTGAAGGTGGCATAAGATCTGGAAAAGAAGGATCCTCCATCTCTGACGGCACAGGTGGTGAAGGTAGCACAGGATCTGGAGCAGAAGGTTCCCCCATCTCTGGCGGTGCAGGTGGTGAAGGTAGAGCTGGCGTAAAGGAGGTAGGCTCAAAAGCTGTAGATGAAGGTTTCATCGGATCAGAGAGCACAGAAGTAGTATCTTCAGGGAGAGACGAAGAAGAAATAGTTTCAGGAGAATTCGAATTAGGATCAATATAAACAGTTTCAAGACGAAAATCCCAAAAATCTCTTCCCCCCGCAACTAATCTATTTTGGGGATCTGCTTTCCCACGAGAAGAGTCCGGACCATAAGCCAAAAGTTTATATTGATAAGGTAAACCATTTATTGCAGTATAATTTCCAGAGAGTTTAAATGAGTCCTCCTTTGCTTTTCCAGAAACTTGAATAAGTGAAACACTTTGAGATCCTTCACTGTCCACTTTCTTTTCTGAAGTTTTAGAAAAATTTTCCATCACAAGCAACGTAGTGCCAGAAACATTACCATAAATCAAAATGCGATCAGTTTTCTGAGGATCAAATGAACCATCATTATTCACAAACGCACTCATCTTAATCTGAACATTTCCCTCTGCCTTATAGGCTTCTTGATCAGATTCTACGCTATCTAATGACATTATGTTATTTATATTGCCTCCTTTTTTAATATACACTCTTCCAATATACAGCGTTTGATAATCTTTAGATATAAATTTCTCAAAACAAATTGTGCTATCAGAAAGTTTTATAGATGAAAGTGATGAGTCTACAGGAAATGCTTGCTGCAAATCTACATGTTTTCTTTTTGTGAGAGACCATGAAGAGCCACGCGTTAACTCTAAATCAACACGCGATATACCCTCAACATCAATACCTCCTGTAAGATTAGAATCGTTTGCTTTCACCGATAGAAAAGAATTATTTTCAGCACTCAGCAATAAATCGCCAGAGATCTTTGTTTTTATTAACTCAATGGTAGCTTCAGCTCCATAACCTTCATCTCCCGTACTATAAATAGCAATACCATCAGGAACGCTAACAGTTGTATCTGACAAATAAACAGATACCTCTCCACTCAAAATTGTTTCCGTTTCTGCACGTTTATCATCAGTTAACTCCAATATATTAGCCCACTTAACTGGGTCTAATCCATCAAAATAAAAACCATATCCTTTCTCCCCCTGCACAGAGATTTCTGATCTTTCAATACTAATATCTGTCTTCTTAAATTCATCTGATGAAGCATATTCTTGAATTAACTTACCATTATTATAACCATACCCTGAAAAATGTTTAATCAAAAAACCATGCATATCGGTAAGCTGAAAAGAACTATCCCTCAAATGAACATTACCACCTTGAGATACCTCAAAAGCTTCTGGGAATATATTATCGCCTACAGAACCCTCCTTTTTTCCTTCTCCCTTAACTACGAGGCTATCGAGAAGATACTTTCCTCCAAGCATTGTTGAGAATAGGCCTGCCCCTTTCGAAGTAACTGTACTACCTGACATCCTAACAAATGCACCAGAGACACTAAAAATAGCTATTTCTTTTACATTTAAACTGCTCGGCTCAATCTCAACATTTACATTAACTAAAGCAACATCTGCTTTTTTCCCCGACGCATAAACAACCCTTCTATCTCCTTGGAAGCCTCCTTTTTCCATACTAATAACTGCATCAGTAACTATAAAACCGAGTGTATTTATAAAATTTGAATCGGTTAGAATAAGCTGCGCACCATTTTTTACATATGCAGCATATGCATATACACCATTCTTTCGATCACCACCCAAAACAGTTATTTTAGATGCATCAATAACTGTACCTTTTTTCTCTACATCTATGGGAGACAAGAAAAGAATAGAGTATGGAGATGACGTATTTTTATAACTGGTAAAGTCATAGGTTTTATCTTTAATCGTGTGTTTTTTACCATCACTACATCGATAAAAATTCCGCGCTTCATTACAGAGAGCTTCCAAATTATTAGGATTGGCATTAATATTTGTGATAGGCAAAAAAGAAACAATAGCCGTTGTAATAAATAAAAATTTATAACCTCTAAAGACATTAACCATAACTCTACTACCAATCTTCCCCTTCTCCTCCCCTTAGTTAAAAATAAAAAATACTCATAATAACGCTAAGTAAAACATACAAAAAGAGAGAATTATAAAACCTAAATATTATTTTATACTTCTCACAAAAATCTATAACTTATGTAAAATTTACCTTATATTTTATAGACACTTAAAAGCGGTAGCGAAGACCACCAGTAAAACGTGCTCCCGAAAAACCTGCTTTGCTAATCTTATGCTGATAAGTTGCATCTCCATGCAAAGCAAACTTCGAAGACAATTGTGCATTAAAACCAATTCCTGCTTCCAGAGAAGAGCCAAAAGCACCCAACTGGAATTTATCTCCAAAATGCACAAACTGTTTTTCTCCAAAACTATGAGCAAGATGAAGCTTTCCGTTGAAAGAGATAATGTTACCCGTTTGAGTCGCAGGAAGTGTCTTACTTAAATGCCCACCAACACGCATTACCCACTGATCTGGTTTTCCCATGTCAATATCAAAACCATCAATATCAGAGGTCTTATCAAAGAACAGATTTTGATAAACAACCTGAACCTGCGGATCAAAAACAAGACCGTCATATCCTGTCATAAATCTCTTACCAGCAACAAAGGAAGCATTGAGAGGATTTCCTTGCAATGTTGCTGTTTTCCCTCTTTCAAGAGTAAGAACATCACCCTTCAAAAAACCATAAGAAAACAGACCATCTAGATAAAAGCCACTATCACCCTGTATGCTGCCATAAGCTGTAATTGACCATTTATCAAATAGGCTCTTTTTACTCTCCATAACATCCTGAGGCTGTAGAGAAATTTTCCCATAAGTTCCCATAATGCCAAAACTTGTGCTATGATGCGCACTCTCTATTTCTTTCAGCAAAAATCCAACCTCTCCAGCATAATAACCAAGATTGCCTCCATAGCCATATTGAAGCTCAGACAAATCTGAAACATAACGATTATTGCTGCCATAACCCCGCACAAAAAAAGCAGGATTTTTACTATTTTCCAAAAGACTTCCAACAGCATCACGCAATGTCTCTAGCTGTTTGTTTTGATTGCTAATATCCATTAAACCAGCCTGAAACAAAGCATTTGGCAACAAGAGATATGTTGGAACTTGTGGCACAACAGCACTAACCTCTTCCTCAGGATGAAATGCAAAATTCTCAGAACCAACTACAGCGTAATTACGCTCAGTTTTTGACTCAATGGAACGAGATACACGGCGACTATGAACTTGTTTTTTCAGCCTAGAAATAAGCTTAGCCGAATTCAACTTGATATAGTCACGCTCAAGACGAAAATCCCAAAAATCTGTACTGGTCGCATCCACAGTCAAAGTCCCTTCTGAACTTGATCCCTTTGGAGCATAAGCATGAAGCCGATATCGATAAGGTTTACCATTTAGTACTCCATAGCCACCTGGTAGTTTAAAAGAATCTTTATCAGCTTTTCCATGAACTTGAATAATCGAAACACCTGGATTGCTGTTATCACCTTCAACTTTCGTTTCTGATTGCTCTGCTTTTCCTCTTGCTTTAGATCTTCGTGCAATCTCATTTACATATACTGTCGTTGTTCCATAAACATCACCATAGATAATAACCTGATCAGCCTCACCTCCTTCTTTCCCAGTATCACCCAAACGACCATGATTCAGATATGCATTGACATGAAGAGATGCCTTCCCTGCTGCAGCATAAGCATAATCTATAAGACCACCACCATCCAATGGCCCAATTTGAAGAGTTTGAAAACGACCGTCTGTCGGTTGCTGAAAAATAATGCGACTATCAGCGAGCCTTACCAATGAAAGTGATGAAGTATAACGTTGTGAATCTTGCTGAAGTTTCTTCTCTTCTTCGCTAACATTCGATTGCTTTGTTGGTTTCACCGTCCACTGTGAATTATCAAACAACTCAACGCCAGCAGAGGAACCACTATCAACCCGCGTTCCCCCTACAAGAGAAGAAGCAATAGCCTCAATCGTTACAAATGAATTATTCTTAACATCTAACAAAAGATCACCCGAAAATCTTGACCCTTCTAACAAAGTAATACTAGGATGCCTTCTAGCATCATCACTATAAATAACCGTACCATCCGGAACTTTAAAGGACGTCTTATCAAATTGAAGATCGCCGAACGTAAAAAGAAGCTCTCCCTCTAGATATTCCTCTTGTGAAGAGCTTCCTCGAAAATATAAACCAAATGCTCCATCACCCTTAACAGTAACATCTGTGTCTTTCATAAAAACCTCAGATACATAACCACCAGTTATATTGGACGAACCTTTTTCAAAAATTACTGGCGAATTTTGACCAACGAAACCATACATATTGGTGACATTAATCTCCCCTTTATTAACAAAAAGGGAACCACCTTGCTCTACAGCAAAAACCGCACGAGATACATCTTTACCGTTACTACTCACCTCTTTACCATTGTCGCCTTTTATATTTTTATCTTCCAAGGTGATAGAAACATTATTCAGAATAACCATCCCATTTTTTTTTGCCAGCACATCTGATGTAACCGTTTCAGAGTTTTTCAATTCTAAAGTACCTCCAATCTGCGGCTTCACCTCTTTTCCACCATCAATGTTGATATTTTGAACTTCCTGTATAACCAAATTATCAGCGGGAGCTATATAAGCATCACCCCTAACATCATCCAAGATGGTTGTCCGGTGAGGACCTTTAAAGACATCACATGAATAGAACTTAAAAAGGGAACTACAAGAAGGCTCAGAATCCTGTGTTTCAGCATTTATATTGGTTGTAAAGCAAAAAACAGACGTTGTAAGAGCACATAAACATACATGGTGCTTTAAGACTTTAATCATAACTTACTATAAACTTTCTTCTCACATTTGCAGGGAAAACTGAAGAGCCAAATCTACTGATGGCTACATTTAAGGCATTTTGTATAATTTGTTTTGTATTATATGTAAAGATAAAATCAAAAAATTAACATAATAAAGTCACGATTTATGCCTTATAATTGTCACCCAAAATGCACAAAAGAAAAATGTAATTTAAAATTATAGCTGAAGCCACTAGAAAAATATGTACTAGAAAAATCCACTTTCGTAAATTTATGCTGATAAATCAGATTATTATGAAATTGGATCTTTGCAAACAGTTGCGCATAGATGCCCAATCCCGCTTCCAGAGAAAAACCAAAAGTCGCCAAAAGGAAAAGCATCATTAAAAACACATAAAATGTTTATTGCTAAAATAACAAATAAAATGAAGTTACGAATAAAATAAACAAAATGTATTTATTTAATCACCGCAAATGTCTTGCTTAAACGTCGACAACACCCATCATCCAAGTATCTGGTCTTCTTATCTCAATCTCAAAACCATAAACACCATGTGTCTTACGAAACTGAAGATGTTAATAAACAAATTGCATCTGCGGATTCAAAATAAAACTGTTACACCCCATCATAAACGCTTTACCAATAGTTCAGAAAACACCTAAAAGTCCCCTTAATATTGGCTATCTTGCCCCCGTGCAAAAGTAAGAACATTCGCACCCAAATAGAAGACCATAAGATAAAAGACCAATGCATATAAAAGCCGTGTCATACTGCTAATGCTGTAACAGAGCATTTATTAAATATGTTTTCTTGGCTTTTTTAACATCCAAGGGTTATAAAAATAATTTTTCATATCTTCCCATAACTCCCAAATATGTAGGCCTCTACACACTTTCGATATTTTTCAGCAAAAATCGAGCCTCTACAGCATGATAAGCAAAATTTTCTCCATACCATTCAAGTACAGATAAATTTCAAGCATAATGATAACTTCCACCATAAATATGAAAAAACAGAGCGGGCTTTTCACCAATATTCAACCATCAATGAGAAACATTTCACAAGGCTTTCCAACTGCTTATATTCATCCATCTAGTATAGAATAAACCATTTGCCAAAAGCAGATAAATTAGAACTTGTAGAACAACGGCTTTCATATTTTTTTAATATGGGAAGAAAGTTTAGAGATAACAAGCCAAATCAGAGCGGATAGAAGCCTCTCTTGGTGAAACAAGAATAGATACAGCATTAATCATAGAAAAATGTTCCTTTGAAAACTCAAACCCCATGACAACAGATGTAATAGATTATTCAACCTAAGATTCAATGGTGCAGAAGGTAGAAAAAAACAGGAGGTGATTTTAAATCTTAACTTCAGTGATAGAATTTCTAACAAATATAATAAAAAAGAATTAGCCATACCGAGAAAATCAGAAAGAAAATTTCTTCAAGATCTTTTTCAAATATATCCTCATTTTTGCCAATATTAGGAAACTGGTTCGACAAAAAAGAGGGTGTCTTATTGAAAGGAGTGTGACAAAACGTATCTCTATCAGAAACAAAAAGCAAATCCATATAATCAGAAAAGAGATTAAACAAACTCACTTTCGAAGCACAACTCGCAAAACCCTTTTTCCCCTTTGAAAACTCTTTGTTCAGCATTTGCCTTCCCTAAAGAAGAATCTGGATCTAAGCATAGAGGCCATATTGAGAGTGAATCTTAAAGCATAAGGTAACCTCCATTCAGCTGAAAAGAGTTTTCATTCGCACTTCCAGCAACTTGAATAATAGAAAACTCCCTTGTTATTTCTACGCTTTCCCGTATGTTCTCCTAAGCTTCCAGAAACATTCTGCACATATAACCATCATTATTCCAGAAACATTCTCATGGATTAAAAACCGATCCCTTTTTTGCTCTTGAAGCGCCCCCCTTATTCAGACATATCTTGAGATAAAGATACGCATTGCCTTGCGCATGATAAACTTCACCAGCTCATTTTTCAACGAGCAGTATTTTATAATCATTACCTGTCTTGGATTTTAGTTTTTCAAAAAAAAATAATGTACAGAAAAAAAGCCACAAACACAGCTTGTGGCTTTTTAAAGAATTCATCATCATACAACCAAACTAAAAACGATAGCGCAATCCTCCGGAAAAACTTATTCCAGAAAAACCACCTTTGCTCAGCTTATGCTGATAAACAAAATCTCCATGAAGCGCGAGATTTTGTGACAAGCGGGCATTAAGCCCCAGTCCAGCTTCTAAAGAAGAACCAAAAGAGCCCAACTTGAAAGAATCTTTAAAGCGCACAGATCTTTCTTTGCTAAAATCATGGGCAAAATGAAGCTTACCATAGAAAGAAACATCACGATCCTTTTCAGGGGTAGCAAGTGTCTTCATCAAAAGACCACCAAGACGCACCACCCATTGATCAAATTTACCCATCTCAATAGCAAAATTATCAATATCACGAGCATCATCAAACTGAAGGTGTTGATAAACAACCTGAGCTTGTGGATCAAAAACAACGCCTTCATACCCTGTGGTAATTTTTTGTCCGCCCATCAATGAAACACTCAAAGGATGACCCTTCAATGTTGCCGTCTTGCCACGCGCAGTTGTCAGAACATCGCCCTTAAACAGACCATAGGATAAAAGACCATCGACATAGAAACCAGCATCATGCTTCATGCTGCCATAGACTGTCGCTGTCCATTTATCAAATGTACTTTTTTGACTTTGTGCAACATCCAAAGGCTGCAGAGAAAGCTTTCCATAAGACCCCATAACCCCAAAAGATACAACACTCTCAACATTTTCAACGGCTTTTAGCAAAAGACCTCCCTCTAGTGCATAGTACCCTAGATCGCCACCATAACCATATTCAAGCGCAGATAAATCTGAGGCATAATGATAACTCCCCCCATAGCCACGCAAAAATGAAGCAGGCTTTTCACGAGTTTCCAACACTCCACTAGAATTAGCACGCTGTATCTCCAACTGCTTGTTTTGATTGCTGATATCTCTCAAACCAGCGTGAAACAAACTATTCGGCAAGATGAGATAACTTGGAACTTGCGGAACAACAGCCTTAACCCGCGGCTCAAGAAGTCTAGGATTAGGAGCAGGTCCATTCTCGAGACGGAAATCCCAGAAATCTCCTTCGCCTTCAACCAATCTTTGAGAAGCATTCGCCTTCCCTAAATCAGAGCTTGGACCATATGCGCGAAGCCTATACTGATAGGGTAAACCATCCAGCGCAACATAATCGCCATCCAATTTAAAAGAATCCTCCTCCGCCTCTCCAGAAACCTGAATAATTGAAATACCTTGCTCATTTCCACCGCTTCCCGTATATCCTCCTAGACTTCCAGCAACACTTTGCACGTGTACCGTCGTTTTTCCTTCAACATCACCATAGATCAAAACACGATCAGTCCTTTGATTACCAAGAGCACCACCACTATTCAGATATGTGTTAAGATAAATATGCGCATTACCTCTCGCCGCATAAATATAATCTCTTCCCCTCCCAACACGAAGCGTTTGATAACCATCAACTATGTTAGCTTCTGGTTGTTGAAAAACAATAGAACTATCAAAAAGATGCAGCAATGAAATCGACGAAACACCTGTATAATTAAAACCTTGTGAATTTTTATGTCTTGGCCGCAACAAAACCCACCGTGAATTATTCTCCAAGATAAGCTCAACTAAAGAACCGTTATCAACCTGAGTTTGGCCGACAAGTTCAGAAGCATCAGCAAAAATACGTATAGAAGAGTTCCTATTAGCCTTCAGCAACAAATCTCCAAAAAGCTTTGTACTCTTTAATTCTACAACAGAACGTGCAGGTCCACTTCCATAAATAGCTATACTATCTGGAACAATAAAACGCGTATCTTTCAATGTAACCACCCCTAACCAACCTTCTAGTTGTTCCTCACTATCAAAGTACATACCATAAACTGCATTCCCTCTCACTGTAATATTAGAATCTTTAATAAGTGCATTCCCTCCCACTGTAATATTAGCCTTAGAATGTTTACCAATCGGCAAACCTTTAATTCTCTGAATCAAAACCCCATGAGCATCCGTAACATCGACAGTATCTTTTTCAAATTCAACAGAACCATTGAACAATATATGAAAAGCAGCATGATCACTCTGACGATCTGCATTCAACTCTTGCCCCCCCTTGCCGCTAATAGAGACACCCTTTAAAACAGCGCGCCCATTTTTTCCTGCTTTAATCCCAACATCACCTAGATTAATGCGTGTATCCATTAAATAAACTGAACTTGCAGGTTGTTTTTCTGCAGCATCTTGAGATTGTCTTTCTGCAAACTCCCCCACTTTGATTGCATCAGAAATTGCATCAATCGATCCGCCCGATATTCCGACGGTAGAACCCTGAGATTCGAGCCCTACTAAAACCCCACTCAACGTGTAATCAATCAGTGTGACTCTCGCCTTTTCTGATACCTTTACGCCATATTTCCAAAATTTCTTTTCATCCACAACACCCTTAACAGTTATATTCTCACCAAAAAAATTCGCTTGTCCAGATACTTCGATAGCGGCTCGCTCAGCACTACCACTATTAAACTGATACGTTCTCCCATTAATTTTATACTCTTGATCACCACTAGCACAATAATATGAGCTCTCTTTCTGAACACATGGAGTTTCCTTATCACTTTGTCCCGCGCCATTAACAGCAGATGCTTTTACCCCAGCACTAGCAGCATCAGCTTGTACATTTACATTAGAATGAGCATCATATGCAAAGAAAAGAAACGCTGCAGTACAAGCACATAAAGAGAGATGATTTTTAAATATTTTGACCATAATTCCACCATATTTTTACCCCCTACTCATTAAAAGTGATACATAATGTACCAAGAAACTTAACAAAGAGATTAATTTAATACATTTTGATTTAAATATATTGAGATTATTAGTATTTTTTGTGTTTTGTGTAAATATGGAATTAAAAAATTATTCAAAAAACACACTTTAAATCTGTTGTTTTTACAAAAAATTTATAACAATATAACTGAAAAACGGGAAAGACAGCCACAAACCAGCTTTAGAATTGTTACTTAAAAACAGTTTTATGAGTTTACATATATGAAAGAATACAAACTGTAACCGCTATCTCGTCAATCCCTAGAGTAAATAGAGTTAACGTACTTAAATAGATATCGTATTGAAACAATTGACGTTTTCTAAACTGAGTATACCAAAATTTGAGAAGATGTTGCATATATTTGTTTGGCTAATCTTATGAGGATAAAATCTAATTTAGAAAGAATAAGACAGTGTAAAAATAATTCCCATTTTTATCATCTCCTTTTCATTCGATTTTACACTCTTCAAAAGCATTCAAAACCTTATCTTTAAAAAGTAAAGTAAAGTAAAGTAAAGGTTGCACATGGCTCCATCCTGTTATTTATCACATTCTTTAAAAATACATTGCCAAAAAACAATACATCGTTATGTTTCCTATTCCCTAATTTTCTTAAATATCTCTCATTTTTTCTAGCCTTATTTTACAACAGCAGCGGATATAAATATAAAGTAAAATCCATCGGGTACAATACGCATTAGGACTGACGAGCAGCAGCATTTTCTTTACCGGTTCTCAATATTATTAATCCTCCCCATTAACACAATTCACAAAACTATATTGCCACCTTTTCTTAAACGATTTTTTATCCAACTGCCAAATCCTCCTCATGCAAAAGAATACTTTTTATAGATTCAAGAGTTATTAAAAATATCTTTATCAATCAGCATATTATAAACAACATAACAATCACTCTGAAATACAGATTTCGAAACGATAACCTACAAATTTATTCAATTTTTCAAAGAAAACAAAAGGTATACAACCTCAAAACATAGTAAAGAGACGCAAAATAACACTCTATAAAAAGCTATAATAAAAAAACGAATAGAGAACGAAAAAACCACAAGCATAACTTGTGGTTTTTTCAAAAATTAAACAATAACAACTCTAAAAATGATAACGCAATCCACCAGAAAAACTCGTTCCAGAAAAACCAGCTTTTGTTAGCTTGTGTTGATAAACCAAATCACCGTGAAGTGCAAACTTTCGAGACAATTGGGCATTAAAACCTAAACCCGTTTCTAATGAAGAACCAAAAGCCCCAAACTGAAAAGCATCTTTAAAATGCACAAATTGTTTTCCTTCAAAACCATGAGCAAGATGAAGTTTGCCATAGAAAGATACAACGTGAGCCTTATCAGTGGAAACCAGCATCTTTGTTAAACGCCCTCCAACACGCCCTACCCACTGATGAAGCTTTCCTAACTCAATATCAAAGCCATCCACATCACGCGCCTTATTAAATTGGAGATATTGATAAACAACCTGAACTTGCGGATCAAAAACAAAACCGTCCTCTCCCACCATAAATGTTTTACCAGCTGTCAATGAAGCACTTAAAGGATTTCCTTTTAATGTTGCCGTCTTGCCACGCGCAGTTGTCAGAACATCGCCCTTAAATAAACCATAAGACACAAGACCATCAAGGTAAAAACCCGCGTCATGCTGCATACCACCGTAGGCCGCAACTGACCATTTATCAAAGGTACTTTTTTGACTCTGTTCAACATTTAAAGGTTGCAAGGAAAATTTTTCGTAAGACCCGATAACTCCAAAAGAAGCAGCTCCATATGCATTTTCGATTGCTTTTAGCAAAATACCTGCCTCTATAGCATTATAATCCAACTCGCCGCCATAACCATATTCAAGCACAGAAAGATTCGAAGTATAACGCTGATTACCACCATAACCACGCACAAAGAAAGCAGGGCGATCGCGCATTTCTAACATTCCACTGGAAACAATACGCAATGATTCTAACCACTTGTTTTGATTGCTAACATTCATCAAACCAAGATGACCTAAGGCATTAGGTAAAAGAAGATAAGTCGGAACCTGCGGAACAACAGCCTTAACTTCCGGTTCAGGACCTAGTTCAGGTTTAGCATCAGAATCTATCGATCTACTCTCGAGACGGAAATCCCAAAATTCTCCGCTCCCTTCAACTAATCTTTGAGCAGTATCTGCTTGTCCTAAATTAGACCCTGGACCATAAGCATAAAGTCGATACTGATAAGGAGCATTATCTAACGCAACATAATCACCATTCAGTTTAAAAGAATCCTTCTCTGCTGCTCCAGAAACCTGAATAATTGAAATCCCTTGCTCATTTCCACCGCTTCCCGTATATCCTCCTGGACTTCCTGCAACAGCATGCACATGGAGCATCGTTTCTCCAGAAACATCGCCATGGATCAAAACACGATCAGTTTTTTGCTGATCAAGAGCACCACCACTATTCAGATATGTGTTAAGAAAAATATGCGCTCCATCACCCGCCTTATAAGCAACACCCGTGCCATTTCCAATTTTAAGTGTCTGATAAGTGTAACCTTGCTCAGGCTTCAAGTTTGTAAACTTAATAGAACTATCATTCATAAGAGTAACGTGTGAAACAGATGAATCATCTATCAAACTCAATCCACTATGTTTTCTCACTTCTGATTTTCTTAAAATCCATTCAGAATGATCTCCCAAATAAAGTTCGGCATTAGAGTTTTTATCAACATAAGCACCGCCCTCAAGAGTAGAACCAACCGCCAAAACTGTTATAGAAGCCCCTTTCTCAGCTTTTAATAATGCACTTTCTGAACGAAGAGTGCTTTTCATCAAGCTCGCCACACCAGAAATAACATTGCTACCATACAGAGCCACATCATCTAAAACAGAAAAATTTGTTGTGTCCAAATTAACAACTTCTAATCTCGCTGGAGCGTTTTCTTCCTCTAATGAAATTTCCTCTTTTTTATCCTCATCTCCACCCAAAGGCTTTTCTCCCCGAAAGTAGATACCATAAGATCCCTCACCCTTCACTTTAACAGAAGAATCTTTAAGATTAACTTCAGTCACATAAGAATTATTCGGTAAATCTTCCACTTCATCTTCGGTTTCAGATTCTGCTTCAGGTTGTTCTGGTCCAGAATATAAAGGCTTAACTGAATTTTTTAACAATATACCATGCGCATCCTCAACATCAATCTTCCTCCCTTTAAAATCAACCTTTCCCCCTACATCCATTAAAAAGACCGCATGATTTTCGCCTTTTTTACCCTTCCCAGTAACGACAACCCCATCAAGCATAACCTTCCCCCCTAACGCTGAAGAAACCCCATGGCTGTTCATAAAATCAACGGATCCAGCTGACATCCGAACTTCTGAATGCTCATAACTTAAAAGACTTGCATAGCCATGAGCAGTCTTAATGTCTGTATCTTCTAAAACAACAAGCGAATTCTCTGTTGCATCAACTCCCTCTTGACTTTCCTCAATCTTTCCCCTCTTTACCTTAATCACGCCTTTCCTCGCACGAAGGGCTATAGTTGTACCTTTGAGAATCGGATCATCCAAAACAATCTTACCTTTCTCTAATACATGCGCACCCATTAGAAAAGTTTCATCAGAAACATCACCGCTAACCTTTACCTTCTTTCCGTGAACCTCTGTACCCTTTCCCTTCACCATTATAGCAGCAGCGCTCGTCGGGATTACTCCACGAATAACCTTATAAGACCGATTATCAATTATGTCTGTTTCACATTTATCGCATATATAGTATACACCATCATGCAAATATGCATTATCACGTAATATGAGCTCACCATCTTCATATACTTCATGTATGTATGCACTTCCTCTTTCACGGCTATAGTCAAAACGAATAACATTATTCTCCCTATCACTATAGATAGGATACCCATCAACATAAATAATAGGAGAGGGGGGAGTAATCTTAGCAATAGGAGGAGCACTGATAGGATGCCCATCAAAATTACCGATAAGATAACTGTATGGTCTAGTAGGGGCAATTGGAACGATAAGCATCTCAGTCTCGATAGATCCAACATCAAGAGGCACACTACCAAATTTCTCCATAGTTCCACCAAGCACTACTCCATTTTGGAGAAGAGAAAAAATAGCTGTTGTACAAACACATAAACATACATGATTTTTAAACACTTTAATCATAGTTCCCTCGAAACTTTCCTTCCCCTCTTATTGAAAACAAAAGCATTCGTAAAATATCCCGTTGAACACCACAAAATACAAAAGGTGTAACTAAAAGAATATGTCCCATGCTCATTTGAACCGTGCAATGAATGATTTCCAATAAAATTGGCAGAATCTCTACACTCAAAAACCATCTATAATAGAACAACAAAACAATGCACTTTATACGTGTATAATGCATTCTGTATTGCCTGTAAAGAAAAAATAAAATCAATACGTGCAATTAATTAAAGACACAATCTAGCCTTGTGAACTTTAAAAAATTACGCTATAACAAAGTGAATGAAAAAATGATTTAAATCAGAAAAAAACTCTCAAAAACGAGCTTTAGAAAGCATCAAATATTATAGTAGATAATATCAATATGGTATCCAAAAAGATACCATAACACATACTGGACTCATGCACGCTTAAAAAACCCATACAAGTGAGTCACTCTATCACTTCAGCAGCAGAGCACAAATTTTAAGAAATTCACTTTAGCATAGAAAAACGTGCTCATGCGTACAATAAACTATGTCTTTTTTTATTCATATCAAGAAGACAAGAATCTTTTAAGAACAACACAAATTGTTATAAAGAAAAAAGGCAGCACAATGTGCTGCCTTTTCTAAAAAGTATATCCTGTATCTTATATTAGAACTGATAACGTACACCTCCGGAGAAACTTGCTCCAGAAAAACCAGCCTTATTAAGCTTATGCTGATAAAGAATATCAGCATGCAGAGATAACTGTGACAACAATTTGGCATTAAAGCCTACCCCTGCCTCTAGTGAAGAACCAAACGCTCCTAACTTGAAAGCATCCTTGAAATGCACAGACTGTTTTTCTCCAAAACCATAAGCAAGATAAAGCTTACCATAGAAAGCAACAGCATTCACAGCTTCAGAACCTATAGGATTCTTGGTTAAACGTCCACCAACACGAGCCACCCATTGATCAAGACTACCCATTTCAATATCAAAATCGTCAATATCACGAGCCTTATTAAACTGGAGATGTTGATACACAACCTGAACCTGCGGATCAAAAACAAAGCCTTTATATCCTGTTGCAACTGTCTGACCACTGATCAAAGAAACACTCAAAGGATTAGCTTTCAATGTTGCTGTCTTGCCCCGTGCAAGAGTGAGAACATCCCCTTTGAACAGACCATAAGATAAAAGACCATCTACATAGAAGCCTGCATTATGCTGCATGCTACCATATGCTGTTGCCGTCCATTTATCAAATGCACTCTTCTGACTTTGCTCAACATCCAAAGGCTGCAGAGAAAGTTTTCCATAAGTTCCCATAACCCCAAAGGACAGAACACTATCAGTATTTTCAATAGTTTGTAGATGCACACCTGCCTCTACGCCACGATAGTCAAGATCACCATTATAACCATATTCAAGTGCAGATAAATCTGAAGCATAACGGTAACTTCCACCATAGCCGCGTAAATATAAAGCAGGATTTTCACGAATCTCTACCATTCCAGTAGAAGTCATCCGCAAAGCCTCTAACTGCTTGTTTTGATTGTTAATATCCATCAAACCAGCATGGAATACACTATTAGGCAAGAGCAGATAAGTTGGCACTTGTGGCACAACAGACCTGACAAATTGACCAGGAAGGGCAGCAAATCCAACAGACTTAACATACTGATTTTCTAAACGGAAGTTCCAAAACGCTCCACCATCCTTAACAAACTTCTGCTGAGCATGCTCCTGTTTTGAAGTCGTTTCAGGACCATAAGCACGAAGAGTGTATTTGTAAGGTGAATTCCTCAGCGCAACATAATTGCCCTTGAGTTGGAAAGAATCTTTCTTTGCTTGACCATAGACTTGAATAACTGAAACACTGTGAGCAATCTTGGCATTTGCTTGATCATTTCCTACATTGCCCGCATTTCCTATTACCTCTATTTTTGTTTTTCCAGAAACATCACCATGAATGACAAGCCGATCCGTTACTTGTTGGTCACTTGGATCATGAGGATTTAAACGAGCATTGAGAGAAATTACAGCACTCCCCTGTGCCTCATAAACTGTGCCTTTCCCGTTTCCAATATGGAGAGTCTGATATTTCTTTTCAGATTCCAAAAGCTTAAACTCAATAGCACTATCTACAAGACTTAAAGAAGACACATATCCCAAATCTGGCGTACCCAAATTATTTTGAGCATCTCTTTCTATAATCCACTCTGATCCATTAACTAAATCTAATTTTGCATAAGAATCTTTAGTAACGCGAACCCCGCCCTTAACAATAGAGCGATCAACAGAGACTCGTATA
This sequence comes from Bartonella florencae, assembly GCF_000312525.1. Classification (GTDB taxonomy): domain Bacteria; phylum Pseudomonadota; class Alphaproteobacteria; order Rhizobiales; family Rhizobiaceae; genus Bartonella; species Bartonella florencae. The sequence continues at coordinate 103,851 of NZ_HE997455.1, read as the reverse complement.
TCAGAATTATTTTTAGCTTTCAACAACAAATCACCAGCAAGAGTTGTTCTACTTTTTAATGAAACACGACCACTAGAATTATTACCATAGATGGCTATACCCTTTGCAACTTCAAAATGAGTTTGTTTCAACGAAACTGTCCCTATTATGCTTATAGGTGTTTTTTCCTGTTTGGAAACAGCATTCCGCTTAACAACATTTGCTTTCAGAGTTTCTAAACCCTTACTTTGATTTTGTTGACTCCCTTCTTTCAGTGTTAGCCCATCAAAATAGATACCATAGGTTCCTTTACCCTCCACTCTAACAGTAGAAAACTCGATATTCGCGCGATTCACAGCGGAACGAACCTCAGAAGGCCTCTTTTTCCTAGAAGAACCCGTATCAACACCATTATTGGTCCCCCTAATCCATAAAGCATTTCCATCAGTAACAACATTTCCATTCTTAAAATCAACAGAAGCATTATCACTCAACAGAAAGGCTGCACGTCCAAAATTCTTTGTAGAATCTAACTTTCCTTCTTCTTTTTTTACAGTAATGTTAACGTTGTCTAACTTAACGCTACCCTCAGCTTCTGACCTTACTGCCACACCCTTTGCCTGAACGATAACCCCAGATTTCATGGTTATTTCACCACCTTGACTAGCCAGCCCCGCTACAGCCAAATCCCCTACCATATTAATTTTCGTATTAGTTAAATTAACAGATGACCCAGAATCTGCCAAAACGCCCACATAACGAGCATTGACCCTTCCATCATCCATCTTAGTCTTTCCACCCCTTTGCGCCTCAAGTCCAATCACAGAAGACTGAATTGTGGAGTTTTTTTCTAAAACAACTTCTGCCTTGTCTTCTGCAAGCACAGCACTCACCGCCTGTGTTTTATTAATATTTCCACTGCCAGAAAGATCTGTACCACGAATTGTGGCTGCCTCTAACTTAATAGCCGTATTCTGATTTTTGGCATGCACAAGATGTTGATTTTTACCACTTTCCTTCAATGTAAGGTTTTTTAATGTGTGAGATTGACCATCGCTGCACAAATAAGGAGTTTGTGATCCCTGCTTACCATTTTCCCCTGTAGTATCATCACATGTAGAAGAAACTGCTTCCTTACCAGTATCACCAACAGGCGGAATAGATGCAGAAGGCACCTCAAATCTATCAGACGATACAGGATTTTTAAAAATAATATATTGTACTGTACCAGACCTTCCTACAGTAGACTGTGCAGCAGCCGATCTTATAGGTGCAAGCATTTTAGATCTCCCCACTGAACTTTCTGAAGATGCGACAGATGCTGAACTTCCAGATGAAGAAGGTATTATATCTTCAAATATATCAGATCCCCCAAGATCAGCAGATGAATCATTTCCAGTTAAAAAAACAGACACCTCATCTCCAAATTCTTCAAGATCTTCATCATCCTCTTCCTCAAGCTCAACAAAAGAAGGTATTATATCCTCAAATATATCAGATCTCCCAAGATTAGCGGATGATTCAGCCACTTCAAGTGAAGCAGATGCAGAAGAGTCTAAAGTTCCCGAACTACTAGATGAAGAAGGTGGAATGAGTAAAAATGTACTATCTCCAGATTCTTCAAACTCTTCCCCAAACTCTTCCCCAAACTCTTCCCCAAACTCTTCCCCAAACTCTTCCTCCTCTTCCTCAAGCTCACTAGATAATTCAGCCACTTCAAGTAAAGAAGATGCAGAAGAGTCTAAAGTTCCCGAACTACTAGATGGAGAAGGTGGAACGAGTGAAGATGTACCATATCCAGATTCCTCCTCCTCTTCCTCAAGCTCTTCCTCCTCTTCCTCCTCCTCTTCCTCAAGATCACTAGATAATTCAGCCACTTCAAGTGAAGCAGATGCAGAAGGGGCTAAAGTTCCTGAACCACTAGATGGAAAAGGTGGAACGGGTGAAGGTATACTATCTCCAGATTCTTCACCAGAAGCATTATCAACACCTGTATCAGACAGACCACTAGGTACAGAAGAGAGAACTGGTCTATCACTAGTAGCTGTCACTATTGGCGTATCACCATCTCCTTCAGATATCTCATTTGAAACTTCACGTGTAGAATCCAGAGGAGCTGAAGGAGGAAGCCCATTACCAGGCGACTCAGCTCTTGCAAGATTAGGCGGTGAAGAAATAGACTCTCTTATTCCAACAGTATTTTCATTTTTTTCTGAAGAACATGTATTAGGCTTTTCAGTCGTCGTATAGTTCTCATCTTCTAAGCAGAAATACCACTTTCTGTCTTTTTCATAAGCATGAAGAACATACTTATAAGGTAAATTTCCTAGAGTGACATAATTATCTGCTAAAATAAAACTACTCTTGTTTGCCTCTCCTAGCACTTCAATAAGTGAAATACTCTGAAATTTATCCGTATCTTCTATTATAATATTATCATGCTGACTTGTACCTCTACGGACAGAATTATTCACATACACTTTAGTTTGTCCAGAAACATTACCATGAATAAAAAGTTGATCAGACAGACTATCATCATTCAAAACAGGGGTCAGAAATACATTAAAGTAAATCCCTGATTCTCCTTCAGCACTGTAAACCGTGCCATTCCCCTCTTTTCCTATATAAAGTTTTTGATAATCTTGCGCATTCTGTACATGCATAAACTTAATAGAACTATCTTTAAGATTTATAGACGAAATATATGTATCTCCACGACTTTCTGAAGACGAAGAAATTTTACTTTTTGATAACAGCCATTGTGAGTTATCGGATAAATAAAGTTTAGCAACAGCATCGTCCTCAATACTTACCCCTCCTATAATCGTTGACCTCTGAGAAAAAACAGATAGCTTAGAAGTCGATTTAGCTTTCAACAATAAATCACCGGAAATCCTTGAGTTTTCTTTTAAAATAACATAACCATTCAAATCCTCACCATAAATAGCAATACCTTTTTCAACATTGATGTTAGTATTTCGCAACGAAACCACGCGCGCGCTCCTGCTCGGATTACTCTCTTTAACATCCCCAGTAATATTTTTAAAAACTATACCATAAGAATTTCTCTCATCCACGATAATAGTTGACCTATCCATACTCGCACTAATCTTCCAAGGAAGATCATACGTTCCATTTATAATAGGCATCATAGAACTAATAGTTGTAGCAACATTAGTCCAACGTTCATCTTCTTTATCAGCCAAGAATCCCTTTATTCCAAACATTCTAGGATCAGATGGAGCAGATGGAGCAGATGGAGATGAAGCAGATAAACCAAGGAGAGGACTATCTTTACTGATCCACAAAGCAGAACAATCACCACTACAAGTATAAGTCCCATTATTAAAGAGAATAAACCCCCCATGTATTAGAAAACCAATATCCTTAATTTGCCCCCCATTATTCACATCTTTCGCGTCTTCTCCTGCAGCGGCTGTAATCTTAACTCCATTTAAAATAACAGATCCATTATTTCCCGCCATAGCCCCTATACCACTGCCCTTAAGATTTATCATTGCAGACGCCATCAGTATGTCAGATTCATCACTGTACAATCCCAATACTGGGGTAATAATATTTGAATCTTTCAACGCAATAACCGAATGTGATATGGCTGCAGCTCCTATAAGAGAATTGGAGATGTCCTCTCTATTGACAAAAATTAACTGATGGTCTTTAGCTAAAACCCCAATAATATTCTCGCTCTCTCCACAAGTGGACTCCTCAGTTCCAGAAACGGACGGATTTATCGGCCCCCAAAAACCGGATAGATTGAAACTTAATCCATCTTTAAGAGGACCTTTTGTTGCAACACCTAGACCTTCTCCACCACTAGAATTACCTAGCACATTTCCAGCTTCTCCCGACATTAGCACAGCAGGACCAGCAGCAGGACCAGCAGCAGGACCAGCAGCAGGACCAGCAGCAGGAACAGCAGTAGGACCAGCAGTAGGACCAGCAGTAAGAACAGGACCAAGAACAGGACCAAGAACAGGACCAGGAACAGCAGGAATAGCTGGATCAGCTGGAATAGCTGGAATAGCTGGATCAGCTGCAGATACAAGATCCCAGTCCATCCTCTTCCCCCACGAGTCGCCCAATTCAACCGCCATTGCATTCGCACTCGTAATTTGTAATTGTAAAGAAAAGAAGAGAGCACTCGTTGTTAGTGCGTACAGACGTGTACGCTTTTTAAATACATTGATCATATGTTAAACTTTCTAAATATGTCGCAAAAACACTAGAATTAAGTGAAAATGAGATAGGAGAACATTTTGTAACATACATTAGTCAATTTTACAACATAGTGTTATTTATTGTTGCTTCATTTTGCGCAAAATAAAATTGCCTAAGTTAAGTTTTAAGTGCACAACCCCTTGTAATATCAGATAAAAGGATAAAATCACGATGATAAAATATATGAAAAGCGTGACTTCTGTCTTACTTGTTGCAATTAGCTTTGCGACGGTTTTATGGACACAGACAAGTATTGCAAATACGAGTAGTCAAACAAATGTAACAATTGTTCATGTTTCAGGCACAACTTCTGTTCCCACCTCTCCACAAAAGGTGGTGGTGTTTGATATTGCTGCGCTTGACAATATGAATCGTCTTGGTATCAAAGCTGTTATCGGCATTCCTGAAGGAAAAAAACCTTCCTATTTGCAACAATTTAATGACGAAAAATATGAAAAAATTGGGACTCTTTTTGAACCAGATTATGAAAAAATTGCCACTCTTCGGCCTGATTTAATTATTATTTCCTCGAGAACTCAAACCAAATATAAAGATTTATCCAAAATAGCTCCAACCATTGATCTCACTGTAGGAAATGAAAACTCTCTTGCAGATATTGAACGGAATGTGTCTATCCTTGGAAAAATTTTTGGCAAAGAACAGGAGGCAGAAAAGGAAATTGCAAAACTCAATGAAACTTTAGCTGAGGTCCGTAAAAATACCCAAGGAAAAGGTACAGGGCTCGTCCTCATGACCTCTGGTGGAAAAATCAGTGCTTTTGGACCAAAATCACGTTTCGATATTTTCCATTCAGCTTTTGGAATTTCCCCTGCAACCGATAAACTCACCGTACAAAAACATGGACAACTCATTTCTCCTGAATTTATTCTTGAGACTAATCCTGATTGGTTATTGGTGATTGATCGGGATGCCGCAATTGGACGGGAAGGACAATCCGCAGCACAACTGCTTAATAATGAACTTATTCATCGCACAACAGCCAGCAAACAAAAGCAAATTATTTATTTGGACTCTTGGAGCTGGTATCGTGCAAGTGGTGGTTTGACGGGACTTCTTGAAACCGCTAAACAAATCAATGAAGCCTTTACAAAGAGCAAATAAGCACACAAAAAGAGCTTGCTTGCTATATCAATAAAATTTAAAAGCAGAGGTTGTTTATGAAACGACTTTTGCTTTTTTGTTAGGTTTTGTGAGAAAATGATTTAACGTGAAGAATTACTGGATAACCATAACACTTTTAATTTTTTTATCCATCTTCAGCATTTTTGTTGGTTATTCTGATGTCACGCCTTCTAACCTCTTCGCAGCCGATCCCCATGCATGGTTTCTTTTCTGGCAAACACGGCTTCCTCGTACAATTGCCGTACTTTTGACAGGCGCAGCACTTGCCCTTTCAGGCATGATTATGCAACTGTTGACACGCAATCGCTTTGTTGAGCCATCAACCGCTGGAACCGTTGAATCTGCTTCCTTTGGCATTCTTTTTATTATGATTTTTCTGCCCGATATTCCTGTTTTAGGAAAAATGGTCGTTGCGACACTTTTTGCCATGACGGGCACTTTGCTTTTTATATTTTTATTGCGCCGTATTCCTCTAAAATCTGCTCTCATTGTACCTCTTACAGGAATTATGTTAAGCTATATTATTGGCTCTTTAACCAATGCCATTGCAGATTATGAAATGTTACTTCCTTCTCTTCAAGCTTACTTATTTGGCAGTTTTGCCATGATACTTGAGGGTAAATATGAACTTTTATGGCTATCCCTTCCCCTTTGTATTCTAGCCTATTGTACTGCTGATCGCTTTACGGTTGCAAGCTTAGGAGAAGATTTAACCAATAACCTTGGATTGAATTATCGTGTTGTCATGTTTTTTGGTCTTTTTATTGTCGCTTCAATCACTGCTGTTATTGTCTGTACCGTCGGCCGTATTCCTTTTGTTGGATTGATTATTCCAAATATTGTTTCAAGTTTCATGGGAGATAATATGCGCCATACCGCTCCTTGGGTAGGCATCAGCGGTGCAGGATTGGTCTTGATTGGTGATCTTTTAGGACGAATCATTCACCCATCTTTCGAAATTCCCATAAGCACCATAATGGGCGTGATTGGTAGTTTTATTTTTATGATACTGCTTTTACGCTGGAGAAAACGTCTTGGATAGAAGAAAAAAAACAATATGTGTACTAACAACGCTTATCATCATAACATGTACTGTTATTAGTCTTTACATGACGTGGAATATCAATGTTTATACATGGACATTCCGTCTTACAAAACTTATCTCTTTGCTTCTTATTGCCTATGCAATAAGCGTTTCTACGGTTTTATTTCAAACAATCGTCAATAACCGTCTTCTAACCCCTTCAATTATGGGATTTGATCAGCTTTATATTTTAATAAAGACTGTTTTGATGTATTTTGTAGGCTCTCTTTCTTTGCCTTTTTTGAATGAAGAAGGACAGCTCATTCTTGAATCCCTCATTCTCATTCTTTTTTCCATAAGCCTTTTTCGCTGGCTATTTTCAGGAAGTCTAAAAGGGCTTCACTTAACACTTTTAATTGGTGTTGTTTTAGGCGGTTTTTTTTTCAGTTTACGAATGTTTATGCAATTGCAATTAAATCCAGACCAAATGATGAATTTAACGGATATTATGTTTGCAAATTTTAATAAATTTAATACGTCGCTCATAAGCTTTGCCACAATCATTGTTTTTATTGTGAGTCTTGTTGGTTGGCGCTCACGCTATCTTCTTGATATTCTTTCTCTGGGACGAGAAAATGCACTAAACCTTGGAGTAGATTATCACAAAAGCGCTACAGCTATTCTGATTTTTGTTTCTATTCTTGTATCGATTTCCACCGCACTTGTAGGACCTGTTACCTTTTTTGGATTACTCGTTGCCAATCTTGCTTATGAACTTTCCCCACAGGTAAAACATGGAGTTGTTGTGCCAATTGCAATATTATTGGCAATTATTTGTTTGGTAGGGGGACAATTTATTTTAGAGCAAATTTTTCACATGGCAGGACGTTTAAGTTTTATCATTGAGTTTTGTGGAGGGATTGTTTTCTTAATGTTACTGATGAAGGGAAAACTAAAATGATTGAGATCAATCATCTTTCCAAGACTTACGGAGCACGATTGATTATCGATAATTTATGCCTTCATCTTCCCAAAGGGGGAATTATTTCTCTCATTGGTCCCAATGGTTCTGGAAAATCCACTCTTTTAATGCTGATAAGGCGTCTTTTACCGCACCACAGCGGTACAATTAATATCGACGGTTTTGATATTGATAAAATGCCTCATGATATTTTGGCACAAAAGCTCTCCATTTTGCGTCAAGATAATCCTTTATCCTTCCGTTTAACGGTGTACGATTTAGTGAGTTTTGGACGCTATCCTTACTCAAAAGGTTGGTATAATAAAGAAGATAAGCAGTTTATCGACAGTGCGCTACGCTATCTCGGCTTACAAGATTTAAAAGACTATTTTTTAGATGAGCTTTCTGGGGGGCAGCGTCAACGCGCTTTTATTGCCATGGTTATCTGCCAAGATACTGATTATCTTCTCTTAGATGAACCATTAAACAATCTGGATATGAAACATGCCGTTTCTATGATGAAGCAGCTACGCCGCACAGCTGATGAACTGAAAAAAACCATTCTGATTGTGATGCATGATATTAATTTTGCTTCCTCTTATTCAGATATGATTGTTGCACTAAAAAATGGGAAAGCAGCCTATTGTGGGACTCCCAAAGAAATTATGCGGCCAGAAATTCTTAAAGATATTTACGATATGGATGTTCAGATCAAAACAATCAATGATATTCCTATCGCTCTTTATTATCAATAATCATAAAGATTTTTTGCGCTTGCCTACATTGTAGAATCTGCTAGAGATGATAAAATTATCTTATTGGGGAATAGTTTAATGGTAGAACAGCGGACTCTGACTCCGTCAATCTTGGTTCGAATCCAAGTTCCCCAGCCAAATTCACTGTGTAGCTTGCCAGCAGGTTTTGTATATTTTTCCACTAGGTTTTGTAGCAATTTATTTTGTTTCACATGATTTTTAAGGGGTTCTCAAAGGGTCTTCAAAGACCTTTCAAAGATCATTTAAGGCCTCTTTAATGAGTCTTTATTTTTCTCTCTTAAAGATCGCAATTTTTGATGATCAATCATGAGCAGGAATCGTATTATAAAGAATCGTATGATTTAAGAAGCAGCATGCATAAAATGGTATAGTTCCTTTTAGCATAAAATGCGTGATAGCTTTTCGGATTTCTGAGGCATTATTAAAACAAAAGAAGCTTTGAGGAATTGGGTAGACATTACCCTATTGCTGGCCTCATGCAATTAGATCAACTTGATCCTACTGCTCTCTCTCACTCAAAGTGCAAACATTGCACTTTGAGTGAGAGAAACATCACGACCGATCAAAGGAGCAGGTTGCACCTTTGATTTTCTGTTTCTAACATGTTTAATTTTTCAAGCCTCTTTTCCCTTATCTGGTGCCTCTAAGGTTATTTCTGTGGTGTATCCGCTTTGCTTTTCATAGCGGTGGGTCACGGTTGCGGCTTTCCATGGGCCATTGATTTCTCTGCGAAACCCTTGCAGGAGAAGCGGTTGATCCGCCATGATTTCAGGGCGTATCCCTCGAGGCTTAAAGAACCACTACCCATCGCACGGCAAAGCCTATCCGACTCTGGGAAGGAGCAAGCAGCTTGTGCTTCGACCTCACAGGGGTAGCACACGTCCGCAAACGGCGAATGGGGCCCGTATACCCTGTGCGATGCGTAACGACGTGCTTGTTGTCCTTTTGCGCAATCAAAATACCGTGCTTCTATCATGCCATATTGGCTGCGAGGCTCTAGTGTAAATTCCCAATGTGAACACTCATGTTGATGAATTGTCTGGAGGGGAAGATTGTCTCCGCTTAAAAATAAAAACTTATTTTTAAGTATAATAAAAATACATTATTTGCTAAATTAAATATTGCGTATTTAACGATAAATTCAACTTTAACTTTGACAGAGAAAACAAAATAAATTATCAAAGCTATGAGTAATTAACGAAAAGCAATATCTATTTCTGTTCTTCTTTTGAAGACTGCGGGGAAGTAAATATTAGGGGCTTTAAAAGGAGAGTATTCGTGTATAAAAGATTCCTTCTGTCATCTATGGCGACAGCAGCTATTGTGCTGTTGAATATCCAATTCAATGTCCATGCTGAAACTCTTGAAGTTTCTGGAGAAGGGCAAGTAGTCACTGGAGAAACCGGAAAAGCCTATGAAATTATTCACGCAGAAAAAGGTGGAAAAATCACTGGTGAAAATTTAACAGTAACCGGAAATAAAAATACCAGCGAAGGATCGGCCACTTCTTCTCTAGGCGTACCTTCTCTAGAATCACCAGCAGCTGTAACAGCTGAAGGCAAGGATAGTATAATCACATTAACGGGGGATAAAACAACCATCCAAGGAACTGATTTTGACATTAATCTTGGTCTTGAAGCAAAAGACAATGGCATAATCAATATAACCGGTGGAAAAGTAAATGCAAAAGAAATGGCATTATTTGCAGGTAATGGCGGACATATTACGGTCAAAAATGTCGTTCTGTCAGCGAAAAATGACGAAGGTTTTGGTGTAGTCGTCACTGCTGGAGATAAAAGCACGATTGAACTGCAAGGAAATACAAAGATTGAAAATGCTGTAGTCGGACTAACTGCAAACAACGATAGCACAATCAAAATGACCGGAGGATCTATTACAGCTTCTGGAGGTGGGGCTGCTTTCTTAAACAGTAAGAGTGATGCAAACGAACTGGATGGAGTGACGATATCCAGTAGTAATAATGAAGAATCACTGCTATTTGGAATCGGCGCAAATGACAGCATAGTCACATTAAAAAATGTAATTGTCACTAAAGCAGAAACAGGCATATTTGCGAATAATTCTAAACTAGAAGTTTTTGGGGGAAAATTTAATGGAAAAAACCAAGGCGTGCATAGTTTAAACGGTGGCTCTGTTATTTTAAATAAAGGTGAAAAAGGTGGTGCTGCAATTACATCAACTGATGGAACAGGGCTTCTTGTAGAAGGTAAAAACTCCACAATTAAAATAACGGGGGGAAATGTAACCGGAAATCAAGCGGCATCTCTTGCAAAAAATAAAGGATATATCGAGATAAAAGATACTACTTTAAAAGCGACAGGAGACGGAGGAACCGGTGCAGGTGCTAGCGATTCTGATAGCGTAATTAAACTAAGTGGAAATACAACAGTTGAAAGTACTTTTGTTGGCCTTGGTGCAGCAGATGGCGGCAAAGTCGAGATGACTGGAGGAACAGTAACAGGAAATCAAGCAGCATTATCTGCAGTACAGGGTGGACACATCGAGGTCACAGATGTTTCTCTAAAAACAAATATAGAAGGATTTGGTGCACGATCTATCGGTCCTAACAGCATGATTGAATTGCACGAAAGCACAACAGTTGATGATGCTGCAATCGGGCTTTTTGCACAAGATGGCGGTACAATCAAAATGAGCGGTGGTTCTATCACAGTAGCGGGTGATATTGCAATTGGTGCGAACTTTTTAAACAACAGTAAAGAAAACAAACTGGAAGGTGTGACAATATCAAAAAAAGAAGGTGATACATCCTCATTTTTGGGAGTAAATGCCATCAATAACAGTCAAGTCACGTTAAAAAATGTCACCGTAAAACAAGCAGAAATCGCTATAGGTGCAGATGATCACTCTATAGTAACAGTCTCTGGAGGGTCATTTAATTCAAAAAATGTAACAGTAACTTCTCACAATAACAGTGCCATTACGTT
>NZ_HE997455.1:86234-91868 GCF_000312525.1 Bartonella florencae | reverse complement strand
AGTCTGGGCAAAAAACAATGGTGCAATCAGCATGACAGGCGGAACCATTAAAGCTTCAAACATTGGTGCTAGCTTCGAGAACAGTAATAGAAAAGAAAACAGTCTAGATGGTGTGACAATATCAAGTAATAAAGACGGTACACTACTAGACGGAGGAGTATATGCAGATAAAAGTACAGTCGCTTTAACAAATGTCACCGTAAAACAAGCAGAAATCGCCATAATCGCAGATGATCACTCTACAGTAACAGTCTCTGGAGGATCATTCGAGGGCGAAGAAGATGGAATATATGCAAAACAAGGAAGTTCCATTACTTTAAACAACGCTACGGTCACATCATATGGTGAAAGTGGTGTCTATGCAGACGGTCCGGATTCAAAAATTATAATGATAGGAGGAAGTGCAACAACGAAAAATGAACATTCTTCTGCATTGATTGCAAAAAACAAAGGGGCTATCGATGCCACGGATGTTACGCTCACAACAAATGGCATAGGAACCGGCGCACTTGCGCTTGGTGAGAGCACAATTCAATTGCATGGCAATACAACAATCAACAATACTTTAGACGGTCTTAGAGCAGCTGATGGTGGTAAAATTACCGGTGAAAATTTAAATATCACCGGTGGAAAAGCTATCAATTCGGATCCCGACACAGAACGCTCTGGTCTAACGACAGAAGATGCTGGAAGTGAAATTAACTTAACAGGCAAAACAACAATTCAAAATGTTGATGAAGGTCTTTATGCAGATGGTGGAAGCAAGATCACCAGTGGAGATCTAACAATAATCGGTGGCGAGAGCGAAAAAATGACCATTGCTGTAGGCTCTTACGAGCCTGAGAGCAAAATTGAATTAAATGGTAACACAACCATTAAAAATTTTGATCTTGGTCTTGCAGCAGGCAATGGTGCCTCAATTATCATGAAGAATGGTGCTGAAAATGAAATAGACGTCAAAAAAGTTGCACTATCCGCAGCAGCTAGAGGAAAGATTGACCTAACAAATACTGATTTAAAAGCAGGTAGCATAGGTATGCAACTGATGGCTTTATCGAAAACCAATACAAATGAATTAGATGATTTATATGGAAATAGCGAAATTAATCTGACCAATAGCGATATTCACGTTGATAATGGCACTGGAATTCTTGTTGGAGCTTTCGTCGCAAAAAGCATTGAAAATATTCCTACTCTATCAATCGGTACAGTTAATCTTAATAATTCAGAAATCCATGCGGATATTTTATTAGATGATGGTGTTTTTGGGGACAAAATTTCTTGGGAAGATAAAAATATCTGGAATGATGGAAAATTTAAAGAAATACCCAACGGCAGCTTCACATTAAATGCAGATCATTCCACTTTAGAAGGCAGAGCAAACATTGCACAAGAAAGAAACGTACACTTTAACCTGACAAACGGGACACAATGGTTCTTAAAAAACAGCACACAAGAAAAAGATGCTGAGGGCAATTTGCTTGATATCACTCAAAGATCACGTTCTGATATTTCTGTTCTCGATCTCAATGACAGCTCTGTTATTTTTAAAGAGCCAACAGAAGATCATTACCACACATTGCATATAGGTTCTGGAAAACCAAATACCTCAGCAGTTTATAATGCAACAGGTGATGCAAAAATTTATTTCAATACAAAATGGACTGATGGCACGCCAATCGCAGAGCAAAAAACCGATCATCTTCTCATTCACGGCGATGTCAATGGATCCACAACAGTTTACATCCAAAGAAATTCGGGAGATAAAGAGAGTGTTGTAAATGCTTCCGATCCTTCCAACATAGGGGGTATCTCACTGATCCAAGTTTCTGGAAAAGCTGATGAAAATTCCTTCAAACTAGCCCATGGCTATACCACAATAGGTGGTTTACCTTATAAATATACGCTAACAAGTTACGGACCAGAATCAAGCTATGGCCAAGCGAATATTGACCAAAATCTTTTTGATGAAAAGAATGAAAATTTCTGGGATTTTCGCTTACATAAAGCATTACTTCCTCATTCAAAAATAGAAGCGCTTGTTCCACAAATGGCAAGCTATTTGGTTATGCCAAATGCTCTCTTTTATAGTGGATTGACCGATATGTCTGAGCAAAGCGCATTGTTAGCTAATCTCAGAACATCTGTGTTGAGAAAACAACAAGGAAAACAGAACAGCTTCTTCTTATACACCTATGGAAGCACAGGAACATTATCATCTGCGCGGGGACCTCTTAAATATGGGTATGGAGCTGATCTTCGCTATGCCGCTCTTCAAGGAGGTGTCAACTTCACCGCAATAGAAGGACACAATACCACAACACATTTCGGTCTTGTCGGAACCTATGGACAACTCTCTTTCACTCCAAAGGATATGAAAGACGCAGCCAAGAGCACCATTGATAAGTGGTCACTCACAGCCTATGGCACCCTACAACATGACAATGGTTTCTATCTTGATACACTGTTATCCTATGGCATCCTAAAAGGAGAAATCGCCAATGCTCTCATTGGCAAAACCGCAAAATTGAAAAATGCCAAGATGTTCACAATCTCCACAACTGTTGGCAAACAATTTGCCACCGGAATGGAAGGCATAATATTCGAACCTCAAGCACAATTTGCCTATCAACATTTGATGTTTGATACAATTTCAGATGCTGACGGCTTTAAAGTTGATATGAACAATCCTCATCAATGGATGATCCGTATTGGTGGACGTTTGACCAAAACCGTTGTTACTTCTGAAAACGGACGTTCTTTTTCCTTCTATGGAAAAGTAAATGCCATCAAAACCTTTGGTGATGATCAAGCAATCTATATTGATAAAGATTATAAACTTGATCCTATGGGTTCTTTCCTTGAAGGTGGGCTTGGCATTAGCGCACAATTGTCTCAAAACGTTTCACTTCATGGTGATGTCAGCTATCAACAAAAGCTTGAAAAAACCGGTATATCTGGAGCAAACTTTTCAGGCGGAATACGCTATCAATTTTAAGGAAAAACTTTAACAACAGGTGTATTGTTATTCTGTACACTTCATTAAAAAAGGCAGCACAACGTGTTGCCTTTTTGGCTTACTACAACATTTCATGATAACACTAGCCAAACTATTCCTTCTATACATAGACAATATATTGATTTATGATATTAATTCATTGTTTTGCATATTGAATGAAAATCACCAAATACCGTAAGGTTGCCTTATTTCAACTCTGCTTATATTGAATTGATCAAAACCATCGGCTTGCACATTATAAACGGAAGTAGCGTGTAAACAAAACTGTGTAAAAAAAGATGAAAAGTACCTCTTATAAACCAACCAAAGTACTAAAGTTTGTAGCAATATTAGGAACAAGCAAAATATATAATTGTATCGGCTTGCATCTTCATAAGCACAAAAATGGCAACACTCAATAGAGTTACCATTATTCCATTCATAAGTGCCAGCACGAAAAGAACTTGGGTGTATTAAGAAATGTTTCCTGAAAACAAACTTGTGAACATACAATATAATTTTATTTTACATGAAAGGCATTACCTATAAAGAATGCAATAAAAACAAAGCATTAGACAATACATCATCTTCATTAATTTAAAAGATATCGCCGTGTATATTATGAGAACTTGTAAAGCTAAGTTAAAAGGAGATAGTAAAGCTGGGTATTGTTCTTTCTCTTTGAGAGAAATTTATCTCACTCAAATCAAATATGATAAAATCCTTTATTTCCAAATAAAATGCGAAACTCTCAAAAAATACCCCCTTCGCATCATTGGCTATTATTGATGCAGTTATTGCTGTTGCTTTCGTCTCTTTAGCTTCTCTCAGAGTTAATTCTCAGGGTTAATTACGATGTTTTTTGCCTCTTCTGCTTTTTTTCTGCCAAACCCTTTGTGATTTCACTGCCTTCACGAACCACTTGTCTCTTGGCTTGTAATGCCTAATCTGCTAGTACCTTGATTACATTCGCTATTCTATAACCTTTCTGGCACATCTTTTTGCGCTCGATCAGCTTTCTCAACACTCTACCAACAATCTTTTTCGCTTCTCCTTGTAAAGTTTTAGATCTCTCTGCCGTGCTCTTCACTTCTTTTGTATCTTCTGAAAGCCCCGCTGTTTTATAAAATCGGATATATGCAACTATACTTATAAAAATGTAAGATATTTTAGCTTTTGTATTTATATTGTCAAATACACAATGCATCGTTATTTTTCTTTATGTGCCAATAGGTGCAAATTTTATAGACAAGAAAAGCTATTCAAAGATTTTTTTACAAGCGCAATCATCGATTTTCTCTAAAAACTTTGTAGAACTTCCATAGTAATAAGCTTTAAGCAACAAACATTCTTGCAAAATCTCCCGTTCTATAGCGTTTATGAAACACAGACTTATCAAGCAAACTTTTCTACAATCCATATTCGTTGAGCGACACAATCACTTTAAAAAGTTTCTCACAGCAATTTTCAAACTCTAAAAAGAGCATTATTGCAATGTTTCGTTTTGTTCTTTACATGAAAAACATAATGATATAAAAACCCCTCAGTACTTGCGCCATCAGGGGAATGAAGTAAGCATCAAAGACATACCAATACTAAAGGCATATCTATGTGTAAGAAATCTATTTATAAGAAAAATCTTTTGTTATGTACAATTGCTGGAACTTTCATTTTTTCTCTTTTCGGTTCAACTTATGCAAATACACAACCTCCTGAAATTATTAATGAATTTAAGCTTGATGGAGGAAAAGAAAAGACTCTTAATAATGTTTTTATCCGCAATAAGGAAACTGGAGTCTCTGCAACAGAGAAAGCGATTGCTACAATTATAAACTCCACAATACACACAGAATTAGCTGCTTTTTCCGTATCAAAAGGTGGGCACATTCACGCTAAAGGAATTGATGCAAATTCAATATACAAGGGTTTAGAAACGAAAAACGGTATAATTGATATTGAAGATTCGACCATAACCGTCCAAAAAGCTGGTGCTGGTGGCATCCTTCTTTACGAAACCCCAAAAAATAACGTAAAAGAGGGTGAAAGTGTCATCAATAAAATTAACCTTACCAAAAGCAAACTTCTTGTGAGAGATGGGGTCGGTATTCGAGGACCTTATGGATCGAAATCTGTTGCTGAGATTTCTCTTAAAGATTCAGAAATTCGGGCTGATGTC
This sequence comes from Bartonella florencae, assembly GCF_000312525.1. GTDB lineage: Bacteria > Pseudomonadota > Alphaproteobacteria > Rhizobiales > Rhizobiaceae > Bartonella > Bartonella florencae. Next base: position 86,694 of record NZ_HE997455.1, on the reverse strand, counting down.
TTATTGAGAAATAAAACCAAACGTAAATATTATGACGATGATAGGCTTCCTGTCTCTCTTACATTGACCGCGAACAATTCAATTCTAGAAGGAAGAGCGAGAACCCTAAAGGTAAATACAACGACTCTTTCTCTGATTAACAACAGCAAATGGCACTTAAAAATCAGTCAAGAGGATGTAGATACTGATTTTAGTACTTTTAATTTCGATCTCAGCGATCTTAAACAACGAGCACTTTCTACTGTTTCAGTACTGAATCTTAATAATAGCTCTATTATATTTAATGCACCCTCTGCTAATGCAATGCCTGCTTTGGGAAAGGGGCAATATCAAATCTTGAGTGTAGGACGAACCGCTGAAGTTTATAAATCCCGAGACAATATGATCCCTACTATAGAAACGGTTTACAATGCAACGGGTGATGCAAGAATTTATTTTAATACCGAGTGGACTGATGGTT
>NZ_HE997455.1:83479-84904 GCF_000312525.1 Bartonella florencae | reverse complement strand
TCTATTTTTAATTTTTTATTTATATTTAAAAACGTAATAAAATTATTTATCTTTGTACATAAGAAGATCTATTCAAAGATTTTTTTACAAGCGCAATCATCGATTTTCTCTAAAAACTTTGTAGAACTTCCATAGTAATAAGCTTTAAGCAACAAACATTCTTGCAAAATCTCCCGTTCTATAGCGTTTATGAAACACAGACTTATCAAGCAAACTTTTCTACAATCCATATTCGTTGAGCGACACAATCACTTTAAAAAGTTTCTCACAGCAATTTTCAAACTCTAAAAAGAGCATCATTGTAATATTTCGTTTTGTTCTTTACATGAAAAACATAATGATATAAAAACCCCTCAGTACTTGCGCCATCAGGGGAATGAAGTAAGCATCAAAGACATACCAATACTAAAGGCATATCTATGTGTAAGAAATCTATTTATAAGAAAAATCTTTTGTTATGTACAATTGCTGGAACTTTCATTTTTTCTCTTTTCGGTTCAACTTATGCAAATACACAACCTCCAATAATAACTATGGCTCGTGCAGATAAAGCAGGTGAAGAAAAAACCTTTGAAAATATCTTTGCCCGTACTACACATAGCGCGGCGGTAGCTGATGATAAAGCCTTTATTATCATTAAAAACTCAACAATGCGTTCCGATGGCACTTTGTTTTCTGCAAAAACAGGTGGGCGCATTCACGCTAAAGAGATTATAGGAAAAGCAGGAACACGTGGTTTAGAAATTTCCAATGGAATAATCCATGTTGAAGATTCCATCATGACCGTCACCGGACAACATAAAAGCTACGGTATCCGTTTTGATTATATTTCGGATTCTCATGTAAAAGAAGGAGAAAAGATCGTCAATAAGGCGATTCTTACCAATACAAAACTTCTTATGACGAATGGTATTGGTATTGCAGGACCATTATCATCGAAATCTGTTGCTGAAGTCTCTCTTAAAAATTCTGAAATTCGTGCTGATATGTTGTTGAAGAATAAAAGCGTGCCGGAGGATAATAAACCTAAAACTTTCATACTAACCGCTGATGATTCAATCACGGAAGGAAAAGTAAAAACTTTTCCTGAAAATACGACAATTTTTACTCTAAACAATGGGAGCAAGTGGTATTTAAAAATTAGTCCATTTGAAGTAGAAGACGAATACAGCTCTTCATACAAACTCATTGATATTAAGCAACGAGCAGAGTCTGTCATTTCGGTACTGAACCTTAATAACAGTTCTATAATATTTAATGCACCTTATGACTTAGTAGAGAACCATTACCAAACCTTAAATGTAGGGAAACATCCACAATCTCAAGAGGCTATATTGGCGGGAAGTCTATCCGCTGAGAAGGCAGTAGTTTACAATGCAACGGGTGATGCAAAGATTTATTTCAACACTGAGTGGAGCAATTCTC
>NZ_HE997455.1:65257-82111 GCF_000312525.1 Bartonella florencae | reverse complement strand
TATCTCAGGAGCATTTCTATGCATAAAAAACGTTTATTATTATGTACAACCACTTGTGCTTTATTTTTTTCTTATTTTAACACAACTTATACAAGCAGCGCTTTTGGCTTAACCCCACAAACACGCCATGCACTTGACGGTCTTCATCATCATTCTCAAAAGGACTTTATTAATACCCCAACTGTGGAAACAAACAACCATAAAACGATGAGCTCCTTTGGTATAGTTGGAAAGAATCCATATTTCAATCAGGCCATTCAAGATGATTTAGAGCGTGAAAGAGATAGAATTAATAGTATTTTCTATAGTGCTGGTCGGAGTGGATCTGATTCAAATCAAAGTGAATTGATGGATCAACTAGGCCATATGTATGCAAATGCCTTAGCTAATCAATACAATCGTGATGTTTTAATGAACATCCACACAGCAACAATGGAAGACCTTGAAATACTAAAAATGATAGCTTCTAGTGGCATGGTGGGAGAAGATTCGTATTTTTCTCAAGAACTTAGAGAAGGTTTAAATCGTGTGCAAACAGATATCATCGGAAAATCTTCCTCAGAAAATGACCACTATAGTTCTGATGCGTTGCAAAAAGCACAGAGTAGCGTATATGCCCGTGCCATGGCTGATCAATACGATAAAGATGTGCAGAATATGCTACCAGCCAACGCTTACCTCAATCAATTACAACAGAATCGTTTGAGAAATACAGAAAACTTATTAAAAAACTACGAGAAAGCCCTTTCCGATGCAGCACAAGCAGCAGTAATACTGGAAGCTGATAACCAAGAGCGTGTTAATACTGAACGTAAACAATGGGGAAAGCAAGACAATCGTAATCGGCATGAACTGCAAAATAAAGCAGATATGCTACATAAAGCAGCAAGTGTGGATAACGCCTTACAAGGACAAAATAAGGAACTTTCTGATACCATACGCACAGCAGTAAGAAACCCTAGAAACACGGATACAACAAAAAACGCAAAAGATAAAAATAATGTACCCGCAACAACAAATCGTGAAGTTCCTCTGCAGCCTAAAGGCGACAAAGATTTGCAAGCGAATATAAATCCCAAAACGAATACCTCTTCACCATCCTTAAAAACAACTCTTAAATCACCACCAAATGATATGACTTTGCCGGCAAAGGTTGATGCTTCCAACCAAACAGCAACCAAAACTGAGAATGGAGTAGAGCTTGCAAATGATAAAGAAACCACAGCTTTATCTCATACCTTGACCAGTTCTGAAGCAAAAATTAAAGCTCTTACAGCGCAAATAGCAAGCTACGCGGTAATGCCTCATGCCCTATTGGCTACTGGAATTGCGGATGTAAACAATCAAAATATCTTGTTAGACAAGATGCGAATAACACTGTTTGAAGCAAATGATAATAAAGAGAAAGGGTTTTTCTTTTCTACTTATGGGGAGAAAATGACCTTGTTTTCTCACCCTCCTTCACCACAAAAGAGTGCTGATGCAGATATTCGCTACGCTGCATTGCAAGCAGGTCTTAGCTTAATCACTTTGGAAAATCAAAATACCAGCACAAATTTTGGTCTTTTAGGAACATATGGAAAGTTAGCTTTTACTCCAAAAAACACACAAACCTCTCAAAAAAACATGCTAGATAAATGGTCCCTCACCGCATATGGCAATATTCAGCATGACAGTGGTATCTATGCAAGTGCATTTCTTTCTTATGGAATTTTCAAAGCAGATATCACCAGCGCTCTGAGCAAAAATACCGAAAAAGTAAGTAACACAAAAACATTAGGGGTATCAGCCACCATTGGTCAGAAATTGCCAACCATGGTTAAGGGAATAATACTCGAACCCCAAGCAGAACTTTCTTATCAGCGTCTCATGCTTGGCATTCTTTCAGATGCAAAAAGCTTTAAAATCTACATTGAAAAACCTTATCAATGGTTGCTGCGTATTGGCGGACGTTTGACGCAAAATACAGGCGATGCTGTTTCCTTCTATGGCAAATTGAATGCGATAAACACTTTCGGTAAAAATATGACCTTACAGATTGGTAAAAAAAGCTTTCAATTTTCCCCCCTAGAAACTTGCCTTGAAGGTGGTTTAGGTGTCAACGCAAATTTATCGCCAAATATTGTACTTCATGGAGATGTCAGCTATCAACATAAACTCAAAAAAGTTGGTATATCTGGAATATACGTTTCTGCTGGAATGCGTTATCGCTTTTAAAAATACTTTTTTTCATATCTTGAAATGTAAAGACTCTCCCATATGTTTTGTTTTGTATTTTACAAAAAAACATATGGGATAAAATTTCCATTTTTTCGGAGAAAGGGGGAGAAAATATTTAGGAATATTTATATGAAAAAAAGCTTTTTACTATGCACAGTTTCTGGAGTTCTGTTTTGCACTTCTTCTAGTTTTTCCTATGCACACAGTGAAATATTCACTCCACACACAACTAGAGATTTTCCATCTTCACAACCTACCTCAGAGCATTCAAAAGCTAAGCGTGAGCAGAGTGTATCTATAACCCCTCGGCTTCCAAGAGATACAACTGCTAAATCTAGAAGACGTCCAACCCCCTCATTCCCTTCTAGCCCTCCCTCCACAGAAGAGATGCTGTCTATTTCTTCTGTATCCACACAGCCTGTATTAAAAGAATCAAGATCAGAGTTACCAGCAACTCCTACAAGACTGGTAACAGGAATCCCACCAGCAGCTGCACAACCTAATGCGCTACGCCCCGTAGCAGAAATGCAGCCAGTCCCTATAAAATTAGAACCTAAACAGCCAATCCCTGTTCAACTTGAAAAACCAGAACAAGATGAGAATATAAAATCTGGAATCGAAGTAGAAGATGGAAAAACTGTAACTTTGCAGAATGTTAAGATTCAAGACAAGGGAAGTGCTGTACACGCACATGGAAAAAATTCACTTATCAAAATAGAAGAAGGAACAGTTGCTGCAGGTTTTGTTGCACTCAGTGCATCAAATGAGGGCGCAATTGATGCCACAGCGGTTACTGTAACAGCAGAAACAGCTGGTTTGGTAAACATCAATGGTAAAATCAGCCTTAAAGATTCAACCATAAATGTCACAGGTGCTTATGAAGAGATTGGAATTATTTTCCGGAATGATCCATATCATCCACCTGAAAGCCCCCATGCACGCAGTGCTGAAAAAAAAGCAGATGTCATGCAAGAACAAGGTCGTACCAATACAGTGGTGTTGGAAAACACCAAGCTTTTTGTTGAAAATGGCGTGGGCATTGGTATTTATGGATTAGACAAAGATGCTGAAGTTAATCTCAAAGATTCAGAAATCCGTGCCGATGTTTTATTAAAAAATACAAAAAGACAGCAAACTCATGCACAAAATTTTACATTAGCAGCCAATAATTCTTATTTAGAAGGTCGCGTAAGAACATTAGGAGAGAACAAAACCACCTTTGATCTTACAAACGGTGCAAAATGGCTTTTAAAAGCAAATAAAAATGCCGCAAATAATGATAAAGATTCATCTGACTATACGCAATTTTCTGTCGATGAGAAGTCATACTCCAACCTTTCTAAACTCGCTCTTACAGACAGTGTTGTTGTGTTTGACGAACCAAAAGCAGGACAATACCAAACTTTATTGATAGGACCAAACCCACAGCAAGGGGATAAGGAACCAAATATGGCAGCTGTGTATAGTGCAAAAGGTACTGCGGCAGTTCATTTGAACTCTCGCTGGAGCAGTCATTCTCCAGTGAAAGAGCAAGAAACCGACCGCCTTGTCATTCATGGCGATGTCTCTGGTACTACCACAGTTCACATCAATCTTCTAGAAAAGGATAAAAAGCTAACCGATAGCGGTTCTGTTTGGGGAGAACAGATGGCTTTACTTCCTTCAGAGACCCATGGAATTTCAGTCATTCAAGTTTCTGGAAAAGCGAATGAAAATTCTTTCCTGTTAGCAGGAAATTATATGACGATGAATGGTTTGCCTTATAAATATGTACTTACCGCTTATGCACCAGGCACATCTCATGAAAACCAAAATCTCTTTGGTAAAAACAATCGTGATTTCTGGGATTTCCGCTTGCAAAATGCCTATCTTAATAAAGACAAGAAGATCAGGGCGCTTGTTCCTCAAGTAGCAAATTATTTGGTAACACCTGGTGCTTTATTTTCTGCTGGATTTACTGATGTAAACAACCAAAATATATTGTTAGACAATATCTATACAACAATATTTGATGCAGACAACAATAAGAAAAGCCCTTTCTTTTTGTCCTCCTATGGTGAAAAAGTTACCTTATCTTCCAATCGTGATCCGCTACATTATGGCTACGGCGCTGATGTGAATTATGGTGCACTACAACTAGGTGTCGTATTGGCAGCATTAGAAGAAAAAGATATCAATACATATTTTGGTCTTTTAGGAAGCTATGGAAAACTTTCCTTTACGCCAAAAGATATGCAAGATTCTGAAAAAACAACTCTTGATAAATGGTCCATCACCAGTTACAGCGGCATCCAGCATAGCAATGGTATGTACTTAAATACGCTTCTTTCCTACGGAGCCTTAAAAGGAAATATCACCACGTCTCTTGTTGGGAATGTCGCAAAATTGGATGATAGCAAAACGCTTAATATATCTGCAACCATTGGCCAAAAATTAGCAACAGGCATGGAAAGACTTATATTTGAGCCACAAGCGCAGTTTATTTATCAAAAACTCACATTTGATATAATTTCAGACGCCAACAATTTTGAAGTTGATATGGGCAATCCGCATCAATGGTTGGTACGCATTGGCGGGCGTTTAACACAGACTCTGAACACAATGGAAGAAGGCAGTGCTTTTGCTTTCTATGGTAAATTGAATGTTATCAGAGCCTTTGCTGATGGTAAAACCATAAAGATTGCCGACACTTTTCATCTTGATCCTACCGGTTCCTCCATTGAAGGTGGCATTGGTGTTAATGCCTTCCTCTCTGGGAATATTGCTCTTCATGGTGATATTAGCTATCGGCAAAAATTGCAAAAAGCCGGTGTATCTGGAACCAATGTTTCTGGTGGAATACGTTATCATTTCTAAAACAAAATCAGTATTAATTTTAAGAAAAGGCAGTATGAATACTGCCTTTTTTGATTCTTAATTTCACAAAAAATCTTATAAGAAAATGCTAAAACACCATTCACTCAACAGAAAGGACTCTTGCCAACCACCCAAAAGTTCTCTTAGCAACTATCAAAGGAATGACATGCCATCACTCTCTCAACGTCATTCTCTCTCATGAAGAAGCATACAAGTTTAGAGACAGCTTTCTGTAGGCATCTTTTCTTATAGGCATCAAATTTATCTAACTACTCTCCCCCCAAAATGAAAAGATGCATAGGCGCTAAACCAATCCAGCCTCTCTCATTCTCTCGCTGAAAATTCCTTTATGAAGGAAACTTGGGTGTCTCACCGATCATCTACTTCTTTCTTCCTAGCCGCAACTTGCAGCACTTGTGAAAGGTCATTAATAGCCCCCAAATGCGTTTGAAGCAATTCACTATTACGATGTAATTTTTCCTGTAAATCGGCTAGCAAACTTTCAACCTCATTTTCAATATCTTCATTCATGTAGCGTTTCACATCACTCATAGACTTATTAAGGTCCCGTAATCCACGTATTTTACATAAATTGATTTCTTCATAATCTGGAACACCACTGCTTTCTAGCATATTGCTTTCATAATCAACAGCTTGTGCCAATGCTTTAACAGCAGCAACAAATTTTGTCATAGCCCAATCCCGATCAATAAGATTATTATCAAGGACTTTTGCTTTTGCTGCAAAACTATCATCACCATATTGCATGACAGACATTTTATTTCCCCTCCATTTTGCTCAATCTTGCTCTCAAATAGCAAATAAGAAAGATTAAACAGCTTTCTCTTTAAATTGCTGATGCACTCAAATTGAATTCACCCACTCACTTGCACACATTGTGCATAGATCCGCATAAGCCCATTGTGCGAATATTGCTTCAATCCCAACATGATAACCTCAAAAAGCGTCATAGCTTTTTGATTTTCAACACACGATTCTTAACGCATTAGATGGACTATCTTCTTTGCTCACCCTGCGCCGTTGTCATGATAATAATCACCAAAAGGCTGTAAATCATCACATCACTCCGCAGTGGATATCAGAAAGCTCCAAATTTATTCTGTCACAAATTCCTTTTGTGCAAATCTCTTTTGCCTCTATTATCTACTGATCTTAGACAAAAATAATAATGTGTTAACACGTACATATGCCGATAAAAATCCGTAGCATATAACAGCTTAAACGGATCAAAAATTTCAGCAAGTTAAAGATTTCAGCACTTTACCCTCCATAGCCTTTGCCTTTTTATGCACCCGATGCTGCATGCGTTTTAGCACACGAACACACCCACCTTGCACACATCCAGAAAGATTGACTTTCCTGCTTTTTTTGCACAACAGGACTTTGCATAAAACCAAAAAAGAGCAATCTTTCAAATAGATAAGCCACACAGCACCCTTAAAAAAGACATTTTAAATAGCCAAACAGTTATAAATCTGCCTTTTTTAATGATCATTAGCTTTTCTTTGCAGTGACAGACTATATAGGATTTTTCCCTCTCTTTCAAGAGTTTCTGAAAACATACAATCTTATTAAGCATTCAAGATCTTTAAATGTTTCATTTTGAGGTTTACGCCATTTCTTTACAACATCATCTTCTCCATATCATTGCATCAAATAATACCGATCTTTGCTATAAGTGCTGCTTTATTTACATTGAACCTCCAGAGGTAAAAAACATCAAAACAGGAAGCTCCTAAACAATAAAGCTTCAACTTTTTCACGACACACATGTATTAAAGCACTATTCTTATAAGAAAAAAATTAAGCTTACCGCATATATTATTTAGCATATATTACAAATTGTCACATACTGTTATGAACAAGGCTGCTCCACAAAGAACAATAAGAGGTTCTTATAGCTGATATGATAAAAACTGCTATACTTTATTCAACCCTGATTTTTACCATCAAGGCTCTTGTTGCGTTAGCTCTCGTAATAGAAACACAAGAAGCATACTCTCTCAAGCTTTTGTATAATCTGAATAAATAAGCGCTGCGAATTTTCGTAATATCAAATAGGAATTTTAAGACAACCAAATCCCTCACACATCAATTTCAGTTGCTGCCTTTAACACTTCTCGTGTTAATCTCTGCTTTTTTATCTGCATTTTTAACAACCAGAGACCATATTTATGCTTCCCCAATTTCCTTTGAAAAGGATCTCCTCCACACCCTAAAGGACAAAGGCTCTTATCCTTCTCAGCAATCTGGAACAAAATTGCTTTTGCTAAAAAACTTTCACTTACCAACCAAACATATTCTATCTATAAGCAAACATATGCTATTTTTCCACACGCACCAGAAAAACCCTCTCATTCTATTCAACTTTACGCTTTTGTTCTTGATGAAAAGCAAAAGCAAATTGAAATCCAAGAAAGAGAACATGTCTTTTACTCTATGTGAATAGATCCTATCACCATACTAAAAAACACCTTTTACAACATCCATGGACATTTTTTTCATTTCCTCCTTTATTAGAGAGCAGAAAACAACAAATCCTAACCCCATTGGCGATAAGGTATATAAAAAGAGTGCAACTTGTACTGAGATTTTAGATGCAAATCTGTATTCTTTTATATAACTGCTAAAGATTTTGTATCCAGAAAAAAACCTCCCCACAGAAGGGAGGTTTTTCATTTATTTAAAGTATTTCTCTATTAACTTGCAGCAAACAATAAGAGACTTATTTTTTAGGAGCTCACTGCTATCCTGCCATTTTTCAGATTCAGGAGATTCCAAGTACAATTTTTCAACCTTACGGTAAAAATTTACATACCAAATTCATTACTTGCTTTTAAAACATTTTTACAATTCTCAGAAGCCTGGAAAGACGGACCTGCAGCCTCACATTTCTTATACCATTCATCGAGTAGCTTTCCATCTTTCTTAAAATCTTCCACGCTATAGGTTTTTTCGCAACCAGCAACAACAAATCCAGTGCAAAGCAGCAGAGCCGCGATGATGACTTTATTCATGATTTAATTCCCCTTCTTTCAGATTTAAAAAGTTTGAGACACAATTGAGCGTCCCATTAAAATTGCATCCTCGTTCATTATGCATTTTCAAAAATCTTAAAATTCACCTCCGCACGCGATTTTTCGCAATCTGTGATGATAAATCGCGTACAAAGAAAAATACTGCTATCAATATTTTTGATGATTTAACTATTACCCTATCTCTAGGTTTTTTCTCATCATTATATATTAAGCTTGAACGAGACTAACCACCTTTACGAATTTCACGCTCAGCTTGTTCTGCGTTTTTACAATTTTGTGAATCGAATTTGCCTGAGGCAAAACATTTCCTTTTCCATTGCTCGATTAGTTTTTGATCTTTCTTAAATTCTTCCACGCTATAGGTTTTTTCGCAACCAGTAACAGCAAGTCCAGTACAAAACAGCAGAGCCGCGATGATGACTTTATTCATGATTTAATTCCCCTTCTTTCAGATTTAAAAAGTTTGAGACACAATTGAGCGTCCCATTAAAATTGCATCCTCGTTCATTGTGCATTTTCAAAAATCTGCAACACCCTCCTTTATTTTTAATTTTTTACAATCCTCAAACGAATGCAAAGAAAGCATGCCCCTATCGATATTGTTTATAATTTACTTGTTATCTTGTTGTTTTTCAGTTTCATTATTCTTTTTGGAATTTTCACGAAGTTCCTTTGCAAGATTTTTATAATGTTCTTGAAAAAGCTCCATACTGGCTTGCGCAACATTCTGACAATTTTTTTCTGTCATGAGAGCAGAGAGTCCCATTTTTTCGCATTTCTTCCCCCATTCCTCCATCAACTTCTTATCTTTCTTAAAATCCGCCACACTGTAGTTTTTTTCGCAACCAACAGCAACAAACCCAGTGCAAAGCAGCAGTGCTGTGATAATGACCTTGTTCATATTTTATCCTTCTTTTGTTTTACACTTTAGTTGCTATGGAGTTGTTTCCCCTCATCTTTGTATTGCACTTACAATATGTCTCTTTGAGAAATACTCACAACGGCAGCACAAACATATTGAATTATAAAAGCCGGCTTGCATTGGTAAGACTTACATTTTTAACATCACCGGCACAGCGACCCATTGTGGTTGAAATCCCCAAACCTCAGCAGCAGGTGTAGTATTTTTGTCTTGTTCAAAAAGCTTATTGCTTCTTTTTTCAAAAACCGCTTGGTCACGAGAATAAAACACCACAAATACCCCATAAAACACTTGTAATGCCTGTCATCATTGCCTTTTGCCTGCAAACAAAAACAACTTTACACATCTCAGTAAAACAAAGAAACCATCGTTCTATCCCCTCAAGAAACCATTAAAGTTCATTAAAAAATATGAGCCCATAAAACAGCATAAATGCAAGAAAAAAGCTCAAGGAAAGAACAAGCGATCTCTTTTGTATGCTTTAAGGGGAGGTAAATTTCACCAAACGATAATATCAGTGAACAAACAACTTATTTTCAGCCCCCTCCGCACTTTAATAAAGTTTAACAATAACCTATAGCTAAAGAAATAATTGACACTATTAACTTTTTTATCATAAAGGAAACAAGTAATAACTTCACACTGAGAAACGTTATTAACACAATTCTATCAGGAAAACCTATGCGTTTCTTCAACGACTCTAGTGCAAGCAATCTTATTGATGATCATGTCCATAGATGCGGAATGGAGAAACATCATATATTTCATTGTATGTGAATATTGTAAAATACAGCAACTTTCCTTATACAAGAGCATGAAGAGGGTATTGCCTAACAAAAACACTTCTTTTTTATCACTATAGAGTGCTTTAGCGCAAAATAATCTCCTATGAAAAACAAACGATATCACTTTTAGAGAAAGAGACATCATCTATAAAAAGTGTGCACTCTCATTCACACCATCTCATATTTTAACGATAAGATGGTTTATATTCGGATTTATTCACATAAAGCCTCTTTAAAAGAACGCAAAGCAACAGAAACACCGGCTCGTATACAATTACAATACATCGCTCCTCAATATGTATTGATAATATCTACTTGTCAGGAAAAAGCATTCAAATCAATGAAAGCATATTATCGCGTATTCTTTTTATACTTTTCCATATTTCTTTGAAAGCAATTCGCGCACCTCATCTGCTATTTTTGTTCCGCGGCTTGCACAACTCACCTTAATCAAGCGATGCAAACTTTCCGGCACATCAATGGTAAGGCGCTTCATACCGCCATCTATACTGCCTTTATTGTTTTCCACCCAAGCATCAGCTGTTAAAGGAATTGATTTATTGATTGGCTTTGTGCCAATCTTAATTTTTTTACTCATCATGCTAACTCCTTGATTTCTGCTGCAACAGCTTCAATTTCTGCTGCCGCTGGTCCATGCTTATCAACTTCATAGACGGCTTTCCCTTGTGCCACAGCTTCCGCAAAAATCACGCGCTGGGCAATACTCGCAGAAAGGACATGCACAGGATAGACTCCAAGAGCTTCCTTCACATCACGCCCTATCGCTGTATTGACGATTTTACGATTAATAACAAAAGCAGATTTGAGATTTTCTTTATAAACCCGTGCTTCGTCAATAAGCTTTACAATACCATCAGCCGCCCAAATATCGTACGGACTAGGCTGCACAGGAATGAGCACAAAATCCGAAGCCATAAGAGCACTACGGGCAAGATCAGTCACCCGTGGGGGACCATCAATAATGATATGATCGTAATCATGACAAATCTGTGTAATTTCTTTATGAACCGTTGCACGCGGCAAACCAAGCACTGGAAACAAGGGGGCCTCTTCACGCGCAGCAGCCCAATCCAATGCACTCCCCTGCGGATCAGCATCAATAAGCAATACGCGTGCTCCAGAATGCGCAAAACTAGCAGCAAGATTCACACTCAAAGTGGTTTTCCCAACTCCTCCTTTTTGATTCAAGATTCCAATAATCATGCATGACGCCTTTCCGCTTTATCGTTTTTACGATTATACAGAAAACAACAAATGAAGCAAGCATCTCACACGTGCAAAAACAACCATCCCGCTTATTTCATCACAAAGAAAAAACAAAAATTTTCCTTTGATATAATTTGATATAAAAGGGATAAAACAAAAATATTATCTCTATTGAAGGGCGAGTGTTACATGAGAAAAAACGAGAGCCAATTCAATATAAATCAAACCACTAATGGAGATACAGCAAATAAAATTATTTTAAAACCAAGTCTCTTTTTCTCGACAAAAGGGAGTTTTTTTAAGATACAAGCAAACGCTCACCCTTCAGCATATTTTTTGAGTATAGCAGAAAACACCATGAAGATAGCGCTATAGGAGAGAAACAAAATGCACTTACAACAAATTGATCCCGATATTTTTATCAGCGGTCAAATCAACATCGAAAATATTAAAATATTAGCACAAGCAGGCTTTAAAACGATTATCTGTAACCGTCCCAACCAAGAAGAGCCTCAACAACCTGATTTTTTCACCATTAAAGCAACAGCAGATAAATATGGCATAACAGCCCATTATATTCCTATTGTACCACCTGCCATAAAACCATCAGATATCAAAGCCATGAAAACCATTTTACAAACAGCTTCCAAACCTCTACTCGCCTATTGTCATCACGGAACACGCTCAAAATATCTTTATCATCTATCCTGCCTTTAAACTTGCCTTAATGGGGATTATGCCCCTCATGCAAAACAAAATGCCATCCCATACTCCCCAGCCCCTCTCACGGGGCGCACCCATAAAAAGCATAACGCAAAAGGCCCACACCATCACGATAAAAGCATTATGCACCAGCGCCTTTACGCCCATGAAGATACAAACCGACACCTCTACACGCTTTGCCAACGCAAAATATTGTAAAAAACATGATACCTGAGAGCATTCATAACAGGAATTTTTATTCTTTTCTAAACAGTTTATTCCCCATAGACTCAATCTTGCTTGTAATGAGCAAGGAAAAGATGTTGATTGTTTTACCACAAACAATTTTAAAACAGCATTTTTCTCCTATTGCGATAACAGGATAAGCTCTTTACACTTTTATTGCTTAGCGCATCTTTTATCATGAATCTTAACGGATCAGAAAGAAACAAGCGGTAAAGTTTTGCAGAAGAGTCATGAATTTCATAAAATTATGAAAAAGATAAAGACAATGCATAAATCAGATCTGCATATATTGGATGCCGCCTCTCAGCAACGCAAAAAGCATATACTTCATGATGTTTTAGAGTATATCTTCGTGATCATAATCAGTTTAAGTGCTATTTTTGCTGCTCTTATCTCTTTTTCAGATCAACTTAAGACATATTTTTAAAAGTAAGCAGCTCATCCAACTGTGATAAGGGTTGTACTTTTGCTAAAATTGCCTTTGCTTCCTTTTCATCACGTTGCATTTGTGCAATCAAAGGCTCTAGCCCATCGAATTTTTCTTGCCCGCGTAAAAACTGAAAAAAAGAAACGCTGCAACTTTCCCCATAAAGATCATCGTTAAAATCAAACAAATAAGTTTCAAGCAGCGGAGCACCATCTTTGACAACCGTTGGGCGACAACCAAAACTTGCCACCCCATCGTGCAAAACACCGTTAGCACGACGCAATCGTACAGCATAAACCCCATACGCCAAACTGGCTTGGAAAGGGAGCCTTTGGTTAGCAGTTGGAAATCCCAAAAGGCGGCCGAGTTGCTCACCTTGAATAACATCTGAGCACACGCGGTAACGCGTACCTAACAAATGGGCTGCCTTTTCCACTTGCCCTTGAGAGAGAAGTTTACGAATAGAACTCGAAGAAACAATCAATTGCTGTGAATTTTGTGTGGTGGATAAGCAAGGCATTTGCACAACCTCAAATCCATATTCTTTTCCCCTTTGGCAAAGCAGCTGTGAATTGCCACTTTTTTTATGACCAAATTGAAAATTTTCACCTATTACCACCACACAAACATCAAAAGCTTCCTTTAAAATGGCATGAATAAATTGATCCGCGGAAAGAGCGGCAAATTGTGCATCGAAGGGCTGTTCAATCACTCCATGAAAGCCAAGGATTTTAAAAAATTCAGCCTTTTCAGTCGCCTCTGTCAAGCGATCAACAGGATCTGAGGGGTTAAAAAAACTTCTTGGATGGGGTTCAAAGGTTAAAACAACAGCAGGTTTATTTTTTATGCATGCCAAATCAAGTGCTTTTTGTAGCACCAGCTGATGTCCACAATGGACACCATCAAAATTTCCAAGGGCCAACACTGCTCCCCGCCAAGCCATAGGAAGCTTATCAATCCCCTGAAGACGCAAGAAACCAGACATTACTGCAGTGCCCACATGATTGCTTGTGGCCTATAACCATGACGGTCAAGAAAAGAATGCAAAGCTTGCTTATCCAGCACACCATTTTGCATATAATCATGACGGTGAATACCACCCATAATATACAGTACATCAAGACCAAAATGGACAGCACCTTTAACATCGGTCAAAAGACCATCGCCAATAGCTAAAACCTGATTTTTTTCCACTCTTTCACGAATTTTTTTTAAGTGTTCAAAGGCACATTCATAAATAGGTGCGTATGGTTTTCCGGCAATACGCACCTCGCCTCCTAATTGTTGGTAAAGGCGTGCCAAAGCACCAGCACACCAAAATTCCTGATTTCCATAATGGACAATCACATCGGGATTGGCACAAATAAAAGGCAAATTGCGCGCACGCATACGCAAAAACATCTCCTCATAGGCAGCGGGTTCTTCATCAAGCTCTTCAAGAAAGCCACTACAAACCACAACAGATGCGTCTCGTTCTTCCACCAATTCACAATCCACCCCTTCAAACAACATCAAATCACGTTGTTGACCAATAAAAAAAACTTTACGCGGGGCAGCACGAATAAGATCACGCGTGACATCTCCTGAAGTAACAATGGCATCATAATAATCACTATGCACATTCATGTTTTGTAACTGAACAATGACATTTTCCCGTGGCCTAGGTGAATTGGTTAAGAAAATGACACTTTTACCCATTTTTCGAATTTTGTACAACACTTCCAATGCGGGTTCAAATGCATGCACACCATTATGCACAACACCCCACACATCGCAAAAAACAGCATCGTAGCGCGCTATAACAGTCTCAATATGAGTCAATTCATTCATCTTGCACCTATTTATGTTCTTGCCATTTATCAAACTGTCTTTTGCTTTAAAACTTCTTATCGAAAGAACATTCTTCTAGCATCTGCTTTCTCAACACTGTCTTTATCTCTTCGCATAAAGCGAAGCAAAGCCTATAGGAGGCGAGGTGTAAAATCCTAAAACACCTCATACCAAAAATGAGAAATTCTACACTACGCCTTCTCCTTATAAAAACTTCCATTCTCAAAATGACTGTCTACAGTTTTTGCTCCAAAACACTCAAGTTTTTATTTTAACAATCAACGAATAAATAATTGTATAAAAAACTGCTCATAAAGAAAAAGTTTCACTTTTCTAAAACGCATTGACTTGAGTAGAAACAGCAATGTGCCTATAACTTATATAATATTGTTTATAAAAGATAATAAATTTTTAGTAAAAAATACCGTATATTTTCTAAAAATATTTAAGATTTATTGTTAAAATAACTTAATTATGATAATATCATAAAATCTTTTCAAGAAGATATTATAAATATTGTTCACAAAATTTCTATTTATACTAAAAAATACTGCAAAGAATTTTTTGTTAAATTGCGATTTATTTTTTCTACAATAAAAGAGCAAGCGTATTCTAAGTTCCCTTCCCTCTTCTCCACTTAAGCTCTCTCAAAGAGGCAAAATCAGCATATTATGTTTTTTACACAGCAGATTATAAATTTTATCACCCACTGATAAGACAAAAAACACTTAATTAAGTCTCAATCATCGACTTTTATGGTAACCAGCAGCCATCTCTTCCAATGCACTCTATAATCTCCTCTTACACCATCCAGTTTTGGCTTTTACGCCCATAAATTAAAGTAACGGTTGCATATTTTATTTCTACCACGTAATGAAAAATGCAATGAAAGCTAGCTGTGCCTATTGAATGGAGAAATTGAGAGGGGGCGTAATGGAAGATTTGATCACGCGTCAAGAAATTGAAGAAGAAGTAGAAGAAATAAGCTCAGAACCAGAGCGAGAGATTTTACAGCGTATATACAGGAAAAGACACAAAGTACTGATCTACTCTATTTTCCTTTTTCTCTATACTATTCGTAGATGGGTTAAACGCATACTAGAAATCATAGCAAGAATAAGCTTTGTTCTGCTCATTGCAAATACTCTCGCATACTGGTTACTATCATATGAAGCTGAAGCAGTGCAATTTAGAGCGGCTTTCATAATCACAACAATTATGTTGATGATCCTCATTTGTAGTGCTGTAGCTCTCAGTTGGTTTTACAAAGTACTTTTACGGCGCCTCGCACCACCAGATATTCGTCTGATGTTCTTTGATTAAATTTACGCAACACACTCTCAACAGCACTCACACACAGCACGGTTAACGGAAAACGACTTAACCGTGCTGCTGTCTCTCTTACTTCTCAGTTTATTTAAAAATCTTTAAGGATCGATAGGATTATAGCTGCCATGGTCTCTTCTCCACTCTTCTGGCTGGTCAAATTTGCTAGACCACAATCCCACTTGTGCTTTTTGCGCAGCAGATTGTAAGTGCTTATAATCCGCTGGTGAGGGAAAATACTGCTGATCTTTTGTCAGCACCATCATACCTTCTGCAAGCCCCAAGCGCGCCAGATCAACTCCGTCAACAAAACACTGTGCATAATGAACCTGTTGAAGAACACGTGTTTGCCGACAAGTAACATTTTTATCGATTGTTTTTGCCACAAGCCACGCAGTGACAAAAGCCCCACAGGGCCACTTAATACCATGGCGTGAGGCAAATTGCCGCATTTCACAGGTTTCAACACCATATAATCGAATATTGCGCACAATTCTTTTTCTCCATCCCTCATCCATAGGCGTGATCATTTTAAAAGTAACACCGCTTGTCACCTCTATAGCACCAGAATAAACGGGGACATTTTCTTCATAAAATTCTGTTGATAACGATTCTAAAGGGGAAGACACATCTTGTTTTTGCACATGATCATTCACTTTTAAATCTGGTTTTTGAAACTGTTTTTCCACTGTTTTC
This sequence comes from Bartonella florencae, assembly GCF_000312525.1. Classification (GTDB taxonomy): domain Bacteria; phylum Pseudomonadota; class Alphaproteobacteria; order Rhizobiales; family Rhizobiaceae; genus Bartonella; species Bartonella florencae. The sequence goes on along the minus strand of NZ_HE997455.1, from coordinate 65,815 downwards.
TGTATCTTTTGTACAACAGGGCTTTGCATAACATCTTCAGAATTTTGATTGAAATAAAAAACAGCTGCAAGAATAATATAAATAAAAATCAGATATTTAAACGCTGATCGAAAAGGTTTTTTAAAAAATCTCATTTTGTATATTATAAAGAATTTTGTTTATTTTACTATAAAAAATGAAATACTATAAATGAAACAGTAGCATTTTTATTTATTTACGTTATAGATTACAGTAAATTAATATTAAGCATTTTTTATTTTAACACGCGGGGAAATTTCTATGCCTAAAATAAGTAATCATTTTACAAAGAGTCGTGCTTTATCAAAATTAGCCTTTTCCAACACCCAAAAGAAATGGTTAACGACACTCCTTATGTTATTCATTGCCTTTATAGCACTAAGCGAGCCAGCATTTGCAGAAGGCTTTGGGAAAATCGATGAGGCTCTTCAAAAAATCGTCAAAGCCTTAACAGGAACTATTGCAAAATCGATAGCCACCATTGCGGTTGCTGGTGTTGGGCTTGCGTGGATTGCTGGTTATGTTGAAATGCGCAAAGCA
>NZ_HE997455.1:27119-63634 GCF_000312525.1 Bartonella florencae | reverse complement strand
TCACGCGGATTATGTAGAAGGTTTTAAATTATCAGAAAGAGAATTCAACCTAATACAAACAGAATTAAGCCGCGAATCACGGCGTTTTCTCATCAAACAGGGGCAAAGTTCTGTTGTAGCAGAGCTGAATTTACGCGGCTTTGATGATGAAATAGCCATCCTCAGCGGCACCACCAAAAACATTGAACTCTTAGAAACCATCATGGATGAAGTTGGTGAATCTCCAGAAGAATGGCTTCCTCTTTTTCAAGAAAGGTCAAAACAATGAAAAAACTTTTATGGGCAACAGCCTTCTGCACAATTTCTTTGGGCTTAAAAACAAATGCCTTTGCCCTTATGGTCTATGATCCCGCCGCTGTAACTCAAATGATAGAACAAGTGAAGAACAGCGCAAAACAATTACAACAAGGATATGATCAGCTTAATCAATTAAAAGGTCAACTTGGTCAAATGAAACAATTATATAGCTCTTTAAATGTCAAGCCTGATATCTCGGCATTGAAAGACCTGTTCAACAAGCAGGGGAGCAATGGCGCCCTGCCCTCTGATTTTAACCACTTTCAACAATCGATGGGCAGCGGTGGTGGTAGCGGCGGCGGCGGTGGCGGCAGCAGCAAAAACGCGCAAAAATGGCAAGAAGAACTTAAATATAAAGAGCCATCGGGGGATGCTGGATCAAAAGAGGCAGTGGATGCTTTTTACGCAGAAGAAGTGAAAAAAGCACAACAGCGCATGGTAGGACAAGCAGCAAAAGGCCAAGACGTTTACGAAGAGGCCAGTGAAACACAAAAAACCATTAACAAACTTCTTGATAAACTTGGCAGTACGAAAGACGCTGGTGAAATTCAAGGCATTCAAGCACAATTAGAAGCAATACAAGCAAAACTGCAAACACAAGTCCTCCAAATGCAAGCCACCGCGATGATTCAACAAGCAGAAGAAAAAGCCAAAGTGGAACGTGGCTACGAAGAATTTGCAGCGCGATATAAAGACTATGCCAAAAAACTTCGTAGTCAATAAACGAAAAAAAGAGGGGATCAAGAATGAACAAAATCATCATCACCACACTGCTGCTTTGTACAGGTCTTATCACTGCTGGTTGTGAAAAAACCTACAGCGTAGCGGAATTTAAAAAAGATAAAAATTTGATGGAAGAGTGGGTGACGAGATGTGGGTTCTCAGGAACTTCAAAAAATTGTGAAAACGTACGAGTAGCAGCAGCTGAACTTTTTAAAGAATATTACCATAACCTTGCAAATCAACTCCTTGGAAACGATAGCGAACAAAAAAAATCTGAAAAACAAGGGGACAATCACTGATCATGAACAAAGCCATTCTCACAGCACTACTACTTTGCACGGGAATTATCACTGCTGGGTGTGAAAAAACCTACAGCGTTGCAGAATTTAAAAAAGATCAAAAATTGATGGAAGAGTGGAATGCTAAATGTGGGTTCTCAGGAACTTCAAAAAATTGTGAAAATCTAAGACTAGCACAGCTTGAACTTGAAAAGGAATATGAAGCAAAAGCTGAAGAAAGATGGAATAAGGCAGCAAAAAGCTTTGATCAAATGATGGACGAACTTACAGCAAAAAAACAAGCTGAATATGCAAAAAAAATCGCCGAGCACGAAGCGAAAGAACGAGCTAAAGCCGAACAAGAAGCAAAAGAACAAGCTGAACAGAAACAGGACAGCAATTGAATTGTAGACCGAAATATTTATGGCAACATTCTGTCTGTGCCCTAGATTTGTCATCACGGGTTACAAAAACCTAAAACACAGAGCAGAATGTAAAAATTGTGCTCAAACCTAAAAACTGAAAGAAAGAAGGGGAAATATTTATGAATAAAGTTCTCATAACAACATTGCTGCTTTGTATTGGAATTATCGCTGCTGGTTGTGAAAAAACCTATAGCGTCGCAGAATTTAAAAAAGATCAAAAATTGATGGAAGAATGGGGCGCAAAATGTGGACTCACAGGAACTTCAAAAAATTGTGAAAATCTAAGATTAGCAGGGCTTGAACTTCAGAAAGAATATGAAGCAAAAGCTGAAGAAAGATGGAATAAGGCGGCAAAAAGCCTTCATAACACAATAGAGGAACTTACAGCAAAAAAACAAGCCGAACTTGATGAATGGGAAGAAAAATCTAAAAAACAAAGAGCTGAAAATGAAGCTAGAGGACGAGCTACAATGAAAAAACTACTGGAATTAAATCAGAAGTAATCATATTTACAACAATTTAATAAAACGGGCATGCAATGGCATTCGAAAATATAACTATATTTACAGATATAGATAATTACGTGATGAAGTCTCTTGAAAAAACAATGGATCACACCATTTCAAATCTTTCATCGGCTTTAGATGCTCCGCTTAAAGTGTCTTGTACAATTTACATTATATTTATAGGGTACAATGTTATCTATGGGCGTACTTCCATGCCCTTATGGGACTTTATAGCAACAGTTTTCAAACTTGGCATCATTGTTACACTAGTAACAAAAGCTGCTGGCTATAACATATGGGTCAGGGATATATTTTTCAATGATCTACCGAATGCCATTGCAAATGTCACCCAAGGAGCGGTACATTCAGACAAAAATGTATGGGATAATATGCTGGAAAAAGGTACTGCACATGTTTTTGATGCAGCACACAAGACAGCATGGTATGCAATAGCTACTTATTTTGTTAATTGGTTTGTTGGTATTTTGTGCTTAGTGACTGCCCTTATAGTTTCTACAACTGGTTTCATTGTCTCAATATTTGCAAAACTGGGCTTATTTCTTGTTATATCAATAGGCCCTCTTTTTATAAGCCTTTATATGTTTTCATCAACAAGGCGTTTCACAGAAGCGTGGTTAAATCAAACGATAAACTTCATCATTTTGCAGGTATTAGTCGTGTTGCTTGGTGGTCTATATGTCGATCTTGCAACGGGCATTTTCTCAGAAAGCGTTACAGATATGATGTTTTCTTTAGTTAAATTCATGGTTGTGAGCTTTTGTGGTTGTTATCTTTTCACTCAACTACCAAGCATTGCCTCCGCTCTAGCCTCTGGAGGAGCTTCTCTTACAGGAGCAACAAAGATGGTTCAAGACGCAGCAAAAAAAATGACGGAACAATCATCTTTTGACAAGGCTATGGAGCAATCATTCGCACAAAAACTTGCAGATAGGATATACGGGAAAGGAAAATAGGAAAGTGTTTAAAAAAATTGGGGTCATTTTATCGCTTATCCTCTTAAATGGTTGTATGTCTTCATCACACACGCTGAAGTCACTTCCAAAATGCGATGGATATTCTAAGCGGCCATTAAACAAATCGATGTGGAATTGGGAAGGGAAAAATCCCTCCTCCACGCCCATCATCATCAGCAACAATACCGACCTCCCATCATCTGTGAAAGAGGGCAAGCTCGAAACGCTTCTCAGCCAAAAACTCACCGATGAAGAAATGGAATCCTACAAAGACTGCGGGCAAAAGGCATGAAAGAACAAGACATAGAACAATATATTGCTGATGCGCGCTCCTTTGATCAAGACCGCATCCTCACCTCACGCCGCATCACCCGCGCCTCCCTCGCTATCGCTGCCATAGCTGTGATCGTCGCGGTCATCTCCTCGCTAGCGGTCATCACCCTCACCCCGCTTAAAACCGTTGAGCCCTTTGTCATCCGTGTCGACAATTCAACCGGCATTACAGAGGTTGTGGAAGCCTTAAAAGAAGGCCCCACCAACGTTGACGAAGCGATCACCCGCTACTTTGCGGCAAAATACGTCCGCTGCCGTGAAGGCTTTGAGTCTGAGGAGGTACAACACAACTTCCAAACCGTCTCTCTGCTTTCTTCTCCAGAAGAGCAAGAAAGATTTGCCAGCTGGTATGGAGCAAAAAACCCCCAAAGTCCACAAATCCTCTACAAACACGCAAGTGCCACCGTAACGATAAAATCAATCTCCTTCATCAATCAGGACGTCGCACAGGTCCGTTATTACAGAACAATACGGGACGATGAAACCAATAAAGAATTCATCAGCCACTGGGTTGCAACACTCACCTTTGAATATATCAACGCCCCCATCTCTGTACAAAACCGTTTGATAAATCCTCTCGGCTTTATTGTTAGTGAATATAGAACAGATCCAGAAGTGGTCAACTAATCCATGAAAAAAAATTCCTTTTTCTTTTTCTAAGCGCCATCGCTCTTTCTCCTACACCTTGGGGCAATGCCAGTGTTTTTCCCACCCGCGCACCCAATGACAGCCGCATTCGCTTTATCAATTATGATGCCTATAATGTCACAAAAATTATTGGCACCATACGCTCGTCCGTACAGGTAGAATTTTCTGCTGATGAAGAAATTGCCCATGTCGCTATCGGCAACAGCGTTGCCTGGGAAGTAGCCCCCGCTGGCAATATTCTGTTCCTCAAAGCACGAGAAGTCCAGCCCATTACCAATCTGCAAGTGGTCACCACCCGCCGTGATGGCTCAAAACGCTCCTATCAATTTGAACTCATGGTCAAAGATGGAGAAATTTCCACCGCACAAGAAACCTATTTCCTTGTCAAATTTCGCTATCCACAAGACGAAGCCGAACGCAGAAGGCTTGCCGCACTTTTGCGACAAGAAAAAAAACAAGCCAGACAAATTGATGGTCTTTTTGATGCTTCTGAAACCTACGGACCACGCAATTGGGCTTATAGTGCACAAGGCTCGAGCAATCTTGAACCCTCCTCCGTTTATGACAACGGCAAAACCACAACATTTACCTTTCCAGACAATCAAGAAATCCCTGCCATTTATATTGTTGGCAGTGACGGAACAGAATCCCTCGTTCCCAAAACCACCAAAGGCAATATGGTCATTGTCCATGCCATTAGTGCCAGATTCACCTTAAGAAATGGCAGAAATGTTTTATGCATCTTTAATGAAGCCTATCAACAAAAAGGCATAAATCCAGGAACCGGAACAACCTCACCATCTGTTGAACGCAAAGTTGCATCAGATCTTTAAAGAAGCGGGAATAAAGGGGGGCTCAGCTATGAGTGATAAAACAACTATCGAAGATCGTGGTGCAATTGGCGATAAACGCAACAATACCTCACAAAGCCTTGGCAAAAAAATTATCATCGCTCTAGCTTGTATAGGATTTTGTGGCTATATGCTTTGGAATATCTTATCCACCCCCGAAGAAAAAAAAGACACAGCAAAATCTCATAAAAAACAAGCACAAAGCTTTCACAATACACTAGCGCCCTTAGAATTAGCGCCTGCTGACCCGCGCGCAAAACTTGGTCCCATAACCCTGCCTCCCCCACAACCACTCGCACCAGAACCCAAAAAAGACGATCCTTTGCTTGATGCCGCAAGACGCGCGCCCGTTCTCGCTTTTGCTAGGGGCACGAAGTCTCAATTAAAAGACATCGTCAATAATAGTCTTACCAACGCCTTTGACAAATTGAACACCCTTGAAAATCTCGGGCATATGCAAAATTCTCCTGCCCTTCAAAACACCAAAAATTTTGCGACCCTATTAAAACCAACCAAAACAGAAGAGACAAAAGCAAGTTTCATCGGCAATAGAAACTTTATCATCGCCATGGGAACCTCTATCCCCTGTATCTTAGAAACGGCATTAAACAGTGACCAACCAGGCTTTGCAAGCTGCATCATTAACCGCGATATCCTCTCTGACAATGGTCGTGTTGTCTTGCTTGATAAAGGAACCCAAGTGATTGGCGAATACCGTGGAGGAATAAAACAAGGGCAATCCCGCCTCTTTGTCCTCTGGACCAGAGCAAAAACCCCAACTGGTGTCATCATTCCCCTTGCCTCACCAGCAACCGATAGTTTAGGACGAGCAGGCTTTGATGGCAATATCAACACCCATTGGTGGGAGCGCTTTGGCTCTTCCCTGTTGCTTACCGTTATTGATGGCGCCACAACAACCCTCACCAATAAAATGACAAACAATTCCAACAAAGCGGGCGCAAACAACTCTGGAGGAGGAGGCTTTGGAGGTGCAGGCGGAGGAGGAGATTTTGGAGGCGCAAGCAACGCTGGCAAAGATGCAGCAAGTATAGCTCTTGAAAACCAAATCAACATCCCCCCTACCTTAGAAAAATACCAAGGCGAACTCGTCAACATTTTTGTGGCACGAGATTTGGATTTTTCATCCGTTTATAAACTCTCCATTACAACAAGAAGAAACAAAATCTTCCCACGCTCTATTCCAAGAGACTTCTTCTACCATTCTCAAATGTAGTAAAAAGAAATTATGCCCACAGCAAAAAATTCAGAACGCGCCTCTATCGTCTTAACCAAATTAAAGATCTTAAGCGACTATCTCAATGACGATAATTTATTTGAAATTGTCATCAATCGCCCTGGTGAAGTGATCGTTGAAGGTCCAAATGGTTGGCAAACCCATACTATCAAAGAATTGACCTATAGTGAATTAGAGGGCATTGCAAAAGTTGTTGCCGCTTATACAACACAAAAGATCAGTGTAGAAAACCCTGTTCTCTCTGCAACGCTCCCCAATAATGAACGCATACAAATCGTCATGCCTCCTGCTGTTGCAGCCAATACCATCAGCATGACAATTCGTAAACCTTCATCCCGTACTTTTTCTCTTGAAAGTTTACACGAAAACCAACTGTTTTCTGTAACAAGAAACGTCAGTTTTACCCCGCTTGAACAAATGAAAAAGCGAGCAGGTGAACTTTCTGACACAGAACAAGAATTAACCGATCTCTTTATAGCCAAAGATTTTTGTAAATTTTTAGAGAGAGCGGTTATTACCCAACAAAATATTTTGATATCTGGCAAAACCGGTTCGGGAAAAACCACACTCTCTAAAGCTTTAATTGCCAAAATTCCTGACTATGAACGCATTCTCACCATTGAGGATACACCAGAACTTGTCGTTCCCCATTCAAACAAAGTGCAACTTTTCTACTCAAAAGACAATCAAGGTCTAGCAAAAGCGGGTGCAAAAGAGCTCCTTGAATCGGGACTACGCATGCGCCCTGACCGGATACTTTTGCAAGAATTGCGTGATGGCACAGCTTTCTATTACATCCGCAATGTCAATTCTGGTCACCCTGGTTCCATCACCACCGTTCACGCCTCCACAGCGCTCTCAGCCTTTGAACAAATGACACTGCTTGTCAAAGAAAGTGATGGCGGTGGAAATTTAGCACGAGAAGATATTCGTGGCTTATTAATTTCTATGATTGATGTCATCATCCAATGCAAACGCTTGGAAGGAAAATTTCGTGTCACAGAAATCTATTATGACCCCTTCAAACGTCGAGACGCTTTTTAAAAAAATGCAAAATCAAGTAAATAAACATGAAAAAAGTGAAACTAAACAGAAACAGAATAACGACTAAACTATAGGCAAAGATATCTCTCGCAACATTCTGTCTTTGCCCTAGATTTGTCGTCACGGGGTTACAAAAACCTAAAACACAGAGCAGAATGTAAAAATTGTGCTCACACTTTAAAAACTGAAAGAAAGAAGGGGAAATACCTATGAATAAAGTTCTCATAACAACATTGCTACTTTGCACAGGACTCATCGCTGCTGGTTGTGAAAAAACCTATAGTGTTGCAGAATTTAAAAAAAATGAAAGCTTAATAAGAGAATTTCAATGGAAGTGTGCAGCTTCCGATAATTCTAAAAATTGTCAAAATGTGAGACAAGCAGCTGAGGAACTTGACAAAGAACGTCGGGAAAAAGCTGCAGAGAGAATTAGGAAACACAACGAAGAGCTTGATGATGCTATGGAAAAATTTAAAGCCGAAATGCGAGCTCAACATGAAAAAAATGAAGCTGAATATCAAAAAAGGCAAGCTGAACGAAAAGCAAAAGAGCAAGCTGAAAAAACACAAAGTAACGATTAAATCAAAAATCATCATATTTACTAAGGTAGATAATTACATGACGAAGTCCCTTGAACAAACAATGGATAGCGTCATTTCGAATCTTTCATCAAGCTTAGGTGCTCCACTTAAAATGTAAAAATTGTGCTCAAACCAAAAACTGAAAGAAAGAAGGGGAAATATTTATGAACAAAACAATTCTCACAGCACTGTTGCTTTGCACAGGACTCATCGCTGCTGGATGTGAAAAAACCTATAGTGTCGCAGAATTTAAAAAAGATGAAAAATTACGCTTAGAGTGGGACGCTAGATGTGGATTCGCAGGAACTTCAAAAAATTGTGAAAACATGCGGTTAGCATTTTTAGAACTTGAGAAGGAACGTCAAGCAAAAGAAGCAGAAAGAAGACGTAAAGCAGCAGAAGAAAATCGCAAATCAAGGGAAAAATTGGAAACTCAAATGAAGGCCGATATGGAAAAAATGAGAGCAGAGACTCAAAAAATAATAGCTGAACAAGAAGCAAAGCGACGTGCTGAGGAAGAACGAAGAGCGAAAGAACGCGCAGCAGAAGAACAACAAAATAACCATTAAGACACAATGAAGAGCGAAGCATCTAAATGGCAATAGTAACCAAAGGTGTATTTACAGATATAGATAATATGTTGATGAATCCCATTACAGATACAATGGGTAAAACCATTTCGAATCTTTCATCAAGCTTAGGTGCTCCACTTAAAATGTAAAAATTGTGCTCAAACCAAAAACTGAAAGAAAGAAGGGGAAATATTCATGAACAAAATCATTATCACAGCACTACTACTTTGCACTGGAATTATCACTGCTGGTTGTGAAAAAACCTATAGCGTTGCAGAATTTAAAAAAGATCGAAAATTGATGGAAGAGTGGAATGCTAAATGTGGCTTTGCAGGAACTTCAAAAAATTGTGAAAACCTAAGATTAGCAGCACTTGAACTTGACAAAGAACGTCAGGAAAAAGCTGCAGAGAGAATTAGGAAACACAACGAAGAGCTTGATGATGCTATGGAAAAATTTAAAGCCGAAATGCGAGCTCAAAGTGAAAAAAATGAAGCTGAATATCAAAAAAGAAAAGCCGAACAAGAAGCAAAGCGACGTGCTGAGGAAGAACGAAGAGCGAAAGAACGCGCAGCAGAAGAACAACAAAATAACCATTAAGACACAATGAAGAACGAAGCATCTAAATGGCAATAGTAACCAAAGGTGTATTTACAGATATAGATAATATGTTGATGAATCCCATTACAGATACAATGGGTAAAACCATTTCGAATCTTTCATCAAGCTTAGGTGCTCCACTTAAAATGTAAAAATTGTGCTCAAACCAAAAACTGAAAGAAAGAAGGGGAAATATTCATGAATAAAGTTCTCATAACAACATTACTACTTTGCACTGGAATTATCACTGCTGGTTGCGAAAAAACCTATAGCGTCGCAGAATTTAAAAAAGATCAAAAATTGATGGAAGAGTGGAATGCTAAATGCGGATTCGCAGGGACTTCAAAAAATTGTGAAAATCTAAGACTAGCACAGCTTGAACTTGAAAAGGAATATGAAGCAAAAGCTGAAGAAAGAGCGCGTGAAGATACAAAACGTCATAGTCAAACAATGGAAAAACTTAGAGCTAAAATGAGAGCTGATCTTGAAAAAATGGAAGCTGATACTAATAGAATACAAGCCGAACAAGAAGCAAAAGAGCGCGCTGCAGAAGAACGAAAAGTAAAAGAGCGCGCTAAAGCAAAACAAGAAGAAAAAGAACAAGATAACAATTAATTATAAAAACACACAATGCATAGCGGGGTATCTATATGGCAGCAATAGAAAGCAAAGGCATATTTACTGATATAGACAATATGTTAATGGAGCCCCTTACAGAGACAATGAATGAAACCATTTCAAATCTTTCCTCAGCTTTAGGTACTCCGCTTAAGATATCTTGTACACTCTACATTATATTTATTGGTTACAATGTCATCTATGGTCGCTCTTCCATGCCCTTATGGGACTTTATAGTGACAACTTTCAAACTCGGCATCATTGTTGCACTTGCTACAAACGCCGCTACTTATAAGAGATTGAGGTTTTGACGAATAAGTGTAGACAAGTGTTCATAATTCCCATGATACGCCGCAACCGATGCCTCTATCATTTCTTGTTGCTCAAGAGAACTCCAATCGATAAAATAACCAGCTTCACGCGCAAGCTGCCCCATAAATTCACGCAACGTGCGCCCATTCCCCTCTCGAAAGGGATGCAACACATTCAACTCACCCATGTAATATCCAGCCCTCAAGCTGAATTCATTCGCACCAAGATCACGCAAATAGTGTTCTTTTACAAGCTGCTGTGTAATCTTCGGTGCATAATTTTCAATCTGAGTATAATAAGCAAATATACTATTCCCTTTGCTCATATCTAGCGAACGGATCTCTCCTGCCCATTCATATACATCACCAAACAGCTTTTTATGAATCTCTTTCATATGAGCTAGATCAAACCTACCACGAAGAGGAGTAAGCATAAGTTCAAAAGAGCGTAGATAAGCAAAAGTAGCTTCTACACGCTCCCATGTGTTTTGGTCTTTAATTCCAAACCGATTATACAACACACCAGTCTCAGGATCAGTGTAAGGATCGCCGCTCCCCTCATACTTCACCACGTTTTACCCGTTCTATATAATCTTTAATGACATCACTTATTTCAAGCTCACCTATAATATAGCGCTCTACTTGAGCAACAACCTGTGGATCTGGTTCCAACCCTTCTAAACGTTGGCTTGCCAATGCATTTTTAGCATGAAAGCGACGTCTTTTAATTTCATCTTCACTCAACATATCAAAACCTCCCTTGCTTTCCCCCTTCACTATAACGCAACCGCGCTCCAAAAACAAAACACTTTACGTTTATTAACCCTATGACACCCTTTAACTTGAAACTCCCATGATTTCACTCTTGCACTTGACGTGATTACAAAAATTTTGAAGCATTTACCAAAGAAGTCAAAGACAGCTGTTCCTTTTTCTGATGCATTTTCTCCTGCAGCCTTGAAACGTCACAGGGAAGAAAGAGAAGACCTCGAAATTTCCTATCATCTCGAAAAACACTCCTATCATTGATACGATTTGATATAAATCGAGGCTTCATCGTTTCCATCGCACAATAAGTCCTTAGCTAAAGTGTCTCTCTTAAAACTCCATATCTGAGAGCTGCTTAGTCTCTCTCAAAACACATCTTTATAAAAAACAGATGAGAATATGAAATACCTAGCTAAAGTGAGCCCACCATGCTAAAGAAGTGCACCCTATTAAAAATTAAGAGAAAGTGAGAGTCATTTGCCATAAAGGTCTCAAGGGTAGATTTGTTTTTCCGCTGTAAAAAGCAGAGTTTTAAAGAGAATATAAAGTCAATTGGGGGGAGACAAATGGGATCATTGTTGATTGATGTGAAGAACGTCTCAAAAACATACCGCAGCATAAACAATGCAACGGGTTTTACCAACAAAGTGGTTTCTCTTTTTAAGCCGACCTCTTCAAATTATCATGCGCTAAAAGAGATCAGTTTCACCTTGTTTTCAGGACAATCCCTCGCAATCGTCGGTCCCAATGGAGCGGGCAAATCCACATTGATTAAAATACTTTCTGGCATACAAACTGCTGATGAGGGAGATGTTAAAGTCTTAGGAGTTAATCCCTATAAAGCAAAAAAAAATCTGTTCAAGTCTCTGGGCGTGGTCTTTGGTCACAAAAATTGCCTCTGGTGGGATTTACCTCTACGCTATAGTCTGGATATGGTTCAACCCCTATATGACCTTGAACCGAGCTCTTTTCACCGCGATCTTAAAGAGATTACCAAGCTCTTGAACATTGAGCATATCATGGATAAGCCCGTGCGCTTGCTAAGCCTTGGTGAGAGAGTCAAAAGCGAATTAGCCTTTAATTTATCCTTTAAACCTCAATTATTGTTTCTCGATGAGCCAACGATTGGTCTTGATATTACTTCCAAACATGAAATCAGGGAGCTGCTTAAAAAACTCAAAAAAGAGCAAGCTATAGGATATGTCATCACCAGTCATGACATGGGAGATATCGATGGCTATGTTGATGATATTATTCTTTTACATAAAGGAAAAAAGCAATTTCATAGCGATATTGATACCTTGAAAGAGATGATCCCCTCAAGTGTGAGAATAACGCTTTTTTGTGAACATTTACCAACAGCTTCAACGCTTATAAAGGACATTGATGAACTGGCAATAAAATTGTCCATTCCTTTAAAAGAGAAACACTTTAATGATGAAAAATGTACATTGGAGATTTCACTCTCGCGTGAAGATGTGCCAGGTTTTATTAGGGAAATTGCAATAAAACTTAACTGTCCCTTCTCTGTATCCACCCCCTCACTTGAAGAGATGCTCCGTGTTAAATTTAAAGAATTTCTCTAACCATTGCTTTGCTCTCTTTCTCTTTGCCAAGAATGGATTGCTCACAATCCTCAGTGACAGAGCCATGTTTTTTACCGATATTGTTATGGGGACGCTATCGCCCTTCGTGATTCAACTTCTGTTGTGGAATGCACTTTTTTCTGACACGAGCGACAGCATAAACGGTTTTGGCTTTCATGATATGATATATTATTATGCCTTTGCCTTAGTTTTATCACGCTTAAATAATGGTTATAGTTTAATTCAATCTTTCTCTCAGCATGTTAAAGAAGGAAAATTAGAAGTCTATCTCACCAAACCATTCAGCTACATGATACAAATGCTGTTTAGCTTTTTGGGTGAAAGCGTGCTCTATGCCATACCCTTACTGGCTATTTTTTCTGTAAAACTTATTTTATCCTTTGAGAATATTTTAGCATTGGTCATAACTTTTCTGTTGTTTTTTCTCATTATTGTTCTCTCGCAACTGCTGTGTTTTTTTCTCTCCTTTGCCATTGCCTTATTGAGTTTCTGGGTAATTGAATACAATATCTTGCTCTCTTTTAGTATTCTCAGTTCAGCACTTCTTGGTGGCACTCTTCTCCCCCCCTCTTTTTGGCCAACATGGCTCATTCCATTGATGCAGTTTAATCCTTATCGTTTCACCATATCGGCTCCTGCCGAATTTCTTTCAACCCATAATCTGAGAGTATTCGAGCAATTTATTGAGGGCAGTGTTTTTTATATTTTGTGTCTTTTATTCTTCATTCATATTGCTTGGAAAAAAGGAATGAAAGCCTATCATGGAGCGGGAGGATGAGGTGAAAACAATCCTTTACTTTATCAGCATGAATATACGCCGACAAATTGTTTACGCTAAAAACTTCACGGGAGAATTTATTCTTTCTCTGTGCTATTATTTTATTCAATTCATCTTTATTGATAAAATCTCTCGCTTCTCAGGCAGCATTGGAAACTATAGCAGAGATGAAATTCATCTTATCTTTGTTGTTTTCATTTTGCTTGGGATATTTTTGAATATTTTTACCAGTTCTATTGAAACATTTTTTGAAAAAGTAGCAGAGGGGAAAATTGAAGGATATCTGACAAAACCTGTTTCAATTTGGCTATTAGTCCTGTTTGGCTGGTGCAGACCTCTTTATCTAATCAAGCTTTTTATTGTTTGTGTAACGGCTTATTCATTTGTCTCACTACCGGATATGTCAGAGATAAAACTGAAATGGTTTTCCTTTATCGTTGCAATTGGCTGTGTTTTTATCGTAAATTTATGTTTTTTCATGATGTTCAACTTTATAACATTTATGACCAGCCGTAAGATGCCCGTTGCCTATTTTCATGCAATGCTTTACCAACTCTCCTTTATCCCCATAGCAATTTATCCTTCAAGCATCGTGAAATGGCTGCTGTTTCTGCTGCCCTTGGCTTTTTCGGCTTCTCTCCCCGTGTCATTCCTGCTTGCTAAAAGTGAATGGCATATCGGCTATCTTCTGTTAAGCGCTCTTCTTTCCATGAGCACAACTTTTATCGTCTATAAGAAAACAATCCGTAAATTTAATGGGCTTGGGGGATGAAAGAAAAAACAATCTTCAACAAAGGGGGAAATCATGAAAAATTCTATTCTTTGGCTTGGAATTCGCTCTTATGAAGACGAACAAGAAGCTATTTTAATGCATGCCATGAACTTGGTTAAATATAGTATTGTTTGCTTCCAGCTGCCCTAAAATATTAGAAAATCGTGTCGATTTTTTCAAAGTTAACCTAGCAGATAATCATCAAGTACTAGCCCTTGTTGAAGAGATTAATAAAGAACGGAAAATTTGTTTTATCTCTTTCATGGACTGATCTTTACGTTGAGCTTAATGCCCTAGTATCAGAGATATTAGGAACACCTAGAACAAGTGTTTCATCTGCAACAAGAGCCAGAAATAAATATGAAATGATAAAAACTGTATGGGAAACTTATCCCTAATACACCCCATCGTTTAAATTAATGAAAGAAGAGGCAGATCTTAGCAACATTTCATTTCCCTGCGTGCTAAAACCGATAAGCGCTTCCGATTCAAAAGGAGTATATTACGCAGAAAACGAAAAACAAATGAAAGATGCATTTCATGGACTTATCAATCTTGCTAAAGAAGGACATGATCAATGGAGTTATAACCGTTATGGTCTTCATTTTTTATGCGAGTCTTATCTTTCCGGTCAGGAATTTTCTGTCGAAGATGTTGTGGTAAATGAAGAATGCTATATTGCAGATATTACAGAGAAAAAGGTTATCGAACCTTGGTTTATAGAATACCCGCATATTTTCCCCGCAAGATTAAGTGATGAGGTAAAAATCGAAATTGAAAAAAGCGACCTCTCATATTGTTCATGTTCTTGGATTAAAGAATACTCCATTTCATTTAGAGGCAAAATGGACAAAAGATGGCTTTAAATTCATTGAAATCGCAGCACGTATTGGAGGTAGATTAATCACGACACATTTTGTGAGCAATGCTTTAGGAATAAACTGGATTAAAAATGTCGTTTCCACATTGATCAATAACGAAGTTTTTCAGATTCCTGAAGTAAAAGCCTATACAGGTATTCATTACCATATAGCCCCTCAGGCTGGTAAATTGAAACGCTATGAGTATCCTGAAGAGTTACGCCATTCAAAAGCATTTCTTCACGCAAAACATTTGGTAAAAAATGAAATATTTATCATGCTGCCTCCTGAAGATTTTTTCTCTTTAATTTTAGGCTATGTCCTTGCCAAAACAGCAAATTATAGTGAATTAACATATTTTTTTAAAGAAGTATCTGAAGCAACCATTATTGATATAAAAAAACTGTAAGGATAAGGAAGAGCTAAAGCTGTCTTCATTTTTATTGTAAATCCTCTCAAATTACTTTATGAATAAAAAGATATTTTGGTCGCATACGCACCGACCAATAGAGCCTTGAAAAACTGAAACCTCGATCATAAACATGAATCCACTCTGTGGATGTCTTAGCATTTTGCGAAATTTTGCACTGTCTAGGTGTTTTCCAGCACGAAAAGCAAAATACTGACGAGGTTGCAGTATTTCCAACCTCCCCGAAAGTCCAATACAAGAGCGCTCGCCCCCTGTGGGGGAAATGTAAAATAAAAATCCTCATATTGACAAATTCATGTGTAAAAAAGTTCGCTTCAGACGAAACATGCTAAAAATATCTCAAAAAGCCTTAGAGTAATCTCTAGGGAGAGGCTTCCAACAAATTCAAAAATACGAAAAAAGCTTAAATCATGTCGAAGCGGGACAATTAAAGCAAATTGCCGATATCTTGGCCGATATCTTGAATGTCCCCATTGCCTTCTTTTAAGTCGACTTCTCCACAAAACAATATGCGTCAGCCCCTCACAAACCCCTCACAAACCCTCATAATGAAATCATCTCCAGCAGAGAAGAATATCTGCTGCTTAAAAGTTTTAGAGTCCTCATCACAATAAAACGCAAAGCAATTTTACAATTAATTGCCGATCAAAATGAAATTTCTTAAAATCATGCCCCACAGCACTACAGGCTCCGTTCATCAATATTCATGCGTATTCAAAGGACCTCCTTCTCCCGCATGCTTTTTATTTAAAGCGCTCTGTACTTAACCAAAAAGCGCTGTTATTAATACTTGGAACCCTGTTCTTGACTTGCCTCCCATTCAAAGAATAAAGCCTACCAATGCAGCTCTGTAAACAACGACGCTTCCTGTCTCGCTTGCCCCCCTAGCATATCACCAGCAAACACTGTTTCATAAGCTCTAAAAGCAAATCCGAGTCTGAGTATTCACCACACTCTCTCACAAAACAGCCCATAGAGAAAATTATACCTTATAGTCCTGCTTAAACAACAAGTGTTTGAGGGTAGAAAATACTGAAGTCTCCGCTATAAATCCTTTAAAAGCATGTTCTTACAGCCAAAATCCTAATGCTTCACACACCTTACCAAAAGAGATCAAAAGGAAATTTTTAAGCGAGAATAATTCTCAACCTGATAAAATGAAAGAAGTCACAAGCAACTGCATAGTAACTTCTTTATTTTGCAACTTATATACATACACCATTCTACTGTTGAGATATGTGTTTATTAAAATTTTGCTCCTAGACGTGAATTGACAGGCTTTTGCGAAAAAGACATTTCATTATCTGCTTGTAATAAATTTTGACAATTTTAAGATTCCTTCACATTAAATCCAAGGAAACATTTTTTTCCCCATCTTTCTTAAAATCTTCCACACTATTAAGTCTTTTCACACCCCACTACGAATAATAGAGCCATGCATAATAAAATAATTTTTTTCATTTACCCCTCTTTTAATATCACATTTGTTAATCCCCCCCAAGATGGGGTCCTTATTTTCACACTATGCAGCAACAGCTTTAGTGATCATCATTTCTTATTTTTTAGCCATTTCTTATTTTTTAGAATGAGTGCTATAGTTACATAACGCAAAAAATGTTCACAACAGACATCATAAAATGTTCTTCGTAATACATAATGAAGAGGAAAACAATAAAAAGCCTATAGAGATTTCTTCATGAAACCTTCAAGACAAATTTGCTCTTCATCAAAGGGAAGATTTACTGGAACAACAAATGATTTTATACAATACATTGATACGACCATTATAGCTTAACCACCTTTGAAAACTAAAGCGAATATTTGAATAAAAAACAAACCTTGAAAATGGAACAGCCATCAATCTACTGCTGTGAAAAACAGTTGCAATGATTTTATAGCTTATTACCATTTTCCCTATGCTCTGTTGTAATTTGCTTTGTAAATTTTTTGATATCAGCCATCAAAGAAATATGATCGTGACAGCAATCAAAAACCAGCAAAGGGGTTATAAGAGCCATTATCTTTCCGCCATTGTAAAGGTTCAGTAAAATTACTAGACCAAAGACCAACTTTGTTGTTGCGAGCGATTTCTTCCGCATGGCGATACTGTGCTGGAATAGGGTTTTTATTTTCTTTTGCAAGCACCAACATACCCTCAGCAAGACCTGCCTCCGCTAAATCAACCCCATCCACAAAACATTGCGCATAAAAAATACCATTATGCTTAAGTGCCTGCTTACAAGACAAATTCTGACCAAGCGTTTTGGTAACAAGCCAAGCCGTTGTCACCGCACCACAAGGCCATTCTTGACCATTTAATTTTGCCTTTTGACGCGGAGCACAACTATCCACACCATAGAGGTGAATATTGCGCGTAATATGCCGACGCCACGATTGTGCAACAGGGGTGAGCAATTTAAATGTAACACCACTGGTAACCGATGCCCTCCCCTGAAAAACAGTCGCATTGCCCAGTGAAACACTTTCCTGTAAACCAACAGCTGACTCATTTTTTGCTAATCGCTGTTTGATAATGGCTTCCGTTGGCTTTTTTTCTGCCAAATGCATACCCACAATGTCTTGAACATCACGCATCGTAAAGGTCTTGAGAGGGCTCAAATCTATTTTAGCTTTATATTTGCCTATCCCCCATAATATAGAACCCACAATGTAAATAATAACGATCAGTTTAAAACGACCCAGCTTCATATATTCACTTAAAAAGTTCATTTTTGCTTTACCTTTTTATATTTTTATCAATGATTTACCTACTTTTTACAGAGAAAACTCTAAGCAAGATATGTCGAGTGCTAACTCCACTGTATAATAAAAAATAGTATTCTCACACAATTAGCTAGTGGCATCTTAAAAGATAAAATAGAACTTAAAATTGCCATTTTTTTATAACAGACTCACAGAGTGAAGGAATCTTCTGTCTCTATAAGAAGAAGATTTTGAAAGTGAGCAACGACCACTATCAAAGTTTTTAAAAAATAATTGAGGGGAAATTTTGGCTGCAATTTGGGATGCAAATTGTAAGGAAGGGGAGTTCTTCGCCCGTGAGAGACAAGAGGACCAAGAAACAATTTAAAGAGAGGTAAAATGACAAACACTCTATCCAAGAACGGCATCTTCATCATTATCATGCTGCTTTTAACGGCATTCGTTATCTTAGATCCCTCTTATGCGGCTTCTAATGCTTCTACGGGTGGGTTTGGGCAGGTCGATACTGTTTTAGAAAATATTGTTGGTATGATGACGGGAAAAACAGCAAGGCTTATTGCCATTATCTGCGTTGCTGCTGTGGGTATTGGCTGGATGTACGGCTTTATTGATCTGCGCAAAGCCGCTTACTGCCTAATTGGCATTGGTATTGTTTTTGGGGCACCAACTCTCGTTGGAAATTTAGTGGGGAACGGGTCATAAATGAACGAAGATCCTCTTTTCCTTGCCTGTACAAGACCTGCTATGTTTGCCGGTGTCACAATGGAAGGGATGGCACTGAACGCTATGGCGACTGTCATTCTTTTTATTATCACAAGTGATTTTACCATGCTTGGTCTTGGTATTGGTATGCACTTTGTTTTACGTGAAGTGACAAAACACGACCACAATCAGTTTCGCGTGCTCTTTGCTTGGCTCAATACAAGAGGCAAACAAAGAAATCTCAATAGATGGGGAGGAGGATCGACGTCCCCACTACGTCTGATCCGGACCTATAAGGAACTAAACAGATGAAACAGTCGTCGATCATGAAACGGGAAACTTTGCCTGAAGACTATATTCCCTACATGCGCCATGTCAACCAACACGTCATTGCATTAAATTCACGCTGCTTAATGACTGTGATTGCCATTGAAGGCGTAAATTTTGAAACTGTAGATATCGATCAATTAAATTCCTTACACAATCAATTAAACACGTTCTTTAGAAATATTGCTGATGAACGTGTTGCTTTATATTCTCATATTATCCGCCGTCGCGAAACAATTTATCCAGAGGGGCGTTTTTTTTCTTCTTTTGCAGCAACATTAGACGAAAAATACAAAAAGAAAATGATTTCGCAAGAGCTTTACAGAAATGATCTGTTTGTTTCATTGCTCTGGAATCCGGCATCAGATAAAACCGAACAACTTGCTTCATTTTTTCAACGCTTGAGCAAAGCGAAGAAGACACAATCTGAACCAGATCAGGAGGCCATTTATAAAATTGAAGAATTAAGCCAAGATTTTATAAACGGATTAGAAGCCTATGATGCACGGCTATTGTCCATTTATGAACATGAAGGCGTTTTATTTTCTGAACAAAGTGAATTTCTCCATCAGTTGGTAGGAGGCAGGCGTGAGCGTATTCCCCTCACATTTGGCACCATTGCTTCGACGATTTACTCAGATCGTGTTATTTTCGGCAAAGAACTTATTGAAATTCGCCATGAAAGCAATGAACGCTTTGTTGGTATGTTTGGCTGGAAAGAATATCCCTCAAGAACGCGCCCTGGCATGACCGATGAATTGCTGACAGCCCCTTTTGAATTTATTTTAACACAATCTTTTGTCTTTAAAAGTAAAGCAGCTGCCAGTGCCATTATGGGGCGCAAACAAAATCAAATGATTAATACGGCCGATCGTGCCAGCTCACAAATTGAAGCACTTGATGAAGCGCTGGATGATTTAGAGTCAAACCGTTTTGTTTTGGGGGAGCATCATCTCTCTTTAGCTGTTTTTGCCAATCACCCTAAAATATTAGCAGAAAATCTTTCAAAGGCACGTTCGCATTTAACCAATGGTGGTGCTGTTATTGCCAGAGAAGATTTAGGTTTAGAAGCCGCATGGTGGGCACAATTGCCGGGAAATTTCAGCTATCGTGCGCGCTCTGGAGCCATTACCAGCAGAAATTTTGCTGCCCTATCGCCCTTCCACTCTTTCCCTATTGGCAAATTAGAGGGTAATGTTTGGGGCTCCGCTGTAGCATTATTGAAAACACAAGCGAGTTCACCTTATTATTTTAATTTTCATTATGGTGACCTTGGCAATACTTTTGTTTGTGGTCCATCGGGATCTGGTAAAACTGTAATTGTTAATTTTCTTCTTGCTCAATTACAAAAACATAATCCAACCATGGTTTTTTTTGACAAAGATCAAGGTGCAGAGATTTTTGTACGAGCCGGAGGCGGAAAATATAAACCATTAAAAAACGGATATCCCACCGGTATTGCCCCCTTAAAAGGCTTGGAATACACAGAGAAAAATAAAATCTTTCTTCGCAATTGGATTTTAAAGCTTGTTACAACTGAAGGACAAACGGTAACAGAAGAAGAACGACAAGATATCAGCAACGCTATCGATTCCTTAGAGAGCTTGCCTCGTGCACAACGTTCTCTTGGTGCTCTTCAACTGTTTTTTGATAACACCTCAAAAGAAGGAATTGCCATACGATTACAACCTTGGATCAAAGGTGAGGCTTTAGGTTGGGTTTTTGATAACGATCAAGATGATCTCAATTTAGACGCCCAATTCATTGGTTATGACATGACAGATTTCTTAGACAATGAAGAAATTCGACGCCCTTTAATGATGTATCTGTTTCACCGCATCCTTGATCTCATTGACGGACGGCGCATTATTATTGTCATTGACGAATTTTGGAAAGCTTTGGAAGACGATTCCTTCAAAGCTTTTGCGCAAGATCGCCTCAAAACAATCCGTAAACAAAATGGCATGATGCTGTTTGCCACACAAAGTCCCAAAGACGCTTTAAACTCAACAATTGCTCACACAATCATTGAGCAATGCCCCACGCAAATATTTTTCCCCAATCAAAAAGCAAATTATCACGATTATGTTGAAAATTTCAAACTGACTGAGCGTGAGTTTGAACTGATACAGTCAGAATTAAGCAGAGAATCCCGTCGTTTTCTTATCAAGCAGGGACAAAATTCTGTTGTTGCAGAACTTAACTTACGCGGGATGAATGATGAGATTGCTGTCTTAAGCGGTACAACCAAAAATATTGAACTCATGAATGAAATTATCAACGAATATGGAACAGACCCCAATACGTGGTTGCCCATATTCCATCAAAGGAGAGAACATCAATGAAAAAATATAGCTTCATCACACTGTTATCTTTGTCTTTTATCTCTCATGCGACCGCACAAGATACTGAGCGATATTACAAAGAAGCATTAGAAAGCACACAAAAATTAAACGCTGTAAAATCAGATACAGCTGAATCAATTTACGCATCTACAATTGAAAGTATAAAAAAGATTGAGGAAATCAAGCAAGAGCTTGAAACTGTCAAATCCAAAAAAGACGCTAAACCTGAAGAATTACAGCAGCTTCAAACACAACTTTCTCTTCTTCAAACACAGTTTCAGGCAAATACTGTAAAACTTCAGTCTCTCGCTATGATTGAAGCAAAAGATAAGAAAACAACAGAAGAAATATATGAAGAACAAGCACAGAAAAAAAATAAAGAGCTTGCCGAACAATTAAAACAAAAGCTTGAGAGTTCTAATGTCAGACTTTAAATTCTCCCCGTTTGAGAGCATTTCTGAATATATTTTAGCCCCTCTCGACAATGTGATGAACACAGTAGTGAGTGGTTTATCTTCTGCTATTTCAGCTCCACTCAATCTTGCTTCGATCATTTTCATTTTTCTGTATGGCTATAATGTTATGACCGGTCGTGTTGCTCTTTCCATGAATAGTCTTCTCAACAATGTTGTTAAAATCGTTGTTGTGACGACAATGGCAACCAATGCAGATACATTTAACATTTATGTCAAAGATGTTTTCTTTAATGATTTAGCCAACGCCATTGGCAATGCGCTTAATAGCAATGCTACAAACTCTAATGTTTTTGATTATATTTTGTTACAGGCAAGTACACGCTATCAAGAAGTTTTATCGAGAGCTTGGTTTCTTGAAAAGATCATGGTTGGCCTTCTTGGTTCTTTAATGATCTTGGCTGTTATCGTCTTTTGTATTGGTGGTTTTATTGTGCAAATGTTTGCACAGGTTGCCCTTGTCATGATTATCGGTCTTGGACCACTCTTCATTAGTTTTTATTTGTTCAATGGAACCAAAAAATTTACCGATGCATGGATTACCACATTGGTCAATTTTACGCTTTTGCAAGTTCTTGTCATCATGCTTGGTACGATTATGTGTAAAATTATCGTGCACGTTCTCAGTGATTCATATGATTCAATTTATTATCTATTTCCTCCAGTCGTTATCATCTCGATAGTAGGAGCCCTTCTTTTCCGTGCACTTCCCGGCATTGCCTCAGCACTTGCCTCTGGTGGACCATACTTTAACACTGGTGTTGCTTCAGGAGGACAGGTTTTCTCGATGCTCTCCAGCGGTGCTAAAGCTGGTGCTAAAGCTGGTGGTAATGCGGCGAAAAATGCAGTTTCACAACTTTCTGGTGCAGCAGGAGGTGCGGCAAAAGCAGGAGGAAAAAGTGGTGGTCGTTTTTAATGTCAGACACTTCTTTAAAAACACCACACTTCTTGTTTTGGCATGGTGTGTGCCCTTTCATGCTCACACCATGCATCTTTTACATGGAACATTTGATACCCTTATCTCTATACGACCAACAAAAACCTTTCATGCTACGTTTTTGTAAGATCGTTTAGAGTAAAAACCTCCATGCCTTGTATTCCAAAGTATTCGTGAGTTCAAAAAATGAAACGAGAAATAACTTTTTTTATGATTTTAACCATTGTCCTTAGCGGCTGTGCTTCTTTAAGTGGCCCGAAAGAACCGCCACGCTGTAATGGCAAACACACCCGCCCCTTAAATAAAGATAAGTGGTATTTCTACAATAAAGACGTCATTTTCCAAGAAAAAAACGCCAAACCTTTAACAACACCCATCATTCTCAATACCTTAGAAAATGAAAAAGCAACAGCAGATGTGACACTTAAAGCAGCTTCATTGAATTCTATAAACCAGGAAACATTCTCTGATAAAACTGTGGAGGATAGACGTGAAAAGTAATGAATTTGATGAATATATAAAAGAAGCACGCTCATTTGATATTGATCGCATGCATGGCATGCACATACGAATGAAAATTTCCATGGCTTTGACAGTACTTTTTGGCTTAATGACAATCGCCTTAGCTTTCGCTGTAGCAGCATTAACGCCCTTAAAAACAGTGGAGCCTTTTGTTATCCGCGTTGATAATTCAACAGGCATTGTAGATACGGTGAGTGCATTAAAAGAGTCACCAAAGGACTATGATGAAGCGATAACACGCTATTTTGCGAGCAAATATGTCCTTGCCCGCGAAAGTTTTCAATCTTCAGAGGCAGAAAACAATTTTCGCTTAATTTCTCTTTTATCTTCACCAAAAGAGCAAAACCGTTTTGCAAAATGGTATGCGGGCAACAATCCAGAAAGTCCGCAAAATATCTATCAAAACATGACAGTCACGGTTGCAATCAAATCAATCTCCTTTTTAAGCAAAGATCTTATCCAAGTGCGTTACTATAAAACAGTCAGAGAACTAAATGACAAAGAGACTATTTCCCATTGGGTTTCGATTTTAAATTTTTCCTACGTAAATGCACGCATTTCCACATCGGACCGCTTAATAAACCCACTTGGCTTTCAAGTATCGGAATATCGCTCCGATCCAGAGGTAATAAAATGATCAGATTTTCTCATATAATCTTAGCGTTCGTTATTTTAATAAGCTGTCATACAGGCCCCTCCTTTGCAGAAACAGCGCCTGTGAGTGCACGCAAAGATAACCGTATCAGATTTGTCAATTATGACCCATATAATGTCACGCAAATTATTGGTTCTATTCGTTCTTCTGTCCAGCTTGAATTTGCCGATGACGAAGAAGTCTCCTATGTGGGTATTGGCAATTCGGTTGCTTGGCAAGTTGCTCCAGCAGGTCACTTTGTTTTTCTTAAACCACGTGAAGTTCAGCCTGTCACCAATTTACAAATTGTTACCACGCGCCAAGATGGAACAAAACGGTCTTATCAATTTGAATTACAAGTGCGTGAAGGAGATGTTTCAGCAGGCAATGACACATATTTTTTGGTAAAGTTTCGTTATCCAGAAGATGAAGCCTTGCGTAGAAAATTAGCTGAAGCAGAAAAATCAAAACGCCGTGAAGAAAAATTTGTAAATGATGTTCTCAATATCCATGAAAATTTTGGACCACGTAATTGGGCTTATGAAGCCCAAGGCTCCCCCCTCATTGAACCTGCTTCTGTCTATGACAATGGTAAAACAACAACATTTACATTTGTAGGCAATACTGAAATTCCTGCCATTTACCTTGTATCCCTTGATGGTCAAGAGTCGCTTGTTCCAAAATCAATTAAAGGCAACCAAGTCATTGTGCATGCTATAGCTGCACAATTTACTTTGCGCCGTGGCAATGACGTATTGTGTATCTTCAATAAAAATTTTGTGCCTGCAGGGGTCAACCCCGAAACCGGTACAACATCACCATCTGTACAACGTAAAGTGAACATAGGAAACAGCCATGAATAACCCAATGGATGAAAAAAGCATTAATGATCGCGATACGATAACAAATCTGCAAGGAAAAAAACAACAGAGCAATTTAGGAAAAGCAGCAGCTCTCCTTGTTCTTTTCGGTGTCTGTATTTATTTAGCATATTCAACGCTTGAAACAGACAAAACACATCCTATAGAATCTCCAAAAGAAGGAATTATTAAGCAAACAGAACTTTTCCGCCCAGCAGAACCAAAGCCTATAGTTCTTGAAACTCCGCAAAAAAATAACGCTTTGTTGCCCAAGGTTGAACTACCAACACCAAAAATCAATCAGTCAAAATCTGATGATGATAAACTCTTAGAAGCTGCACAACGTGCTCCTGTACTTGCCTATGCAAATACCAATCAGAACAAAGAAATCACAGCGTTAAATAATAGCGATTTACACCAAGGAGAAAAAAAACCTGATGAAACAGCACAGCACTTTAATCACCTTCTCAAACCAACCACCCTTGAAAGTATTGGCGCTTCCACTCTTGGCAATCGCAACTACATTATTGCCATGGGTGCTTCCATTCCCTGTATCTTAGAAACTGCAATCAGCAGTGACCAGCTAGGATTTACCAGTTGTATTGTCTCCAGAGATATTTTGTCCGACAATGGTCGCGTTGTTCTTCTTGATAAAGGCACACAAATTATTGGCGAATATCGTTCTGGATTAAAAAGGGGACAAAGCCGTCTCTTTGTGCTCTGGAATAGAGCTAAAACACCAGATGGTGTCATTATCACACTCGCTTCACCAGCAACAGATTCTTTAGGCCGTTCTGGTATGGATGGAGATGTTGATAATCATTGGTTTGAGAGGATTGGCTCTGCGCTTCTTGTTTCGATTGTCAAAGATGCAACAAACTATGCAAAAGGTCGTTTTTTAAAAGGTTCAGAAAAGGCGGAGTCTGAAACTGCCTCTTCTGGGCAAAATATTGCAAATATTATCACAGAAAATTACGCCAACATTCCTCCAACATTGACCAAGAACCAAGGAGAATTGGTTAATGTTTTTGTTGCCCGCGACTTAGATTTTTCCAATGTTTACAAATTGAAAGTCATCGAAAACAAAAAACAGATTACCAATCGAGCTCTTTCAAGAAATTTTTATAAACATTCTACAGTGACTTTAAAATGAACAAGAACTTGCATAGCTTGAACGATGAAACCATTGCAATTATTTTAACCAAACTTGAACCCATCAGTGCTTTTTTAAAAGACGAGAGTCTTTTTGAAATTGTCATCAATCGACCCTATCAAGTCATGACTGAAGGGAGTGAGGGATGGAAAACAATAGAAGCCCCGGCTCTTTCATTTCATGAGCTTATGGGGATTGCTAAAGTTGTCGCTTCCTATTCTAAACAAAATATCTCCGACAAAAATCCTATATTGTCTGCTACTCTTCCAGGCAATGAGCGTATTCAAATTGTCATTCCTCCAGCGGTAGAAAAAGACACAATCAGTATGACAATTCGCAAGCCATCCTCGCAGAGTTTTTCTCTTGAAGATCTTGCCAACAAGGGCCTTTTTTCCGTGTGTGAACAAGTAACATTTACGCCCTTAAAAGATTACCCATCACGCTTTAACGAACTCAAAAACACTGAGCATGATTTAGCAACTTCCTACTGTCATAAGGACTTTGTTTCCTTTTTAAATCAAGCTGTAAATTGCCAAAAAAATATTTTAATTGCCGGAAAAACCGGTTCTGGAAAGACAACGTTATCCAAAGCATTAATCGCCAAAATTCCTCATGATGAGCGTATTATCACCATTGAAGATACACAAGAATTGGTTGTCCCTCAACCCAACCATGTTTCTATGATCTATTCAAAAGATGGACAAGGTTTATCCTCTGTTGGTCCCAAAGAATTGCTTGAATCTGCCTTACGCATGCGCCCTGACCGCATTCTTTTACAAGAGCTTCGAGATGGTACAGCTTTTTATTATATCCGCAATGTCAATTCAGGACACCCTGGTTCAATTACCACCGTACATGCCTCGACAGCACTTGCTGCCTTTGAACAAATGACACTTCTTGTCAAAGAAAGTGAGGGAGGAAGCGATTTAGAGCGCAATGATATCCGCGGTCTATTGATTTCAATGATTGATATCATCATCCAATGTAAACGCATTGAAGGAAAATTCAAGGTCACAGAAATTTATTATGACCCCTTTAAACAACGCAACATCTTTGGCGGAAACTAAAGAGAAATCACGCCTGCCAAAAAGGCTTTTTAAAGGCATTTCTTGAAAAGCTGGAAAGGAAAAATAAATGTCGGAAAAGACGACACAAAATCTCTTATCGATGACAGCAGAAGAATTACAACAACGCCGTGAAGTAGTTGATGCGACCATCAACAGCCATGCACTTGAAGGAATAGCGCTTCATTCTAAAACACTCGTAATTTTAGAAGAATATGCGAAGGGGAATATTTCATTAGAGGAATTTAACACTCTCATGGACAGTGTGCGATTATAAGGAAGTAACTATGCCAAAAGCAAGAATAAAAAATATACAGACAACGTCTCCTCATCATTATGTCTACCCAAACACCAGAACACTCAAAAATAAATATGGAACAAAAAACTTAAAGTCCTTTCTAGAGAAATGCTCGCATGATACATCAAAAGCGATAGTTAATCTGCGTGAAGCCCCCCTACCAGAACAGTTTGATAGTTCCTATCTATGTCATATTCATTATGAGTTATTTAAAAATACCTTTGAATGGGCAGGACATCCCCGCCATATCCCCTTTACATTTGAAGATGGCACCACAGCCGTTATGCCAGAGATGAAAAGAACAGGTTGGGAAAATGCTTTTGCGCTGGGTGATGAAATCCAAGAAGGTTTACAAAAATTAGATCAAAAGCTTGCAGAGAAAAATAATTTGCAAGACTTAACGCGTGAAGAATTTAACTCTGAAGCAATAGACTTGTTTAACTCTCTCAATCAACTCCACCCTTTTAGAGAAGGTAACGGACGCACACAACGAGTCTTTTTTGAAAAACTTGCGCAAGCCGCAGGCCATAAACTTGACTTCTCGCTTGTCACAAAAGAACGTATGTTGCTTGCCAGTGTTGCAGTAGCAGAAAAAGGCGATCTAGCACCTATGCAACATCTTTTTGAAGATATCTCCAATCCAGAAAAAACCCATCTTTTAAAAGAATTTATGGACAGTATGAAAAATATGGGGCGCAATGTGAATGATCGCCCTGTTATGGTGACAAAAGAAGGTGAAACTTACACAGGCCTCTATAGAGGAGCGGGTCAAGATGGCTTTACATTCAATGTAAAAGGAGCTTACATCATCGGTAATAAAGAACACCTCACACCAGAACAATTAAAAACATTAAAACCCGGTGATAGAATTACCTTTACGGTCCCACAAGCACAGGAATTAAAGAACACGCTTATTCCAAAAGAAACATTAGCGCCTTTAGAAAAAGCTGAACTTTTCGAACTCATTGCAGAAGATGCCTGTGTCCATACCGCTCGAAAACAAATTCAACGTTTGTCAAAAATTGTTTATGGCAGCTCGAAAAAATGTGATGAGATGATGATTGCCATTATTAAAAATTCCAATTCTGGTCAACATATTGCCAACAAGATTGAACAAGCACCAGACTCTGTTGCTCTTCTTGCAGGTTTCAGTTTATGCGGCCTACAAAATCAAACACGTGCAAACGCTAAAAATCATGTTACAACACTTTGTAGAGCAATAGTCAATTTTACATGTGCGGTACAACATGCTAAGAAAGAAATCACGCAAGAGCATCAAGAAAAACAAGTTCGCCGTGCGAAATCGGTAGAAATGCCAAGTAAAAGCTTGCGAGATTTTCTCGATCTACCAAAAGAATTACAGCAAGAAGCTTTAGCACATAATCCTCTTCTTAAAAAAGAACTTGGTAATTTTACAAAAAATATCAACACGCGTCTTTCCTCAGATGAGCATAAAGCGATCACGGATAAAAATTATGAAAAACTTGCTGAAGCGATTGGCACATCGATCAAGAAAGCAGCAGAAATTACCGACATTGTTCAAAAAGTCAAAAAAGTCTACCAACAAACTCAAAAACGCACACTCAACCGTTCAAATGCGCTTGCTATGGTCAGCTAAAAAAGAGAACGCCTGTTGCTTGTTTTGAACACCATGTGGAAGAGGCATTTTAATACCTCTTCCACAGATAGAAAAGCAGATTATTAAAGGCCATACCAGCGACTTTACAAAGAGCACGCGCCATATCTTGAGAAAATCGAAAGTTAAGACAAAAATGAAATACACAAAGACACATTTAGCATTCATTTTAGCGCCAATTGCTTTAGGAGCTTTAACGATATTTCTCGTTCCTTATTTGTTGTTGTTTGTCACAAATGGGCTGAACACTACACAACTTTATTGGTATCTTCGCTCAGAGCCCTTAGTGGTATTGGTCATGGTTTCTGGGGTATCACTCTTTTATACTCTCTTACAAAAACTGTATCTGCGCAAAGCGATCACGTTTGTCTCAGCTCTTTTTTTTGGCATCACTGCGCTTTATCATATTGCTGGTGAAATAAAACGCTTAAGCCCTTATGTTGGCCAACAAGGGATCACTTGGAGCTATGCTCTACAGTTCATGGATCCTATGGTTATTTTTGGCATCACCATCGGTACTACGCTTTTAGCAATTCAGGTCATGATAACCTCTCCGCGTCAAAACAAAGTCAAGCGTGCCAAAAAAGGTATTTTTGGTGATGCCTCATGGATGAATTTAAACGATGCAGCAAAGATTTTTCCTGCCAATGGTCAAATTGTTGTTGGTGAAAGATATCGTGTTGATCAAGATAGCGTACACAATATTCCCTTTGCGCCTGGCAATAAAACAACATGGGGGAAGGGAGGGAAAGCACCTTTGCTAAGCTTTAATCTTGATTTTGGTTCCACCCACATGATTTTTTTTGCTGGTTCTGGTGGCTATAAAACAACAAGTACAGTTGTTCCAACATGTTTAACCTATCCAGGCTCTATTGTTTGCCTAGACCCTTCAACAGAAGTTGCGCCAATGGTTCGATTTGCGCGCAAAAAAATGGGGAATAGAAATGTTATTGTTCTCGATCCCAATTCAATTTTAACAAAAAACTTTAATGTCATCGACTGGCTTTTAGATGATAGCGTCTCATACACAAAGCGTGAAGCCAATATTGTAGCTTTTTCCAAATTACTTCTCAGCGAGAAAAAATCAGAGAATTCTTCGGCAGAATATTTTTCCACACAAGCGCATAATCTTTTAACTGCTCTTCTTGCACATGTGATATTTTCTGACGAATATGAAGACAGTGAACGCAATTTAAAAACATTACGCACCATTCTTTCTCAATCAGAAACGGCTGTTGTCAATCAATTACGCATGATTCAAGAAACGACACCTTCTCCTTTTATTCGTGAAATGGTAGGCATTTTCACAGAAATGGCAGAACAAACCTTTTCAGGTGTTTATACAACGGCTTCAAAAGACACCCAATGGCTTTCTTTATCCAATTATGCTGATCTTGTCTGTGGAAATGATTTTGCCTCATCGGATATCACCGATGGCAATACAGATGTTTTTCTTAATCTTCCCGCAAGCATTTTGAACAGTTATCCAGCAATTGGACGGGTCATTATCGGTGCCTTTCTCAATGCAATGATTACAGCTGACGGAAATTACAAAAAGCGTGTTTTGTTTGTCTTGGATGAAGTGGACCTTCTTGGTTATATGAATATTTTAGAAGAAGCACGTGATCGTGGTCGTAAATATGGCACCTCTTTGATGCTTTTTTATCAATCCTCTGGTCAGTTGGTTAATCACTTTGGAGAAGCAGGAGCACGTTCATGGTTTGAAAGCTGCTCCTTTGTAAGTTATGCTGCCATTAAAGATCTGCAAACCGCCAAAGACATTTCAGAACGCTGTGGACAAATGACCGTTGAAGTGGCAGGAATAAACAAATCGAGAGGTCTATCTTTGGGCAAGAGCTCTTACAACATCAATTATCAACAAAGAGCACTCATTTTACCTCATGAAATTATCCAAGAGATGCGTCAAGACGAACAAATTATTCTCATGCAAGGTCAGCCCCCTTTACGATGTGGCCGCGCGATCTATTTTAGAAGGCAAGAAATGTTAGCGGCTGCTGAAAAGAACCGTTTTGCCCCCAAAGCACAGAAAAACTAAAAAACATCCTCTTTATGGAGACTTGTTCATCAAAACAAGAACAACAGCGCACTGGAGCAAAACAGAGGTTCCGTTTCATAAAGCCCATAAACAAGGAGTTTCCATATGATCCAGCAAGAAAATATGGGGGGGAATAATTCTTTGAAGGATGTTTTTATGTATGTGCTCATAAAACCTAATATCCTTTATGAAACATCTCCAAACAATGAAACCACATCTCCGCCTTGCCCCCTATCAAGAAGCTTTTCAAGGTAAACCTTTTTCGGGAAAATCATCTCACACAACAGAAGAGCAAAAGCGCTAAGAGAAGATTGATACAATCAAAAACCCCCATAAATTTGAGGGAACTCTTTTGCCTCATCCAATGCTCAAAATCTTAAAAGAATAATATACGAGGGGAAATATTTCACGAGAAGAATTTAACACTCTTATGGACAGCGTAATATTATAAGGAATGGAACAATGCCAAAAGCAAAAGCAAAAGCAAAAAATATATCCCACGCTTCTCCCCATCATTATATCTACCCCGGTACTCAAATACTCAAAAATAAATACGGAGAAACAGATTTAAAAAGCTTTCTGGAAAAATGCTCCCATGATAGGGAACAAGCGTTAGTGAATCTTCGTGCAGAATCTCTACCAGAATATTTTGATTCTACTTATCTATGTCATATTCACCATCAGTTGTTTAAAAATACCTTTGAATGGGCTGGACATCTGCGCCATACCCCCTTCAAATTTGCAGATGGTAGCCTTGCTTCCATGCCAGAAATGAAAAGAAACGAATGGGGCAATGCTTTTTCAAGCGGTGAAAAAATCCTCGAAGATTTACAAAAATTAGATCAAAAGATTGCCGAAAAAGACAATTTGCGAGGTTTAACGCGCGAAGAATTTGTCGTGGAAGCAACGGAACTCTTTCATTCTCTTCACAAAATCCATCCATTCATAGATGGCAACGAGCACGTAGAACAAATCTTTTTTGAAAATCTCGCTAAATCCGCAGGACATCAGCTTGATTTTTCACTTGTCACAAAAGAACGCATGATGGCTGTCCATAGTGAAGCAATGCAATATGGCAATACACAATTGATAAAAGATCTTTTTGAAGATATCTCTCATCCAACAAAAAGGCGTCTTTTAAAAGAATTTATAGACAACATACACAATACAGGACGCGATGTGAATGATCGCCTTGTTATGGTGACAAAGGCAGGAGAAACCTACAGAGGAATCTATAAAGGTGTTGGTTTAGAAGGCTTTGTAATCGATACGCAAGGTACTTACATCATTGGCGATAAAGATGATCTCACACCAGAACGATTAAAATCATTAAAGCCCGGTGATAGAATTACCTTTATCGCCCCCAAACGCAAAGAGTTTGACACCACACTCATTCCAACAGAGAAATTAGCGCCTCTCACAAAAAGTGAATGTGCCAAAATGGTTGCGCAAACTGCCTATGTTCTTGCAGCTCAAAAACAAGTCCGGCAATACGCAAAAACTGTTTATGGCGATGCAAACACATTAAACGAACAGCTAGAAGCGATTATTAAAAATCCAGAATTAGGCCAACAGCTCGTGGATCAGATTAGACAAACACCGCATTCTGTTTCTCCTCTTACAGGTTTTAGTATATGCGGTCTACAAAATCAGGCACGTATAAATGCTCGAACTCATCTTGATGCGCTCTCTACTGCAATTGAGAATTATGTATATATTGTAGAAAATGCACATCATATAATCACTCGAAACCATAAAATTGAACAAGAACGCCTCGAGAAAATAGTAGAAAAACCCAGTGAAGCCTTACAAAATATTTTTTCTTTATCACCGGAACAACAAAGAGAAATCTTGGCTCAATCTCCTCAATTACACCAAGAACTCCGCACTTTTGTACACAGCATAGAACATCGTCTTTCATCAAACGAATATAGTGCGATCAAAAACAAAGATTATGAAACACTTGCACAAAGTATTGGTATATCAGAACAGAAAGCACGAGAAATTACTGACATTGTTCAGAAGGCAAAAAACATGCATAACCAATTACACACACGCACACAAAATCGTTCAAATGAACTTGCTGTGGCCAACTAAAAAATATGACCCTTGTTGCTTGATCTGAACACCCATATAGAAGAAATGTTTTGAGATTGCTCCCTTCTATGCAAAAAACAGATTACTCAAGCGCCTTACCACCAATTTAGCAAAGAGCATCATATTATCCAGAGCAATTGTTGACGCCTTACAACTGAGGAAAACGACAAAAGTGTATTTTGTTTGTCTTAAATGAAGTAGATCTTCGTGGGTTATATGAATATTTTAAAAGAGCGTTCATTTTACCTCATGAAATTATCCAAAACATGCGTCAAAATGAATAAATTATTCTCATGCAAGGTCAGCCCCCTTTACGATATTGCCGCGCGATCTATTTTAGAAGGCAAGAAATATTAGCGGCTGCTGAAAAGAACCGTTTTGCCCCCAAAGCACAGAAAAACTAAAAAACATCCTCTTATGGAGACTTGTTCATAAAAACAAGAACAACAGCACACTGGAGCAAAACAGAGATTCTGTTTCATAAAAGCCCATAAACAAGGAGTTTCCATATGATCCAGCAAGAAAATATGGGGGGGAATAATTCTTTGAAGGGTGTTTTTATGCATGTGCTCATAAAACTTAATATCCTTTATGAAACATCTGTAAACAATGAAACTATATCTCGGCCTTGCCCCCTATTAAGAAGCTTTTCAAGGCAAGCCTTTTTCGGAAAAATCATCTCACACAACAGAAGAGCAAAAGCGCTAAGAGAAGATTGATACAATCAAAAACACCCACAGATTTGAGGAGAATCTATTCCCTCACGCAATGCCCAAAATTTCAAAAGAACCCCCGAGGGAGATTTTTAAACGAGAAGTTTAACACATTCTCATCAGTCATCCTATCTTATAAGGAGAAAACATATGTTAGAGCACAACTATCTGTATAAAAATGGCAGAACACTAAAAAATAAATATGGCATAAAAAATCCCCAACAACTCTATACACGCTGTGCCCATGAAGCAGCAAGAGCAGCCGTGAATTTTCGCTATGAATCTCTACCACAAAAATTTGATGCTACTTATCTGAAAACAATTCACTGGAACCTTTTCCATAAAAGTTTTGAGTGGGCGGGTTATACCCGCGATCAATCCTTTACATTTTCAGATGGTACCACTGCCCGTATGCCAGCAATGCGCCCTAAAGGTTATGAAGTTCCTTTTGCTGTCGGTTCACAGATTAAAAGAGAGCTTAAACAATTAGAGCGCATGCTGCATGAAAAAAACAATTTACAAGGTTTATCGCGCCAAGAATTTTCTGAAAATGCCGCTGAAGTCTTTATGCTTCTCAACCACGCGCACCCTTTTAGAAAAGGCAACGGGCGCGTACAGCGCATGTTTATGGAAAAGCTTGGACAAGCTGCCGGCCATAAAATTGACTTTTCTTTTATCACTAAAGAACGCTTAACACACGCCTGTGTTGCCGCAATGCAACAAGGCAATCCACAACCAATGCAGCATCTCTTTGAAGACATGACCCATCCCCAAAAAGCACTGGTTTTAAAGGAATTCATCTCCCACATGAGAAATGCTGGACTTGAGGAAATCAACAATCGTATGGTGATTGCAGCAAAAGAAGGTGAAACCTATGATGGCATCTATAGAGGCATGGCCGCAGAAGGTTTTGTCATGGAGGTTGATGGTGTTTTTGTCGTCGGCAACAAAGATGATCTCCCACCAGAACAAATGAAAACCTTACAAAACGGTGCATCTATCTGTTTTGAAAAATCAAATGTACAAAATTTAAAAGAAACACTTATTCCAAAAGAAACATTAGCACCTCTCAGCCAAGAAGAATTGTTCGCAAAAGTTACCAACGATCCCTTTATTCAAGCCGGCCAAAAACAACTTAGACACTTATCAAAAAAGGTTTATGGCAATCCTAAAATCTTAGACATGAAAATAGATTTAATAAATGCAGATCCGAGCTTAGGCCGCGTATTTGCCGAGCACATCTCCCAATATCCTAAATCGATCAGCAAACTTGCAGGGGTAAAGATATTTGGCATAAAAAGTCCAGAGCGTAGACATGCTGAAGAACATATCCCACAGCTTTGTGAAGTGTTTAAAAATTATGCAAAAACAGTACAACAAACAAAAAAGGAACTTCTAGAAAAACACACAAGAGAACAAAATCGCACCAACCACTTTGTTGAAAAACCAAACAAAGATTTACAAAACCTTTTTACCCTATCACCAGAACAACAAAGAGAGGCCTTGTCTCATTCTCCTACCCTGCAACAACAACTCCATGTTTATGCGCGCCAACTACAAAATCGCTTATCAGCACAAGAACGTCAAGCCATACAACAAAGAGAGCACACAAAACTTTCTCGTCTCATTGGTGTATCAGAAAGCAAAGCAAAAGAAATTGCAGACACGGTGAAACTTACAAAAGAAGCCCAATGTCAGATGCGGTCGCTTAAAGTGAATCGCTCTTTATTGATGGCTCTTACCGGCTAAACAAAAAAACGCTTTAACTTTTTCTCCCATTCCTTGGCGCTTTCTCTCGATTACGCCAAGATTGTTTCAAAACATTACAAAAAAATCATCTTCAAAGAGCTTCAAAAATTTTATTTAACTGAGTGATAATAATTTCACAAAAAAACTATATAAAAGACATAAATGTCGATTACCCTGCTCGCTGAATAGCGCAAATCTTTGGAGGTCCCTCAAATTGATATTTTCCTATAAAAACTATCAAGGTATAAAGGGGGAGAGTGCACCAAAACGTGCAGCAAAGAGCTTTTTTCTGAATATTGAAAGGAAACGTGCATGAAAAAGCATCAGTCAGCCCCTTCTAACAAGGTAGAAGAAGTAAGAAAACAGTTTGAACAACAAAACCTAGGAGCATCTGAGCAAGAATCTCTCTATGCAAAGGTGAATAAACCACCCAAAGAACAGCGCGCCCAACAGCAAGAACCCATCTATGCAGATATTGACTTTGGTGCAAAGGGTGGGCGTGCACCCCATGAACCCGTCGAATCTGTCTATGCAACCGTTGCCTCGAGTGGACGAGAGCCTTCACAACAACCAGAAGTTATCTATGCAGATATTGACTTTGGTGCAAAGGGTGGGCGTGCACCCCATAAACCCGTGGAATCTGTCTATGCCGAGGTTAGCGCAGGAAGAACAACCCCTCCTCCAAGAACGCCGCAAGATGAGGTTACTTCAAAGATTTTAAAAAACGCAGAATTCCAATATGGTGTATTGGAAGTCCAAGAGCGTTGCCAAGTTGTTTATGGTGACCGGTATGCTTTGAATAAAGACCTTTCTGCAATTCTTGAAAATCCTCAAGCTGGAGAGAAAATCCTAAGAAACCTTATGGAAAATCCTGAAGACCCTGGTAAACTTGCCGGAAGAACAGTACTTGGCATAAAAAGCCAAGGCCGCAAAGAAGCTGAACAAGAGTTTCGGCATCTTTGTTCAGCTTTTGAAAAGCATATATGTCAGGTAG
>NZ_HE997455.1:0-25584 GCF_000312525.1 Bartonella florencae | reverse complement strand
GAAATGTGACGAAAAACAGCAAAGAAACTTCAAAAATTTTATTTAACTGAGTGATAAAATTTCACAAAAAAACTGTATAAAAGACATAAATATCGATTATGGGAGCAATGAATAACGCAGTCTTTGGAGTCCATTCAAATTGATACCTTCCTTTAATAAAAATGAAAGGTAGAGAATGCACCTAAAGAGGTTTTCTTAAAATGTTGAAAGGAACCATGCATGAAAAAAAATCATCCCTCTTCTTTTCCCTCCACTCCAAGAAACACAAAATTCTCTCCTAACACACGAGAAGATGAAAAAAAGCAAAATCCAGAAACCCTCTACACCACCGTTGCGCCCCAAGGTGAAAGGCTGTCCCCTGTACTGAAAGAAGATAAGCAAGAACAGCCTCTTTCAAGAGAAGAACAAGGACTTGGCGCAACAGCAGCTACTTTAAGGACAACCATAACTCTTTCTGAAAAACAAATTACAGCATTATTGCAACACAGCCGATTGGTGACATCATATCAAGAGAATGTGAGACACATGTGTGGGATTGTTTATGGCAATCCACATGCTTTAGAAGAAAAATTTGAAGAAATTCAAAAAAATCCTGCTACAGGAGATGACTTATCCTTGCGAATAAAAATAATTCCTGAGGGTTTTCATAATCTTGCCGGCAAGCAAATACTTGGCATAAAAAGCAGTGCACGCAAAACTGCTGAAGAAGCCCTTCCTACCCTTTGTGGCCTTGTTGATTGTTATGTAGAAGCTGTAAAACAAGTCAGAGGAGACTTGACTACAATCCCAGAAATAGCACTTCCATACTATGAACAAGGGATAGGCAAGGAGACAATCGCCAAAATCTTACAAACTTCGCCTTATCCTGAAAGCGAAAATACCTCTCTGACAAATGATAAAATTGTTGACAGAACACGACAGCATCCAGCAGTTAAAAGATATCATACACAAATTGAATATTGGTGCGGTGTTGTTTTTGGCAAACCTGATATTTTGCAACAACAAACTGAAGCGCTGTTTGCAGATCCAACTGCGGCAGAAGAACTCGCATGGCAACTTGCAGCCTATCCTCAGTCTATTGGGCACTATGCTGGTGTCAAAGTGTGTGGTTTAAAAAACAAGACACGAAAACATGCTGAAGCAGGTCTTTCGCACTTAATTAGTGCCATTGATAATTGTGCCAATGCTATACAACAAGTCAAAGAGAGCCTTTCACAAGCTCAGCAAACACCCCCTGAAGCATCTGCCAGATTCCCGCAAGATTTATCAGTAATGTCCCTTCATCATGAAACCGCAAAATCGCCTCAACATACCCCCGAAAAAATGCAAGACTCTCAATCACGAAAAACAGCACGTTCAAAAACGCTAGCTTTTATCAGCTAAAGCAACATAAGTCTTAGCTGTTCAGTGTATTTCTTAGTAAAATTTTTGCAAGATGATTTGCACCAAGAAAGCTATGCAACTTAAGGAACATTTTCAACAAGATCTTCCAATCATTAACCGAAGAAGTTGATAAAATTACATAATATAAATGTAACAAACATGATCTGCACAAAGAGCATGAATCCTTTTGAAATCATTCAATTGAGCATCCTTTAAAAAACTAAAGGTGAAGAGTGCACCAACAAGGTTTTCAAAACAAATATTGAAATAGCGTGAAAGGAAATTTGCATGAAAAAAAGACAATCTTCCCCTTCTGTAGCGAGTATAGTAGCAGAATTTGAAAAACGCCAGCAACAATCTATGGCAACGCCAGCAACTTCTAAAATTGCTAAAAGCGATCAAAAATCACCTCTTCCAAAGCATCCAGAGCAAGTCACTGATGCAAGAAGGGCTTCACAAGAAAGCCCAACAGCACAGACAAGGGTTGCTCCACAAAGACCACCCCGTGCAAGAGACAGACAAAAAAACCTTACAGCCACACAAGAAAGCCCAACAGCACAAACAAGGGTTGCTCCACAAAGACCACCCCGTGCAAGAGACAAAGAGCTAAACATCAGCGCAGTAACACAAAAAAATGAGACACTCTACGATACCCCTGCCCCACCAAAACCAGCGCGAATAAAAGATAGGGCGCAAAACAATGCAGCACCACAGGAAAATGAGCCCATATATGCAGAAATTGCCATAAAAACATCAGCTTCCACGAGATATAAAGAAAAGCGGGATGCAATCACTCAAAAAGAAGAAACCATATACACAACAGCTGTTTCAGCAAAAGTAAACACATCGCTCTCGAAAGAGGAACTGATCTCAAAAATTAGAAATAATCCGTTAGTTCAAACCTGTAAAGACGAAATCAAGAATTTGTCTCAAACTGTCTATGGCAACCCAGAGATTTTTCAAAAAAAACTTGAAGAAATTGAAAAAAATCCCGTCCTTGGAGAAAGTCTTTCATGGCAAGTTGCAGCAAGTCCTAAACTTGTTGCGCCTCTTGCTGGGAAAAAAGTTTTTGGTGTAAAAAATCAAACGCGCAAGCAAGCTGAAGAAAATATTTCAGCCCTGTGTTTTGCCATTGAAAATTATGCCGAGATTGTAAAACAAGCAAAAGAAGGTATTTTGCATGGACATCTTGCAAAACAAACACACCATAAACCTTCGCTAGATCTAAAGCAAATGGCTAAAGTTCTACAAAAGCCACGCAAAGCTGAACAAGAAACAGCAACCCTTTCACAGAAGGAAATGCTACGCAGAATTAAAAGCAATACAACAGTCCAATATTGCCATGCAGAAATCGTCTATTGGTGCACAATGACTTTTGGTGACCCACGTATTTTGCAGTATAGACTTGAAGAAGTACAAAAATCTCCTGCCATGGGAGAAGAGCTTGCTTGGCAAGTAACAACATACCCTCATATATTTGGGAAACTTGCTGGTCGCAATTTCTCTGGCATAAAAAATCAAGCACGCAAAGATGCTGAAAATGCTCTTATCCATCTAGGTGCGGCCATTGAAGGTTATGCTGAAGCGATAAAACACGCACAAGAAGACATTGTAAAAACCTCTGACGCACAACAAAAACACCATACCCAGTCTACAGAACAAGAAAAAAGCACGCAAAAACAGCAAAGCCCTACAAAGTCTCCTCTGCCTGAACACTCAGCAAAGAACAGGCATCAAGAAGCTGCTAAAACCTCCTCTATGCAAGCTGAATGGGAGCAGCTTGGTGCCAGACCACGCACAGGAGCTCCCACACAAGAGCCTGCATTACAACAGACACAAGAGAGCGTTCTGTCTCCTTCTTACACAGAACAAGAAATGCAAAAACAGCAAATGGCTGAAGGTCTGCAAAAGTCATTTACAGCAACAAAAGCAAAAGCACCTCTCTCACATAAGGAGATTAGCGACAGAGTTCAAAGCGATCATGCTGTTCAACGTACTCGAATAGAAGTCTACAATTGGTGTAATATTGTTTACAATGACCCATTTATTTTGAAATTTAACACTAAAGATGTGCAAAAAATTCCTGTTCTGGGAGAAGAACTTGCATGGCAAGTTGCAAAGCAACCGGCAATGTTTGCTCCGCTTGCTGGCAAGCAAGTTCTTGGCATAAAAAATAGCGCACGCAAACATGCTGAAGGCGCTATTCCTTCGCTATGTGCTGCCATTGGTGATTATACTAAAGCTGTAAAACAAGCCAGAGAAGAGATTGTAAAAACACATCAGGAACAATCTATGGAGCTGGATCAAGACTCCCAAAAGCAGCAAAACCTGTCGCAAACTTCGCAATTGTCTGAACGCTCACCAGTAGAAAGGCATTCAGAATCTGCCAAAGCCTCTATACAAGCAGAAAAAAGCCCACCAAGCGTTCGACCATGCAAAGTTACAGCGTCAACAACCATATCTTTTTCCGGCTAAATCTCAAAAGCTTTTATTTTGATCTCATCCTTTGGTGCAATCATCTCACGCAAAGATTGCACCAAGAAATGTTGTGTAAAGTCACAGTATATTGGCACAAAACACCCCTCTCCCTTAATCCAACTACTGGATAAAGTCACACAAGAAGACTTCAGGACAATAACCAAAACATACTTCTCTACCAAGAATAAAGCATCATCTTTTGCATCAAATTTGTAAGATTTACATGAAAGGCGGACCGTAGAGCCAAAGCAACATCCACAAAAAAGGTTGAAATGAGAAAGCATGAAAGAAAATCATACAGCCCATTGTGCTTCTCTCACAGGAGAAGAATTGCAAAAAGACCCTCAAGCAATTCATAGAACATTGAAAATTAATGACAGCCTTTCTTTTACAGCACCCATAGAGCAAAATCTGCAAACCACGCTTCTTCAACAAGAAAAAACAGCCCCTCATGTGGCCAAAAAAGAGCTGTCATCTTTGCCAATTCAAGAAGAAAATAATTCACCGCATCATTTTCTTTATCCGAGTAAGATCACGTTAAAAAATAAATATGGAATAATGAATTATCGCCAATTACAAATACAGTGTGCCCATGATTCAGCAAGAGCAAGCATTAATCTGCGCCAGGAAGCCCCACCAGAAAATCTAACATCAGCATATCTCTTATATATTCATCACACTTTATTCAAAAATACCTTTGAATGGGCCGGAAAAACACGTGACAAACCCTTTACCTTTTCAGATGGCACTGTTGCCTGTATGCCCAAAATGCAAAAAGCAAATATTTTTTTTGCACGGGGAGAAGAGATACAGGAAGGTCTTAAAAAGTTAGATCAAACACTGACTCAGAAGAATAATTTAAAAGGTTTAAGTCGCGAAGAATTCATCGAACAGGCAGCTGAATTGATGATACAGCTAAACTATACGCACCCTTTCAGAGAAGGCAATGGACGCACACAACGGCTATTTTTTGAAAAACTTGGACAAATTGCAGGCCACAAATTAGACTTTTCTCTTATAACAACAGAGCGTATGAAGCTTGCCAGTATTGCATCACTGAAATCAGACGATTCAGAACCTATGAAGTCTCTTTTTGAGGATATCTCACATCCCCAAAAAACGTTTATTTTAAAAGAATTCATGGACCACATGAAAAATATAGGGCTTGAGAATATCAGTCACCGTCTTGTGATGAGTGCTAAAGAAGGTGAAATCTATAGGGGCTTTTATAGAGGAAGTGGAGCAAATGGCTTCATGATGGATGTGAATGGCACTTTCATCATAGGAAATAAGGAACATCTCACACCAGAGCAAGTAAAAACATTAAAAATTGGTGATCCTCTCTGCTTTACAACCCCCTCATCTCAAGAACAAGAAATGCTTATTCCAACAGAAACCATAGCCTCTCTGACGATTGATGAAATCATAGAAAAGATTCAAAACAACACACAAGTTCAAGAAAGCAAAAAAAAGATCGAAAGATTGTCTCAAAATGTTTATGGGCATCCCCATATTTTGCAAAATAAAATGCCAACGATAAACACTCTCATAACACATAAAAAGAGCTCTGCAGGAGAAAATTTTGCTTGGCAGATAAGAGAATTCCCCACATCTATCTCTCAGCTTGCTGG
Source organism: Bartonella florencae (assembly GCF_000312525.1). Classification (GTDB taxonomy): domain Bacteria; phylum Pseudomonadota; class Alphaproteobacteria; order Rhizobiales; family Rhizobiaceae; genus Bartonella; species Bartonella florencae. The sequence goes on along the minus strand of NZ_HE997455.1, from coordinate 20,092 downwards.
TTTCAAAATATGGGGCATAAAAAGTGCCACACGTGTCTATGCTGAAGAAAATATTTCATCTCTGTGCCTTGCTATTTCTGATTATACAGATGCAGTAGAGCAAGCAGAAAAAAAGATTCTTCACCACCACACAAGAGAGCAAGAACGCTGTAAAAAATCGATAGCAATGCCCCCTGAAAAAATAACAAATTTACTCTCTCTCTGCCAAGAGCAGCAACAAGAAACCCTCTTAAAATCTGCAGGACTGGGTCTACAGACAAAGAATTATATACGTGCCTTATATGACCGTCTCTCAGCAACTGAGCATAAAGCTATAAAGGAAAACAATTACCAAGAACTTGCGAAAACCATTGGTACATCAGAAAACAAAGCAAAGAAAATTATAAAAATCGTCACACAAGCAAAAGGAATAGAACAAGCTCTTCAATCACAGCATTTTTATAAGCATCAATTTTATGATCGTCAAAATTTAAGCCCACATCACTCTATCACGCAAAATACACGCAAGCACGTGATCAAAAACAGATACAGCAAAACGTTCAATGCCATAAAGCCAAATGCATAAAAGGAATGGCTCTGCATGCATAAGATTGAATATTGCTTTTTTAAAAAAACAAGAGCACTGCACTCCTCCTCTACCTGTCACTTGCTCTTTAAGAAACAATAATAGAGGATAAGTAAAATATGAAAAAAGAGATAGTTATAAAAGGGATGTGATCCCATGAGGTGCCGACACATATATTGTGCATATGAAAAGATTTTGCCTCATTTTCAACGTTTGACATCACTCTCCAGCAGACCGACACTCCTTTTCCATTCTAAATGCTTTCTAAATCTGACTTTTTCGTGCTTAAAAGTTACCGGACAATCACACTGGAATATTTGGCATACCAAACAAGATAATACAAAAACGCGCAATTAAAAAACAAAGCGCCGCAACGGTAGGAATTCCCATCGGCTTCTCCATTCTTTGTGCAATCTTTTTTCTTAATATATTACATATATTTTTAAATTAAGCAAAAAGAAACTTTGTTTTTTTATAAATAAAACGGCCTAAAGAATATAAATGCACTCTTGTTGACAGAAGGATAAACAACATCGTAAAAACACTTCACAAAATAGAATTGTATGAATACACTGATCAGATTTCACGCTCTAAAAGAGCTTTTATTCATCGCATCCTTCATAACAAACCGATATATTTTTTATGATCCTGTTTAAAAAATTTGCAACTGTTGCTTCTGGAACCCTGATGAGCCGTATTTTTGGCTTTATACGCGAAATGTTAATGGCAGCAGCGTTGGGAACAGGCCCTGTTTCCGATGCATTCAATGCAGCTTTTCGTTTTCCCAACACATTTCGTCGTTTTTTTGCTGAAGGCGCCTTTAATGCAGCCTTTATTCCTCTTTTTTCAAAAAAAATCACCGAAGAGGGGCAAGAAAGCGCATGCAGATTTGCAGAAGAAGTGTTTGGCGTCCTTTTTTCAATGCTGTTACTTTTAAGCCTTGCTATGGAACTCAGTATGCCTTTTTTAGTGAGAACAATTATTGCCCCAGGTTTTACAGAGGACGCCACAAAATTTAACGCCACCATTCTTTTTACCGCGATTATGTTTCCCTATTTAACATGCATGTCGCTCGCCGCCATGATGGGGGGAATGCTCAATGCCTTACGGCGCTATTTTATTGCAGCCATTGCCCCTCTTTTTCTGAATCTTATCTTAATCAGCGTCCTTGCCTATGCTTGGATCTATAAGCTTAACGCTTGGCATATCGGCTTAAATCTTTCTTGGGGGGTCTTAGCAGCAGGTATTCTTCAACTTGCCTTAATCACAATTGCTTTGCGTCAAAGTGGCATGAAAATTTTTCTCCGTCGTCCTCGTTTTAGTCCCAATGTTCGAAAGCTTTTAACTTTAGCCTTCCCTGCTGCCATCACGGGGGGCATTACACAAATCAATTTGCTCATTAATACCAACATTGCCTCTAGTCAATCGGGTGCTGTTTCTTCTTTAATGTATGCAGATCGCCTTTACCAATTGCCTTTAGGGGTGATCGCCATTGCCATTGCAACCGTTCTTTTACCAGAACTAACAAGGGCTCTACGCAGTAAAAAGCATAAAGAAACCCACGATTTACAAAACCGTTCTATTGAATTAACCCTGCTGTTAACGCTGCCTGCATCTGTTGCCTTTTTACTGCTTTCCACCCCCATTGTCAGCTTGCTTTTTGAACGAGGTCAATTTACCGCTGAATCGACACGTCATGTTGCACAATTACTTGAACTTTATGGATTAGGACTTCCGGCTTTTGTTCTCATTAAGGTCTTTATTCCCAATTTCTTTGCCCATGAAGATACCAAAACACCGATGATTTTTACCGGCATTTGTGTTTTCATCAATATCAGTCTTGCCTTAACATTATTTCCTTACCTTTCGGCACGCGGCATTGTTATTGCGGAAATTACCTCTGGCTGGGTTAACAACTTGTTGCTTTGTTTTGTGCTTATCAAACGCGGCTATTGGAAATATGATGCACAACTGATAAAACGCATTGTATGTCTGATGGTTATCACACTTTTAAGTGCACTCATGCTTCATTATTTTCTTCATGTGCTTAGTTTTTTGTCTTTTCCGTTATCCTCACAAGCATCATTTCTCTTACGTGCAGGAACTTTGAGTGGAATAATGTTTGTTATATTCACGGTCTATTTCAGTGCCTATTTTTTCCTTGACACCCGTTCCTTTTTTCTCACCCTCAAAAATTTAAAAAAACGCTTCTAACATTTATCTTGCTTTCAGAAATATGCTTTGTCACAAAACATAAAACGAATAACTTTACTTAAAAGAAAGAACGCTTCTATGGACACTTTCACACCGCTTGTCTTTTCCGGCGTACAACCGAGTGGTCACTTACATCTTGGTAATTATCTTGGAGCCATCAAACATTGGGTTGAACTACAAAAGTCCTATCATTGCTTGTATTGCGTTGTTGATATGCATGCACTGACTGTGAATCCAGATCCACGAACTCTAATGGAATCCACCAGAGCAGTGACAGCCACTTTTTTAGCGGCAGGCATTGACCCTCAAAAACACATTATTTTCAACCAATCTCAGGTTTTGCAACATGCTGAACTTGCTTGGATTTTCAATTGTGTTGCTCGCATTGGCTGGCTCCAACGCATGACACAATTTAAAGATAAAGCCGGAAAAGATCGTGAAAAAGCGTCTCTTGGGCTTTTTGCTTATCCAAGTCTAATGGCTGCTGATATTTTACTCTACCGTGCCACGCATGTTCCTGTGGGGGAAGATCAAAAACAGCATGTTGAACTCACACGCGATATTGCACAAAAATTCAATAACGACTATGCCAACCGGATTACAGAATTAAATTTTGCTGTTTCAATGCAAATGGGTGAAGAGACAAAACAAGGCTTTTTCCCACTACCAGAAGCGCTAATAGGAGAGACAGCCATGCGCGTTATGTCATTGCGCGATGGTACAAAGAAAATGTCAAAATCAGATCCTTCAGATTTTTCACGCATTAATTTGACTGATGATGCTGATCTTATTGCCAAAAAAATACGCAAAGCAAAAACGGACTCCGCCCCTCTTCCTGATACAGTTGCAGAACTAGAAGGACGGCCCGAGATAGACAATCTTCTTGGTATTTATGCAACCTTTGCGCAAGTGAGCAAAGAAAAAGCGCTTTTAGAGTTTTCAGGACAACAATTTTCGCTTTTCAAAACAGCTTTAGCGGACCTAGCTGTCGATAAGCTTTCCCCCATAACGGCAGAACTTCGCCGGTTACATCAAGAAAGCGCTTATATTGACTCTATTTTACACGATGGCGCACTCCGTGCCGGAGCATTAGCAGAAAAGAATATGAAAAAAATCCGTGAAATTGTTGGATTTTTGCACAATACTTGAAGCAATAAAAAGAGCTGTAAAAAACAAATTATATTCGTATTTTGAGAAAATATCTTTCTCATCTTATAACAAGCGCTCCCTCACACGAGAGATCATCATTATCTCTGCTATGCTTCATATCATCCCCATAAACAACGATATTTTACAGCATAGTAGAGATAATTAATTCTTCTATTTAAACTTTTTAATGAACAATTTATCAGATGCTAAAAAGAGAGCTAATTTTTGGTTTTGAATGATGAGATTAAAACAAGGTCCTCTGGATATTGATTTCATTTTATTTACAAAAGAATAGTTATCTTTGGCAACATTATTCTTTAATGTAAAACATGCCATATGTTCTATCGTCACAAAAGTTGGTCGACCCTGTTTACTTTTTTCTCTTTAACAAATTATTCACCTACAGTATGACCTATTAATATTGATTTCTTTTTAAAGAATGTAAATTTATTCATTTGATGATTTCTTAAGTCAAAGAAATCGAAATAAGGATTAAATTGAGATATACTACTTCCTAAACAAATTATACGCCCCACATCACGAAGTCTAAAAACAGTTTCACATAAGCTCATGAGTCTTTCGGGTTCATTTTTTAAATATTTTTCCTGTTCACAAACATATTCATCAAAAATGATTGTTCTAACCCCAGAGAAAGAGCAATTTTTATATTGATGAGCTAGAGATAGAGGAATTAAATACCCGCACAACATGTCATTTTTCGCTTTAAATGGAGGTGATCGTCTGTATGGTATTTTTGTTCCAGTTTCTTCTCCACCTTGAAAGGCATCTAAGCTAACTTCTGAATTATAAAGGATATTTTCACCTTTGCATCTCAATTCAAATGGTTTAAGGATACCTTGATTTTCTAAAGTAACAAACATTACATCTTTTACACGTCGAATTTCTTCTTGTGTACGACGTACGTATATGAATTGTTCATTTCTTTTTTATAAGCATTACAAACAAAACACAATGCACTAAGTGTTTTTTCTAATCCTCCATTGCCATCCAAAAAGTTCCATAGTGCATTATAGGAAAGAGCTTTGTTTAAGTCATAATACATTTATTTGTCCCCCCCAATCAGGAAATTAATATTCTAATTTAGGATATAGTTTCATAAGATTCCCTTTTAAAGAGCTCCTTATTCAATTTTTCTCTAAAATTGCGATATATGAAAAATTCTATTAAAACTCTTTCAAAGTTACCTTTACTTAGATATTTAAATAAAGTTGATTTGAAATATTTTTGCCCAAAAAGGGAGGAAAATACGCATGGTTTCTAAGAAAAATGGTCCACCCCAAAAGCCCAAGAAAAAAATTTTGGTTATTATTGATGAAACACAAGAATGTCGACGTGCCGCTGCTTTTGCTGCCTACCATGCTAAAAAGACCAACAGAAAGTTGATATTGCTCTGTGTTGTTGATAACATAGAATTTCAACATTTTTTGGGTGTAAACAATGTGATGCGCACGGAATCAACGCAAATTGCCCATAAAGTATTGAATGAAATTGCCGCTGATGTACACACCACCCATGCCCTTGAGACAGAAATTATTATGCGTGAAGGCAAAACAATTGATGAAATTGCCAAACTCATTGAAGAAGATAAAGAAATAGCTCTTATTGTTTTAGCAGCCAGTGGACACACAGAAGGGCCAGGGCCCCTTATCCAACTAATTGGGAATCGAGGGACAGCTTTTTCCATTCCTGTCACTGTCATTCCAAGCAATCTTGCCGATGAAGATATTGAATCGATTTCCTAAAAACACTATTTGGAGAGAGTAATCTTCCCAATCCTTTACAGCAAAAGGAGAATGTATGTTTATCCAAACTGAAGCGACCCCCAATCCTGCAACACTAAAATTTTTGCCAGGTTGTGTAGTTGTTCGCGACAACGTCTTAGAATTTCGTGATCGTGAAGAAGCTGCTAAAAATTCACCTTTAGCTGCAAAACTGTTTAATATTCCAAATGTTAATGGTGTTTTTTTGGGTTATGATTTCATTACTGTGAGCAAAAAAGACGGTGAATGGCAACATCTTAAACCCGTCATTTTAGGCACAATTATGGAACATTTTCTCTCTGGTGATCCGGTTATCACCACCAACGCCACAACACACGCGCAAACCCACGCCCTTAATGAAGAATTTTATGACGAAAAAGATGCTGATATCGTCTTAACCATTAAGGAGCTTCTTGAAACACGCATTCGCCCAGCCGTTGCCAATGATGGTGGAGATATAACTTTTCGCGGATTTGAAAACGGTATTGTTTACCTCAATATGCGCGGTGCTTGCGCTGGATGCCCCTCTTCAACGGCAACATTAAAACATGGTATTGAAAATCTTTTACGCCATTTTATTCCAGAGGTTATAGGCGTTGAAGCCATGCCACAATAAAACAAACAGAATAACAAAAATATCACTTTCAAACTCTCCCATAAAAACCAAATCAACAAGCGGTCACACCGCACTTTTGTCATATATAACAACACCATAGGCGCGTTTTTTTGATAAAAACCCTGTCATACAAAGGACGCCCCTCCCCTCCATTAATTTATCAAGATAATTTATATTTTAGAGAGAATAAAATACCCAATATCGTAAGGTTCTCTCATTTCAAACCCTCTCTAGAGTGAAGCGATCAACCATTGGTTTAGCTTTCACAAACGGACTTGGTGTATGAATAAAAACCCTTTAAGAAAACAAGTAAAATAGCGCTGTCATAAAACCCCCATAGATCATCTCAAATACCAAAGATTGTTAACAGCATTGTGAGGAGAGCAGCATTTTAAACCCGATAACGCATAAGGGCACTGAAATGATGCTTCAGCATATCAAAAAACACCACAAAACATCGGAGCCTCTTTTCTTTTAAGGCCGCGTTTTTTAAGAATTGCAGCAATTTTTGCATGCAAATTTACACCAATTTTAAGATCGACTTTTTATATCAGCTCTGGCAAATAGGCTTTAACAAAGGACAAGTACCTTACCAACATTCTACGAAATTTTTTTCACGAATTCTGACTTTAAGCCGATCTGACCAATCCCAAGGATCTTACAATCAATATTGTGATCTCCATCTACGAGGCGAATATTTTTCACTTTCGTACCACTCTTGAGAACAGATGCAGCGCCTTTGATTTTAAGATCTTTCACCACCATCACGCTATCTCCATTTGTCAAAATCTGACCATTAGCATCATAAACGGCATCGCCAGCAAAAGACTCTTCACTCTTTTGTGGCCACTCATGGGCACATTCAGGACAGACAAAATTTTCCCTCTCTTCATAGGTATAAAGACCACCGCAATGAGGGCAATGAGGATATTGGGTCATACATTCTCTCTTTTATCCAAGAAAAATCGTTTCTTTAAGTTGTCATAAAGCAAGAGATCTCCATTGTCCATTACCTCAATCTATTGTCTTACGAAAAACAGCTTTGTTTTTAATGTTACCTCCCCGACAAGCGAGCACTTCATATCGCTTTCAGGATAGCGTTTCACGACATAACTAGATAAACAGGCCTTAACCTTTGAGAGTATTCACAGTCGTCATTTTACGGCTTATCCTAAAGAATTTTTACCAACACACCCTTCCTGCTTAGAATGCATAAGGGAATGCTTCATTGCTTCACTCTAAGGGTGCTTGAAATAAGAGAACCTTAAGAGATGTACAAGAAAATTTAACTGCCAATCATTGAAAAAGATTTTTTAAGATACCGTTTTAGCGCCATAAACCATGAAAGGCTTTTCCCTTATCATCATGATTTTGGAGCCGCGTGAGGAGACAAAACAATCCGTTTAGTTTTTTAGGTCAAAGACACCGTCAAGCGCCCCAAAGGGGTTTCCTTGAACTAAAGCCCAAGGATTGTTAGTCCTCTCAACAAACGCGGGTCTGAGATCATGATTTTGCTGAGCGGATATAACAACTTGAAAACACAACCTTTTCCAAAACTCAAACAAGGCTATGTCCATTTTTGCTGTTTTCATTTTTATTGCCAATCCTCTGAAATTACTTTATGAATGAAAAAGTGTTTTGGTTGTATACGCAGCGATCAATAGGGTCTTGAAAGCCCGAAACCTAAACATGAATTTATCCCGCTTTGTGGATGTCTCGGGATTCCGAGAGATTTTGCTATGTCTAGGTGCTTTCCAGCACTAAAAGCAAAAAAAGCTGATTAGGTTTCAGTACTTTCAAGTTCTCGGAATACCAATGCGAGGGCGCTCGCAACCGGCGGGGGGAAAATGCAAACCAGAAATCTTCATAACGACATTTCCATTGGCAAAAAAATTCGCTTCAGACGAAAAATGCTAAAAATGTCTCAAAAAGCCTTAGGGTAATCTCTAGGGGTAAGCTTTCAACAAATTCAAAAATATGAAAAGGGCTTAAACCGTGTCGGGGCGGGACAATTAAAGGAAATTGCTGATATTTTGAATGTTCCCATTGCCTTTTTCTATACGGAGATCTCCACAAAACAATATGCGCCCCACCCTCACGAAGAAATCGTCTCAAATAGAGAAGAATATCTGTTGCTCAAAAATTTTAGAGTCCTCACCACGCTAAAACGCAGAGCAATTTTACAATTAATCTGTGAACCCAATGAAAGCTTGTAACCTCATACGCGCACCTCACCAGACTGTGTTGATCAGCATTCCACACAGCAGAACGTACCACCTTCACAGAGAGGCAATTCTTAGCAACAATGAAATCAGCCTATGCACTTAGTTATAAAACAAACATATAAAAAAACGGGCCTTATAGACCCGTTTCTTTTAATCTTGAGATCAAGAGGGCTTTAGAAATCCATTCCGCCCATTCCGCCCATTCCACCAGCAGGCATTGGAGGCATTGGGGTATCTTTCTTTGGAGTTTCAGCAACCATAGCTTCCGTTGTGATCAGAAGGCTTGCAATGGAAGCAGCATTCTGCAGAGCAGAACGTACCACCTTCACAGGATCAACAATTCCCAAAGCAATCAAATCACCAAATTGACCGGTTGCAGTGTTGTAACCAAATGTATCGGCATTATTTTCCAATACCTTGCCAACGATAATCGCAGCTTCTTCACCAGCATTGGTAGCAATTTGACGTGCTGGTGCTTGAAGAGCACGACGAACAATATTAATACCAGCCTCTTGGTCAGGATTGTTTCCTTTAACGGTCAATGCATTTGCCGCACGCAACAACGCGGTACCACCACCAGCAACGATACCTTCTTCCACCGCAGCACGTGTTGCATTCAAGGCATCATCAACGCGGTCTTTCTTTTCTTTCACTTCAACTTCTGTCGCGCCACCAACACGGATAACAGCCACACCACCAGCAAGTTTAGCAAGTCTTTCTTGCAATTTCTCACGGTCATAATCAGAAGTTGTTTCTTCGATCTGTGCTTTGATTTGACTTACGCGTGCACTAATTTCGCTCTTTTGTCCAGCACCATCAATAATGGTGGTGTTTTCTTTAGAAATATTCACTTTCTTTGCACGACCAAGCATATCCAAAGTGACATTTTCAAGCTTAATGCCTACATCTTCAGAAATCACCTGACCCGATGTCAAGATTGCGATATCTTCAAGCATTGCTTTACGACGATCACCAAATCCTGGTGCCTTCACTGCAGCAATTTTCAAACCACCGCGCAACTTATTAACAACGAGCGTTGCCAAAGCTTCACCTTCCACATCCTCAGCAATGATGAGAAGTGGTTTGCCAGACTGCACAACAGCTTCAAGCACTGGAAGCAAAGATTGTAGATTAGACAATTTCTTTTCGTGAATAAGAATGTAAGGATCATCTAAATCTGCCACCATTTTTTCAGCATTGGTGACAAAGTAAGGAGAAAGATAGCCACGATCAAACTGCATTCCTTCAACGACTTCCAATTCCGTTTCAGCAGTTTTTGCTTCTTCCACGGTAATAACGCCTTCATTGCCAACTTTTTCCATAGCATCAGCGATCATTTTACCGATTTCAGCAGCACCATTGGCGGAAATTGTTCCCACTTGTGCGATTTCTGCTGAAGTTTGGATTTTTTTAGCTTTTTTGAAAAGGTTTGCCACCACTTCTTCAACAGCAGCATCAATACCGCGTTTAAGATCCATTGGGTTCATACCAGCAGCAACAGCTTTTACACCTTCTTGCACAATAGCCTGTCCCAAAACCGTTGCCGTTGTTGTTCCATCACCAGCAATATCATTGGTTTTAGAAGCAACTTCGCGCAACATCTGCGCACCCATATTTTCAAACTTATCTTCAAGTTCGATTTCCTTTGCAACGGATACACCATCTTTTGTGATGCGTGGTGCACCAAATGATTTATCAATCACAACATTGCGTCCTTTAGGACCAAGCGTTACTTTCACAGCATTAGCAAGGATATCAACACCGCGCAACAAACGCTCACGCGCTTCACGGCCAAATTTGACTTCTTTAGCAGCCATCTAATTTCTCCTTGGAGTTATCTCAAAATAATATAAAAATAGAAAGAATTTAAGAGGCTCTAAATTAGCCCAAAATTCCCATAATGTCAGATTCTTTCATGATTAAGAGGTCTTCACCATTAATCTTGACTTCAGTACCAGACCACTTTCCAAACAGAATACGATCACCTGTTTTGACTTCTAAAGGCACGCGCTTTCCGTTATCATCTAGAGCACCATTGCCAATAGCAATAACTTCACCTTCTTGAGGTTTTTCTTTTGCTGTATCAGGAATGATAATCCCACCAGCAGTCTTATTTTCAGATTCAACCCGACGGACAACAACACGATCGTGAAGTGGGCGGAATTGTATATTAGCCATGTTTTAAATCCTTAAAACTTAACACTATTGATTAAACTTGAAGTTTTCGCTAGCACTCTCAAAGCACGAGTGCTAACACTGCCCAAGATATAAAATAGCCCCTTTTCAATGTCAAGGATTCTTCCATAAAATAATTTACCTTAAAAAACTTTGAAGTCTTGCCTCCCCTTCCTATTTTGCATTATCTAGCTTTATTAACCTGCGAACATAAAGGATCTCTTATCATGGTTGAAACACGTCAGGAAACAGATAGCTTTGGAACGATCTCGGTACGTCAAGACCGTTATTGGGGTGCACAAACAGAACGTTCACTGCATAATTTTAATATTGGCGGTGAAAAACAACCCCTCACCATCATCTATGCTTTAAGTCTTATTAAAAAAGCTGCAGCCCTTGTGAATATGGAAAAAGGGAAACTTCCGCAAAACATTGGCAAAGCAATCATGACTGCTGCTGACGAAGTTCTCGCCGGTGCATTTGATACCCATTTCCCCCTCTCTGTTTGGCAAACAGGTTCTGGCACACAAAGCAATATGAACGTTAATGAAGTAATCGCCAACCATGCCAGCATGCTCTTAGGAGGAAAATTGGGCAGCAAATATCCCGTGCATCCCAACGACCATGTCAATATGAGTCAATCCTCCAACGATTCCTTTCCCACAGCGCTTCACATTGCCACCACACTGCAAACACGCCAACACTTACTCCCCATTCTTGAAGCCCTTATTACCACTTTAAGAAAAAAAGAAGAAGAATTCGCCGACATCATTAAAATTGGGCGGACCCATACCCAAGATGCCACCCCCTTAACTTTAGCGCAGGAATTTTCAGGCTATCGCGCCGCGCTGGAAGCCAACCTGCAGCGCATTGAAACAGCTCTTACTGATGTTCAAACCCTTGCCCAAGGGGGCACAGCCGTTGGCACAGGGCTCAATGCACCACAAGGTTTCGATGTCGCTTTTGCACAAACAATCAGCACCCTTACAGGAATATCCTTTAAGACCGCCAGCAATAAATTTGAAGCACTCGCCCATCATGGAGCCCTTGCCCATTTTCATGGCAGTCTCAATGCTCTAGCAGCTGATCTGTTTAAAATTGCCAACGACATCCGCTTTTTAGGTTCAGGCCCACGCTCTGGTCTTGGTGAACTAAGCCTGCCCGAAAATGAACCAGGTTCCTCTATCATGCCAGGCAAGGTCAACCCCACACAATGTGAAGCCATGACAATGGTTGCAGTCCAAGTCTTTGGCAACCACACCAGTGTAACATTTGCTGCAAGTCAGGGGCATTTTGAACTCAATGTTTATAAACCTGTTATTGGCTATAATGTATTACAATCCATTACCCTTCTTGGGGATTGCATGCGCTCTTTTGATCTCCATTGCGTCCAAGGACTGCGTGCCAATCGCGTACATATTCACTCTCTCATGGAACGCTCTTTGATGCTGGTAACAGCACTTGCCCCAGAAATTGGCTATGAAAAAGCTGCTGAAATTGCCAAAGCAGCCCATAAAAATGACACCACCTTGCGCACTGAAGCACTCAAAATTGGTGTTTCTGGAGAAGATTATGACCGGCTGGTTGATCCCAAAAAGATGCTCCATCCCCAATAAACCCTATAATAAACAACAGGATGCAAATTTTTTAAAAACAAAAAATATCGGACCGCTTGCGGTCCGATTGTCTTTTTATGCGCATCTCTTACAGAAATCCGCCCCCCCTGCTACAAGCTCCCCCCTTGCTATGAGACAACTTTTGAATTTGGCACATATCCACTAACTTTCCGCTTGCACAGCCAAAAGAAAAAATAAGAGCACTCTCTTCCCCTCATCAAAAGCACCCGTCCCCCAACCTTAAAAAAACACCCATGCCCAAAACTTTGGCCAAGATTAAGAATTTTGCACATCCCATGCATAAAGCATAAAAATAACCAAGCTTCTCGCAACCAAAGCACAAACCTCAAGTGATGATGATAAGCTACGCAAGCCCTAAAATAAGCCCCACGCAACAATAGACAGCAGGAAACAAACCTTGCATGAGATAAAATTTTCTCTCAAAGTACAAAAATATTCAAAGCTTCATCTTTTGCCCAAAAGCATATGATTTTGCACATCACATCCATACGCAAATTTGAAGAAAAAAACTTTCAAAAATAAAAATGAAGGCAGTCCCTTCCATCATAGTAAATAAACACAATCCCAACCAAGAAGAAGCCATAATACCCTAAAAAACAACAGAGCACAGTTCCCTCATAGAAGAACATCAGGACATTTATCCCAAACGGTTATTGAGTTTAGCAAGGAACTTTTAACCTCCATTTTGTGCATAAGCTTGAAGAAAGAAAAGTCTCTCAAAAAACAAAGCCACAGAGCATACCCACGCAAAAAACAACACTCTCATGTAATAATATCGGGATGCTCGCGCCCTAATTCTTGTTTTATGTTTAACAATTTCAATGCCGCCTTTTGTAAAGGTTTGAGCATTTTTTGTGGATCTTGATTGTGTTTGCGCGGATCAGCCTCATACTGCTCAAAATAAAGCCGCAGCGTCGCTCCCACCGTACCCGTCCCCGATAAGCGTACCACGAGCCGTGCGCCATTTTCGAAAAAAACACGGATTCCTTGCCGACTGCTCACGCTCTGATCAACGGGATCGTGATAGGTAAAATCATCTGCTTTTTCCACCAACAACCCAGCAATTTCCGTGCCCACCTGCGGCAAATGCGCGCGCAATCGTTCTATCATCGCTTCTGCTTTATCACTCTCAACAGCTTCATAATCATAACGTAAGGTATAAAAACGCCCATAGTTTTGCCAATGCTGCTGCACAATTTGTGCAACAGTTTTTCCCGTGAGCGCCAAAAGATTTAACCAAAAGAGCACAGCCCACAAACCATCCTTTTCGCGAACATGGTGAGAACTCGTTCCAAAGCTTTCTTCACCACAAAAAGTCACTTTCCCCGCATCCAAAAGTGAGCCAAAAAATTTCCACCCCGTTGGCGTTTCAAAACAATTCAATCCTTTTTTTTCAGCAACCAAATCAGCAGCAGGTGCCGTTGGCATAGAGCGCGCAACCCCCACAATGCCTTGGCGATACCCTTTAATAAGATGGGCATGCGCAACCATAATCGCCAAGGAATCAGAAGGCGTAACAAATTGCCCACGACCAATAATGAGATTACGATCACCATCGCCATCAGAGGCCGCTCCAAGATCAGGTCCTTGATCGGACATCAACAAATTAAAAAGATCCTTGGCATAGACCAAATTAGGGTCTGGATGCCCCCCTGCAAAATCCGGCAAAGGAACGCCATTGACCACGGTTCCTTCAGCAAAACCCAAAGATTTTTCAAAAATTTCATGGGCATAAGGCCCTGTTACCGCATGCATAGCATCAAAGCGCAAAGTAAGTCCTCTCTCCACAGCTTTAGCAATACAGTCAAAATCAAAAATCTCTTGCATTAAAGCAACATAATCAGCAACAGGATTGATGATATCAACCCGCATGGAGCTGATAAAACTTGTGCCTTCACTGTCTAAATCAACATCTGGTGCCTCAAAAATTTTATAATAAGAAAGTTTCTGTGACGCCGCATACAGAGCTTCACACAAAGAATCGGGAGCAGGTCCGCCATTGGCAATATTGTATTTGATGCCACAATCACCCTCTTTCCCCCCAGGATTATGACTTGCGGAAAGAATAATACCACCATGGGCATGCGTTTTACGAATAAGATGCGAAACAGCCGGCGTAGAAAGAATTCCCCCTCTCCCCACCTTTACGCGGGCGACACCGTGAGCCGCTGCCATTTTCAACACGATCTGCAAAAGGGTGCGATTGAAATAGCGCCCATCCCCCCCAACAATGAACAACTTCCCTTCAACAGAGCCAATGCTGTTAAAAAGAGATTGTATAAAATTTTCAACATAATGAGGTTGCTGAAAAACTGCCACTTTTTTGCGCAAACCAGACGTCCCCGGTTTTTGATCAGCAAAAGCCGTAGTCAAAACTGTTCTGATCATTGTAAAAACGCCTTCATACTATTCTCTTTGAATTTTAAGCTGAATATCCTACAAAGTCGACCATTAATTCCACTTGACGGAACAATGAAATACTTGCACACTGAAACAAAACAAGAAGATTTTTAAAGACACGCTTCTCAATGTGCTTTTAAAGACAAAGGCTATTTAAAGACATAATTTCCATGAAAAATACAGGAGCATACTTATGATGAGAAAAACCGTTCCCAACACCACCTTTCATACACGTGTCCGCGATGAATCGGTGAGTGGAGATAATCCTTATCGATGGCAAGAGGTGGAGAGTGATGCGTACTTTAAAGGAAAGCGGGTTATTCTTTTTTCTCTTCCTGGAGCTTTTACCCCTACCTGTTCAACCTTTCAACTTCCTGATTTTGAAAAGCTCTATGATAAATTTAAAAAACTTGGCATTGATGAAATTTATTGCCTTTCCGTCAATGACGCTTTCGTTATGAATGCTTGGGGAAAAGCGCAAGATATCAAAAACGTCAAATTAATTCCCGATGGTTCAGGTGAATTCACCCGCAAAATGGGTATGCTGGTTGCAAAAGACAATATTGGTTTTGGTATGCGTTCATGGCGCTATGCAGCTGTTATTAACGATGGCGTGATTGAACAATGGTTCGAAGAAGAAGGTTTTTCAGACAATTGCACAACAGACCCCTATGAAATTTCTTCACCACAAAATGTATTAAAAGCCTTGAAAAGTTAATTTTAAGACTACTTATAAGTTTATCAAATGTAAACTTTCTAGCATAAATTCCTTCTCATGAAGGAATTTATGTTTTTTGCGTTTTATGAATGCTAAATTCAAAATTTGCACGCATAGAGACACCACAAACACATAAAAAGCACAGCACAGCCCATCGGAGCATCCCTCACCAACATTCACCCTCTTCAATAGACGCCAAAAACATCCCCCCCCACCTTGATTGGAAACAAAAACTATGTGGCTGAGAAAACAGCTTGCTTATCCTATGCCCAAAACACCCTCTGCCCCCCCCCAGAACCCTCTCCCAATGTCCCCTCATCAACAGATCAATTTTTCTGCCGTTTAATAACCTGTGACCCTCCATTTTCTTCAGATCTTTTGCTCTAAAAAATAAAGTTTTGTAAGAATGCGCTCTAAAGCAGTCGCTCATTTAAGCTTTCTCTCATAAAGGCTGCATTCATTTCTTCATCTTCACTAAGCCCAAAACCTTCATCACGTTCAGGAAGCCCAAAAATATCTGGATTTATGAAATAACAATGTCTTTTTGTTCCCTTCGCTAGAATTTTATGGCTTTCTAATTCCTTGATCCCTTCTTTAAAAGTTGCAAAATTAAGATATTGTGATTCTTCATTTGAAAAGTCGCAAGCCAAAAATTCACTGAGGATATCACGATCTAATATTACCTGATCAAACCATAAATCCACATCATCCTCATCTGACATTTTCCCCACTTGCCACAACAGAACAAAAAAACTTTTCAACCCAATAAATGACAGCCGCAAAATCATATTCCGACTATCGGGGGCTCCTGAAAAGGAAATTTGTGGAAGATCTGAAAATCCAAAACTTGCCGGAGGAAGCTTAAATGATTTTCCAATATCCTCAGGTTTTTCAAGAATAAAAGGATTTCTTTCATATAACAAAGTAAAATCATATTGGACCATTATATTTCTCCATTGATGCGTTGACTTTACGAAAAAATAAATATTTTCAGTTGCTTACCATTATATGGGCTTACAATTGATACCAATATGTTCCTGTAAAAAATTGTCTGATTTAAGTTGTTTCACTCTTTTTTTTCAACTTAAAAAAATTTTTTGAGATAAATTGCTTCAAATCTCACTCCTCTTTTGCGAAAATGAAATTCTGTAGCCGCTCAAGACAAGCAAGAAGTTTTATACAAACAAATGAAAATTTAAAGATGTGAAATTGCCAATATTTCTATAAACTATCGACCATCGATTTTTCTAAAAGTGACGAGGAAAAGAGCACAGATTTCTCTCCTATTTTGCCTCACAAAGACTCCCTCATCACCCCCTCAACGGATGAAACAATGCATTTGCCGCTTTCAAAAGCATCTACCTTTTACGCCACATAGGCTAAAAAAAATAACACAACCCCAACAGAGGACCAACCCCACCTCCATGAGCAAAATACTCGCCCCTGCAAATTGCCTAAAACAAACTGCCTAAAAACTGAATGAGGACTTTCTAAGCTTTTACCAGCCACGTACTTTCATAAGACGTCTCTCATAACCGTTTGTGAGCTACCAAAATATCTTGTACTGTTTGAACCAATTGCGCTTCATCAACCGTCACTTGCGCGGGTCTGCTTTCACGCCATGTTTGGTTATCCTTAATTTCGTGAGACAAACGCGCCCCTTCAATCAAATCTTTGATCTGTATTTTTCCGCTCTCGCGCTCTTGTGAACCTTGGATCACCACACAAGGCGCTTGTCTTCGATCAGCATATTTCATCTGTGCCTTCATGCCTGCTGCCCCCAGATACAGTTCAGCAGGAATTCCAGCACTGCGCAACTGTATTACCATGCTTTGATAGCGTGCAACAATTTCTGGTTCTTTATCCATCATCAGCACCACCACAGGCCCAGTTTTTTCTCTCACAGGCAATTTTCCAAGATTTTGCAAAGCAGCAATCAAGCGTGAAACACCAATGGAAAAGCCTGTTGCCGGAATATTTTCCCCACGAAAACGTGCCACCAACCCATCATAGCGCCCGCCCCCACCAACAGAGCCAAACACAACTTTTTGCCCCTCATCATTGAGAACATCAAACAGCAATGCGGCTTCAAAAACAGGTCCGGTGTAATATTCCAACCCCCGCACCACTGAGGGATCAATTTTAATGCGATCATAAGTGCCATTTGCAGCAAAGATTTTCTGCATCTCCTCAAGTTCACTTATGCCTTCAAGCCCTTGAGCACTCTGATCAACGACCTTTCTAAGAGCCTCCAATGTTTCCTCTGCCGTTTCAGCCTCTATCGTGAGCAAAGAAAGAATACGCTCAATCTCTTTACCTTTAAGCTGTGCTCCTTTTGTAAAATCACCACTTTCATCCAAACGCCCCTCCCCCAACAGCAAGCGCACCCCATCAGGACCAAATTTATCAAGTTTATCCATTGCGCGCAGAACCATTAAGCGCTTTTCAGTCTGCTCCCTTTCCCCCAAACCAATCAACTCCAAAACACTTTCCAGAATTTTCCGGTTATTAAGGCGAATAACATAATCATGGTGTGCAATTCCCAATTTTTCCAAACTATCCGCTGCCATCATGCAAATTTCAGCGTCTGCTGCAACGGTTTGCGTACCAACAATATCAGCATCAAACTGCATAAATTGCCGAAACCGCCCTGGTCCTGGTTTTTCATTGCGAAACACAAAACCAAGACGATAACTGCGATAAGGCTTTGGTAAAATTTCAAAATTCTCAGCAAAATAACGTGCAAGAGGTGCTGTGAGATCATAACGCAAGGACATCCATTGCTCATCATCATCTTGGAGCGAAAAAACCCCAGCATTTGGGCGATCTTCATCAGGTAAAAACTTGCCCAATACATCCGTATATTCAAAAATGGGTGTTTCCAGTGCTTCAAACCCATACAGTTCATAAACTTCACGAATCTGAGCAATCATGGTCTCCGTTGCATATAATTGCGCACTTGTACGATCAACAAAACCACGAGGTAAACGCGCTTTAGTTTTTTCTTGTTTTAATGACATATGATTCTCTAGCAACAATTTGTATTCACCAACAACCTGTCGTCTTATCTTATAGAAACAAATGCTGCAATGACTTTATCAACCTTAAGCCCTCTGCAACATGCATCAAGACAATATGCACCAACTTTTGCTTTATAAAGGAATACCGCACTCCTTAAAAATCTCCACGAAAAGAACACTTCCATTTTCAATATTCAGCACTCCTAATCTCAAAAGAGAAGCTCCATTTACAGATTTCCTATTTGTTGATGAAAAATCATGGGCTGCCTCAAACACTCTTCATCTCTCCCCCATAAGCAGTTTTCAGCTTAGCGCGTTGTTTAAGCGCATTTCCCATAAGCTGTGCATTCTTCTCCATAAGCCCCTCCCTGTAAACCGTTAGCGTATTTATCTCCGCCCAACATATTATGAGAAATCCCCACACAGTTTTTAAAGAAAGATCAAGAGCAAATATTGATTTTAGCCAAACGCAGATCCCCCCTAAATAAGCTCTCTTTATAAAGATTTTTCAGTTTATTACCTCTGCAAAAATTATTGCCTCCACGAGAATTCTCAAGACAGCAAAGTGCTTTTCGCTGTCTCGGCAAAATCATTGATGCGCATTTTTAAATCCACAATATTGGGACCAGCATCTGTAATTGACCGTGAAATAGAAGGAATAATATTTTGCCACAAACTCTGAGGAAACTGGTTTGTCAGTTGTGTGATCGTTCCCCCTTGTGCACCAATACCCGGCACAAGAAACAAGCTGTTTTTTAACTGCTCGATTGTTTCTTTTGCCTCATCGCCCAACGTTGCTCCAATAACCGCACCGATAGGGCCAACAGCACGATTCTTCCTTGAAGATTGGCTATTATAGTCACAAATACGCTGTGCCAAATGAACAGAGAGTGTTTGATTACCAATACGCGCAGCACGAATATCCTTGCCCTCAGGATTAGAAGATTGAACGACCACAAAAACCTCTGTTCCTGTTGCTTCTGCAATTTTTATCATAGGTGCGAGAGCGTCAAAACCAAGAAAAGCATTGGCGGTGATGGCATCCGCCCTAAAGGCACTTTTTGGACCAAGCCAAGCTTGTCCATAAGCTTCAACAGTAGGGCCAATATCTCCCCTTTTTGCATCAGCAATGACCAACAAACCTTGTTCCCGTGCATTTTCCATAAGCTCTTTGAGAACTTGCAGCCCCTCCACACCATACAATTCAAAAAACGCGACCTGTGGTTTTATAACCCCCACATGCCCTACCACCGCTGTTAAGAGGATATCACAAAAATCCTTTAAGCCTTTATAATCAGGGCTCAAACTCCATGATTGCAAAACTTTATGACTAGGGTCAAAACCAACACAAAGTGGCCCATAGATTTCACGGTTTTTAAAAAAGCTTGAACAAAACATTCTACACCCTACAGTCTCTATTTAAATTTTTTGATACAGAAAAAAGAAATTCATTGATCACAAGGATCGGTAACATGTTTTTTTTAAAAAAGAAAATATTTTCAAAGTGCGTGATATTTTCATAACATGGCAGAAAACAAAAAAGCCCCATATCATCTCATTCAACCACCTTATAGTGCCCAATAATGCTTCTG
>NZ_HE997454.1:180934-198021 GCF_000312525.1 Bartonella florencae | reverse complement strand
GAACCTCATTATGTAACCCCTAACAATTAAAAAATATCAATAAAATCAATTTATTATAGCATATGATTTTACGATTCGAATCCCTCTCTCTCCGCCATTTATCGTAAAATCAATGGGTTATATAAAAGGTGGGGAATTTTGATTCCTTTTATTTTTATTTTATTTTGTAATCCTAAATAAATTTTCATTATCTTGATGGTGTAGTTTGTAAATTCAACATCTTTAGTTTTTTGTTATTTTCAATTGACGTTTTTTCTATAAGAGATTGCTACGAATTATCCTTTCCAAAGTCGATAATTCATCATCACTCTGTCCCCAAATTGCTATAATGGCTGGGCAGGTATTTAAATCGATGGTTAGGGGTAGAGGCTCATTTTCTTTAAAAAAGAGCATAAAATGAACCACATTTTCCCAAGAATGAAGCTTTTGCCGCCATAGATTCATATCTTTTATAATACGCCCCCCAGTCTTGTTGATAAGAAAGAGAATACGCCCTTTTTTCTTAAAGCGGCTTGGTGTTGGCGAAAACACTCCCGCAATAAGGTTAACGGAGCTTTTCAGTAAATCATCTTCATAGCAATGCGCGAACAAGGAGGGTGCAATCCCTCCGTGGAGGCTGGCTCCCACTTCAATCATTACTAGACCGTGAGCGGTTTGCATGATCTCCATATGCGTAGGTCCATATTCAATCCCTACCGCGTGAATGCACTGTTTTGCATAAGAGATCAGAGCGGTATAAAGGGGGGCTTGAGCATCAAGCACATCAAGCGATTCATAAACAAAGGCACTTCCATTATGGATACCCTTTTTATAGCGCGATAAACTACATATCTTTATAGCCTCTCCTTTTACAACGGCATCTACGATGTATTCTTCTCCTTCCAATCTTTCTTGAAGCAAATAAGCCTCGTTAGGTACACCAAAAATATTTTTCTGTGTCCAGTCAATTTCAGAAATCCACGCTGCCACTTCCTCACGGCTAGAGAAAAACAAAACACCATCACTCCCAGCAGAATCGTTTGGCTTTATCACATAGCCGCTGGGGCTTTCAAAATCATTGAGAGCACAATCATCTTTTGTAAGAATCTTTGACCTTATATAGGATAAACCATTTTCACAAAGGCGCTTTTGCATTGCTGCTTTTTTCCGCCGCCAATCGGTGGTCAAGGGGTTGTTTCCAGAGCAACCATAATAAGCAGCCAATTGTTCTGCACAATAAATACCTCCTTCGGCACCTGCTATAACAGCTTCTATCGCGCCGATAGGAAAGCGCTGTTTTATCTCATCGATACTATGAAGTTTTGCTTCTGCCATACCTTCACCCTGATAAGAAAGCATGAAGTGTGAAAAAGGAATTGGTTGAGAGATAACACCGTAACAGGTATAGCCCAATTTTTGCAAAGCAGGGGCATAGAGAGCACCCGTGGAGAAAGGATCGACAATAAGAATGGTTTTGCTCATGCTTTGTCCCGCTGTGATGAAAGAAAAAGAACATAGATAAAGATTATGAATCCTATAAGGGGGAGAAGATAAATGGCTGCTTGGGGGCCCATAAGAGCAGAGCTTGTAAGAAGACCAAGAATAACATAACCCGCCGATTGGGAGAACGTATAAAGCATGCCACTATAGCTTCCCACCAGCTCTGCTTGAGTTTCTGTTTTTGTTGCTTCAATCATATGTTTGCGGGCGTTAATTCGCATGGTATTCATCGAAAAGCCAATAAAAAAGCAAAAGGCCACAGCCAAATAAGGTGATTGTGTGGTGCTAAAAATAAGATCAGCTAAACCCAACATAAGGGCTGGGAAGATGAATTCAAAGCGCGGGATTTTGATAAAAGCAGCCAAAAAAGCGCCCACACCTGCAACGGCGCTACAAAGTCCATAATATTCAGAGCCAAAATTTTTCACACTTTGAAAAAGAATGGTTGCCAGTGTATTATAGGCGCAAATGTGAAAGCCAATAAGGCCTATGCAGATGCATAAAAGTTTAAGCTCTAGGGAAAGCTTATCTGCTTGCGGTATAAGCGTTGGTTCTTTATCGGTGGCAGATGGCAAGCCATTTGTAGTGCACTCGGTACTATATTCATCGCGAAAGATAACATAACCGGCCACAAGGCTTATGATAATATCAAACACACAAATAGCTGCAATCAAACCATTATAGCCGATTTCAGCTGCTGCTCCTCGTGGGCTGGTGGCTTCTAAGAGATAACCACTCAATGCTGCTCCCAAAAAGGCACCAATTTGCACCACTGTTTGCATGATGCGGGAAGCCTTTTGCGCGCTAATATAACCACTAAGCGCGAGTTTAGTATTATAAGTCTCGAGTGTGCTTAGAGTGATCAAAGAGAGATAACCAATAGAGATAGAGACAGCAATAAAACCCAAAGGGGAGTCGACATAATGAAACAGAGCGATCAACAAAAGAAGGTTATAGATTACAATCCGTCTTTTGTATAAATCTCCCAATTGCAACGAGGCTTTAATGTGTACAAGACCACTTTTTTTCAAAAGATAAGGTGTAAGGGTCCCCAAAGCCATGGTTATCCCTAAAAAAATCGATGAGGATGTTATGCGATAAGCATTCCAAAGGTTACTTAAGAAGAGCACCATATCAGAAAAATAGAGCAGAACAACAAGCCCATAAAACCGAAACATTAGCTGTTTGCGCACATCACCCCCCATGTTGCCATCTCTTAAAAACACGCAATATTATAATCGGTGCACACGTTTATAAACAGTTAGTACATCTATTACTGGAGATGTCAAATTGTTTCGATAGGGGCATGATATAAAGTTGAACGCTGATATTTACTGTAATGATAGTCATTTTCAGAAATTTAAGTAGCGGGGGCGGCTAATATTTTTACTACGTCTTTTGCGGTTGTTCTTTTCTGATAAAGGGTTACTTTACTGGATGATAAGCACAACTATTTCTGAGAGCTATATTTTGTCTTCTCAAGAGTGTTTCTGCTTAATGCAAGGTTACGTGGTTATTCTTGATCATTGCTGTGATAGGCTTGGATTTTGAGCTGGCAACACCTCTCATTACCAGACAGAAATTATTTTATGGTCTCAGATTGAGGTGCGTGAGTGCAGCTTTAGGGGTTTTTTATACAACCAATTTGGATGGGATGACTTCGTTTTTTTGGGGGAGATTATAATGCGTTAAAAGATAATGAGGAGAATCATAGATGTAAGATTATTTTATATAGATGTAGAGTTCACTTCGATACAAAAGTTCCAAATTTCCCTGCACTTCATATTGTTTTATCAGCACAACCAATTGCTGCAAGTATTTTTCTCCATGGCGGGCAATGGCACGTTGCACTTGCGTTGAAGAGCGGCTCATACCCATAAAAGCTCCGGAGGGGATTGTCATCGTCCAATTGTGTGTATGTAAAGCAACTTTTTCTGGATTGACTCCAAGGCCATCACGCATTTCTTGTAAAAAATCAAAATTACGATAATAACGGGAATAGTGAGGGCTCATCTCCTCTAATAATGTCTCATAAGCAGCTAGAAATTGACTATTTTGAAAATCACGATTGTTTTGAATAACCGCCATGACACCTCTAGCGCGAAGTTGGCTTGAGACAGTGTTAAGCAATAGAGGGCGATCCATCTACTGAAACGCTTGTGCCGCAACAACAAGATCAACTTTGCCGATTTGGGGCAAGAGGCTTTCGGCTTTGCCGTGAGACCACTGCACGAAAGGAAATTTTCTTTGCCCCTGCTTAATCATATCTGCTGATACATCAATAGCATGATATTGGTGTTCATGGCCTAGAAATTTGACAATTCCCTCTAAAGCGATGCCTGTTCCAGCTCCCACATCCACAATGGACAAATGTTTTTTATCTTTAAAAGGGAGCAGCATGATTTTAAATAAGCTGAGGGGATAGCGTGGACGATAGCGGTCATAATCATCGGCCAATCCATCAAATTTTTCACTTTGTGATTGAATGGTGTGTAGCATGCGGTGGCCCCCCTTACGAATTGTCCTGTGCATAAAAAAGCTCTCCTTTGTCCATTATGTCAAATATAAATTCCAAAAGAAAGTTAAATGAAAGCTGCTCTTTGACCTCTTATATAGGGTTGATATTTACATTCTTTGCCACTTCAAATGACGCATTTTGAAGGCCTATTGTTTTTGTGCAAATCATGCCGAGATTCCATACATTCCTCTACAAATCTGTCTCACTTCTGGTGCGATACTTGATGCCTTTTATGAGCAATCAATAACCTGTTTGTGGAAATGACCAATCTCAAATCCTCTATCGTAAAAATAGATCATCTATTCGCTTTGTAGCTGTTATAAGCAAAATAACCCATTTCAGCGCTACTTTGTTATGTCTATGGTGCTAATGTAACGTGCAATGAAAGCAGAAATATTTATGAATCTTCAGTATTTTAAACTTACCCTACGTTATAACTAGAGTATTTTTTTCATAAAAAAATGTATTACGCTCTAACAAAATGAAGAATTTTGTTTCTTTAAATTTAATGAACTAAAATAAGAGCTAACTATATATTTTTAAATGTGATTATGTTGCACACTGAATGATGTGTGTATGAGGGAATGATTTATGTTCATTACAAATTTGAAAGAACGCGCTGCTTTATTTGAAAATAGAACTTTTCTCTATTTTACCTTGAGTGGTTTGTTTGCCACATTTGGAAACGGACTAAATTATATCGCATTATCATGGCTTGCCTACCATCAGACAAGTTCAATCCGTGGTGTAGCGTTGATGATGCTTTTTCTTTGGACGCCTAGCATTATTTTTGCACCTATTTTTGGCATATTGGCAGATAAATATAATCGTAAAGCACAGATTATCATTTCAAATCTTACGCGAGGTTTTATAATTGTGGGTTGGGTAATGCTTTGGCATTTTGACATAGCAATTGATTTGATGATCTTATCTGTTCTGTTGGGTATTTTTATCTCTTTTTATATGCCATCAGCAGTTCCTTTAATCCAAAGCATTGTTCTTAAAAAACAGCTCATCAATGCAAATGCAACCATCGACATGGTCTATGAACTTGGTACGATCATCGGCATGGGCTTGAGTGGATTTATACTCGCCTATGCAGGAACAAAAGGAGCACTTCTGATAGGCGGTATATTTTTTATTATTGCTGGTTTATTTAATTTTGCAATGAAAGTACCTAAAAACAAAAGATCTAAAAATCAAAGTAAGCAAAATTGGTGGGCAAATTATACAGCGTCCCTTCATTATTTTAAGCAGAATCCAGTTCTTTTTATGCCTTATGTAAGCCAGATGATTATTATGACGCTTTTGATGACCATCCCTGTTATTCTGGTTCCTTATACACAAGAAGTCTTAAACGCGGGTAGCGGGGCCTTTGCAATATTTGAGGCGCTTTATTCCATGGGTGTATTTACTGGTGCGCTTTTTTCTCCATTTTTTTGTAAAATTTTATCTATAAGGAAAACATTGGCACTTTTATTAGCTGTTATGGCTATCGGTCTTGTCATCCTGTCTGTCAATACACACATGCTTATTGTTTTTCCTGTTTATTTCATGATTGGATTTGGGCTTTCGAGTTGGGCTCTTTCGATTTCTTTATCGCAACTTTCTTGTGATCCCGAATATCAAGGAAGATTGCAGGCAAGTTTTAATGGTCTTTCTGGGTTTTTTATTCTTGGAGTCTATCTTATTATGGCAAGCGATAGCAGTAGCATATCACCACGATCGATATATTTCCTTCAAAGTATTGTTGCGCTTATAGGGATGCTCATCGTGCTATTTTATAAACATAAAAAACACTAACTTGTCTTTAAATACGTGATCAATATATGCCATGTTTATTACACATTTACCATGCCTTTCATATTTGTTTTTAAAGGGTGGCTACTAAGATTTACGCTTTTAACGAAGAAAGCATAATTAAAATAACAATTGTTTTGATGATCACTAAAAAGTATCGATATACTTATTTGATGAATATTAGTTTTGTGAGAAGTGTAAGAACGCAGTGCTTTAAAAATTTTATTTCTAAGTACAGCAAAAGTCAAAGCAATTAAGGAATTTCATAAGGGTGTTATGTTTCTTATTTGCGTTCTTCAAAGTCCATATGAAGGAGAATATCATCAATAGTCTCATCTTTCTGAGGATAAGAGCTTTTGCGACGATGCAAGGTTTGTATAATTTCTTTTTTTAAAATTGCATCTGTTTCGCTTAAACGGAGAATGCTGAGTTCCAATTCAAGAGATAAAGCCAAGTCTACACATAATTTAAGCTCTTCTCCAATGTCAAAACCACGTTGGTAGTCATCATAAAGACCAACAAGGGTATCGGATAATTCTTTATCGCATAAAGAGGCCATGCTCACTCCTCCACGTTGCGGTTTTTCCATATGGCTTTGATATTTTAGGTTTTACCCCACTGTCATCACCAAAACCGCCATGTATACCAACATGATAGTTTTGTCAATTTTCTGTAAAGCGTGAACTTTTAAGTCAATCTTTGTCAGACACGTCACTGCTCTAAGATTTTGCATTCCCCAATTATAAAAAGATGTGACAATATTGTTGCTATAGGGGCAGCGATATTTAAGATGCCTTGCTAAATAGCTTTTAATTTTTGCACAGTATAGGCCATTTTTATGATGAATCAAATGTCTTGAGATTGCATCATTGCTAATCAAAATCAAAGCAGTGTCATTGATATTAACCATAGGCAAGCAGAGTCTGTAAAGCTTTAGTCTTTGCATAAGGGGTAATGCTTTCATTTTTTGCAGAATACCAATTATCTTGCCTGTTTTGTATTGAGTTTTAGACATTGATAAACTTTTAACCTTATATTGTAATGTAAAAACTGTGGGAAGTACACTTATTAGATTCTTGCAAAGAGCTTTAAGTAGGTTTACTGGGCAGTTGGGTGAGAGGAACCGCGTTGCGCTTTTGGCTTTTTGGGCTTGTGAGAGAATATGGCTGCGAATTTTGAGAGAGCAGTCAGCAAAAATTTACTTGGCGTGCCATTAATAGGGTTGGCAGTGGCGCGTTTGGCTTTTTCATTGGGCTGTGTCCAAATATTTTTGACGCTGGAAAAGAGTCTTTGATAGGCTTAAGTTGTTCCAAGCTTATATTACAGAGGCGCAGTTCAGTAAAATACCACGGCGATCACATTTTTTGTGTGATTGTCATAAATTTCGCTCCTGTAAACAGATGCTGCAACATCCGTTTTTGTGGGGTTATGTTATGTAATACCTACCCAATATAACGGGTGCTAATAATAGGCATATAGCCTGAATAGGCTTTTGAAAATACCCAAATAGGCATTTGGAGTAATTTTTTTGGCACGTCCTGAAAAAGAACCTAAAACCGAATTAGCAAAACGGTTACGAAAAGTAAGAAGCTTGCTTGGTTTCAAGGAATGCAAACAATTTGCTAAACATTTTGATATTTCCGAAACAACTATGCGCAATTATGAAACGGGATTGCGAGAGCCTCCTGCATCTATATTGCGGGTATATAAAAATCGTTGTGGGATATCTTTAGATTGGCTCGTTACGGGTGAGGGTGAAATGTTTACAGATGCGGCAAAAGCGTCTGGTTTCAAATCACAAACGATTCCTGCTGGGCTGATGAAAAAGCTTGGACATTTAGCTTATACAACATATCATGATGCAAACACAACACTTTTTCCTGAAGATGTGGCAGAATTAGCAGCAGAGCTTTATGGAAAATTACAAGAGCTTATTGAAAATCTCAACGATATGGAAGAAGCCGAAGCCACTTTACCTCTTTTAAAACTTCATTTAAAGCGCAAAATCGAAGCTGAAGAAGCACATAAAACTCCCACAAGTGATTGAATTAACAATCTTCTAAAATAAAAGTCTCCTCTGCTATAAAATTCATTTTAAAGAAAAACGCATTGAGTAATAAAAATATCTACAAAAACAATAAATTATCGCATACTCTCTCCATTTAATTTTTTCAATATTCTTATATTTTTCTGAAAATAATTATCCTCTAGAATAGGTTATCCCATAAAAAAGAATGGATTTTTCATAACGGTCACAATCTACTACATTATAAAATAAGTCTAAAAAGTTATAATTTTCATACAGATAAGCACAACCGTTATCAAATAACTCTTTTTGTATTTAACAAAAAGTATTTTTGCAAATTTATAAAAAATTATTTTTTACACTCTTGCCATTCATTGGTTGCGCTTTATTTGAGAAGTAGAATTGCTCTTTAGTGAAACTGTTTTTTTTAAGAGAAAAATCGCAGTGTTTTTGAATGGAGATAACAGTATATTTTCAAGGTCTTGTGTTTTTATTTATTTTTAGCTTGAATCCCTCTAGCTAAAGGGGTTGGGGACTTTTCTAGATTCGATGTTGTTGCAAAGATTTTAGGCTGATGCCGAATGAAAGGCGGTTTCAGAGGGGGGAGTTTTTATTGATTAATTGGTTTTTGAGGTGCGCAAACCAAGCGTTTTGCCGTGAGTGTTTTTGCGCGTTGTAATGATGTTGAGCTCTGTTGGAGGAGGTTCTTATGAAAAAAAAATATTCCACACCAAATTTAATTAAAGCTGTCTCGCTCAGTGCGGCGATGGCCACACTTTTATCGAGCGTTTCTCCTGTTTTCGCTGCGAATCTCGCGATAGTGGGAGGGAGTAGTCAGAGTACACCTGGTACCGGTGTTTCCTATGCACATGGTAGCCATGGAAGTGTTGTTTTCGCAGGTGATGATGATTACTGCGGTGCAGACAATATCATCGGTCGTGGTGGCAAACAACAGCAGTCGATTGCTGATAATAAACGAATAACAGCACAAGAACAATATAACAGATTTATCAATGGCTACAAAGCTCCCAACGGAGGCGATCCTTATGGTATGAATACTAATAATACTAAGATTACTTGGTCGGGTGACGGGAATCTGAGTGGCAATAATAGCTATATGGGGAAAGCTAGTACTAATGGTAGTGTAAATGCACTGCCTGAGGCTTATGGTGTTTATTCTTTTGCAACGGGCTGTGGTTCTGCGGCAACAGGAAATTATTCCACAGCATTTGGTGCTGGTGCAACCGCAAAAACTGGTGGGTCACAAGCTTTTGGTGTTTCTGCACTTGCAAGTGGTAAAGCAACAGTTGCTATAGGTATAGGTTCAGAAGCTTCTGGGGAATCTTCTGTTGCTTTTGGTGGTCTTACAACCGCTTCTGGTAAAGAGAGTATAGCTTTAGGTTTCAGAACAAAGGCAAGCGAGCAATATGCGATTGCTATAGGTGCTCGGGCTGAAGCGAAAGCTTCAGGTGCTATTGCAATAGGTGGTAGCGAACCTGTGGAAGATGGTGGACAAGAGAGATACGTACAGGCAGATGCTAAAGATGCGATTGCTATAGGTTCTTTTGCTCATGCTGCGAAGGAGGATTCTGTTGCAATTGGTTCAAATGCACAAGTCCGTGTTGTAGATGGTGTTGCTATCGGTGGTGGTTCTGTCTCTGAGAGAGCAGCGAGAAGTAAGGGGTATGATCCTGCAACAGGTAAATCGACAACAGAGACTGATGATAGAGCATGGGTAAGTAATTCAGGGGGGGTTAGCGTTGGTTCTGATGGGCTAACACGACAAATTACCAGTGTGGCTGCTGGTACTGAAGATACCGATGCTGTAAACGTAGCACAGTTAAAAGCTCTAAGAAGTATCGTGGGAGAAGGAGGAGGAGGAGCGTGGAAACTTTCTGCTAACGATACAGATCCTACAGATGTGAATTCAGGAAATATCGTGGATTTTTCAGTGAAAAATAGTGAAGTCGGAAAAGATAACTTAACAATTGAAAAACACAATGAAAACAAGAAGCATAAAATGCAATTTGCCTTAAGTGATAATCTTAAGTTGACGAGCGTTACGACAAACAGAAGTTCTATGAGCGATGATGGTTTTATATTTAAGGATGGAGCAAAAATAACTGTAGATGGTATTGATGCTGGCAATAAAGCCATTACGAGTGTAGCAGATGCAACTGAAGATGATGATGCGGTCAATTATAAACAGCTAAAAGATGTAAAAACACTTGCAGAAAAAGGCTGGAAACTTTCTGTTGATGGTAACAACGCTACAGACGTTAAAGCTGGTAGTACAGTAGATCTTGTTGCGGGTGCTGATGATAACGATAATAAAAACATCAAAATTGTCAAAAGTGATGACAATAAAGTTACATTTACTTTAGCTGATGATATTAATGTAACGTCTGTCACAGCAGGAGAAAGCGTTATGGATGCTGCTGGCTTTAGGTTTACTGATGGTGATGGGCCGAGTATAACTGTTAAAGGCATTAATGCTGGTGATAAAACGATTAAAGGAGTAGCGGCAGGGGAAGGAGATACCGATGCTGTGAATTATAAACAGTTGAAAGACTTTACAGCAGGGATGGAAACTGGCTGGAAACTTTCTGTTGATGGTAACAACGCTACAGACGTTAAAGCTGGAAGTACAGTAAATCTTGTTGCGGGTGAGAATAAAGGCGGTGACAAAAATATAACAATTGTCAAAAGTGATGACAATGGCAATAAAGTTACATTTACTTTAAATGATAAGCTTAAATTGACAAGTGTCACTGCAGGCAATAGCTTTATAGATAGTGATGGCTTTAAGTTTATTGATGGCAATGGGCCGAGTATAACTGTGAATGGTATTAATGCTGGCGATAAAAAAATTGCAAAAGTGAAAGCTGGAACTGATGACACTGATGCTGTAAATTATAAACAGCTGAAAGAGATACAAACACTTGCAGAAAAAGGTTGGCAGCTTTCTGTTGATGGTAGCAACGCTACAGACGTTACAGCTGGTAGTACAGTAGATCTTGTTGCCGGTGAGAATGAGGATGGCAGCAAAAACATCAAAATTGTCAAAAGCGATGGCAATAAAGTTACATTTACTTTGAATGATGACCTTAAGTTGACGAGTGTCACGACAAAAAACAGCATGATGAGTGACGAAGGCTTTACGTTTGTTGATGGTGGGCCAAGTATAACTGTGAAAGGTATTGATGCTGATGATAAAAAAATTACAAAAGTGAAAGCTGGAACTGATGACACTGATGCTGTAAATTATAAACAGTTGCAAGAGTTTACAGCAGGGATAGAAACGGGCTGGAAGCTTTCTGTCAATGGCGATGATGCTACAAATGTTAAAGCTGGAAGTACAGTAGATCTTGTTGCGGGTGCTGATGATAACGGTAATAAAAACATCAAAATTGTCAAAAATGATAGCAATAGCAACACTGTAGAATTTGGTTTGGCTGATGATATTAATGTAATGTCTGTCACAGCAGGAGAAAGCATTATGAGTGCTGCTGGCTTTATGTTTACTGATGGTGATGGGCCGAGTATAACTGTTAAAGGCATTAATGCTGGTGATAAAACGATTAAGGGAGTAGCGGCAGGGGAAGGAGATACCGATGCTGTGAATTATAAACAGTTGAAAGAGTTTACAGCAGGGATAGAAACGGGCTGGAAGCTTTCTGTCAATGGCGGTAATGCTACAAATGTTAAAGCTGGAAGTACAGTAGATCTTATTGCCGTTAAGCATGACGAAGAGGGGGAACTCACAAATATCAAAATTGTAAGAGGCGATAACAATGAGATCAAGTTTGATTTAGAAGAACACATTAAAGTTGGCAGTATAGACGTAGGGGGTAAAACTAGTTTAACTGCTAATGGCTTAACGATTAAAAATGGTGGTCCAAGGATAACATCTGGCGGTATTCATGCGGCTAATAAAACGATTACAGGAGTAGCAGACGGTGTTTTGGAAAATGATGCTGTAAATTTTTCACAGTTGAAGAAAGTAAAAGATCAGATTAGTAATGTAACGGAAAATAACCTTGTTAAATGGGATGAAGGCAAAAAGCTTATTACCATTGGTAAGGAAAAAGGCGGTACAAAAATTGATATCACAGGTACTGACGGAGAGCGGACTATAGCTGGTGTGAAAGATGGAGATATTTCAAAAAATTCAAAAGAAGCAATAAATGGTAGCCAGATTAATAAAATCTCTGGAGATATTGCAAAATTTTTTGGTGGTGGTACGGAATTTAATAACGGAGTTTTTACAAGGCCAAGGTACAATTTAACGACTATTGATGCAAATAGTGAAGTCACGCAGAAGGAATATAATAATGTTGGTGATGCTTTGTCAGGGCTTGATACAAATATAAGGAATGTTAATCATCACTTTATAAATGCAATAAATGATGTTGCTAAATATTTCGGTGGTGGTGCTGGATATGATGAAAATAAAGAATGGCATGCTCCTGTTTTTAAAGTCTATACAGTAAACGCTAATGGTTCAGTTTCTGAACAACCCTATGATAATGTTGCATCTGCATTTGAAGGTGTAAACAATACTTTCACGAATATTCACAATCAAATCTCTGATATAACAAAGAATAGTCTTGTTAAGCAGGAGGAAGAATATAGTCTTATCACGATTGGTAAAGAAACAGGGGGGACGAAGATCAGCATTGCAAATAAAGATGGTAAAGAAAGAACACTTTCTGATGTCAAAGATGGCAGCATTTCTGAAAATTCTCACGATGCCATTAATGGTAGTCAGATTAATAAAATATCACAAGATATTGCAGATTACTTTGGTGGTGGTGCAAAGCTTATTAATGGTGCTATTAAGGAACTGAAATATACTTTATCTACTATTGTAGATGGTGAAGAAGGGAAGGCTGATTTTATTAACGTTGGTGCAGCTTTAAAAGGTCTTGATAAGAATGTACTAGATGTGAATAAACGCTTAAAGAATGTATCCAATGAGTTTAATCAGAAGATTGAAGGGATCTCAAAAGATGCTTTATTGTGGGATGATGAAGAGGAAGCATTTGTTGCACGTCATGAAAAAGACGGACAGAAGACAAACAGCAAATTGAAGTATCTTTTGGATGGTGACATTGCCAAAGGTTCAACGGATGCCATTACCGGTAATCAACTTTATCTCATGAGCAACCAGCTTGCCAATTATTTCGGTGGCGGTGCTAAATATGAGAATGGCAAATGGATAGCACCTAGTTTCAAGATTGTTCAAGTTGATGCGAATGGTAAAACTGTTGAGAATAACTATAATACAGTTGCTGATGCTTTTGGTGGTATTAACAGTGGAATGTCAAATATTAATGACCGTATTGATGATGTCATCAACAAGGTCGATTCAGATGCTTTAAAGTGGAATAAGGATAAAGGAGCCTATGATGCTAGCCATGATGGGAAACCAAGTAAGATTATCAATGTAGCAGATGGTAGAATTGCAGAAGATTCAAAAGATGCAGTCAATGGTGGACAGCTTTGGCAAACCAATGAGCGTGTTTCAAAGGTTGAAAATCATATTACGGATGTTGAAAAACATGTTGATAACATTGATAATAAAGTTAACGGTCTTGTTGATGGGGTTGTTCTCTATGACAGAGATGCAAATGGCAAAAAGACTAATAAAGTCACATTAGCAGGTGGCGATCCTAGTGAACCAGTGTTGATTGATAATGTTGCTGATGGTAAAATTGAAAAAGGTTCGAAAGAAGCTGTAAATGGTGGTCAACTACGTAATTATACCCAAGAACAGATGAAAATTGTTCTCAATGAATCAAAACAATATACAGATCAAAAGATCCATAATATTACGATTGATGCAATTGACGAAGCTGTTGATAAGTCCAAACAATATACCGATGTGAAGTTTGATGCTTTAAATTACAGCATAGAAGGTGTGCGCAAAGAAGCAAGACAAGCAGCAGCGATTGGTTTAGCGGTATCTAATTTACGCTACAATGATACACCTGGAAAGTTAAGCATTGGATTTGGTACTGGTTTATGGCGTAGTCAATCTGCGTTTGCCTTTGGTGCTGGTTATACATCAGAGAAGGGAAATATTCGGTCGAATGTATCTGTTACCACTTCCGGTGGTCATTGGGGGGTAGGTGCGGGTTTCAATATGACTCTGAACTGATAATAAACGAAATATCTAAGCAAAAACTTCATTCGCCCTTGTCTTATGAGACAGGGGTGAATTATTTTTGTGTCTGTAAGAAAATATGTATATATAAATTGATAAGGGACATAAGGATAAATACAGGTTTAAAAAACAAAAAAACTTGTACTCTCACTAACGGACTTTCGGACTTTTAAAAGATGCAATTTTTTACAAATTACATGTTGATTATTTTCTACTTTTAAATTTTGTAGCTAAAGGATTGACAGCATTATACAGGTAGAAAAAATGAAAACTCTTCTACTCTCTGCAAAACTACTAGTAATTTTCTTCTGAGGAAAAATATATTTTTATTTATTAAAGACAGTGATAAAAATGATACATTAAGTCAGCCTATAGCAACTTATTTCGTAATGGGTTACCTTTTGTGATCCGAGGCTTTTATCAAGATAAAATAGACTACCCCCCATCTTAAGGCATTTTCAAAAAAAATCCCAATCTTACTCAAAATACACCTCCCTTTAGCATTGCGTCAAAACAGAAAAAAGCTCTTTTTTCATTATTCTAACACTTGCTCTCTAAACGAAATAGGACAATCAAAAATGAGGCAAATAATATTCTTCTTTAAAAAAATAATTAATGAGTATAGAAATTAATCAAATTTTAACCAATATACGAAAAATTAACACTTGCTTTCTTAGGAAAGATAACAAAGAGCAAAACACATTCATTATAACATCTAAGCGCGTAGTTTCTTTACTTTTTCAATTACATCTCAAATTTTTAAATATGTAAAAAACTAAAAAAAACTTCTAGCTTTTAAATGTGTCTTTTTTGTGTTTATAGTTATTTTTTTCATTGGGGAATTTTTTATGAAAAAATTATATACAAAATTAGCGGGCAATGATTCAAAATCTTCTCGTTTTCCTTTTATTAAAGTTCTATCATTGACTTCAATAGGTGCGATTTTATCGAGCGTTTCTCCTGTTTTTTCGAAAACAAAAGAAGAAGTTTCTATAAACATAAAAAATGCTGCTATTGGGGTGTTTCCACAAAGTATTATCTCTGTTTATGATAACTCTAGCAGTTATTTAGGGTCTTTTAATGTATCAAAAGATTATTTAACAGTGTTGAATACGGCGCTGACACCAAAGGTGAATGCTTCTAGTGATTATGCCAATTTTTTAACCAGAGCTCTTCGGGGGGCGGGTGTAGATAATAACGAAGATACAGCTATCATTAATGTATCTGATGTCTCGCGAAATAATTTAATCACAAGTCTGCCGCGTAATAGCGGATGGCAACGTGGGGTAGCTCAAGGGGCAGTTGGCACGAATGTCATGTTTGGTGCAGATATAAAAACAGCCCCAAATGCCCATAGCCAGAATGATAATGTTGCTATTGGAGCTAATATATCAATACAATCTCCAGACTCAGTTGCTGTTGGTTATGGTGCGGAGATAGATAATAAGTTTTCTGTTGCGGTCGGTCATTTAGCTCATAGTGTGGGTGAAGGTAGTATCGCAATAGGTGGCGAAGGTAGGTTGGATGCTAACCCGATTCCTCCAGAGGGGCGTACAGTAGCAAAAGGTGAAGGATCCATAGCTATTGGACGTCGTGCGAATATAGCTTTTAGTGATTATACAAGATCATCAGGAAAATACTCTATAACTTGGGGTGATAACACAGAGGCGGCAGGAGACGAGAGCATAGCTATAGGTCATATGGCTCACGCTTTAGGGAAAAGCAGTATCGCATTGGGTTCTGAATATAATAAAAATAGTGAACATGGAAAGGATGATTATACGACTGCCAAGGGTGATTATTCAACAGCTTTGGGTTCTGTTTCTAAGTCTATTGCAGGTGGGGCAACAGCAGTTGGACATCGTGCATATGCAGGGGAAGAAGACGCTGTTTCTATAGGGTTTTATTCGAAAGCAAATGCAGATCATGCTGTTGCTTTAGGTGCTAATTCTATAGCTACAGTTGCTGCTGGTGTTGCAGGCTATAATCCTCTTAAAGCAGCGACAGATGATAATTTTGCATGGAAAAGTACTTATGGTGCCGTCAGTGTTGGTGATATTGCTAATAAAAGAACACGGCAAATTGGAGGAGTTGCAGCAGGTAGTGCAGATACGGATGCGGTCAATATTGCGCAGTTAAAGTCATTACAAACCTATGTAGATAAAGGCTGGAAACTTTCTGTTGACGGTAAAAATGCTAAAGCTGTGGGGATAGACGATACAGTAGATTTAGCAGCTGGAAGTAGCAACCTTAGCATTACCAAAGGCGAAGGCGATAATCATGTAAAATTTGATCTCGCGAAGGATATTACACTTAATAAGATAACAGTAGGATCCAATACTCTAGACGCAACAGGTTTAATTATTAAGGATGGTCCTCAAATAACGATTGAAGGTATTAATGCTGGCAGTAAACAGATCACAGGTGTAAAAGCCGGTACGAATGATACCGACGCTGTGAATGTTGCACAGCTAAAAGCAATGCAAACAGCAGTGGCTGTAAAGGGTTTGAAAATTAACACAGCTAGCAATGATTTTAAAGATGCGAGTGCTGAAGGGCAATCTTCAGTTGCTATAGGTTCTGAGGCATTTGCATCTGGTGTTAATACTGTAGCTTTGGGGATGAAATCGCAAGCAACGGTGAATTCAGGAGTTGCTATAGGAGCGTATTCTGTAGCGGATGTTAGTGGTAGTATTTCTGGTTATGACCCTTTGACAGGTAATGAATCAGGTGAAATAAGTTACGAGTGGAAAAGTACGTTAGGTGCCGTTAGTGTTGGTAATATTTCTGGAATGCAGTCGCGGCAAATTGGAGGAGTTGCAGCGGGTAGTGCAGATACTGATGCGGTGAATGTTGCACAGTTAAAATCCTTACGGAACTACGTGAGCAAAGGCTGGAAACTGTCTGTTGATGGTAAAAATGCTAAAGCTGTTTCTATAGACGACTCGATAGATTTTTCAGCTGCAAGTAGCAATTTCGAAGTCACAAAAGGCACGGATAACAATAACATAAAATTTGACCTAGCGAAGGAAATTACGCTCAACAGCGTAACAATAGGTGAGAATATTTTAGATGCAAAAGGCTTGAAAATCGCG
>NZ_HE997454.1:172438-180541 GCF_000312525.1 Bartonella florencae | reverse complement strand
AAGGTTGCGACTTATTTAGGTGGCGATGCTAAGTATGAAAATGGAGCATGGACAGATCCTAAGTTCACAATTAAAACTGTTAACGGAGATGGCGAGGAAAAAGAAGAGACTTATAAGAATGTATCCGATGCTTTAACGGGAGTTGGTACTTCTATCACGAATGTTCAGAATAAAGTTACCAATGATATAACGAATAAGTTCGATGAATTTACTCAAAACATAACGAATATTACACAACAAGTTCAAGGTGATGCTTTATTATGGAGTGAGAGTGAAAATGCCTTTATCGCGGCTCATGGTAAGGATGATGCAAAGACCAATAGCAAAATTACACATCTTTTAGATGGCGCTATTACTTCTGATTCGACGGATGCCATCACAGGTAAACAGCTTTATACTTTGGGTGATAAAGTTGCTCAGTCTTTTGGTGGCGATGTTCATTATGAGAATGGTGAATGGACATCTCCAACTTTTAAAATTAAAACTGTTAACGGAGAGGGTGAGGAAAAAGAAGATACTTATAAGAATGTATCTGATGCTTTAACGGGAATTGGTACTTCTATCACGAATGTTCAGAATAAAGTTACTGAACAGATTAATAATGTGGTTTCTCAAGTTGCCGCCAATAGCTTTGTACAACAAGATGATACAACAAAGCGTATAACCATTGGAGCAAAAGAAGAAGGCAGGGAAATCAACATTGCCAACAAAAGTGGTGGAGATCGTACACTTTCCGGTGTGAAGGAAGCAGTAAACAATAATGAGGCTATTAACAAAGCTCAGCTTGATAAAAATATCGAAAGTGTAAACAATGAGATAACGAATAAGTTCAATAGCCTTAATGAAAACATAACAAACATTACGCAACAAGTTAAAGGCGATGCTTTATTGTGGAGCAAAGAAGCTAATGCATTTGTTGCTCAGCATGGCGAAGACAAAACCAGTAGCAAGATTACGTATCTTTTGGATGGTGACATTTCTGAAGGTTCAACGGATGCTATCACGGGTAAACAACTTTATTCCTTGGGCGATAATCTTGCCGCATATTTAGGAGGTGGAGCTGAATATAAGGATGGCAAATGGACGGCTCCAACCTTTACACTTAAGACAGTTAAGGAAGATGGCACAGCAGAGGAAAAAGATTATCAGAATGTAGCGGCTGCTTTTGAAGGTGTTGGTAAATCTTTTATGAATATTCAAGATAAAATCACTAATGAGATTACCAATGAGATCAATAAAACAAAAGGTGATGCTTTATTGTGGAATGATGAAGAAAAGGCCTTTGTTGCACGTCATGAAAAAGACGGACAGAAGACAAACAGCAAATTGAAGTATCTTTTGGATGGTGACATTTCTGAAGGTTCAACCGATGCCATTACGGGTAAGCAGCTTTATCTCATGAGCAACCAGCTTGCTAATTATTTTGGTGGTGGTGCAGGCTATAAGGATGGGCAATGGAAAGAGCCTACATTCTATGTTTCTCAGTTCAAGGGCGATTCTAATGGTGCCGATAAGAAGGATTATCATGATGTTGCATCTGCATTTGAAGGTGTTAACGACAGCATGGCAAATATCAACAATCGTATTCATGATGTTGAACAGACTGTTTCATCGAGTGGTTTAAATTGGAATGAGACAGAAAAAGCCTATGACGCTCGTCACAATGATAAAGACAGTAAGATTGCGCATGTAGAAAATGGTGAAATAACAGAAAACTCGAAAGATGCCGTTAATGGTAGTCAACTTTGGCAGACGAATAAGAAAGTTGAAGAGGTTGAAAGCCGTGTAGACAATATTGATCAACAAGTAAAAAATATTGAAAATACGGTTATGAATGATGCAGTTAAGTATGATAAAGATACTGATGGCAAAAAAATAAATAAAGTCACATTAGCTGGTGTAAGTGAAAGTGATCCGGTAGTGTTAGACAATGTAGCGAGTGGTAAAATAAATGAAGCTTCGAAAGAAGCTGTGAATGGTAGTCAACTTTGGGAGACAAACCAGAAGATAGATGTAGCTCTTGATAAGGCAAAAACATATACGGATGAGCGTTTCGATAGCATTCTCAATAACACGATGAGTGATGTTATTAAGGAAGCGAAATCTTATACGGATATGAAGTTTGATGCTTTAAATTACAGCATAGAAGGTGTGCGGAAAGAAGCAAGACAAGCAGCGGCTATTGGTTTAGCAGTGGCCAACTTACGCTATAATGAAACACCTGGAAAATTAAGTGTTGGATTTGGTACTGGCTTATGGCGCAACCAATCTGCATTTGCCTTTGGTGCTGGTTATACATCTGAGAGTGGGTCTATTCTGTCGAATGTATCTGTCACCAATTCTGGTGGTCACTGGGGTATAGGTGCGGGATTCAATATGACATTGAACTGATAATCAACAGAATAGATTGAGCAAAATGCTTTCGTCCTTGTCTTAAATGAAGACAGGGGCGAAAGTTTATTTTAAAAAGAAATCAATACAGTCAACAATGAGATCTTTAAAGAAAAACATCACAAGCATATGAATAATAAAATAAAACGCATCATTAATGCTAAGGCCTTGTTTTCATCTCAATTTATAATTTAATAAGAATGGGAATTACCAGATAGCAATAGTTTCTGCTTTTCATAAAAAGGCAGTTCAAAAGAACATAAATCAATATGCTACTTAATTTATAGGTAGAACTTACCACCCCAATATGAAAATAGGCTTCGACAAATTTATCTAAATGAATCCATTATCGGTTCACAGTTTTTTGCTACAAATCAGAGTGTAACGACTATATCCACTACTCTCCAAACTGTTGCCATGAATATAAAATCCTTTGGAGGAAGCGCTAAATATGAGAATGGTGTATGGAGCGTTCCAACTTTTACGCTTAAAACAGTTAAGGATGATGGGATCTCTGAAGAGAAGATTCATAATAATGTTGCGGAAGCTTTATTTGAAGTTGTTGCTTTTTTCATAAATGTTCAAAAATAAATAACTGAACAGATTAATCATGATTAAAAAATAGAAAGTGAGAATCTTGTTAAGCAGGATGAAAAGACAAAGTGTATCGCAATTGGTGGAGAGAAAGATGAGAGTGGGATCAGTATTGGCCAAACAGTGCAAGCTGTGTATAGCTTTTCTGGTGTAAAAGCAGGGCTTCTATAGCAGATCCCACGGAAGCAATCGATGGTTCCCAGTTTTATTCGGTAATCAATGTATTTTCTAGATATTTTAGTGGAGATGCGAAATACAAGGATGGAAAATGGAAAGCGCCTACCTTTAAAGCTACACAATTTACAGCTGATGGCGTATTAAGTGAGAAGCAAAATTATACAAATCTTGCGTCTGCATTTGAAGGTGTTAACGACAGCATGACAAAAATCAACGAGCGTATTCATGATGTTGAACAGAGTATTTTCTCGAGTGGTTTAAATTGGAGTGAGACAGAGAAAGCTTTTGACGCGCGTCATAAAGGTCAAGACAGTAAGATTAAGCATGTAGCGGATGGTGAAATATCAGAAGGCTCAAAAGAGGCCATTAATGGTAGTCAACTTTGTCAGACGAATAAGAAAGTTGAAAAGGTAGAAAGTCATGTCAATAGAATTGATAAGCAAGTAAAAGATATTGCTAGTGTGGCAGATATTGCTGTTAAGTATGATAAAAGGAATGATGGCAAGAAAAAGAATAAAGTGACATTAATTGGTATGAGTGAGAGTGATCCAGTATTAATAGACAATATAGCGGATGATAGTATTGAAAGTGGTTCAAAAGAAGCCGTTACAGGCGGTCAATTGCATGATTATACGGATAAACAGATGAAGTTAGTTCTTGATGAATCGAAGAAATATACGGATGAGCATGTTGATAGTATGGTGAACAAAGGTCTTGAAGAGTCGAAGGCCTATACAGATATGAAGTTTGAGACGTTAAATTATGCCATTGAGGATGTTCGCAAGGAGTCCAGACAGGCTGCAGCTATTGGTTTAGCAGTATCGAGTTTAAGTTATGATGATACACCAGGAAAATTGAGCTTTTCATTTGGTACTGGTGTATGGCGCAGCCAATCTGCCTTTGCTATCGGTGCTGGCTATATGTCTGAAAGTGGAAAGATGCGTTCTAATTTATCTGTCACAAGTGCTGGAGGTCACTGGGGAGTAGGTGCTGGCTTTAGGGTCACATTGAATTAAAGATATAGAAATTACCTCTTTTACCAAAACACTCTCCGCTCTTCTTTTTTAAGAAGGGCGAAGACACTGTAGACCCAAACAATATTACTGAGCTGTAAGTAATTATAAATTTTAATTATACTACGAGCTCTAAGTGTTATAAAAACATTTTAATCTTCATTTGTTGAAAAAAAGACACAGTTAGAATCCATTTTGCTAAAAAGTTGTATTTTTACTTGCTATTTCACCGAATAGTCGATAGTAGTTTAATAAGTGTATGAGTAAGACTCATTTTGATTAAATGAGATATCCCGAAGGGGGCGAGTAATGTTTAGACAACAACAGCAAATCAAGCAATCACATCGATATTATCAATTACAAATAATAAAAAAATCCTAGCTAAAGAAATTGCTGCTTTTAAGAGTCTTAATCCACAAATACTCTAGCCTCCTGCTTTACTTGTTATTAATAAAATGATGCTTTTAATTAAAAAACAGCAAGAAACACACAAGTAAAAAACTAAAATGCCTTTATTGTAGCGCAATTTCGATTAGGTAGAACGTTTTTAATATTTAAAAACACACAGCACTCTAAGTAAGCACTTATTAGACTCTAAATGTGTTATTTTCATGTCTATCCAACATATTTCCCATTTAGGTCTCGTTACAGAAAACACACAACACAAAATAAAAGACTCAAAATGCTAAAAATAAAACACCTCAGGCCTCACTTACAGGAAACTTCTATTATTAAAATATGTCTTTTTTGTGTTGCTAACTATGTATCTCAAAAATTTTTCATTGGGGTTTCATTATGAAAAAGTTATTTGCCATATCAAAGGGGAATGTTTTGAATAATCCGCTTTTTTCTCATTATTTATTATCTGTATTTAAAAAACTTTCATTGGGGACAGCAATGGGCATATTTATGCTGAATGCTACTCCTGTTTTGGCAAAAAGTTTTGATATAATAGAACAAGTTCTCCAAAGCATAGAGAAAGCAACAGCGATTTATTCTCAAAGCAAGGATAATCAGAACAGTTTTAACGTTTCTGATTCATCCAAGGCAGGTTATTTAACAACACTGAATGCAGCGCTAGCAGAAAAAGTGAATGCTTCTAGTGATTATGCCAATTTTTTAACCAGAACTCTTCGGGGGGCGGGTCTAGATAATAACGAAGATACAGCCATCATTGATGTATCTGATTTCTCGCGAAATAATTTAATCACAAGTCTGCCGCGTAATAGCGGATGGCAACGTGGGATAACTCAAGGGGCAGTTGGCACGAATGTCATGTTTGGTACAGATATAAAAACAGCCCCAAATGCCCATAACGAGTATG
This sequence comes from Bartonella florencae, assembly GCF_000312525.1. Lineage (GTDB taxonomy): Bacteria > Pseudomonadota > Alphaproteobacteria > Rhizobiales > Rhizobiaceae > Bartonella > Bartonella florencae. Next base: position 175,042 of record NZ_HE997454.1, on the reverse strand, counting down.
ATAATGTTGCTATTGGAGCTAATATATCAATACAAACTTCAGACTCAGTTGCTGTTGGTTATCGTGCGGAGATAGATAATAGGTTTTCTGTTGCGGTCGGTCATTTAGCTCATAGTGTGGGTGAAGGTAGTATCGCAATAGGTGGCGAAGGTAGGTATAGTGCTAACCCGATTCCTCCAGAAGGGCGTACAGTAGCAAAAGGTGAAGGATCCATAGCTATTGGACGTCGTGCTAAGACAAATGATATGGCATCTATAGCTTTTGGTTATAAGGCAAAAACAGCAGAAAAATTCGCTATAGCCTTTGGTTATAATGCAGAGGCAACAAGAGAAGATAGCATAGCGATAGGGCGCATGGCGCACGCTTTAGGGAAAAGCAGTACTGCATTCGGTTCTGAATATAATGATAAGAGTGAACATGGAAGCGATGATTATACGACTGCCAAGGGTGATTATTCAACAGCTTTGGGTGCTGTTTCTAAAGCCTTGGAGTATGGTTCAACTGCTGTTGGACATAGTGCATATGCAACGGAAAAAGACGCTGTTTCTATAGGATTTTATTCGAAAGCAAATGCAGATCACGCTATTGCTTTAGGTGCTAATTCTATAGCGAACGTTACAGCTGGTGTTCTAGGCTATAATCCTCTTTTACATGAAGCAGCGACAGAAGATACTTTTGCATGGAAAAGTACTTATGGTGCTGTTAGTGTTGGTGATATTTCTGGAATGCAGTCGCGGCAAATTGGAGGAGTTGCAGCAGGTAGTGCAGATACGGATGCGGTCAATATTGCGCAGTTAAAGTCATTACAAACCTATGTAGATAAAGGCTGGAAACTGTCTGTTGATGGTAAAAATGCTAAAGCTGTGGGGATAGACGATACAGTAGATTTAGCAGCTGGAAGTAGCAACCTTAGCATTACCAAAGGCAAAGAGGACAATAAGGTAAAATTTGATCTCGCGAAGGATATTACACTTAATAAGATAACAGTAGGATCTAATACTCTAGACGCAACAGGTTTAATTATTAAGGATGGTCCACAAATCACGACTACTGGAATTTCCGCTGGCAGTAAAAAGATTACACATGTAGCAGATGGTACGGACACGACTGATGCAGTGAATTTTGGACAGTTGAACAAAGCCAAGCAAGAAGTTCAAGAACAAGTAGAAAAACAAGTAGCAGAGAACAGTTTTGTTAAACAAGATTCCAACACGAAACACATCACCATTGGTAAAGAAACCGATGGCAATATAATTAATCTTCAAAACAATAAGAATGAGAACCGAACCCTTTCTGGTTTGACAGGTGGTGCAATCTCTAAAGATTCCCATGATGCAATCAATGGCTCCCAGCTTTATACTTTAGGTGACAATGTCGCGAAGTCTTTCGGTGGCGATGCTAAGTATGAAAATGGGGCATGGACAGATCCTAAGTTCACAATTAAAACTGTTAACGGAGATGGCGAGGAAAAAGAAGAGACTTATAAGAATGTATCCGATGCTTTAACGGGAGTTGGTACGTCTATCACGAATGTTCAGAATAAAGTTACTGAACAGATTAATAATGTGGTTTCTCAAGTCGCCTCCAATAGTTTTGTAAAACAGGATGATACAACGAAATACATCACCATTGGTAAGGATACCGATGGTGATAAAATCGTTCTTACCAATAAAGATGGCGGTGCTCGAACTGTTACTGGTGTAAAAGCCGGTACTGAAGAAACCGATGCAGTAAATTACAAACAGCTAAAAGAATTGACCAAAGGTTGGAAAGCTAACACTACTAGCGAAACTTTTGAAGATGCTATAGCTAAAGGGGAAAATTCAGTTGCTATTGGAAGTGGCGCCAGTGTTGGCGAAGGTGCTACGGGTTCAATTGCGATTGGTACCAGAGCAAAAATTGATAGTAACCAGCACGATTCGATTGCAATTGGTACTGAAGCAACCGCTGCAAACTCTGGGCTTGCTTTTGGTTTTTTTGCAAGCGCCGATGCCATGGGTGCGATTGCGATTGGTCAGAACGCAAAAGCTAATTCTGATTCTTCTATTGGTATGGTTGTTATTGGTGATGGGGCAGGAGTTGATGAATCGACTCGAGAAAAAGATACTGGCTATGCGGTTACTATTGGATTTCAAGCAAAAGCATTTGTTCGCGACAGTATAGCTTTAGGGGCATCTTCTACTGTTGATGTTGGTGCCGATGTTTCAGGTTATGATCCTAGTATTAGAGCAAATTCAAATAAACAGGATAACACATGGAAATCTAGCCTTGGTGCACTTAGCATTGGTAATACTGAGCAAGGTCAAACTAGACAGATTGTAAATGTAGCTGCTGGTACCAACGACACTGATGCCGTCAACGTTGCACAGCTAAAAGCTCTACAAAATTCTATAACCCCAAGTTGGGATCTTTCTGTTAATGGTAAAAATAAAACAAATGTTAATTCAACCAGCCCAATGGATTTAGCAGCTGGCAGTGACAACCTTAGCATTACCAAAGGCGAAGAGGACAATAAGGTAAAATTTGATCTCGCGAAGGATATTACACTTAATAAGATAACAGTAGGATCTAATACTCTAGACGCAACAGGTTTAATTATTAAGG
>NZ_HE997454.1:49912-171920 GCF_000312525.1 Bartonella florencae | reverse complement strand
AAAGTTGCGACTTATTTAGGTGGCGATGCTAAGTATGAAAATGGGGCATGGACAGATCCTAAGTTCACAATTAAAACTGTTAACGGAGATGGCGAGGAAAAAGAAGAGACTTATAAGAATGTATCCGATGCTTTAACGGGAGTTGGTACTTCTATCACGAATGTTAAAAATGAGATTACCAAAGAGGTTAATAATACAATTATCACAGTAAAAGGTGATTCCTTATCGTGGAGCGAAACTGATAAAGCCTTTAGTGCTCAGCATGGAGAGGGAGAAGACAGAAGCTCGAGTAAAATTAAAGATGTTGTGGGTGGAGATTTATTTGAAAACTCAAATGAAGCTGTAAATGGCGGTCAGCTATACACACTTGGTACTCATCTTGCGGATTATCTGGGGGGTGGTGCTGACTTTGGAAATGGAAACGGAAACGGCCCAACTTTTAAAATTAAACGCGTTAAAGCGGATGGTACAGAAGAAGAGAAAACTTATACGAATGTAGCAGAGGCTTTTGAAGGTGTTGGTAGTTCTTTTACAAATATAAAAAATGAAATTACCAATCAGATTAATAATGAGATTACCAATGTAAAAGGTGACAGTCTTGTTAAGTGGAATGAAGAATCTAAGTTAATCAAGATAGGAGAAGAAAAAGAAGGGACTAAAATCAGTATAGCAAATAAGGATGGCACGGCACGGATTATTTCAGGTATTGCTGCTGGTACTGAAGATACGGATGCTGTGAATTTTTCACAACTGCAAAAAGTTGAAAAAGATGTAAAAGAACAAGTAGCCGCGAGTAGCTTTGTAAAACAGGATTCTGAAACGAGACAGATCACGATTGGTAAAGAAACCGATGGCAATATAATTAATCTTCAAAACAATAAGGATGAGAACCGAACCCTTTCTGGTTTGACAGGTGGTGCAATCTCTAAAGCTTCCCATGATGCGGTAAATGGCTCTCAGCTTTTTGAGACCAATGATAAGGTTGCAAAGTACTTTGGTGGTGGCGCTAAGTATGAAGATAGCAAATGGAATGCTCCTGAATTCACTGTTAAGTCTGTTAAGGATGATGGCACCTTTGAAGAGACGAAGTATGATACTGTAGCGGCAGCTTTTGAAGGTGTTGGTACTTCTATCACGAATGTTCAGAATAAAGTTACCAATGATATAACGAATAAGTTCGATGAATTTACTCAAAACATAACGAATATTACACAACAAGTTCAAGGTGATGCTTTATTATGGAACGATGATGAGCAGGCATTTGTCGCACGTCATAAAAAGAAAGCAGAAGAACAATATAAAGCAACGGGAGAACAAGAAAACAGCAAAATTACACATCTTTTAGATGGCGCTATTACTTCTGATTCGACAGATGCCATCACAGGTAAACAGCTTTATTCTACGAGCAACAAGCTTGCGACCTATTTGGATAAAGGAGCTGGTTATGATGTGGAAGGCAACTGGAAAACACCTAACTTTAAGGTCAAAACTGTTAACTCTGATGGCAAGGAAGATGAACAAAACTATACGAGTGTAGCGGAAGCTTTTGAAGGCGTTGGTACATCTTTCACGAATGTTCAGAATAAAATAACCAATGAGATTACTAATCAGATTAATCATCTTCAGTCCGATGATTCAGCGGTTGTTCATTATGATAAAAAAGATGATGAAAGCAGCACCATTAATTATGCGAGTATAACTTTTGGTGGTAAAGATCAAACCCCCACAGCTCTCCATAATATTGCTAATGGTAATATAGCCAAAGATTCACGTGATGCGATCACTGGTGGTCAGATTAATACAATCGGTGAGGATATAGCTAAATTCTTAGGTGGTGGAGGGTCCTTTAAAGATGGTACTCTGACACAGCCTACCTATAAATTATCTGATGTTTCTACAGAAGGTAAGGTTACGGATAAGTCCTTTACCGATGTTGGTTCTGCTTTTGCCGGTCTTGATACGAATATCAAGAATGTGAATGCTCGCATTAAGGAAGTCTCAGAAGGCGTTGCACAGGATTCTTTATCGTGGAGCCAGTCTGACAATGCCTTTAATGCGCAACATGGAACAGAAGAAAAAACAAATAGTAAAATTAAATTTCTTGCTGCAGGAGATATTACGGCAGATTCAACAGACGCTGTAAATGGTTCACAGCTTTATTCCTTAGGCGACAATGTTGCAAAATACTTTGGTGGTAACGCTAAGTATGAAGACGGCAAGTGGGCAGCTCCAAGCTTTACGCTTAAAACTTTGAGTGAAGATGGCAAGGATATTACGGAAAAAACGTATAATGATGTTTCTTCAGCCTTTGCGGGAATTGATGCCAATTTTCAAAGTGTGAATAAGAATGTGCAGAACATCGTTAATGATTTTACTGAACAAGTCACTAATATCACTCAGGAAGTTCAAGGTGATGCTCTGTTATGGGATAAGGAAAGTAAAGCTTTTGTCGCCCAACATGGAGAAAAAGAAGGTAAAAAAGAAAATAGTAAGATCACCTCTCTTGCGAATGGAAACATTGCTTCTGGCTCTACAGACGCTGTTACAGGTGGACAACTTTATTCGATAAATGAACAGCTTGCGAACTATTTTGGTGGCGGTGCCGGCTATGATACGGAAGGCAAATGGAAAGCGCCTACTTTTAAGGTTAAAACTGTTAAAGAGGATGGTAACTCTGAAGATAAGAACTATACCAATGTAGCGGATGCTTTGAGCGGAGTTGGTACATCTTTTACAAACGTACAGAATAAAATTACCAATGAGATCACCAACCAGATTAATCATCTTCAGTCAGATGATTCAGCTGTTGTTCATTATGATAAGAATAAAGATGAAACTGGTAGCATTAATTATACGAGTATCACTTTGGGTAAAGGTGCAAATGCTCCTGCTGTTGGTCTTCATAATATTGCCGATGGTCAAATTTCTGAGAATTCACATGATGCAATCAATGGTAGTCAGATTAACGCCATTTCTCAAAATGTTGCCAAATTCTTGGGTGGAGATGCAGCCTTTAACAATGGAGCCCTTACCGGTCCAACCTATAAGTTATCGAGTGTTTCTGAAGAAGGGCGTGTGAATCCGAAAGACTTTAATGATGTAAGTAGTGCATTTACAGGACTTGATGAGAACATCAAGAATGTGAACAATCGTATTAAAGAAGTCTCAGAGGGAGTTGCGCAGGATTCTTTAAATTGGAATAATGCTGAGGGTGCTTTTGTAGCGCAGCATGGAAAAGAAAGTAGCAACAGCAAGATTAAGTTTCTTGCCAATGGAGATGTTTCTGCGAGTTCAAGTGAAGCGGTAACAGGTTCTCAGCTTCATAGCTTGGGTAGCAGTGTTGCAAAATCTTTAGGTGGTGGTGCTGAATATAAGGATGGTGTATGGAGCTCTCCCAGTTTCAATATTAAAACTGTCAAAGATGATGGTGTTACAATTGAAGAGAAGAAGTATGATACAGTTGCTGAAGCTTTGGCTGATGTTGGCGCTTCTTTCACAAATATTAAAAATGATATTACTAATATTGTCAGCGATAGCCTTGTTAAGCAAGAGAAAGAGGGGGCTTCTATTACCATTGGTCATGAAACAGATGGCACTGTGATTAATCTTCAAAACAAGAATAATGAGAATCGAATCCTTTCCGGTGTGACAGGTGGAACCATCTCTAAAGATTCTATTGAGGCAGTGAATGGCTCTCAGCTTTTTGAGACCAATGATAAGGTTGCAGGGTATTTTGGTGGTGGAGCTGGTTATAAAGATGGCACATGGACTGCTCCAACATTTACAGTTAAAACCGTTAACGCTGATGGTGATAAAGAAGATAAGACTTATCAGAATGTAGCAGCAGCTTTTGAAGACGTTAGTACATCTATTACGAATGTTCAGAATAAAGTTACCAATGATATAACGAATATAACGCAACAAGTTCAAGGCGACGCCTTATTATGGAGTAATAAAGACAATGCTTTTGTTGCGGATCATGGCAAGGATGATGAAAAAACACATAGTAAGCTTACGCATCTTTTGGATGGCACTATTTCAAAAGACTCAACGGATGCTATCACGGGCAAACAACTTTATTCTTTGGGTGCTAATGTTGCGAATTCTTTCGGTGGCGGTGCTGAATATAAAGGAGGCAAATGGGTAGTTCCAAGCTTCAAAGTTAACACAATTAAAGATGATGGTACCTCTGGAGAAGAAAGCTATAAAAATGTAGCAGATGCTTTGGCTGGAGTTGGTAGTTCTTTCACAAACGTTCAAAATAAAATTACCAATGAGATTAATAATGCGATTACCAAAGTAGAAGGTGATAGCCTTGTTAAGCAGGAAAAAGAAACAGATCCGATTACAGTTGGTAAAGAAACAGGTGGTAACTTAATCAATATTGCCAACAAGGATCAAGCAGATCGTACTCTTTCTGGTGTTAAAGCAGCAGTAAATGATAATGAAGCGGTTAATAAAGCTCAACTTGATCAAAGTTTGGAGAAGCTTTCTAACAGTCTTCAGTCAGATGATTCAGCCGTTGTTCTTTATGATAAGAAGGATGATAAAATTGACTATACGAGTGTGACTTTTGGTAAAGGTCAAAACGCTGCCCCTGTTGCTTTGCATAATATTGCTGACGGTAATATTGCGGAAAAGTCACATGATGCGGTTACAGGTGGTCAGATTAATAGCATCTCTCAAGATGTTGCCAAGTTCTTAGGTGGGGACACGAGTTTTGAGAAGGGAGCCTTTACAGGACCAACCTATAAATTGTCTGCGGTTACGAAAGAAGGTCAGGTTACGGATAAGTCCTTTACCGATGTTGGAACAGCTTTTGCGGGTCTTGATCAGAATATCCAGAATGTGAATGATCGTATTAAGGAAGTCTCAGAGGGAGTTGCACAGGATTCTTTATCATGGAGCAAGGATGATGATGCCTTTAGTGCGCAACATGGGGAAGGCAAAGAAAGAAAAGCGAGCAAGATTACCCACATTTTGGATGGAGATATTACAGCTAATTCAAATGATGCAGTGAATGGTTCTCAACTTTATTTGATGAATAATACGCTTGCGTCTTATTTTGGTGGTGGTGCTGGCTATGATAAAGGCAAATGGACTGTTCCAAGCTTCAAGGTTAATACTGTGAGTGCTGATGGCGATAAGTTTGAAGAGAAGACTTATCACAATGTTGCGGAAGCGTTTTCTGGAGTTGGTAGTTCTTTCACGAATATTAACAATCAGATTAAACAAGTTGTTAGCGATAGCCTTGTCAAGCAGGATTCTGACAGCAAGATTATCAAGATAGGAGCAGAAAAAGGCGGTACAAGCATTAGTATTGCCAATAGTGGTGATGCAGCACGGACTTTGTCTGGGGTAAAATCAGGCGTTCTTTCATCAGATTCAATAGAAGCAGTGAATGGTAGTCAGCTTTATTCCATGAGTAATACACTTGCGTCTTATTTTGGTGGTAGTGCTAAATATGAAGATGGCAAATGGGCGGCACCAAGCTTCAAGGTTAAAACCGTTAATTCTGATGGAAGTGCAGTTGAAGAAAAGAGCTATAATAGTGTTGCATCTGCATTTGAAGGTGTAGGGGCTTCTTTCACGAATATTCATAAAGAGCTTAAGAATGAGATTAGCCAAGTTGTTAGTGATAGTCTTGTCAAGCAAGATGAAAAGACACATGTTATTGCAGTTGGAGGTGAAAAGAGCGGTACGAAAGTTACATTAGCAAATGTTGATAATGCTGCACGGACCCTCACAGGTGTAAAAGCAGGAGAGCTTTCAGAGACATCGACTGAAGCGGTGAATGGTTCTCAACTTTTTGTGACCAATCAGAATGTTACGACAGTAACGAATGATCTAAAAACAGTTTCTGAGAATACTTCTAAGTACTTAGGTGGTGGAGCAGATGTGCTTAAAGGTGTTGCACCGACTTATACAGTGCAGGATAAGAGTTATCAGAGTGTAGCGGAAGCGTTTGGTGGTGTTGATCATGCATTCACAGAGCTTCATAAAGAGATTGCGCAAAATACAAGTGATCTTTCAGACCATATTAAACAGAATGCGTTGTTATGGAGTGATAATGATCATGCGTTTGTTGCAACCCATGGAACTGATGCTGACAAGAAAAACAGCAAGATCACATCTCTTGCGAATGGTAATGTTACTGAAGATTCAACGGATGCAGTGAATGGTTCCCAGCTTTATTCAATGAACAAGACGCTTGCGACCTATTTTGGTGGTGGCGCTCGTTATGAGAATGGTGAGTGGACAGCTCCAAGCTTTACGGTTCACACTGTCAGCGAGGATGGTAGCAAGATTGAAGAGCATAGCTATGATGATGTAGCACAAGCCTTTGCAAGTGTAGGTACATCTTTCAGCAATCTTCATAATGAGCTTAAGAATGAGATTAGCCAAGTTGTTAGTGATAGTCTTGTCAAGCAAGATAAAGACAGCAAGGTTATCAAGATTGGTGCTGAGAAAGAAGGCACAGAAGTCAATATTTCCAACAAGGATAAAGGTGATCGCACACTTTCAGGTGTTAAGGCGGCAGTAAATGATAATGAAGCGGTTAACAAAGGGCAATTTGATAAAGGTTTGAAGGATCTTTCTAACAGTCTTCAGTCAGATGATTCAGCCGTTGTTCATTATGATAAACAAAATGATGGCACCATTAATTATGGGAGTGTCACTTTTGGTGGTAAAGGTAAAGTCGCAACAGCTCTTCATAATGTAGCGGATGGTGTGATTTCTGAGAATTCCCATGATGTGGTTACAGGTAGTCAGCTTAATACGATCTCTCAAGATGTTGCCAAGTTCTTAGGAGGTAGCGCATCCTTTACAGAAGGTACTTTTACAGGTCCGACCTATAAATTATCTGATGTTTCTGCAGCAGGCAATGTTACAGAAAAGGTCTTTAAAGATATTGGTACAGCGTTTAGCGGTCTTGATCAGAACATCCAGAATGTGAATAAGCGTATTAAAGAAGTATCGCAAGGTATTGCTGATGATTCTTTATTATGGAATGATGCTGAAGGAGCATTTGTAGCCCTTCATGGGGAAGGTAAAGACAGAAAAGATAGCAAGATTAGACATATTAAATCTGGAGATATTGCTGCTAATTCAAGTGAAGCAGTGAATGGTGGTCAGCTTTATGCAACCAATCAAAATGTGAATGCTGTATCTGATAATTTACAAACAGCAGGGACCAATATAGCGAATTCTTTTGGTGGTGGCGCTCGTTATGAGAATGGTGAGTGGACAGCTCCAAGCTTTACGGTTCACACTGTCAGTGAAGATGGTAGCAAGGTTGAAGAGCATAGCTATGATGATGTAGCACAAGCCTTTGCAAGTGTAGGTACATCTTTCAGCAATCTTCATAATGAGCTTAAGAATGAGATTAGCCAAGTTGTTAGTGATAGTCTTGTCAAGCAAGATAAAGACAGCAAAGTTATCAAGATTGGTGCTGAGAAAGAAGGCACAGAAATCACTATTGCAAATAGTGACGGTGCAGCCCGTAGTCTCTCTGGTGTAAAAGCAGGAGAGCTTTCAGCAGGTTCAACAGAAGCAGTGAATGGTAGCCAGCTTTATTCGTTGAATCAGACGTTAGCGAGCTATTTTGGTGGCGGTGCAGGTTATGAAGAAGGCCAATGGACAGCACCAAGCTTCAAGGTTTTGAGCTTTAAAGAGGATGGCAGTTCTGAAGAGACGAGCTATAATAATGTTGCGGCAGCTTTTGCAGGAGTGAATCAATCTTTCACGAAGCTTCACCATGATCTTTCAGACAATATTGAGCAGAATGCGTTGTTGTGGAGTGATGCGGATGAGGCATTTGTAGCGCTTCATGGCAAAGGTTCAGAGAAGCACAATAGCAAGCTGAGCCATCTTGTTGATGGAGATATTTCATCTGGTTCGACAGAAGCGATTACAGGTAATCAGTTGTATCATTTGAATCAGACGTTAGCGGCTTATTTAGGAGGAGGAGCAGGTTATAATGATGGTCAATGGACAGCGCCCACCTTCTCTGTTACTCAATTCAATGGCGATAGTCATGGTGATAACAAGAAGGATTATCATGATGTAGCATCTGCGTTTGAAGGAGTTAATGGAAGTCTTTCGAGTATCAACGAGCGTGTTAATGAAGTTTCTCAAAATGTTACATCGAATAGTTTACATTGGAATGATGAACTAGGAGGCTATGATGGTCGGCACAATGGATCGGACAGTAAGATTACGCATGTTGCTGATGGTAATGTAGAAGAAGGTTCGAAAGAAGTTGTGAATGGAGGACAGCTTTGGGAGACAAATAAGAAAGTTGAAGCTGTTGAGGAGCGTGTAGAAAGCCTAGATCAACATGTTAAGGATGTTGAAAGTGCTGTTACGAACGGTGCCGTTAACTACGATAAAGATGAAGAAGGGCATAAGACTAACAAGATCACGTTAGTTGGAGGTAATGAGAGTGATCCAGTTTTGATAGATAATGTATCGGAAGGTCGGGTTGAAAGTGGCTCGAAGGAAGCTGTCAATGGTGGTCAATTGCATGATTATACGGATAAACAGATGAAGTTAGTACTTGAAGATGCGAAGAAGTATACGGATGAGCATGTTGATAGTATGGTGAACAAAGGTCTTGAAGAGTCCAAAGCCTATACAGATATGAAGTTTGAGACGTTAAATTATGCCATTGAGGATGTTCGCAAGGAGTCCAGACAGGCTGCAGCTATTGGTTTAGCAGTATCGAGTTTACGTTACTATGATATACCAGGATCTTTAAGTGTTTCATTTGGTACGGGTATGTGGCGCAACCAATCTGCTTTTGCTATTGGAGCGGGTTATACGTCTGAAGATGGAAATATTCGTTCTAATTTATCTGTCACAAGTGCTGGAGGTCACTGGGGGGTAGGTGCAGGGATTACTCTGAGGCTGAAATGATAGTGAAAAGTAGTATCATGATAAAAAAACAAAATATTTTTGTGAAGATTTTGTTCGTTCTTGCCTTATTAGGCAAGAGCGAAAGCTTTGCTCAAGAGAACAATAATATTTATACTGTGCAACCGCCGCGTTTATCTGTTCCTAAGGGAGAGTCTGGTGAAACACGTCGCATCATTATGCAGTTTTTTCATTGGACCTTGATTTGCGATGAAAAACAGGATGAAAAACAAAAACTTAAGCAAGGCATATGTAATGTGACGCAGACTGTGCATGATCAGGAGGATAATACTATTTTTAGTTGGTCTCTTGTTTCTACGAAAAATGGTCAAGCAGTAATGCTCTTTCGAACATTGCCAAATGCTGATACAAATGTTCCCATTCGAATATTTATGGAAGGCATTAAAAAGCCTATTCTCGTTCAGTATACGCAATGTAATGAGACGATCTGTTTGGCGCAATCGCCTGTAGGGCCAATTCTTAGTAAACAAATAGAGAAAAATAAAAAAGTGCGTATTTCCTATAAAGTTAAAGAGGGAAAGATATACTCTTTAATTTTGCCTTTTAAAGGGTTAAGTGCAGCAATTAATTCCCTACAACGATAGATTACATAAAGTTTTTTAAAAGAGTAGGATATTCTAAATGGTATGATATAGACGCAGATTCAAACAAGAAGACATTTTACAAATATACAATAAAAATCAGAATTATATGTAAGAAAAAATCAAGTTAAATTTTTTCTACAAAACTTATAGAGTTAATTACGTAATTTGTTAAGCAGAAAAACTATAAAGAGAGCGAGTCAAAATAGCCAGATTACGGTTTTCTCGAAGACGAAAAAGATGTATCATTTTATTTCCATAAAAATTCTTTATGGATTTTTTAGAGCGATCTTATTTGATATAAATAATTTTCAATTGAAGTACTGTAGTCATTTTATAAAATACAATGATAACACTGAGCTCTCATGAGTACTAAGGGAAATGATAGTTAAAAAGTAGTTTAGAATATAAATTTATCTGTATACAATAGAAATAAATTTCATATGAGCAATATGATATAAAGAGAAATTAGCAAATTACAAAAATGGATAGAAAATCTTGAAGATAGAAAAAGAAGTAATGTTTTCTTGATATTTATCATTTAATATCGCATTGCTACTTTAGCTTTGTGAATGAGCAGAAGAGTTCTCGCGTTTGTTTATTGGGGGAAACGCTTAAGGGATAAGGAAAAATGACCCCATTAGATTATGATTTAAAAGAGTCAAAGCGGGGAAGGGTATCTGAGACTAAAGCAAAGCGAAAGCGATTATGTAATCACCACGGGCAAAATCAAAATAATCATTCTGGATTTTTACAGACAGGAACGTACTCTATTTCTGTTGATATAGAAAAACAACAGAGAAAAAGACAAGATAAACAAAAACGGGTATTTTTGCAATCGAATACAGCTTTTGAAGTACATAATCGAGCAATTGTAGGTGTAAAAAAAACAAAATATCTCAAAGCGCCTTTTTTTCCACGTTCTTCTCAACTAAAATCGCCACCTCTTTATGCGGCACTTGATTTGGGAACGAATAATTGTCGTCTTCTTATTGCATCTCCCAGTAAACCGGGATATTTTCACGTTGTTGATGCTTTTTCACGTATTGTACGCTTGGGAGAAGGTTTAGTAAATAACGGATTTCTTAATACACAAGCGATGGATCGTGCAATTGAAGCATTAAAGATTTGTCATTTAAAGCTAAAACAAAGGCGTATTAAAAGTTATCGCTTGGTAGCAACGGAAGCTTGCCGTTCGGCGAAAAATGGTAGATATTTTATTCAACGTGTTTTGGATGAGACTGGCCTTGAATTAGAAATAGTTGATCGTAAAACAGAAGCGCGTTTTGCTGTTGCGGGGTGTGGTACGCTTGTTGAGCGCAATACCGATGCAATTGTGCTTTTTGATATTGGAGGAGGCTCATCAGAAATTGTGCTTCTTGATGTTTCTAAAAAGCGTTCTTTTCGTTTAGCTGAACAGATTACAGCGTGGACTTCTCTCCCTGTTGGTGTTGTCACGCTTGCTGAGCGCTTTGGAGGAAATGAAGTTAGTTTAGACGATTTTGAAAACATGAAAAGCTATGTGCGAGGTTTTTTAAATAATTTTTCAGATCGTCATAAATTGGGAGCTTTAACGCAAAGTTCGAATTTTCATCTTTTGGGAACCTCTGGTACGATTACAACTTTAGCAGGAATGCACCTTAATTTAGAGCGTTATGATCGGAGAAAAGTTGATGGTATGTGGATGAATGATGCAGACATTAATCTTATGACAAAACGCTTATTGTCATGGGACATAAAGAAACGTGCAATAAATCCTTGTATTGGACGAGGAAGAGCAGATTTAGTTTTAGCTGGTTGTGCAATTTTAGATGTTATTCGAGAGGTTTGGCCAAGCCAACGTTTAAGAGTTGCTGATCGTGGATTGAGAGAAGGAATTTTGATAGAGTTGATGCTGCGCGATGGTGTATGGTATCGTCATAGGAAGGGAAAAAGCTTCAAACATTAGGATTATTAAGGATAGGGAGATGAATGAGTAACGATGAAAAAAACGATAAAAACACCGACTGGAGGCTATGGTGGTGCAGGATCGCATGAATTATATCAGCGTGTAAAAAAGAAAGCGGGAACCATTAAAGCATCGTCACGGCGATGGTTAGAGAGGCATTTGAATGATCCTTATGTTCATCAGTCGAAAGTGGATGGTTATCGTTCGCGTGCGGCCTATAAGCTCATAGAGATTAATGAGCGCTATAAGTTTCTCAAAAAAGGTCAAAAGATTATTGATTTAGGAGCAGCACCTGGAGGATGGTGTCAGGTTGTAAGTCGTATCGTTGGATCGAATGAGCAAAAGCCTAGTGTAGTTGGTATTGATTATTTACATGTTGATCCATTGCCTAGAGTTATTATGCTAGAAATGGATTTTTTACATGCTGAAGCACCGCAAAAATTAGTTGATGCTTTAGGAGTAAAGCCGGATGTGGTACTTTCTGATATGGCAGCACCAACGACAGGTCATCGTCAGACAGATCATTTAAGGACAATTTATTTATGTGAAGTTGCTGCTGATTTTGCCCTTTCAGTCCTTAAACCTGGAGGACATTTTTTAGCAAAGGCTTTTCAAGGTGGGGCAGAAAACAATCTTCTTACGACACTGAAACAGAATTTTAAAACAGTTCATCATGTTAAACCACCGGCAAGCCGATCGGAATCTGTGGAGCTTTACCTTTTAGCTCTTGGATTTAAAGGAAAAAACAAAAGCACAACATAGCTTCTTTTTAAAATATTTGAGTTTAGTTACATATTGAGAATATCAGAGTATTTTCAAACGGTTATCGGTGATATTGTGAGAAGTTTTTTATTTAAATAATGAAAAACTGGTAAAATGAACACATTGCCTATAGAGGTAGAAGAATTGATTCCTCAGTGAGTATTTCCAATGAAATTTCTTGATCAAGCTAAAATCTATATTCGTTCTGGTAATGGAGGAGCAGGGGCAGTATCATTTCGTCGTGAAAAATTTATTGAGTTTGGGGGACCTGATGGGGGCAATGGAGGGCGTGGAGGTGATGTTTGGGCACTTGTTGTTGATGGGCTCAACACGTTGATTGATTATCGCTATCAAAAACATTTTAGAGCAAAAACAGGAGGTCATGGCAAGGGACGAAACATGACGGGTGAGAAGGGTGATGATATCATCCTTAAAGTACCGGTTGGAACGCAAATTTTTGAAGAGGATAATAAAACGTTAATTTGTGACTTAACACAAGTGGGACAACGTTATCGTTTAGCAAAAGGTGGGAATGGCGGTTTTGGAAATTTGCATTTTACGACATCTACGAATCGAGCACCTCGCCGTGCGAATCCGGGTTTAGCAGGAGAAGAACGCACATTATGGCTTCGTTTGAAATTAATTGCTGATGGTGGGCTTATTGGTTTGCCTAATGCTGGAAAGTCAACTTTTTTAGCCTCTGTGACGGCAGCAAAACCGAAAATTGCGGATTATCCTTTTACCACTCTGCATCCTCATCTTGGTGTTGCTCGTATTGATGCTCGTGAGTTTGTTTTGGCTGATATTCCTGGTCTTATTGAAGGGGCGCATGAAGGTGTAGGCATTGGAGATCGTTTTTTAGGACATGTAGAACGTTGTCGTGTTTTACTCCATTTAATTTCTGCTCAAGAAGAAGATGTAGCCAAGGCATATAAAATTGTGCGTCATGAATTAGAGGCTTATGGAAACAATCTGAGTGATAAGACTGAAATTATAGCTTTAAGTCAGATAGATACTCTCACCAATGAAGAACGGAGAACTAAACAAGAGATTTTACAAAGCGTAACGGGTAAATCTGTGATGATGTTTTCTGCGGTTAGTCGTGAAGGTTTAGAAAATGTATTGCGTGTTATTGCACAAATTATCGAAATGGCACGTAGCGAGGATGATGGCGAAGAAGAGTAGGAGTGCTTAAGATGGCCGTTAGATTACAAAAACTTGCGCAGTATAAACGCATTGTGATCAAAGTTGGATCTGCACTTTTGGTTGACCCTCAGACAGGTTTACGGGCTGAATGGCTCAATAGTTTGATAAGTGATGTTGCCAAGTTGCGTCAAAAAGGCGTTGAGATTTTGTTGGTGTCTTCAGGTGCTATTGCTTTGGGAAGGACATTGCTGCAGCTTCCTAAAGGAGCTTTGAAATTAGAAGAGAGTCAAGCATGTGCTGCTTTAGGGCAAATTGAATTAGCCAAAACCTATGGTGATGCGCTTGCACAGTATGGATTAAAAACGGGACAAATTTTACTCACTCTATTTGATACAGAAGAACGACGGCGTTATCTTAATGCGCGTGCTACGATTAATGTACTTTTACATTTTGGAGCGGTGCCTGTTATTAATGAAAATGATACTGTTGCAACAAGTGAAATTCGCTATGGTGATAATGATCGTTTAGCGGCGCGTGTGGCGACGATGATGGGGTCGGATCTTCTGATACTTTTATCAGATATAGATGGTCTTTATACAAAATCTCCCCATCGTGATCCAAAGGCTGAGTTTATTCCTTTTATTGCATCAATTACCAGCGATATTGAAAAAATGGCAGATGTTGCTGCTTCAGAGCTTTCTCGCGGAGGAATGAAGACGAAGCTTGATGCTGGAAAAATAGCAAATTCTGCTGGAACGGCGATGGTTATTACTTCAGGCAAGCGTATGAATCCTCTTGCAGCTCTTGATAAGGGAGAACGTAGTAGTTTTTTTGCTGCCGGTGAAAAGCCTGTTAATGCTTGGAAAACTTGGATTTCTGGTCATTTAGATCCCTCTGGTATTTTGACGATAGATCAAGGAGCGGTTAAGGCTCTTGAATCTGGAAAATCATTATTGGCTGCAGGAGTTGTTGGGGTTGAGGGAAGGTTTAATCGTGGAGATACAGTTGCGATTGTGGATACAAAGGGGGTTGAGATTGCTCGCGGACTTGTAAGCTATGGTAAAGAGGAAGTTTTACGCATTATGGGGCATAAAAGTGAGGAAATTGAATCTATTCTTGGATATGAAGCACGCTCTGCTATGGTGCATCGTAACGATATGGTTTTACGCTGCTTGACCGATTCTGCTTAAAAAGTTATCTTTTTCTTCTTTATTGTTTTACAGAGTGGATGATATTATGGCTTTAAAAGAGCAGATGCAGGAGATGGGGAAAAAAGCACGCTATGCCGCTGCAGCACTGGCTGTTATGTCTTCTAAACAAAAGAACCAAGCGTTAGAAATGATAGCTTTAAGTTTAGAAGCTCAATCAACTGAAATCTTACGAGCTAATCGTCAAGATTTAGAGAATGCTGCTCAAAATAATTTGAAAGCAGCGATGGTTGATAGGCTGAAATTAGATGAAATGCGTTTGCGTGCAATTATAGATAGTGTTCGCCAAATTATTTCTTTGCCTGATCCTGTTGGACAAGTGATAAGCGAATGGACTCGTCCCAATGGACTTCATATAAGCCGTGTTCGTACACCTCTTGGTGTGATTGGTATCATTTATGAGAGCCGACCAAATGTTACGATTGATGCAAGCGCTTTATGCCTAAAAGCTGGAAATGCCGCAATTTTACGCGGCGGTTCGGATGGCTTTCATTCTTCTCATGCTCTTCATAATGCATTGGTGAGAGGATTGGAGAAAGCTGGTTTTCCTAAAGACGCTATTCAAATGGTTGGAACGAAAGATCGTGATGCTGTTGGAGAGATGCTCAAAGGATTAGATGGAGCAATTGATGTAATTATACCTCGTGGGGGAAAAAGTCTTGTTGCACGTATTCAATCTGATGCACGTGTTCCCACTTTTGCCCATTTAGAGGGGCTCTGTCATATTTATATTGATCAATCAGCAGATTTAGATATGGCACGTAATGTTGTTTTAAATGCAAAGCTGCGAAGAACAGGGATATGTGGTGCTGTTGAAACAGTTCTCATTGATCGTGCAGCATTAAAAAAGTTTCTTCCTGTTTTGACAGCCTTACAAGAGAAGGGGTGTGAAATTCGTGCAACAGAAGATATTGTTTGTCTTTTACCTGACCTCAAATTAGCTACTGAAGAAGATTGGTCGTATGAGTATCTTGATGCAATTCTTTCTGTCAAAACAGTTGAAGGTATTGAGGGAGCTATTGCACATATTCAGCGTTATTCATCGGGACATACAGAATCGATTATTGCTGAGGATATGAGGGTGGTCACAATATTTTTTAATCGTTTAGATTCAGCCATTTTGCTTCATAACGTATCTACACAATTTGCTGATGGAGGTGAGTTTGGTTTCGGGGCGGAAATTGGTATTGCAACAGGAAAAATGCATGCGCGTGGTCCTATAGGTGTCGAACAACTAACGTCATTTCAGTACCATGTTAAAGGAAATGGACAGGTTAGACTTTGAAAAATCCATTTTTTCCGTGGCGAGATCGCATGCCCCATGTTGAGAAATCCAATATTGTCGGGCTTTTTGGTGGCTCTTTTAATCCACCCCATGCTGGGCATCTTCTTGTTGCAAAAATTGCTATCCGGCGTTTGCGTCTTGATCAATTATGGTGGATGGTCACTCCAAGAAATCCCTTAAAAGTTTGCACACAGTTAGCCTCTTTAGAGGAGAGAATGCATTTGAGTGTTGGACTGATTGACCATTCGAAGATTCGTGTCACGGGTTTTGAGCAGGCAATAGGGAGTAAAGTATCAGTAGATACAATTTCTTATATTCTAGCGCATTGTCGCGGGGTACGTTTTGTATGGATTATAGGGGCAGATAGTTTTGCAATGATTCATCATTGGTATAGATGGCATGATATCATATCGATGCTTCCTGTTGCGGTTATTGATCGTCCTTTTGTGCGCATATCAGCACTCTCTTCACCTATGGCACATATTTACCGTTCTTTTCGTTTAGATGAGAGAGAAAGTATACGATTACCTTTTATAAAACCACCGGTTTGGACGTATTTACATGGACCTTTGTCTTTTCAGTCTTCGACGAATATTCGTTTAAAGCAGAATCATTTTTCTTGAATATTTTATCCGTAATGCTGTAAAATATTGTTTTTCAGGATGGTGATATAAAGCATATTGATACATGCCAGAAATGCAATGACGTCTATATGTGATTTTAATTTTGCATCAATTAAGTGTAGAAAGGTGAAGTCAAATACGATATTGAAGAAAAAATTTATTTGGCGAGCCTGTAAAGTGATCATGCAAGTGACGATCCGATAAAGTAAACTTGAGAGAAGCCAATATGATGAGGGATTGGTTGTGGTTCAGAATTTTCACTCTAAAAAGCAAAGAGGAGAGCAAAACCTTTCGCTTTTCTTTTGAAAATGCCCTCACTTAATTAAGAAAGGATATTAATCTGGAAAACATTTCACAAAAAAACTCTTATAATAATATTACATCATGTACAGAAGAGAAAATCTTTTCTGCGTGTGATAATCTTGAAATTATTCTCAAGAGTTTAGAAGATGCAAAAGCAGAAGATATCATCTCTATTGATATTCAGAGAAAGTCATCTTTAGCTGATTACATGGTTATAGCCTCAGCACATTCACAGCGCCATGTATCTGCTATTGCTGACCATTTATTACGTACTTGGAAAAACAATGGGTGTGGTCTTGCACGTGTAGAAGGGCTTGCGGGAGGTGATTGGGTATTGATTGATACAGGTGATATTATCATTCATCTTTTTCGTCCAGAAATCCGTCTCTTTTACAATTTAGAAAAAATATGGCAGGCTCCAGATTTCAACAATGCAAAACCGCTTCTTTTCGGAGATTATTAACATGCAAATTTCTATTTTTGCTGTTGGTCGTATGAAAAGGGGAGCGGAGCAAAAATTGGTTGATCATTATTTGAATCGTTTTTCTAAAGGTTCTGGAGCTGTAGGGTTTCATTTTAAAAGATTACAGGAAATATCAGAAAGTCGTGCGCAAAAAGCGTGCCAGCGTATGGAAGAAGAGGGGAGAAAACTTATTGAATTTTTGCCTGAAAAATGTCGATTAATCGTGTTGGATGAACGTGGAGAATCGATTTCGTCATCTTCTTTTGCTGAGAAACTAGTGCTTTATCGTGATGGAGGTATTCGTGATCTCGTCATTGCTTTGGGAGGACCTGATGGGCACAACGGACAAATAAGAAATCGTGCTGATTTTCTGTTATCTTTTGGTTTTATGACATGGCCACATCAAATTGCACGTATACTTCTTACAGAACAACTTTACCGTGCCGTAACGATTGTAAGTAATCATCCCTATCATAGGTTTTAAAAATTTTTATATAATTTTAGTACTTATTTATATATTTATTAATATTGTTTTAGCTGACACCCTTTAAAGCATCATTAGTTTATGCGATGATGCTTAATGGTTGGGCAAATGAAGAAGTTTCTTCATAAAAAGATACAACGTTTATATGAGAAATGCGTGATATTTGTCGTGCTGTTCTTGAGTATGGGGCTTTGCTTTCCTATATCACATGCTGAAGATACAATTTCAAGTATAGAAGCAGCACAAAAAGCATTGGGGGAAATTCGCCAAAATATTTCCATCTCGCGTGAACGTGTTGCTTTTCTTATGAAACAAGTTGAACGTTTAAAGAAAGATCAACGAGCTTTGAGTGATGCACTTATAAAAACTGCTAAAGGAGAACGTGCAGTAGCAAATGATATTGCTGAAAGTGAAAAAAAGCTAAAAAAAATGATAAAAAAGCGCGCACAAGTTCATCAAAATTTGAAAAACCGCCGTGCTGAATTTTCAGAAATTCTTGCCATCTTAGAACGTATGGGATTAAAGCCGCCTCCTGCTCTGATAGTTCGTCCTGAGGATGTGTTAGCTTCTGTACGGAGTTCTGTTTTACTAGGAGCTGTCGTACCTCAGATGCAAGAGAAAACGCGAGACTTAACAGAGAGTCTTAGGGAATTGACGACTTTGAGCGCTTCAATTTCTACGGAATATGCAGCATTAAAGACTAAAATGCAAAATCAAGCGGAGCAGAGAAAACGTTTAGAGCTTTTATTAGAGGAAAAATCTAAACTGCAAAAAAAGTCAGAAGTAGAACTTACAGACCAGCAACAAAAAAGTATTTTTTTTACTAAAAAAGCCCAATCTTTGGAAGAATTGATTTTAGAACTTGACCGTCAATCAAAACTTAGTACTGATACATCGCTACAGATGCAGAAAAATTTACAATTATTAGAACAATCCAATTTTGAAAGCAGAAAGGGCTCTTTGTTATTTCCTGTTTTGGGGACAAGAGTTGAGCATGCCCATAAGAATTCGCAGATTACACGCTTTGGTGAAATGATAGAAACAGAAGCATCAGCAGTTGTTATATCACCTGCTGATGCTCTTGTTGCTTTTGCTGGACCATTTCGTTCTTATGGACAGTTAATTATTCTCAATGTTGGAAATGGTTATCATATTGTTCTTATTGGAATGTCGAGAATTAATGTCACTCAGGGACAATTTGTTCTTGCAGGTGAACCTCTTGGAACGATGGGGAAGCAATTTATTGCGAACAGTATTGCATTGGATATAGGCAAAACTGTTCCAATGCTTTACATTGAGTTTAGAAAGCAGGGGAAGCCTGTAAATCCAACTCCTTGGTGGGGGACTAAAAAAACGAGAAGGAACCAAAATGATTCGTAAAGTTATTCTTTTGGTCGCTGGGGTATTGCTCGGCGCCAGTTCAATGATTATGGTGCAGTCTGTTGCTGCCAATAATGAAGGTGATGCATATAAAGAGCTGGCGCTTTTTGGTGATGTTTTTGAGCGTGTACGTATGCAGTATGTAACGGTTCCAGAGGATAAAAAGCTTATAGAGAATGCTATCAATGGAATGCTTACATCACTTGATCCCCATTCCTCTTATATGAATGCGCAAGAAGCCAAAGATATGCGTGATTCTACGAAAGGAGAATTTGGAGGTCTTGGTATTGAAGTGACTATGGAGAAAGGTTTAATTAAAGTTGTTTCTCCAATGGATGATACACCTGCTTCAAAAGCGGGCATTTTGGCGGGAGATCTCATTTCAAAAATCGATGGTGTGCAGACCAATGGTCATACATTGAATGAGGCTGTTAATAAGATGCGGGGAGCTCCTGGAACCCCCATTACATTAACAATTATTCGTTCTGGTGTTGATAAGCCACTCGAAATTAAGGTTGTTCGTGATATCATCAAAGTGAAGGCGGTAAAATATCGTGTTGAGGACGATCTTGGTTATTTAAGAATCATCCAATTTTCTGAACAGACTTTTGGTAACCTTCAGGTTGCAATTAAAGATATTCAATCTAAAATTCCTCAAGATAAATTAAAAGGGTATGTTCTTGATTTACGACTTAATCCTGGTGGGCTTTTAGATCAAGCTGTTAATGTTTCGAGTGCTTTTCTCAATAAAGGTGAGATTGTTTCAACCAGAGGGCGTAAAAAGAGTGATGTTACAAGATTTGATGCCAAGCCTGGGGATATTATCAATGGAAAACCTCTCATTGTGCTGATTAATGGTGGTTCAGCCAGTGCTTCTGAAATTGTTGCAGGTGCATTACAAGATCATCGTCGTGCGACAATTTTAGGAACGCAATCTTTTGGTAAGGGATCTGTTCAAACGATTATCCCCTTGGGTGAAGATGGGGCTTTACGTTTAACAACAGCGCTTTACTATACGCCGTCTGGGACTTCAATTCAAGGAACAGGGATTACGCCTGATATTATTGTAGAGCAGCCACTTCCTGAAAAATATAAAGGCTATGATGTAAAAGTCGGTGAGTCTGCATTAAAAGGGCATATCAAAGGCAAACGAGAAGACAATAAAGGATCTGGATCAGCTGCTTTTGTTCCGCAAGATCCAAAAGATGATGTTCAATTGCATGAGGCTTATAAGCTGTTACGGGGTGAAATGGCAAATGCAGCATTTCCACCAGATCCTAATAAGGATATTTTAAAGTAAGGTCTACAGTTTATGTCTTTTGGAGATAATTGAATGAATGCGGTGGTTAATTTGAAGGCTCTTCCTTATAGAAAATCTGTTGGGATTGTTGTTTTTAATGATATGGGTCAAGTTTGGGTTGGGCGCCGTTTAATGGCGTGCGCTCATGCCGATACTGAAATGTCTCATCGTTGGCAGCTTCCTCAAGGGGGGATCGATGAAAATGAAGAACCTTTCGATGCAGCATGTCGTGAACTTTATGAAGAAACGGGTATTCGATCTGTAAAGTTGATTAAGGAAGCACAGGATTGGTTCCATTATGATTTTCCACAAGAACTTGTTGAGTGCACATTAAGCAACAAATATCGTGGACAAATGCAAAAATGGTTTGCTTTTCAATTTACCGGAGATCCGCATGAGATCGCGATAAATCCTCCACCAGCTGGGAATAAAGCAGAATTCGACCAATGGAAATGGATTGATTTAGAAATCCTCCCGTCTATTGTGATTTCTTTCAAAAAGCAGATCTATACGAAAATCGTCAACGAATTTCGAGGTAGCCTTAAAGGATTATAAAAGCTATATAAAGACAGAAAGCTCTTTTTTATGAAGACGCTTTATATTATGTAAATCACTAAAAGATAATAAACATGTTTCTCTTTTATGTAAAGAACTGGAATATAAAATGAAAAAGTTATTTAATTTACTGATAGTTTTTACTCTCTTGAGTATTTCTTCTGTGGCATTTGCCTCAGATTCAAAACCAGCAGCAACCAAACCTGTGGCAGCTACATTGCCCAATGGTGCTTCTTCTTTAACGGAAACTTATGGTTTGTGGACCATTAACTGTGGTGTACAGGAAGGAAAAAAGATTTGTTTTATGGGCCGCCAAGAGGTGAATGATCAGGGCCGTGTTGTGGTGGCTATGAACGTTATTCTCAATGGGGATGGTGTTGTCTCCGGTAATTTAACAGTTCCTTTTGGCATTTTGGTTTCTAAGCCTGTTCGTTTACAAGTCGATGAAGGGAAAGCTGTGATTGAGACTGGTATTCGCACTTGTGTACCAGCAGGTTGTATTGTTCCAATAGTTTTTGACAAAAGTCATGTAGCAGCTTTACGTGCTGGAAAGCATTTGAAATTAGCTATGTCAATTGCTGCTCCAGGTGAACCACCTTTGAATGATTTATTTGTTCAGCTGAATGGTTTCAGCAATGCTCTTAATCGCTTGACTGCTTTGCAGAAATAATCTTGAAATATAAAAAAGACGGCCTTTTAAGGCCGTTTTTTTGTTTAAGCGCGTTTTTTATCAAACTTACGATTAAGACAACAGGATCATTATATAACGAATAGGAATGTTCAAAGTTTTTTTGAAGATTCTCAGACGATTTCCTGTTGTTTCTGTTTTAACAGCTCTTTTTATTTCGATATTTATTTGTTAGATTCATCATCATAATTATAAGAGATGAATCATTAGCATGTTATTTTCTCTTCATGGAAGAGGAACGATGGAGTGTAAAACCATTGTTCGGTAAACAGGCTTATTTCCATGAAAATTCTTAAGATCTTCTATTTCTTTGCTTAAAAGAAGGATAAGGTATGGTTTATACATTATTTCAAGTGATTGATTTGATTTTAAATATTTATATTGATATTCTTATTGCAAGTGTCATTTTTTCTTGGCTTTGTGTTTTCAATATTATAAATGTGCGCAATCGTTTTGCTATTTTAATAGGAAACTTTTTGTATCGTCTTACAGAACCGGTTTTAAGTCGTATACGGCGGCTTTTGCCAAATCTTGGAACAGTTGATATTTCACCTATTATCGTATTTGTGATTATTTATTTTATTCGTACTTTTATGTGGCGTGCTTATACAAACATCTATCTGTAAAAATAGTGCATGAAGGAAATGCAGATGTTTTATCAAGTTGATAAAAATGGCTTGATTTTATTTGTATATCTCATTCCAAAATCTTCTGTAGATCAAATAATAGGGAATGAGTGTAGGGACAACGGGAAGCAATATTTAACTGTACGTCTTCGTGCTGTTCCTGAGGATGGCAAGGCAAATAAAGCACTTATTAAATTTTTAGCTAAGCAATGGAAAATTCCAGCTTCTTGTATTTCTTTAAAATGTGGCACAACATCTCGCTACAAACAGCTTTATTTTTCAACACATTTAGAAGAGCTAAAGCAAATATGGCAATCCTTAGAAAATGGTAGTTCAAAGGAAAAGCCTATTTAAAAAATAGGCTTTATTTTTAAAAGAGTTACACTTCTTTATTTTTATTGCGCTCAATAGCTTGTTTAATAAGTTCACGAGCAAAATCTTTATTACGCCAACCTTCAATTTTGGCCCATTTTCCAGGTTCAAGATCTTTATAATGTTCGAAGAAATGTTCAATCTTCTTGAGTGTAATTTCAGGAAGATCTGTATAATCATGAATATTGATATAATGTTGCGTTAATTTTGGAGTAGGAATAGCAATGATTTTTTCGTCTTTTCCACCATCATCTTCCATAATCAGAGCTCCGATGGGGAGCACATTGATAACACAGCTAGGAAGGAGAGGACGGGTATTACAGATAAGAACATCAATGGGATCACCATCCTCTGAAAGTGTATGGGGAACAAAACCGTAGTTTCCAGGATAAACCATTGATGTATGAAGAAAACGGTCAACAAACAATGCTCCTGATTTTTTGTCCATTTCATATTTTATTGGTTGACCACCAAGAGAGACTTCTACAATAACATTGACATCTTCTGGTGGATTTTTACCAACGGGAATTTCTTTAATATTCATGTAAATATCCTTTCCGGAGTGTGAGGAAATAAGGTCTTATAAAACCTTTAATCGAAGAGATTATAAGATTAACTTGAAATTGAGATACGTGTTTTTTCAAAACGTTTTCGTTCATTGGGATCTAGATAAAGTTTACGGAGACGAATATTTTTAGGGGTTACCTCTACCAGTTCATCATCTTGTATCCAAGATAGGGCACGTTCTAATGTCATTTTAAGAGGAGGGGTTAATTTTACGGCTTCATCTTTTCCAGAAGCACGCATATTAGTTAGTTTTTTCCCTTTTAACACATTGACTTCTAAGTCGTTATCACGTGAGTGAATACCGATAATCATACCTTGATAAACTTTTACACCGGCATCAATGATCATAGGTCCACGGTCTTCAAGATTAAAAAGAGCATAAGCAACGGATTCGCCATTATCATTTGAAATCATCACACCATTGACACGACCACTAATGTCTCCTTTATAAGGTTCATAGGCATGAAAAAGACGATTCATAATGGCTGTACCACGTGTATCAGTTAAAAGCTCCGATTGGTAGCCAATAAGTCCTCGCGTTGGTGCATAAAAAACAAGACGGACACGATTTCCTCCAGAGGGGCGCAATTCAACCATTTCCGCCTTACGTTCAGACATTTTTTGTACAACGGTGCCAGAATATTCTTCGTCAACATCAATAACAACCTCTTCAATCGGTTCAAGCGTTGTTCCGTTTTCATCTTTTTGCATAACAACACGTGGTCGTGAAACACTAAGCTCAAATCCTTCACGACGCATATTTTCGATGAGAACGGCAAGTTGCAATTCTCCTCGTCCTGAAACATAGAAAGAATCTTTATCAGCTGATTCTTCAATTTTAAGAGCGACATTACCTTCAGCTTCTTTTAACAAACGATCACGGATAACACGGCTTGTTACTTTATCGCCTTCAGTTCCTGCAAGGGGGCTGTCATTAACAAGAAAACTCATAGTAACCGTGGGAGGATCAATGGGTTGAGCAGTGAGTGGTTCATTGACGGTAGGATCACAAAAAGTATCAGCAACGGTACCTTTTTGTAGACCTGCAATTGCTACAATATCTCCAGCAACACTCTCTTCAATAGGTTGCCGTTCCAGTCCACGAAATGCCAAAATTTTTGAAATACGTCCAGTTTCCAAAAGCTTGCCATCTTGTCCAAGAACTTTCACATTTTGATTGGATTTTATAGAGCCAGAATGAATGCGACCTGTAATAATGCGACCAAGAAACGGATCTGCCTCAAGAATCGTCCCAATCATACGAAATGGCCCTTCTGCTACACTAGGAGCAGGGACATGGCGGGTTACAAGATCAAATAAAGGACTTAATCCTTGATCTTTTGGTCCCTCAGGAGTTTCAGCCATCCATCCATCACGACCTGATCCATAAAGAATAGGAAAATCAAGCTGTTCATCACTTGCGTCAAGAGCGGCAAAAAGATCAAAAACCTCGTTAATAACTTCATCAGCACGAGCATCAGCTCGGTCAATTTTATTGATGGCAACAATGGGACGTAAACCCACTTTCAATGCTTTACCAACCACAAATTTTGTTTGCGGCATTGGTCCTTCAGCAGCATCAACAAGCACAATGACTCCATCCACCATATTTAAAATACGTTCAACTTCTCCGCCAAAATCAGCATGTCCTGGTGTATCAACAATGTTAATTCGAGTATCTTTCCAAACAACGGATGTTACTTTTGCTAGAATTGTAATACCGCGTTCTTTCTCAATGTCGTTTGAATCCATCATACGTTCACTGGTACGTTGATTATCGCGAAAGTTACCTGATTGTTTGAGAAGCTCGTCTACAAGTGTTGTTTTGCCGTGGTCAACGTGGGCAATGATGGCGATATTGCGCAATTGCATAAATTTTCTTCTTTTCGTTTAGTGGGATCTTATTTGAAGCAACAACCTTGCGTTTGTTACCTTACTATTACAAAAGCCTTTTACATGTTTTTTTACAATTTTGGAAGATGAAGGAAATATTTTTATAACCAAGTGGTTGCAAAGGCTTTTAATGGTTTGTTGGCGTAGAAAAGTTTTTTCAAAAATTTTGAGTATAGGGACATTCCATATGAAATATGCGCTAAAGAAAATCAATAACGCAATTTTCTCTCTTATAACCAAACTGTGTATTTTAGCTATTGCCTGTAAATCAAAATTTAGGTCCAATATGATTATATGTTTGAGCAGAGATTTAAATGATTTAAAAATTTTAGAAATTATTTCATTTTTGTATGCTACAGAGGAGTTAGAATCTCTCTCTTTTTATTTTCCATATTCTTTCATGAAATCATACATTTTATCAAAAAGAAGAACACACCATAAGTTTTTATTTGTACTCAATCCTATTTCCTAGGATTATCCAATAATATCATAAAACAGGATATATTGGATACACTGAAATTATAATTAGAGCTCTAAGTAAGAGTTATCTTTTATTTTGGCTCTACCATTGAAATGTTTTTCTGCTCATTCAGAACGACAGAATATTTGAAACAGCATAATATGATACTCCATAAAAGAAGAATAACTTAATAGGTATTATGCTGTTTATGCTCAATAATTAAGTGTTGCTTTGTAGAAACGATTTGAGGTTACATAAGATGCTTTTTCTTCCTATTTTAGAGTAGAGTTCCAGACAATATAAGGGAGGCAACAGAAAAATAGATTACGATCCCCATAACGTCCACTAAAGTTGCCACAAGAGGAGCTGAAGCAATTGCTGGATCAAATCTAAGACCTTTAAGGATAAAGGGAAGCATGGAGCCGGATAAAGAGCCAAAGGTAACAATTCCAACTAAAGCAGCACCAACTGTTATGGCAATAAACATCCAATGTTCACCGTAGTTATAAATACCCAGTTCTTGCCAAAGAGCAATACGTGTCATTCCAATAATTCCCAGTAAAAGACCAAGGGATATCCCAGCTGGGATTTCACGGAGGATAATTTTCCACCAGTCTTTGAGTGTGAGTTCTCGGAGAGCTAAGGCACGAATAATAAGAGAGGTTGCTTGTGAACCAGAATTTCCTCCTGAACTCATAATAAGAGGAATAAAGAGTGTGAGAGTAATGGCTTTTTCAAGTTCTGTTTCGAAATATTGCATAGCGCTTGCTGTTAGCATTTCGCCAAGAAAAAGCAATGCGAGCCAGCCCCCACGTTTTTTCATCATTCCTAAGAAGTTTATCTGCATATAGGGTTTATCAAGAGCTTCCATACCTGCGAATTTATAAGCATCTTCACTCATTTCATCAACCATTGTATCAAGCACGTCATCAACCGTCACAATACCAATGACGTGATTGTCATCATCAATAACCGGTACAGAGAGAAGATCATGGCGCTGAAAAAGACGTGCAATATCTTCATGATGTGTAAAAGGGGATATTGTAATAGGTGTGTCATGTGTGTGGACATTTAGAATTTGATCATCAGGTGAGGCAAGGATGAGGTTACGCAGTGAAACAGCCTTGAGAAGAGTTCCCGTTTTTGGATCAATGACATAGCTTGTATAAACTGTTTCACGGGTTCGTTCGACATCACGAATGTGATCCAGAGTTTTTTTAACAGTCCAGTTTGCGGGGACAGCTATAAACTCTGTTGTCATCAATGCACCGGCCGTATGATCAGGGTAACTGGTCAGTTTTTTTAGTTCAGCACGTGTTAAAGGTTTGAGCAGTGCATAAAGCCGCGTACGGGTTTCTTTATCCATTTCTTGAAAGACGTCGGCGGCGGCGTCAGCAGACATGCCATCAAGAATTTCAACGGAACGATTAACAGGAAGAAGTTCAAGAATAGCTGCTGGTTGTTCAAGTTCTGGTTTATCAAAGAGTTCAATAGCATAATCAAGAGGTAAAAGGCTTAAGATAGCTACGCGTTCCATGATATCGAGATCATTGATGATATCAATTGAGTCAGCAAAGTGATAGTTTTTTAATTCTTCGGCGAGAGCTTCAGGAGAAGAATTTTTAAAATCGAAGGACGTTTTAATTTCAGTCATAATAAAGTACCTTCTGAAAGGTTAGAGGATAATAAATTGAAATCATGGATTAAAAAATAAACTTGTGGAAGATTTAAGAAAAGCCCTCTCCAATTGTATTCTCCCAATTGTTAATATTTGTAATAAAGTCAAGGATAGATCACAGGTTATAAACAATTTCATGAATCAAATAGGCAGCGATACTTATTTTTGTTTATTGCTTAGTATTATAACGTATCCTTTATTTCTGCTCTTACAATAGTGGTCTGAAAGGCATTTTAAAGCACACGAACAGTTTAGTGTATCGCTTTGTATCGTGGCTGGTAGTTATACCTTAAATTTATAATTGGAGATAGGTCGTATTATGACAAAAATAGCAGTACTGGACTGGAAGGGATTTTCATGGCTTCCTGATTTTTCCTCGATAAATGATGAAGATTTTAAGCCTGCTTTTGAGCAAGCCCTTCAAGAAGCAGAAAAAGAAATGGAAATGATTGCAACGGTGCAAGAAGCACCAACACTTGAGAATTTTTTGCAGCCTTTTGAACTTTCTGGCAAAGCACTTGATCGTGTATGTTCAATATTTTTCTTACGCTCAGGTGCGCATAGTAATGCTCTTATTCAGCAATTAGAACAAGAATTTGTTGTAAAACTTTCCCGTTATTCTTCGAAAATTATGATGGATGCACGGATATTTGCAAAAATAGATAAACTTTATAAACAATCGCAGCAGGGCATGTATGATAGTGAAACAACACGTGTGCTTGAATTATGGTGGAAAAAATTTCGTTGTAATGGTGCAAAACTGGATGAAGAAGCGAAGAAACGGCTTGTAGAAATTAATGAACAGCTTGCTTTTTTAAATGCTACTTTTGGCCAAAATGTCTTAAAAGATGAAGCTGAATGGGTTTTATTTTTAAAACAAACAGATTTGTCTGGTTTGCCTGAAGATCTCATTGCTTCAATGAAAGAAATTGCACGTGAAAGAGGAAATGAAGGAGCCTATGCCTTAACATTAGCACGCTCCATTGTTGAATCTTTCTTAAAATTCTCTCATCGTCGTGATTTACGTGAGAGTGCATTTCAAGCTTGGTCTCAACGTGGTGAAAATAAGAACGAAAATGATAATAGAGCAATTATTGTAGAGATCGTTGCACTTCGAGATGAAAAGGCTAAATTATTAGGATATCAATCCTTTGCAGATTTGAAACTTGATAATACCATGGCCAAGAATGTTGATGCGGTTATGGATTTGCTCATACCTATATGGGAACGGGCAAAAACAAAGGCTTCTAGCGAACAGGTTGAATTGCAAAACTTTGCAAATAATCAGGGAAGCAACGAAACTTTAAAACCTTGGGATTGGCGTTATTATGCAGAAAAACTTCGTGCCGAAAAATTTTCTTTCGATGGCTCTGAAATTAAATATTATTTTCAGCTTGATCGGATGATTGAAGCAGCTTTTGCTGTGGCAGAAAAACTTTTTGGTATTACATTTGAAGAAAAAAGTGCTGTTACACTTTGGCATTCTGATGCACGTTTGTGGGAAGTAAAGAAATCTGATGGAAGTTTGCTTGGGCATTTTATTGGTGATTATTTTGCGCGCCCTTCAAAACGGTCTGGTGCATGGATGAGCAGTTTGCAATCTCAACATAAATTGGATGATGGACAAAAGCCTATTATCTACAATGTGTGTAATTTTGCTAAGCCACCCAAAGGGGAAGTTGCACTTTTATCCCTTGATGATGCACGTACACTTTTCCACGAGTTTGGCCATGCATTACATGGTTTGCTTTCTGATGTTACGTGGCCATCTATCTCGGGAACATCTGTTGCGCGTGATTTTGTTGAACTTCCTTCTCAACTTTACGAACATTGGTTAACGGTACCAGAGGTCTTAAAATCCTACGCTATACATACAAAAACAGGACTTCCTATGCCACAAACATTGATGGATAAAGTTTTAGAAGCACAGACATTTAATGCTGGTTTTTCTGCAGTTGAATTTATCTCATCAGCTTTAGTGGATATGGCGTTTCATCGAGGAGAAATAGTAACTGATCCAACAATATTTGAGTTTCAAGAATTAGAAAAGTTGCAAATGCCCGATGCAATTATTATGCGTCATCGTTCCCCACATTTTACACATATATTTTCGAATGATGGCTATGCCGCCGGTTACTATTCTTATATGTGGTCAGAAGTGCTTGATGCTGATGCTTTCCAAGCTTTTGAAGAAACAGGTGATGTTTTTAATTCAGAACTTGCTAATCGTTTAAAGCGTTTTATCTATTCTGCTGGGGGAAGTCGCGATCCCGAGGAGCTCTATAAAGCTTTTCGTGGACGGATGCCTTTACCAGAAGCGATGATTCAAAAACGTGGATTATAAAAGTAAAACGGTATGGTGTAAGCCATACCGTTTTTATATTTTTTGTTATTAAGGTAACGCAAACTCTTATCTCATCAATAACAAACTGACCCCATCATACTATTTGCCAATGCCCAATATTGCGATATTCTTGGCATCTGAGACGGTTTATAAAAAGCATTTTTACTTCTTTCTTCTATAATTTTATCCACACGCTAATCACGCTTTTAACGTGCAAGCGAATGGTTTGAATTAATTCTATATCAACAGATTTGAAATGAGAGAATCTTAGGGTATCAAAGTTTTTCATTTGGTATGAATAATAATAAATTATCATTATAAATCAATGAATTGTTGGTATACAATAGAGTTTTTAAATTTGTGAAATATTTTAAAAGACATCAAGGGAAAGAAAAATTATCAGCACGGTCTTTTTGATGTCCATTTGCAGGCGACCATAACTTTTTTATGAAATTTTGCTCTATTTTGTCCAATAGGCGGGTATTTTTTTGTGCTATGTCATCGAGGCTCATAGGCAATTGGCGCACAATATTATTTGGTTTTTGTGGAACGAGTGGAGTGTTGCCATTGAGTAAAAGTAGATTTTCTTGGGAGAATGTATGAAGATTTAAAATATTTTCTAATTTTTTTTCTAAATAAGAAGCAAGTTTTCTCTTTCCTGCAGATGTAAAATTGATACCATCATGCGTGCGCAATCTCATGATCTTCCCATTTGTATCATAGCCTGAAAAAGAAAATTGACCTTGTTCATCAGTAAAGCCGTTCCAGATATCAACGAAATACCCTCCTGCTTTTTCTGTTGCTTGTTTGTAGAGCGCATTAAAAATTTTCATTTTTTGTGTCAAATTATCATTTTCAAAAGCAGGTTGGCCCATCCATATCCATGGTTTTCCTGAATTGTGAAGGGTCTCAACAATTTCGATAATTCTTTGTTTGTAAATGTTAAACCATTCTGGCTGAGCTGTACTAAATATACCATAAGGCGTTGTGATTGATTGATTATCATTTGCGCCGATTACTATGACAAGAGCATCAGCTTTATTTTTATCAATGTATTGAGAAATAATGCTTTGCCAAGAAATGAGATCAGTTCTAACTAAACCAGAATTTGGGATTGTATCATTTATGATAATAATATCGGTATTATCAATAAAAAGCTTTTTGAGTGCATCCGCAAGAGCAGAAGCAACAAAATCTCCCATGATAAGAACGCGTTTTGCATTCTCTTTTTTTAGTTTTTCTACAGCTTTTTGTGTGACAATCTTTTTTGGGGGTTTGTATCTTTTTTGTTCTATAGTTTGTAATTGTTGTGGTGGTTGCACTTGTTGGTTACGTTGTGACAACCATTTAAAAAAGTTTGTTGCATGACTTGGAGAAGGGTATATGCTTCCCATGGCAAAGAAAGAAAAAAGCAAGAAAATCAAATATATTGAGCGAGAATGAGACAAACATTTTACTCCAAATTATTTTTTCTTAGCAAAGAGAGAATTTCATGGTTTGGATATCCATTTGCTGTTAAGCCATGGCGCAGTTGAAAAGCTTTAATT
This sequence comes from Bartonella florencae, assembly GCF_000312525.1. GTDB lineage: Bacteria > Pseudomonadota > Alphaproteobacteria > Rhizobiales > Rhizobiaceae > Bartonella > Bartonella florencae. The sequence continues at coordinate 140,770 of NZ_HE997454.1, read as the reverse complement.
GCTTTTTGAGAGGCGCTACCAATTTTTCCGTCAATTTCTCCTTTATAATAGCCAAGTATAGCTAAGCGAGTTTGCAATTCTTTACGCTCACGAAAGTTAAGAGGTTGAAATGGGCGTTGCCAATCTTGAACCAATCCAGGATGTCCAGCAATGCGGTTAGCAAGAAGGCCGACAGCGAGAGCATAACGATCTGCATTATTATAGCGTTTAAGAACAAAAAAGTTTTTTGTAACTAAAAACACAGGTCCTTCTGGTCCATCTGGATATTTTAATATTGCTTGTTCAGAGGATGAAGGCAAAGGTTGTCCATTGGCCTGTTTGATACCTAGCTTTGCCCATTGTTCAAAGGAATGCCAATTCTCAGGGAAGTTTTTACCTTTCAGCAGTTTAACTTCTACTCCCCAAGGAAGTTTAGTCTGCCAACCATTCATATGGAGAAGATTAGCAGCGGTAGCCAAAGCATCTGGAACAGATGTCCAAATATCACGCCGTCCATCTCCGTTCATGTCAATGCCATAAGCAAGATAACTGCTTGGAATAAATTGCGTATGTCCCATTGCACCGGCCCAAGATCCAGTAAGTTGTGTACGTGTAATTTCATTCCTTTGGAGAATTTTCATCGCAGCAATCAGTTGAGTGTGCGCATATTTTGCACGTTTTTTATCAGCATAGGCTAGGGTTGCAAGTGAGCAAATGGTATCACGCATTACACCTTTATTTGTTAAAATTTTCCCATAATTACTTTCCATTGACCAAATAGCGAGAAGGATATTGCGATCAACACCAAAACGTTTTTCAATCTGGGAAAGCCATTTTTTCCATTTTTGAGCTTGGCGCTGTCCTTCCACAATTGCAATATCATGAACACGATTATCGAAATAGTTCCATGAAGGATCAACAAATTCTGGCTGGTGTGCAGCTCTTTTTAAAACTTCTGGATCAATTGCATTGATGCCTTTAAAAGCTATATCAAAAGTAGAGGATGAAATATTATTGGCGAGAGCTGTTTTTTTAAATTCTTTAATCCAAACTTTAAAACCACTATCAGCATGTAAAAATGATATAGAAAATATGCAAAAGATACAAAAAAGAGTGATTAAACCTCTGATAAAAGCTTTCCTATTTACGGATTCTTTTGAAGAAGAGAAAATTTTAGATTTTGTGTTTTGCATTTAAAAATTCTCCTCAATATTCAAGTATTTTTATGTGCAAAGGTCTCATTCTTTATTTTGTTTTATTGAGAATGTCACCAAGCGGAAAAGAAACGTTGAAACGAATTCTTTATTTTACAGGAATATTCTCAATAAATTATCATACTCTTGCATTTCTTTTCTGTCCATTATAATGGCAATCAAAATAATAAGATATCTTTTTTACTATTTGGTAAAAGCATATGTTAAATTAAATCAGAAATTTATATGATTCATGAGGAGCAGGAGAGTGAGCGCGCGTAAAATCCGGAAAGCAGTATTTCCCGTAGCTGGCCTTGGTACACGTTTTCTTCCTGCAACAAAAGCAGTTCCTAAAGAAATGCTGACAGTTGTTGATAAACCTGTTATCCAATATGTTGTGGACGAAGCACGTGAAGCTGGTATTGAGCATTTTATTTTTGTGACTGGACGCAATAAAGCAGTCATTGAGGATTATTTTGATGCGCAAGTTGAATTATATGCAACTCTTGCTGAACGTGGTAGAAAAGAAGAACTGAAGCATTTATATGGTTTGCAGCCTCCACCAGGTACCACTTCTTTTACGCGACAACAACAGCCTTTAGGGTTAGGGCATGCTCTTTGGTGTGCACGTGAATTAGTTGGAAGTGAGCCTTTTGCTTTATTGTTACCCGATATGCTCATACAAGCAAAAAAGGGATGCCTTTCTGAGATGATCAGTCTTTATGAAGAAATCGGTGGAGGAAATATTGTCGCGGTTCAAGAGTGTGATCCAAAAGAAGCGCATAATTATGGTATTGTTGGACAAGGAGAGAAGGTTGCAAACGGTTTTAAAATCACAACAATGGTAGAAAAACCAATCAAAGGAACAGCACCCTCAAATCTGTACATTAATGGGCGTTATATTTTGCAACCAGAAATTTTTAATATTCTCTCTAATCAGGAGCGAGGAGCAGGGAATGAAATTCAATTGACAGATGCAATGGTCCGGCTTTCAAATGAACAAAAATTTTTTGGTTTCCGATTAGAGGGGCGCACATTTGATTGTGGTTCTAAAGTTGGTTTTATTGAAGCCAACGTTGCATTTTCTTTAGCACGTGCTGATATGCATAGCCAAGTTTCTGCTTCATTAAAAAATTTACTAGAAATTATTAAAATTGAGAAATGATATAGATCTCATGTTTAATTTCATTTATCAAATTTAATTATGATAATACAGTCTCCTCATACGCCTTTACAGGGTGCCGTTGCTTCGGCGTTTAAAACTCTTGTCAGTGAAAAGCAAGGGCTTGAAGCCCTTGAGGCCGCTCTTCTTGGGAGCCTTTCTTCTTCTTTTGAAGCTGCTGTACAAACCATCAGAAATGCTCGTGGTCATGTGGTAATTACAGGCCTCGGGAAGAGTGGACACATAGGTACAAAAATTGCAGCGACCTTAGCCTCCACTGGGACACCTGCTTTTTTTGTTCACGCTGCGGAAGCTAATCATGGTGATCTTGGTATGATTGGATCTGATGATGTTATTCTTGCCTTATCATGGTCAGGTGAAACTTTGGAATTAAGTGGTATTATCAATCATGCTGCGCGTTTTCGTATATCACTTATTGCTATGACATCTGGTGAAAACTCCGTACTAGGAAGACAAGCTGATATTGTACTTTTGTTGCCAAAGATAGAAGAAGCTTGTCCTCACGGACTTGCTCCTACAACTTCAACCATTATGCAATTAGCGATGGGAGATGCATTAGCTGTTGCTCTCCTAGAAATACGTGGATTTAGTGCAATGGATTTCAAAATTTATCATCCGGGTGGTTCTCTTGGTGCAAGCCTAAAATATGTACGTGATATCATGCATGGGGGCGATCGTATTCCTTTAGTTGTGCAGGGGACAACCATGACTGAAGCGATGAATGTTTTGGTTGAAAAACATTTTGGTTGTGTTGGTGTTGTAAATCAAAAAGGGGAATTAATCGGAATTGTGACCGATGGCGATCTTGCACGTAATATACACTTTAATTTATCGCAATTTAATGTTGATGAAATAATGACAAAAAACCCCAAAATTGTAGAACCAAATACATTGGTTGGTGCTGCAACAGCATTTATTAATGATCACCATATTGGTGCTTTTTTTGTCGTTGAGGATAAAAAACCCATAGGTATTGTTCATTTTCATGATCTTTTGCGTATTGGCGCTGCGTAAATACAAATGCCTATATAAGATCAAATTTGATTCCATGATAAAATAGATTCAATAACAAAAAAGCAAAATTTTATTGGAATAGTAGCTTTACGCATTTCATGGCGTTTGCAAATTTTTCTGGTAGAGGATTGTGTCAATGTTTTTGTGTATTGTGGGAGCGAAATTCATCAGGAGGAGAATTTATACCTCCCGATATGTAGATTTACTATATTTCTAAGAGAAGCTATTAAAATTTTCTCTTAAGAAAAAATTGTGATCCTGTATATGATGTGCAGAGAAGCTGTGTTGCGTCTTGTGATATCATACAACTCACTTTAGAGATTGTTCCACGGAGAATGGAACGTATTTCAATTTCTATATGCTGGGCACTAACATAATTATAGGTGCCTTCTGACAGTTTCTCTTCTGTATCTGCAGCATGTGTTTCAAAAATACCTTCGCGAAAAGAAGAAATAATACCGTTTTCATCGATCCATTTACCATCGATTCTAGCCGGCATATTTGAACCATAATATTGCGAAAAGCTACAGGCACTTAATAGCAAAGTGGTAATTGTAAGACATAAAATGCGACAGATGTGTTTCATTTGTTTTGCTCTAAATTTATGATATTTTTCTCTCTGATCTCTATAACATTGTTAAATTACTCGCTGAGTCAAGATGAAAAATTTGATGAGAATCAATGAAAAAGCAAAACAATAGAAAAAAAAGCCTTAATGTTGTATTTAATTAACAGCTTTATGAAGTTAGTAGATAAAACACAAGAGGTAAATATTTCTTATGGTTTACAACAATTTTTATATTAAGCTGTTTAGTAGTCTCAAAGGAGATTATTAAAATTATGACTGGTCCCATTCTTGTTGCGAGTGAAGATTATGGAAGACGTATAGAGCTTTCTGCTATGCTCCGAGGTTTTGGTCACCGTGTCATTGAAGCAGAAAATGGCCTGCGTACGATTGATCTTTTACACAGACGTAAAAATATTGTTCTTGCACTCCTTGATGTTGCTATGAGTGATCTGAGTGTGGGTGATTTGATTAAAATGATTAGAGTTGCTGGTGTTTTTATTCCTATTGTTGTGATAGCACAACAAGAGAATCAAGAGTTACTCCAGAAAGCTTTAACAGCTGGAGCTATTGATTATTGGATTTATCCGGTTACACCGCTACGGTTAAGGGTCACTTTGGATACTCTTTCTCTTCTTTCTGCATTGGAGCGTGAGGTGAGCTATATTCGGCGCAAAAATGAGAATCATTTGCGATTTTCTGATCTTTGCATAAAAAGCAAGGCTATGCAGAGAGTTCTAGAACAGTCTAGGAGTGCAGCGGCTTCTTTACAGAATCTTTTGATAGAAGGTGAAGGTGGTACTGGTCGCGAAACATTAGCGCGCATTATTCATCATGAGAGTTTGTTATCGGAGGGGACTTTTATTCGCTTCCAATGTTCAGCTATCATAGATCCAGAGGAAGAAGATCGCCAGTGGTTTAAAGAATTTCTACCACTAGTTTCTTCTCTTGAAAAAAGCACACTATGCCTTTGTGATGTTGAGCGTCTCGAGCCTATACAGCAAAAGCGTTTCGCTAGTTATCTTGAAGAGAGGGCGAAGAACACAAAGACCAATTCTCCTTCCTTTCGTATTATGGCTATTTCAGCATCACGGCTTTTAGATCTTGTTAAAGAAGGTTGTTTTTCGCGTAGTTTGTTTGAACAACTTTCTCAATTATCGATCAGTGTTCCTGCTTTGCGTGAATTAAGAGATGATTTTTCAGAGCTCACGCAACGTTTGATTGACCGTATCGTTATCGAAACGGGACGATCGCATATACATGGTTTAGCAGGATCAGCTCTTTCATTGCTTATGCAGTATGATTGGCCTGGTAATCGGAACGAACTTGAAAATGTTTTGTTTCGTGCGGTTTTACTCAGTGAGGGACCATTGTTGACTGTACGGGATTTTCCCCAATTAATGGGGAATCCATTCATAAATATCCCCAATATTATTGAGAGTGATGTTCAAGAAGATCATGAACAAAAGTCGATACAGTTTTTAGATGCTGATGGTCATGTTCGAACTTTTACGGAGATGGAAAATGATATTATCGAGAAAGCGGTTAAACATTATAAAGGGCATATGAGTGAGATTGCTCGCCGTCTTCATATTGGTCGCTCTACACTTTATAGGAAACTAGAGGGATTGAGAGCAAGAAAAAGCCAAGAATGGAAATAAAATCTATGATAAATCTTCATCTATGGAAGCATAATTTTCAAAATTAAAGTATGGTGGCTTTTAATACATGCCGTAGATGGTTGTAGGCTTTTAAAAGAAGTAAAGAAGTATTGTGTATTGGAGATCTTAACTGTTGAAGGTAATTTAAAAAATGTCGGTTCCATTTAATGGAGTCATTTTCAATACTCTTTCTTTTTCGTCTTTACAACTTTATCTGAGTTTACGTTCATTTAAGATGAGAGATGATTTTATGCTTTTAGCAGTGAAACTAAAATTTTGAAATCATTGATATTAAGTTTATATTCTTTTAAGCAAAAGATGACATTCTGTCTGTTGCAATGGTAAAGATAGTATCATTATTTTAATATTGTGGTTCGTATTACGAATGGTGCAATGGCTTGAAAAATGGAAAGTTTGTCCTCTTTGACTCTGTTACAGATTATTATCGGTTTTATTATCTTTTTTTTGTTTCCTCTATGTTGGCTATTTACACATATGGGCGTTTTATGAAAAATGCTAGGGGAGAGTGTTCTTATGCATTAACTGTTGAGAAAGATGAAACCAAGCTTGATCGTATAGTAAATCAATTGGCAGAAGAAACAGGTGGATTAGGAGTTGAAAAAGACGCTCTTTCACTCATCATTAGCAATTTGGATGCATTTTGTGTTCGTGCGATAGGAGCAGCACAGGCTGGGCGTAGCCTTGATCTTATGTATTATATTTGGGATGATGATTTAACAGGGCGCTTATTATTAAGTGAAATAGTAGAGGCAGCAGATCGTGGTGTTCGGGTGCGTCTTCTTTTAGATGATATTAATGCTCAAGCACGTGATCCAGCTTATATTGCGCTGGATAAACATCCCTATATTGAGGTAAGAATGTTTAATCCAGGGCGATCACGTAAGTGGGGATTACGCCGTGGTTTAGAGATTATCTTGCGCGCAATTACTGTAACACGCAGGATGCATAATAAAGCTTTTATTGTGGATGGCCGAGTAGCTTTTGTAGGAGGACGCAATCTTGCAGATTCTTATTTTGATGCTGGTGATGAATCGCATTTTAGAGATTTAGATTTGATGTTAATTGGTCCTTCGGTTAAAAATGTGGAAAGCATTTTTGATGACTTTTGGAATAGCGCTGTCGTTTTGCCTATTCATACTTTAGTTGTTCCTAAAAGTGCAAGCGACCTTGGTTATTGGAAGGATAAATTACGAAAATTTCGTGATTCTAAAGCTGCAAAAGTTTATCTAGACTATGTCAAAGAGCATATTAATTTTGATTATTTTGTCGAGAGAGGAAAGCGATTATTTTTAGCAGATAAAGTTGTTGTTCTTTCTGATCCTCCAGAAAAAGCATTACGCAAAAAAGCAGGAAATTGGCTCATGAAGGCCCTCTCACAGGTTATTGATGATGCCAAAAAAACAGTCCAAATTACGTCGCCTTATTTTGTTCCTGGTAAAGTGGGTACACAGAATCTTCGCAATTTGGTTTCAAAGGGTGTTGATGTCAAAATTCTTACGAATTCATTAGCAGCAACTGATGTGGCACTTGTGCATGGTGGTTATGCACCATATCGTAAAACACTATTGAAAAATGGTGTTAAGCTTTATGAGTTAAAACCAGACGGAAATGCGCACGGACTAAGATTATTTCGCTCAAGTAAAGCAAGTTTACATACCAAAGCTTTTTTAGTCGATCGTAAAACCGCTTTTATTGGGTCTTTAAACTTTGATCCCAGATCTGTTGCGTTGAATACAGAAATGGGCATTCTTTTTGAGTGTGCACCGATTACAGCAAGATTAGATTTGCTTTTTTCTGAAGAAACAACGGGTGAAATGAGTTATCATCTCCGTCTTGGTAATAATAATCGTATTTATTGGGATTTTATTGAAAATGAAAAACAGCATAGCATTGATTATGAGCCAGAAAGCAATTTTTGGCGCCGTGCATTTGCTAAAATAATAAGTTGGTTACCTATTGAATCACAATTATAGGTCTTATAAACTATATTTTGAAAATTATTTTAATTTTTCTTTTCATTTTTTTGTAGCGTGGCATAATTTTGTGCCAATCCACAACGTGTGAAAACCGCAGTTGATAAAACTACATGCGGTGTTTTGTTATAAAAGGAATTTGGTAATGGCAAAGATTGTTGAAACGGGGACAGGTGTATTGGCATTGACTTTTGATGATGTGCTCTTACAGCCTAGTCATTCTCTTGTTATGCCTAGCCAAGTAGATTTGAGAACGCGTATTGCTGCTGATATTCAGCTAAATTTGCCTTTGCTTTCTGCTGCCATGGATACTGTAACAGAATCACGTTTGGCAATTGCTATGGCTCAAGCAGGTGGACTTGGTGTTATTCATCGTAATATGTCTCCTGCAGAGCAAGCTGAAGAAGTTCGTCAGGTTAAAAAATTTGAATCTGGTATGGTTGTTAATCCAGTAACAATTGGACCAGATGCAACACTTGAAGAAGCAAAAGCTTTAATGCGCTCTCATGGTATTTCGGGTATTCCGGTTGTTGAAAATGGTGTTAAAGGTGAGACTGCTGGACGGCTCGTTGGCATTTTGACCAATAGAGATGTGCGTTTTGCATCGGATCCAAAACAAAAAATTTATGAATTAATGACCCATGAAAATTTGATCACAGTGCGTGAAAATGTTCAACTCAGTGAGGCGAAGTATCTTTTACATCATCACCGTATAGAAAAATTATTAGTTGTGGATGAGCAAAATCGCTGTGTTGGCTTAATAACAGTTAAGGATATTGAAAAAGCAAAATTAAATCCAAATGCGGCGAAAGATTCTCAAGGCCGCTTGCGTGTTGGAGCTGCCAGTAGTGTAGGAAATGATGGGATTGAACGGGCTGAACGACTCATTGATGCAGGTGTTGATGTATTGGTAATTGATACAGCGCATGGGCATTCTCAACGTGTATTAGAAACCGTTGAGCGAATAAAAAAAATGACACCCTCTCCAGTTGTTATTGCTGGTAATGTAGCGACTTCTCAAGCAACGCAGGCATTGATTGATAGTGGTGCAGATTCGGTAAAGGTTGGTATTGGCCCTGGTTCTATTTGTACAACACGAATTGTTGCAGGGGTTGGTGTGCCTCAACTAGCAGCCATTATGAATGCTGCAGAAATTGCTGAAAAGGCAGGTATTCCTGTCATCGCTGATGGTGGGATCAAAGCTTCGGGTGATTTTGCTAAAGCTTTGGCTGGTGGTGCTTGTGCAGTTATGATTGGATCTCTTTTAGCTGGTACAGATGAAAGTCCCGGAGAAGTTTATCTTTATCAAGGGCGGTCTTTTAAAGCCTATCGCGGTATGGGGTCTGTTGGTGCTATGGCAAGGGGATCGGCAGATCGCTATTTTCAAGATGAAGTGCGTGATGAACTTAAATTGGTGCCTGAAGGTGTAGAAGGACAAGTGGCTTATAAAGGTCCTATAGCATCTGTTCTACACCAACTTGCTGGTGGATTGCGTGCTTCAATGGGCTATGTTGGAGCGAAAGACCTTGTAGAGTTTCGTGAAAAAGCGACATTTGTTCGTATCACCAATGCTGGGCTCCATGAAAGTCATACCCATGATGTTTCTATCACGCGGGAGAGTCCTAATTATCGCCGGCCTATTTGATGTATAAGAGCGTAGAAATCTATATATGATATAAGAATCTTTTGAGAAAATGCGAGCAGGTTATCATTTTTCTCTTTGTGCTTTGGTGTATAATTGCAAGGAAGAAAGAATTGGAGGCTAATATTCCAATTCTTTCCGTGGGTTATATGAAATTAAGGGAATTAACCTTTTGTTGTCTTCCGAGCCGACTTTGACGCACGTTGGCGAGTGTTAGCCTGATCACCTTGCATGGATTTCTTTCCATTGTTTGAGGGCATTGTATTGTGACGGCTTTTAGATGAAGGTGTTTTCCCATTATTGTAAGTATTCATTATTTTCTCCTTTTAAATTATCTGGCTTACAGCCAGTAGGATAAAAACGGTCATGCCAAATAGTGGTTCCAAGTATTTTCTAAAAAGTTAATATTTTGTTGGGAATAAGATGCGTTTTTCTCCCGTTTTACACAGTAATGAGAAGTTTAATGGTTTTTACATAACACATGACTGGAAGGGAATCTTTATGGATGATAACCTATTCTTTCATCTCAAGGAGGATTTAATATCTTTTAGAAGAAGAAAAGATAGCAAATAGAGAATAGATCAGTGATATAATTTCGATACACTAAAAAGCGTAAGTAATAAAATTATTTGGTTTTCAAGTCACATGTCCAATAATTTTGAAAGAATTCTATTGGAAAATGACAGAGATAATACTGTTTTTTGCTTAAAATGTTCAAAACTTTATGGAAATTTAATAGGAGCAATGGATGCGATTAGGTGGGCGTTTGCAGGCAGCAATAGATGTTCTAAAAGAGATAGAAATTCGGCATCGCCCCGTAGGAGAAGCTTTAAAAGATTGGGGGCTTTCTCATCGTTTTGCTGGAGCAGGTGATCGTGCCGCAATTGGTACAATTGTTTATGATGTTTTAAGACGACGTTATTCTTTACAATGGCGTATGGAGAGTGATGATATTCGAGAGATTGTTTTCGGTGCCTTATTGGATACTGGAAAAATGACGATTGAACAAATTGACAGTGAATTAGCAGGAGATCGGTTTGCGCCGCAGTTATTGGGGAACAAGCAACGTCAATCATGGCAAAGACGGCAATTAGTTGATGCACCAGATTATGTTCGTGGTGATATTCCCCAATGGTGTGAAGTGCATTTGCGTCCTGTATTTTCCGATAATTGGGTCATCGAAGCAGCTGCGTTAGCAACACGCCCTTCTTTAGATTTACGAGTCAATATTTTAAAGGCAACACCAGAAAAGGTTTTGCAGGAATTAGCCAAAACCAAACTTCAATCTCTGTCATGGTTCCGCCAAGCCTTAAGAATTGCACCAAGTGAAAAATTTGGTCGTCATCCCAATGTTCAAGTTGAACCAGCTTTTCAAAAAGGGCACTTTGAAATACAGGATTTAGGGTCGCAAATTGTTGCGCATCTTGCAGAAGCAAGGGAAAGCATGCAGGTATTGGATTATTGTGCAGGTGCTGGAGGAAAGACATTAGCTTTATCTGCCAATATGAACAATCGTGGGCAAATTTATGCTTATGATTTAGAGAAAGCGCGCTTGGCTCCTATTTTTGATCGTCTTCGCCGTGCTGGTGTTCGTAATGTACAGATACGGGCGCAGAAAGAAGAATTGAAGCCGTTAGTAGGTCAGATGGATAGAGTTCTGTTAGATGCACCATGTAGTGGTACAGGAACATGGCGTCGACGTCCTGATGCAAAATGGCGTTTAACATTAGAACAGGTAAGACAACGCCAGAGTGCACAAAGAACTATTTTAAATGAGTCTATAGATTATCTTAAACAAAATGGGCACTTAATCTATATCACATGTTCTCTTTTTGTGGATGAAAACGAGGAGCAAATTTCTCATTTTCTTCAACAGAATAGCAATTTTTGTCCAATCGATATGCGTGCACTTTGGCAGAAACATTTTAGTCTTTCCAATGTACAACCCACCTTTTCAAATTACGGACTCATCTTATCGCCAGCAACGACAAAAACAGATGGTTTCTTTTTATCTGTGTTACAAAAAAAACATTAATACATATTTTTATATTATTCTATAAGAATAGCTTTTTTCTTAAGAAAATAGACTTGTGAAAAGAGAAAGATTAAATAATAAACCTTATTGGTTTTCTTTTACAATTGTTGATTGGTTTTCCATGAGCATATCACATCTAGACACTGTTCTTATTATTGATTTTGGTTCACAAGTGACACAACTTATTGCACGTAGAGTACGCGCAATGGATGTGTACTCCGAAATTGTTCCTTTTCAATCCGCTTTAGAAGCTGTTCAGAGGATAAGACCTAAAGCTATTATTTTGTCAGGCAGTCCCTATTCAGTGATTGATGAGGATTCGCCACGTCTTCCGATGGAAATTTTTGAACTAGGTATTCCAGTTCTTGGTATTTGTTATGGTGAACAAGTGATGTGTGTGCAGCTTGGTGGAAAAGTTGAAGCTGGACATGAGCGTGAATTTGGACGGGCTTTTTTAGAGGTGGAAGAAGAGAGTGCACTTTTTGATGGTGTGTGGGAAAAAGGTTCTTGTTATCAAGTATGGATGAGTCATGGTGATCGTGTAACAGCTTTACCAGAAGGTTTTCGCGTCATAGGAACATCCAAAGGTGCGCCCTATGCTGCTATTGCTGATGAAAAAAGACACTTTTACGCAGTGCAGTTTCATCCTGAAGTGGTTCATACACCCAATGGTGCAAAACTTTTGCAAAATTTTGTTCATAAGATTTCTGGTCTTAAAGGTGATTGGTCAATGGCTTCTTATCGTGAACAGGCTATTGCGGCGATACGGCAAAAAGTTGGAAAAAGTCGTGTGATTTGTGGTCTTTCCGGTGGTGTTGATTCCTCCGTTGTTGCTGTACTCCTTCATGAAGCAATAGGGGATCAACTAACATGTATTTTTGTAGACCATGGGTTGATGCGCAAGAATGAAGCTAAAGAAGTTCTCACGCTTTTTCGTGATCATTATAATATAGAACTTATTCATGTGAATGCTGCTAACATATTTCTCAGTGCTCTAGAAGGAGAGACAGATCCAGAGAAAAAGCGCAAAACAATAGGGCGTCTTTTTATTGAAGTTTTTGAAGAAGAAACAAAAAAGATGGGGGGAGCAGAATTTTTAGCACAGGGTACACTGTATCCAGATGTCATTGAGAGTGTTTCAGCAATTGGTGGATCGGTCACAATTAAAAGCCATCATAATGTAGGTGGCTTGCCAGAACAGATGAATATGAAACTTGTAGAACCGTTGCGTGAGCTTTTTAAGGATGAGGTTCGCTCGCTAGGGAGGGAGTTAGGGTTACCTGAGCAGTTTATTAGCCGTCATCCTTTTCCAGGTCCTGGTCTTGCAATTCGTTGTCCAGGAGCAATTACACGTGAAAAATTAGAGATTTTACGCGAAGCAGATGCCATTTATCTTGATGAAATCCGTAAATCTGGTCTTTATGATAAAATTTGGCAAGCTTTTGCTGTTCTTCTTCCTGTTCAGACTGTCGGTGTGATGGGTGATGGTCGTACTTATGAATTTGTTTGTGCTCTTCGTGCGGTCACATCTGTAGATGGAATGACTGCTGATTTTTATCACTATGATATGGAGTTTTTAAGCAAAACAGCAGCGCGTATTATTAATGAAGTGAAAGGTATTAATCGTGTTGTTTATGATATAACTTCAAAACCTCCTGGTACCATTGAATGGGAATGATGAAAATAAAGTACAATCCTTACAGCCGTACATCTGATCAAAGAAGTAAGAGCTATTCATCATCTTATCTATGAGATAACCTAAAAGCCTATTCAAAATAGATTGTTATTAGAATTTGGTATTTAAGCGTATGAGCAGGAGAAGGTAGTTTCTAAAAAATTGTTTTTTACTGTCTATGATATTAAAAAAACTATTACCTGATTGTATGTTAATGCATATCGTTTAAAATTAAGAAGTGTGAAGTTTTGTATGTCTGAGAAAAAAATTGTTGCCCACCGTGGTGGAGCATGTCTTTATCCTGAAAATACGCTTTCAGCATTTGTTAACGCCATAGCGTTAGGTGTTGACGAGATTGAATGTGATGTTCATCTGCTTAAAAGTGGTGAGGTGGTTGTATTTCACGATTTTCGTTTAGAACAATTGGTTGGAAAAACAGGATATATTCATGATATTGATAATGAAACACGCAAACAACTGTGCGTAAAAGGAAGTACAGAACCACCTCCTTTGCTAGAAGAAGTACTTGATCTTTTAGCACCAACCAATGTTGGATTGCATCTTGAAATCAAAACTTGTGGTGAGGTTGAGCGTGAAACAATCTTATCTCAAAAAGCACTTGCATTAGTAAAAAGTCGAAATTTAGCAGAGCGAGTTTCTGCAATCAGTTTTGGTCCTGCAAGCCTTCGCTCCTTTATTGAAGCAGGAATAACATCTGGCCCATGTATTGATAGCTTTGAAGGTGATATGTACCAGCATTTTTCTGAATGGAAAAAATTAGGATATCGTGATTTGAGTTTATATGGCTCCATTGTCTCACAGGATTTTATTGAAGCTGCACTTGAAGCTGGCTTTATTGTGGGAGTATGGACAATCAATGGGAAAGCTCGGTTATCGTATTGGCTTGATATGCCTGTTCATTATATTACAACAGACCAACCCGATCTCGCTTTACAATTGCGTACACAGAGAGAAAGGGCATGATCGGTAATACAAAGAAACTATATCTCTTAACAAAGAATGGGATTAAGAGGAGAAAGTAAGAAGCCTTTTTATAATGCTGCTTATGAAATAAAAGCTCTACTTCATTTATTGATTTGTGCGCTTTCCTGTAGCTTTATTAAAAGTATGAAAATTCTGATGAGGAACAGTAAAGCTGAGCTTCTGACCATAGTTACTTGTCAGGCGCTCTTTTATTTCTATGGTAAAAATATTGCTATTCCAATGTGTTAGAACGTGGCACCCTGTCCCTACAGGTTTGATAAGTTCAATTTGTGTATGAAAAACAGACCCTTGATCTGGATATTCGCCTAACAAGATTACTTCAGGTCTGAATCCTAAAAGATCAGTATCCTTACAGTAAGATAATGAATGACCTAAGTGTTGTTCTAGAATTTGGCAATCAAGAAAATTCATGGGAGGAGAACCAATAAAATCAGCAACAAATGTTGTTGCTGGATAATCATAAATTTCCATTGGTGTTCCAATTTGCTCAATAGCGCCTTTATTCATGACAACGATTCTATCGGCAAGTGTCATTGCTTCTAGTTGATCATGGGTAACGTAAAGGCTGGTTGTACCCAATGAACGCTGGAGTGTTTTAATCTCAATACACATTTGTGCTCGCAATTTTGCATCAAGATTTGAGAGCGGTTCATCAAAGAGAAAAACACGTGGTTGACGTACAATCACACGCCCCATAGCAACACGTTGGCGTTGCCCTCCTGATAATTGTTGTGGTTTACGATCTAGAAATGTCTCTATTTGCAAGAGTTTTGCGGCGTGTGCGATACGTCTGTTTATCTCATCCTTAGGCGTTTTACGATTTTTAAGACCATATTCTAAATTTCCACGAACTGTCATATGAGGATAAAGTGCATAATTTTGAAAAACCATAGCGATATCACGATCGGCTGGTTCACGATTATTGATATATTCATTATCAATATAAAGTTCCCCTGCGGTGACTTGTTCAAGTCCGGCAATAATGCGCAAGAGCGTTGATTTTCCACATCCTGAAGGACCAACAAGAACAAGAAGTTCTCTATCGGAAACCGTTAAATTTAAATCATCAATGACCAGAATGCCGTTGTCATACTGTTTTTTTATATTTAATAACTGGATTATGGCCACAGCTATTTCTCCGTTTCAATAAGGCCTTTAATAAAAAGTCGTTGCATAAGAATAACGACAAGAACAGGGGGTAGCATAGCAACAACCGATACTGCCATAAGTATATTCCATTTAGGATCATGTTGAAGTGATTCCACAATAAGCTGTTTGAGAATAATCAGAATGGTTTGATGGTTTTGATCAGTTGTAATAATGAGAGGCCAGAGGTATTGTATCCACCCGTAAATGAACATAATAATAAATAAAGCGGCGATATTGCTTTTGCTGAGTGGTAGAAGGATATCTTTAAAAAATTTAAATGGTCCCGCACCATCAACGCGAGCAGCTTCTAAGAGTTCATCAGGAACAGTTAAAAAAAACTGGCGAAATAAAAATGTAGCCGTTGCAGAGGCAATAAGTGGAATAATCATTCCGCTATAGGTATTTATCATACCTAATTGTGCAACGATTGCATAGGTTGGAATAATACGAACTTCAACAGGAAGCATCAGTGTAACAAAGATAAGAGCAAAAGCGGTCTTTCGGAAAGGAAAGCGCATATAAACGATTGCATAAGCAGACAAGAGCGAAATAACAATTTTTCCAATACTAATTCCAAGTGCCATAATAAGCGAATTCATCAACAATGGCCAGAGATTGGGTAATCCAAGTTGTACAAGACCATCACCGAAGATAGTTTTATAATTTTCCAGAGTGTGATTTCCCGGCAAAAGTGGAAGTGTTCCTGAATTAAATGCTGCTGAACTATGGGTTGATGCAATAATAGCAACGTAAACTGGAAAACAAATAATGATAATACCAACGATGAGGATGAGATGAGTTAGAAATTTCAAAATAGGGCGATTTTCAACCATAATTTGCTTCCTAATATTGCACGCGACGTTCAATCCAGCGAAACTGGATAAACGTTAAGACAATAACCATCAACATTAATATTGCTGATTGTGCCGCTGATGCACCAATTATTTGGTTTTTAAAACCATCATCATACACTTTGTAAACGAGAGTGCTTGTTGCACGTGCAGGACCTCCAGAGGTTATGTTATCAATAATTCCAAATGTATCAAACATAACATATTGGGTATTAACGATAAAAAGAAAAAAGGTTGTTGGTGAAATTTGCGGAAAAATTATAGTCCAAAATCGTTTAAAAGGACTGGCTCCATCAATTGCTGCTGCTTCTATTTGGGAACGTGGCACAGATTGTAGACCGGCAAGAAAAAAGAGAAAATTGTAAGAAATTTGTTTCCAACTTGCAGCAATCACAATAAGGATCATTGCTTGGGTGCCATTAATACGATAATTCCATATAATACCTATTTTCTCCAAAAGAACGGGGATAATTCCGATGGTGGGATGAAAGATGAACAACCACAATATACCTGCCAATACCGGAGCAACAGCATAAGGCCAGAGCAAAAGCGTTGTGTAAGCCTTTTTTGCACGGATAACACGGTCAACACAGACAGCTAAAAGAAGTGCTATTGTCATTGAAATGACAGTAACTGAAATGGAAAATATTGCTGTTGTAAAAAGTGATTTCAGATACGCTAAATCAGAAAGAATTGTTACATAATTTTCAAAACCAATAAAAGTTGTTGTAAAACCAAAAGGATCTTCACGCTCGAAAGACGATTTTATTGCCTGGAGGGCAGGCCAAAAGAAAAACAAAAAAGTCACAATAAGCTGAGGAAAAAGCAGCCAATAAGCGAGGAGACTATTTTTGAAATGTGCTTGTTTTTGCATTCGTAGGGTTCTTTAAATATAGAAACTTTAGAAAACCGAACAAAAAAGAACTAAAAGAACTAAAATGTTCGACCAAGATTTTGATATTTAACGATAAAACAACCTTAATGATTAGCTTTTTCGAATTCACGTAAGAGCTTATTACCACGTTTAACAGTTTCATCTAATCCATCTTTTGGTGTTTTGGAACCGTTAAGGACAGCTTCTAATTCTTGATCAAGAAAGGAACGAATTTGCGGTAAATTACCAAATCTTACGCCCTTTGAGTTAACATTGGGTGGGTTAAGATTAATTTGCTTAATAGCAATATCTGCGCCAATATTTTTATCGTAGTAATGCTGTTTTTTGCTCAGTTCATAAGCAGACGTTGTGGTTGGAAGGTATCCTGTCGTTTGATGCCATTTTGCTTGGTTATCTGCCCTCGATAAAAACTTAAGAAAAGCAGCAGCTCCTGCATATTCTTTAGGGGTATGACCTTTTAGGACCCAAATAGAAGCACCACCAATAATTGAATTTTGTGGCGCATCTTTTATATCATCATAATAGGGAAGCATACCAAACCCAACTTTAAATTGCGCCTCAGAGAGGATTCCTGCACGAGACCCTGAAGACTGCATAAAAATTGCACAATTTTGCGTCATAAACATCGGTGTTGCATCTAATGCTCCAGCTGGACCTCCATAGCGAAAAATACCTTGATCAGACCATTTTTTAAGGTCAGTCCACATGCGCACTTGTAAAGGCCCATTAAAAGTAAGTTCTGAATCAAGTCCACTAAAACCATTTTCTTTTGTTCCAAAAGGAACATTATGCAATGCTGAGAAATTTTCCATGCCAATCCACTGCGCAGCATAAGACATTGTAAAGCCACAACTTGCTGCTTTAGCTTCAAGAATTTTTTTAGAAAAGTTTTCTATATCTTTCCATGTTTTTGGTGGCTGTTCTGGGTCAAGCCCAGCTTTTTTAAAGATATCTTTATTATAATAAAGAATTGGTGTTGAAGCGTTGAATGGCATGGAAAGCATTCGTCCCTGAACATCTGAGTAATAACCACTGATAGCAGGTAAATAATCTGTAGGATCAAATTCTTGTTTTGTATCAGCCATAAGTTGATAAACGGGGTAAACAGCACCTTTTGCAGCCATCATGGTTTCCGTGCCGATTTCATAGATTTGGACAAGAACTGGTTGTTGTTTTCCACGAAATGCTGCAATGAGTGAGACCAGACCTTCTTCATATTCACCACGAAATGAAGGAACAACTTTATATTCAGACTGGCTGGCATTAAAGTCGTTAATGAAACGCTCAGTTTGTTTTCCTAGCTCTCCGCTCATAGAATGCCAAAAACTAATTTTTGTTTGCGCAAACCCTGCTGTTGCCATACTGGTAGCAATTGCAAATGCTGCAAGAGAAAAATAAAAACGATTCATGGTTTCCCCTTTCTGAAGTGATCGAATACAGAGTGCCCTAATTGTATGGTATTACACATAAACACGCCATGATAGTTTTATTTTAGACATATATTGGTCCATTTAAACAGGAACCATCAAAAGGTCAAACGAATTTGTTTAGATGAGCTTGTTTTCTTTTGTGAAAGCTATTTTATGTGAACCAGATAATACCTTGTAAATATCTGGTAAGAAAAGACATAGCGCAAATAAGCAAGATCAATGATACAAAGAGTAAAGACCATTCTGTTGTAGCTATTCAGTATACAGATTTATTCTTTTAAAAAGAGAGAGTTTTTTATTCTATGTGTTAGGTAGCTTTTGAACAGTCATATTATGGTGAAACGTTTGCATTCGACTTGAATAATAATCTTTGCTAAAGCAAACTTTTTAAATTTATTTAACAGGTTATCGTCTTCCAAGATTTTTAAGTGTATTAACCAAAATGATTTTAGAACCCAGCCTTTAGAGACAAATAAGCCTTGATTTGAGGGGGATAAACACTTTCTGATCAATTAGCAGTATTTTTGATCTATAAAATGGTCTATTTTAGCGTGTCTACATGATGCTAAAACCGTGATTTATCTTAAGGTAACTGCTATGAAATTTTAAAAAGCCTTATAAGAGGCTTCAAACTTTTTGTGTAGCTGTTTTTTTATTTAATGTATCCCTAAATGTATTTTGATAACAAAGGGGATTTTTGCCGCTGAAGTATGATTTCACAGTTGTATGCTAAACCGTTTGGTTATGAGAAAAAGAGACTATGAGGCGCCGTAAAAAAGTTTTTTTGCTTTTAAGAAGCACGTTTTTTTATTTTTTCATTAAACATGGTTCGTAATCATATTTTTTATAGGTATAAAAGAAGTGGCAAAAACATACATAGTTTACTTTCTCATACAGACATCTTAGTGTTTTGTTATTGCATCGATAAGAGTGTTAACATTATGTTCCATCATATCGAGATAAGTTGCAGCAGGGCCATTTTCATTTGACAATGCATCAGAATACAATGTTCCACCGATTTTTAAGCCTGTTTCTTTTGCAATTTGTTTTATAAGACGTGGATTAGAGATATTTTCAACGAACAGTGCAGCTGCTTTATTGGTTTTAATTTGTGTGATAAGTTTGGCTATATCGGCCGGTGTTGCTTCAGCTTCTGTTGAAGCACTTTGGGGGGCCAGTATGGTAAAACCGTATTCTTGAGCAAAATAACCAAAGGCGTCATGAGATGTGATAATAATACGCTGATTTTTTGGAATAGTGGCAATTTTTGTTTTAAGTGTTTCTTGTACTGCTTTAAGTTTTTGTATGTAGGTTTCAGCATTTTGGTTGTAATTTGCGCAGGATTGTTGATCAATTTTACAAAAAGCAGCGGCGATATTTTTGATATAAATTTCAACATTTGGGATAGTTTGCCAAGCATGTGGATCAATATCACTGTGGTGGTGATGTTGTTGGGCACTGTGTTCTTGAGTTTTAATTTCACGAGGGGGGATGTTGGCACTTGCTTCGATAAGAGACGCTTTTGTACCGCTTGCTGTGATGAGGCGATCAATAAAACCCTCTAAATGAAGTCCGTTGATAAAAATAATATGCGCATTTCTAAGAACTTTGGCATCATGGGGAGTTGGCTCATAAGTGTGGGTATTCGCATTGGGGCCAACAAAAGTCGTCATAGAAATATGATCACCTCCTACATTTTTTACTAAATCTGCAAGAATAGAGAAGCTAACGACAACTCTAATCTTATCCTGCTTATCTGCAGTAGCAGAACATGGAAAAAGGGTAGGCAATAAGAGTGTTCCAAGCAGAACAAAGAAGTGAACAAATTTAGACACATTATTTCCTTAAACTAGGGAAGGACATATAAAAGAAACGTGGAAACCATGCCACAATAAAGCCGCGTGGACTGATGAAACAGGAAAAAAGATAAATACATCCTGCGACAATTATGATAGCGGGACCGGAAGGTAGTGACAGATGAAAAGAAAGCAATAGGCCACATATGCTAGCAATGATTCCCAAAAGGGTAGAAAGTATGCAAATAGGGCCAAGACGCGAAAGCCAAAAACGTGCTGTAATAGCTGGGATCATCATAATGCCGACAGAAAGGAGGGTTCCTAGTGATTGAAAACCACCAACCAGATTCAATACGACAAGTCCAAGCAATGATATATGAACATATTTGCTCAATGGAGAGAGTGATTTAAAAAAGAGTGGGTCAAAGCTTTCTAATACCAGTGCACGCCAGAAAATGAAAAGACTGCATATTGTAATCAGCATGATAGTGGTGATGAGTAAAAGGGCTTGTGTATCAAGAGCAAGCACCGAACCAAATAAGAGATGAAGCAGTTCAATAGTTGAGTTTTTTAGAGAAACAATAATAACACCTGCTGCAAGTGCAATGAGATAAAAGACTGTCATTGATGCGTCTTCTTTTTGGACGCTGTTTCGTGAAGTGAGAGCGGTTGCTAAAGCAACAATGATGCCAGCTAAAATACCCCCAAGTGTCATAGATAGTAGCGAAAATCCACTAATTAGAAAAGCAGTTGCAACACCAGGAAGAATGGCATGGGATATAGCATCTCCTGTTAGACTCATTCCCCGCAGCATCAAAAAGACCCCAATAGGGCAGGCGCTGATAGACAGAAGAACTGAGCCGATAAGAGCATTTTGCATAAAATGGAAATCAATGAAGGGGGCAAGAAAAAATGCGTACACGTATTATAACCTAGGAGAGTAAGAATCGTGAAGGGGGAAAAGTTGTTTTAGTGTGCTGGCATGCAAAGGGTTAGATGGAGGAGGTGGCAGAATGTGATGAATATTATCATGGAAAAACAGGGCGGTTTCTCCATAGTGGGCGTTTTGTTGATGAATGTGAATCATTTGGGGAAAACATTTTTGCACAATGAGGGGATCATGAAGCGCTGTGAGAACTGTTCGTCCTTGTTGTTGCCAATGTATAATTAAAGCAAGAAGATCCTTTTGGGTTTTACGATCCACACCATTGAAAGGTTCATCGAGCAAGATAATTTCGGCATCTTGTACAATAATACGTGCAAAAAGAGCACGTTGTAATTGTCCACTTGACAATGTATCAAGAGGACGGCTGGCAAGTGCTGTAAGCCCAACCATTTCAAGTGCATTCTGAATTTTAGAATAATAAGGACGCTGTTTTTTCCACAATCCACAAAAAGACCACAGCCCTGTTTTAATAAGCGTTTTCACATCAATCGGAAATGTTTGATCTATATCACATTGTTGAGCAAGATAAGCAATACTGCTTTTTTTCGGTTTTATAATTTTACCTTTGAGAGGTTTTATTTCACCAGCGATGGCTTTCAACAATGTAGATTTTCCTGCACCATTATCACCGGTTATTGCTACCAAGGAGCCCATTTTTAACTTTGCTGAAAAGCTTCTTATTGCTATTCTATTTTTATAGCCTAGTGTTGCACTATCAAAATGCAGATCCATAATTTATACCATCTTTAATGTTTCTCATGAACATATGTAATAATATAACGTTTGTCAATAAAACGTTATATTATTACATATGTTTTGGGTGTTGAGAATTTTAGTGGGAAGATCGTGGAAAATTCAAAATAATAATTGAATTCATCTTGACGAAAGAGAGTGTGTGTATACTATATATAGTATTAAAATGATTGGCGATTCTAAATAGGCACAAGTGAGGGTAGAGTGTGTTTCGTTTGGTTTCTAAGTTATCTCCACAATGTGATTGTAAAAAGTTTATTGACTAAGGGTAGAACAGCATTCTTGTTGAGGTACCTACTTTGGAAGGGTTTCCTTTCATTTTTGTGAGTTGATTTTTGTCATGAAAGAGTAAGGCTGAGCTATCGGGGCACGGTGGCTTGAGCCGTTATCTCTTCAGACTACAGGAGGGAATCGTAATGCAAGCAAAAGATTATTTTATAACTGGGGGTTTGTTTAGGTTGTAGAATGATCACTTATCCTCATCATAGTTTTAAAATTTGATGGGGATTTCTGTTAAGTTCTGGAAGCTATGTGTTATCTAAATAAGGTATAGCTATATGTGTTTGCGTACGATTTCTGTTTCTGTTTTTTGTTATCCTTGAGTATTTATAAAGTTATCAGAATGAACCCTTTAGGGTTGATTTTTTAAAATTATGAAAGTTGAAAAAAATGTCGATCACTATTTATAGCAAGCCATCTTGCGTTCAATGTGACGCTACGCGTCGCGCTTTTGATGCTAAAGGTATTCATTATCGTGTTGTAGACATTTCCCGCGATGAAAAAGCGTACAGTTTTGTTCAATCTTTGGGCTATCGTCAGGTTCCTGTCGTTGTTTGTGGTGAAAATCATTGGTCTGGTTTTAGACCAGATATGATTAGTGGTCTTTGTGTTTAATGGGGCTTATTGTTTATTATTCGAGTGCAACGGGTAATACTGAATATTTCGTTTTGCAGCTTGCTCAACGACTCTTCAAAATTGATAAAAAAAAGCCATCTGTGTTGGTTGATGAACCTTATGTGTTGGTTGTTCCTACCTATGCGGATGGTGAGGGAAGGGGGGCAGTGCCAAAAGCAGTTATTCATTTTCTTAATGAAGATGAGAATCGCAAATTTATTCGTGGTGTCATTGGTGGTGGGAATCGTAATTTTGGTCGCTATTATAATTTAGCAAGCAAGATCATTTCTGAAAAATGTTGTGTGCCTTGCCTTTATCGTTTTGAGTTACGTGGAACTGATGAAGACGTTATTTGTGTAAAGAAGGGATTAGAAAGATTTTGGAAACAATTGGGATAGAACAGTCGCAGAAATCAGGTCAAATTACTGATTATCATGCATTGAATGCCATGCTTAATCTTTATGATGAAAATGGTCATATTCAGTTTGATATGGATCGGCTTGCTGCACGGCAATATTTTCTTCAGCATGTTAATCAGAATACGGTTTTTTTTCATAATTTGAAAGAAAAAATAGACTATTTGATAGAAGAAGGTTACTATGAAAAATCTTTATTTGAGCTTTATGATTTTTCTTTTATCAAGAAACTTTTTAAGCGTGCTTATGCATTTAAATTTCGTTTTCCTACTTTTTTAGGTGCATTTAAGTATTATACCAGCTATACGCTGAAAACTTTTGATGGGAAGCGTTATCTGGAGCGTTATGAAGATCGTGTCTGCCTTGTTGCATTGTATTTAGCACAGGGGAATAGAGCTCTTGCCGAGATTCTTGTAGATGAAATTATTACAGGCCGATTTCAACCTGCAACACCGACATTTTTAAATGCGGGAAAAAAGCAGCGTGGCGAGTTGGTATCGTGTTTTTTGTTGCGTGTTGAAGACAATATGGAATCGATAGGTCGTTCGGTCAATTCAGCTTTACAGCTTTCTAAACGCGGTGGAGGTGTAGCGCTTTGTTTGACAAATTTGCGGGAAGCAGGTGCACCAATCAAGCAAATAGAAAACCAATCTTCAGGTGTACTCCCTGTAATGAAACTCTTGGAAGATTCTTTTTCTTATGCCAATCAACTTGGTGCACGGCAAGGGGCTGGTGCTGTCTATTTACATGCACATCATTTAGATATTATGAAGTTTTTGGATACGAAGCGTGAAAATGCTGATGAGAAAGTTAGAATTAAAACGCTTTCACTTGGTGTTGTAATTCCTGATATTACTTTTGAGCTTGCGCGTAATAATGAGGATATGTATTTGTTCTCATCTTATGACATTGAGCGTGTGACAGGAAAACCTTTTAGTGATATTTCTTTGACGGAGCATTATCGATCTTTTGTTGATGATGCGAGAATTCGTAAAAAGAAAATAAGTGCACGTGTTTTTTTCCAAACTTTAGCGGAAATTCAATTTGAGTCAGGTTATCCCTATATTTTATTTGAGGACACTGCTAACCGTGCCAATCCGATAGCTGGACGTATAAGTATGAGCAATTTATGTTCAGAAATTTTACAGGTCAGTGAGGCGAGTGAATTAGAGATAGACTTAACTTATCGCACTGTTGGAAGTGATATATCTTGTAATCTTGGTTCAATGAATATTGCAAAAGCAATGGAAAGTCCTGATTTTGGAAAGACAGTGGAAACTGCTGTTCGTGCTCTTACGGCTGTTTCTGATATGAGCGATATTGCTTGTGTCCCGTCCATTGCGAAGGGCAATGCTGAAAGTCATGCTATTGGTTTGGGACAAATGAATTTGCATGGTTTTTTAGCGCGTGAGAAACTCTATTATGGATCTCCAGAAGCAATAGATTTTACCAATATCTATTTTTATACTGTAGCATATCATGCCATACGTGCTTCTAATTTAATTGCACGCGAGCGTCAGAAAGTTTTTGCAGGATTTGAGAAGTCAGATTATGCAGATGGTCGTTTTTTTGCAAAATATATTGAGAAAGAATGGAAGCCGCAATTTGCACTGGTAAAAGAGCTTTTTGCACGGAGTAATATTATTATACCAGATCAAAAAGATTGGCAGGAACTTAGGGATTTAGTTGTTGAGTACGGATTATATAACCGTAATCTGCAAGCCGTTCCCCCTACAGGGTCTATTTCTTATATTAATAACGCGACATCTTCTATTCATCCAATTGCTTCAAAGATTGAAATTCGCAAAGAGGGAAAAATTGGGCGTGTTTATTATCCTGCTCCTTACATGGATAATACAAATTTAGATTTTTATCAGGATGCTTATGAGATTGGTCCTGAAAAAATTATTGATACCTATGCTGCTGCTACGCAGCATGTTGATCAAGGTCTTTCATTAACATTATTTTTTCCTGATACTGCGACCACACGTGATATTAATCGTGCACAAATTTATGCTTGGAAAAAGGGTATAAAGAGTATTTATTATATACGGTTGCGGCAGGTAGCGTTGAGTGGCACAGAAGTAGATGGCTGTGTTTCGTGCAGTCTGTAGGAGATAATCATATGACAAAGATTACAACCAAGAATCCTGTTGTTTGCGCTGTCAATTGGAATAGATTGCATGATGAGAAGGATCTGGAAGTATGGAATCGTTTAACTGGAAATTTTTGGTTGCCTGAAAAGGTCCCACTTTCTAATGATATTCCTTCATGGTCAAGTTTGACAGAAGAAGAACGCAAGCTAACGATTCGTGTTTTTACTGGATTGACTCTTCTAGATACCATTCAAAATACTGTGGGTGCCATTTCATTGCTTTCTGATGCAATCACAGAGCATGAGGAAGCAGTCTTGACAAATATTGCTTTCATGGAAGCAGTTCATGCACGTTCTTATTCCTCTATTTTTTCAACTCTTTGTTCGACGGTAGAGGTTGATGATGCATTTAGGTGGTCAGAAGAAAATATTCATTTGCAGAAAAAAGCAAGATTAGTGCTTGAGCGTTATGAAGGAAATGACCCGTTAAAGAAGAAAATTGCCTCAACTTTTCTAGAAAGCTTTTTATTCTATTCTGGCTTTTATTTACCAATGTATTGGGCAAGTCGCGCTAAATTAACAAATACAGCGGATCTCATTCGGCTTATCATCCGTGATGAAGCTGTACATGGTTATTATATAGGTTATAAATTTCAATTGGGATATGCAAAACTTGACGATGCCAAAAAGCAGGAAGTTAAAGATTTTGCTTTTAGCTTGCTCTTTGATCTTTATAATATTGAGTGCAAATATACTGAAGATCTTTATGATGCACTTGGATTGACAGAAGATGTCAAGATTTTTCTTCACTATAATGCAAACAAGGCTTTAATGAATTTAGGTTTTGAAGTTCTTTTTCCACCTGAAGTTTGCCGTGTTAATCCCGCTATTTTAGCAGCTTTATCACCAAATTCTGATGAAAATCATGATTTTTTTTCAGGTGCTGGTTCTTCCTATGT
This sequence comes from Bartonella florencae, assembly GCF_000312525.1. Taxonomy (GTDB): domain Bacteria; phylum Pseudomonadota; class Alphaproteobacteria; order Rhizobiales; family Rhizobiaceae; genus Bartonella; species Bartonella florencae. Next base: position 114,640 of record NZ_HE997454.1, on the reverse strand, counting down.
CATTGGCAAGGCAGTTGCGACCACAGACGATGATTGGGCATTTTAAAGCTCACACACAAAGAGAAGGGCACGGGGTATATTATTCAAATCTTTGCGCATTTCTAAACATTTAAAACCATTTTCTTCAAACAAGTTACAAACCGCTTTTTCTTGAGAATATCCGATTTCAACAGCGATAAAGCCTTTTTCTTTTAAGTGATTTGCTGCTTCATGAGCGAGTTTTCGATAAAAATCAAGGCCATCTTTTCCACCGATCAGTGCGCGCAATGGATCATAGAGTCGTACTTCTTTGGAAAGATTTTGAATATCTTTTTCTGGAATATAGGGTGGATTGGAAATAATAAGATCAAATTGACCAGAGATAGAAGCAAACCAATCACTAAGAAGAGGTGTAAAACGGTTGATAACTCCCGCCATCTCTGCATTTTTTGTCGCTGTTTTAAGGGCATCTTCAGATATATCAACAGCCACTGCGTGAGATATAGGAATTTGTTTAAGGAGTGTAATGGCAAGAACGCCACTGCCTGTTCCCATATCAAGCAGTGTTATTTTTTCTGAATTTTCAGCATGTTTTTTAAGCAGAGGGAGAACAAGATTGATGAGTGTTTCTGTATCAGGGCGTGGTTCTAATGTCTCTTGAGAGAGTGCGAAAGATATGCCATAAAACTCTCTCATCCCTATAATACGGAACACAGGCTCGCCAGCAACACGTCGTTGTATGAGCTGTTCTAATTGTGCAATTTGTTCAAAAGAGAGGCACATATCTGGTCGGAGAATTCTATCAGAGGAATTTGTACCTGTTACCCATTCAATGAGTATTTTTGTCTCAAGTTTGGCTTCAGAAATTCCTTTTATGCGCAATTTTTCTTGAGTTTGTTGGATGACACTGTTGAGAGAGTATTTGTTCATCCATTGTTATCCATTTCCATCAGGAGTGCTGTTTGGTGATCAGAGATGAGTGCATGAATAATTTCATTAAGATCGCCTTCTAAGATGCGGTCAAGTTTATACAGAGTGAGATTAATACGGTGGTCCGTGACACGTCCTTGTGGAAAATTATAGGTACGAATACGCTCTGAGCGATCACCGGAGCCAACTTGATTTTTACGAGAAGCTGAACGTTCATTTTCTGCTTTTTGTCGTTCAATATCAAACAAGCGCGCACGCAAAATTTGCAGCGCCCGTGCGCGGTTTTGGTGTTGTGATTTTTCTGCTTGTACAACCATAATTCCTGTTGGAATATGGGTGATACGAACAGCTGAGTCCGTTGTATTGACATGCTGCCCTCCTGCGCCGGATGCACGCATGGTGTCGATGCGAATATCTTCTGGACGAATTTCAATATCAATTTCTTCAGCCTCTGGAAGAACTGCAACTGTAGCAGCAGATGTATGAATACGCCCACCGGTTTCTGTCTCAGGAATACGTTGCACACGATGAACGCCTGATTCAAATTTCAGTTTAGAAAAGACCCCCTTTCCTGAAATGCTCGCAATAATTTCTTTATATCCACCAACTTCTCCCTCATTAAGTGAAACAACTTCTACTTTCCAGTTATGAGAAGCGGCATAACGTTCATACATGCGGAAGAGATCACCAGCAAAGAGTGCTGCCTCTGACCCACCTGTTCCTGCTCGAATTTCCACAATAGCACTTTTTTCATCAGCAACATCTTTAGGCAAAAGAAGAATCTGGAGTTCTTTCTCAAGTGGTTGCATTTTCTGACATAATAACGGGAGTTCTTCTTGAGCAAGATGTCGCATCTCTGCATCTGTTAGTTTATCATTAATGATCGTTTCTAGCTCTGTGATCTCTTCGTAAAGTGCATTTAATGTCCTTATAGAGGCAATAATTGGCTGTAGTTCTGCATATTCAGAAGCTAATTTTACATATGTTTCAGCATCTGGATTTTGGGCCATTTGGCTTTCAATTATTTCAAAGCGCTTTTCGAGTTGCCTCATACGATCTTTTGGCAAAGAAACCATGATAATATTGACCTAAGTTGTTATAATATTTTTTATGATACAAACAATTGATTGCCTTATAGCATCAGATAAAATCGGGTAATAAAGCAGAAAAACTTACTTGCCAATGAAAACTATAATTTTTTTAATTAAACTTATAGAAAATCTCGTTTTTATAAAGCATTTTTTTGATGACATATATGAGATCAGCTACTCAAGAGTTGTTTTTTTTCCGTAAAGTTCAAGGCGATGATGAATAATATCATAGCCAAGCGATTTAGCAATTTCTTCTTGCAACTTTTCGATGATATCAGAATGAAATTCGATAACTTGCCCTGTTTCCACATCAATGAGGTGATCATGGTGTTGCCCATCTGCTTGCTCAAAACGAGAGGGCCCACCACTAAAGCTATGGCGATGAATTGTTCCGTTTCCTTCTAATATTTTCATTGTTCTATAAACAGTAGAGAGCGAAATACTCGAATCTATTTTGTGAGCACGCTGAAAAATTTCAAACGCATTGGGATGGTCTTTTGTTTCAGTCAAAATATCAAGAATAATGCGCCTCTGACGTGTTACTCTTAAACCTGCGGTGCGTAATTCTTGCTCATAATTTCGCTTTTTATTCATCTTGCTCATTGTTTTTTCAAACGAAGGCACCATGACAATGTTTGTATTTTTTCTCTGAACCACAGGGGCAACGCTCATTGCGTCCAACTTTTCCCCATGTCGTTACATCGTTAGGATCACGGTCTTTCGGGTTAACAATTCTATTTTCCTGTGTTCGTGCCCACAGGGTAGGAGTATTTTCTTCTCCTTGATCATGGGAGAAAGAGTTATCGGCATCCAGCTGTTCAGGCATGAGTGGTTCTGTGGGTTGTTGAATAATTTCAAAACGCATGAGTTTAGAAGTCACGATTCTGCGTAAATTTCTCAGCATGTTCTGAAAAAGTTCAAATGACTCTGTTTTATATTCGTTAAGTGGATCTCTTTGTGCATAGCCACGAAAACCAACCACAGAACGCAAATGGTCTAAACTAACCAGATGTTCACGCCATAACGTGTCAATAGTTTCAAGTAATATTGCCTTATGAAAATAAGCCATAACTTCTGGAGTGTAGCGTTCAGTACGTTCGTTTTCAAGTTTTGTAACAGCATCTGATACGCGTTCTAAAATCTGTTCTTCGGCAATTCCATCTTCTTTTGCCCATGTCTCGATTGGAAGTTCAAGATTGAAGAGTTGGAGAATTTCCTCTTGTAAAGCTTTCACATTCCATTTTTCAGAATATGTTCCAGATGGGATGTAGGTTTCCACAAGATCTTCAACCACTTCATGACGCATTTCAAGGATCATTTCTGTCAAATCATCCGCATTCATCACTTCCATACGCTGTTCAAAAATAACCTTGCGTTGGTCATTCATGACATCATCGTATTTTAATAAATTTTTACGGATTTCAAAATTTCGTGCCTCGACTTTTTTCTGCGCTTTTTCAAGAGCTTTATTAATCCATGGATGGGTAATAGCTTCATTTTCTTTTAATCCAAGTTTTTGCAGCATACCATCCATACGGTTAGAACCGAAGATACGCATGAGATCATCTTGAAGAGAAAGAAAGAATTTTGAGCGACCAGGATCACCTTGGCGACCAGAGCGGCCACGCAGCTGGTTATCAATACGACGACTCTCATGGCGTTCAGTAGCGATGACGTAAAGACCACCAGCAGCTAATGCTTTTTCTTTAAGTTTCTTGACATCTTTTTTTATTTCTTCAATTTTTTCAGTCCGCTCTGCTCCATCTGGCAGATCCTGTAATTCTTGTTTGATACGCATTTCAACATTACCGCCAAGCTGTATATCAGTACCACGACCAGCCATATTAGTTGCGATAGTGAGAGCTCCAGGAACCCCTGCTTGAGCAATAATGTAGGCTTCTTGTTCGTGATAGCGGGCATTTAAAACTCTAAAATCGGTAATGCCTTCTTTTCGTAAACGCTCTGCTAATTGTTCTGACTTTTCAATGGATGTTGTTCCAACAAGAATAGGTTGTCCTTTTTCATGTGCTTGACGGATATCACGTACAATAGCACGATATTTTTCTTCTGCTGTTCGATAAATTTCATCATCTTCATCAAGACGCTGAATAGGCAAGTTGGTGGGGATTTCTACAACCTCAAGACCATAAATATTATTGAATTCTTCAGCTTCTGTTGTAGCAGTTCCAGTCATCCCAGACAATTTCCTATACATACGGAAATAATTTTGGAAAGTGATAGAAGCGAGTGTCTGATTTTCTGGTTGAATAGCGACATGTTCTTTAGCTTCCAGAGCTTGATGAAGCCCTTCAGAATAACGCCGTCCTGGCATCATACGACCTGTGAATTCGTCAATGATAACAATTTCATCATTGCGTACAATGTAATCCTTGTCACGGACAAACAGTTTATGCGCTTTAAGGGCGTTATTGACATGGTGAACGATAGCAACATTTTCTATATCGTAAAGACTTTCACCTTTAAGATAGTCGGCTTGTTCGAGCATTTTTTCAATTTTTTCAGTACCAACTTCAGTAAAGGTTGTTGTTTTTTGTTTTTCGTCTATCTCATAATCTTCTGGAGTTAATGCAGGAATAAATGTATCAATAAGGTTATAGAAGTCAGTACGATCTTCTAGAGGACCAGAAATGATAAGAGGGGTACGTGCTTCATCAATGAGAATCGAATCAACTTCATCAACAATTGCATAATGATGTCCCCGTTGAACCATTTGATTACGATCAAAGGTCATATTATCGCGCAGATAATCAAAGCCTAATTCATTATTTGTTGCGTAGGTGATGTCGCATGCATAAGCTGCTCGGCGGGCATCATTATCAAGATCATGAAGAATCACACCTGTTGTGAGTCCCAGAAAACCAAAGATTTTTCCCATTGTTTCAGCATCACGACTAGCAAGATAATCGTTTACTGTTACGACATGAACACCTTTTCCTTCCAATGCATTGAGGTAAATTGGCAAAGTTGCCATCAATGTTTTACCTTCACCAGTGCGCATTTCAGCAATACCACAGTCATGAAGCACCATTCCACCAATAAGCTGTACATCAAAAGGGCGCATATCATAAACACGTTTTGCTGCTTCACGAACTGTTGCAAAAGCCTCTGGTAAGAGCGAGTCAACGGTCTCACCTGCAGCGAGACGTTTACGAAACTCGTCAGTTTTTTGGCAGAGCTGTGCATCACTTAATTTCACAAATTGTTCTTCTAATGCATTAATTTTGATAACTTTTTGGCGAAGAACTTTGAGACGTCTCTCATGAGCTGAACCAAAAAATTTACGTGCAAATACACCTAAATTGACCATCTCTGGCCCTTTCTTTTAATTTTTGCCACTATTATTAGGTCATTCATATGCTATCCCCATATTTTGCATCCCTCAAGGTGTTTAATATAATTGGAAGCAAGTGATACCATTATACTTGTGGATGTGCAATTTTTCACTTTGATTATAGAGTAGAGATAAGAGGCGAAGTGCATCGTGTCAACTTTAGGTATGTCATTTTCTCTATTATCATATTTCCCATGAGCATTAGATAGGGTGAAATAAACGAAGATAAAAGGATAAATTTATGCTTTTTAAAATAAAATTACTGATTTATTTATCTTTGTTTAGAGATTAAACTGTTACAGTCAAAGAAAATTAGAATCTTGAACCTGCCTTCATTTTTAAGGAGTATATTTATGAAATTCAACTTTATCACGCTGTTTTTGACATCAGCCTTATTGACGAGTACGAGTTTAGGCGTAATAGCTCAAGAAAATTTGAATTCACCGTCAAGTGATTTAAAGACTTTGGAGAAAGCTTCGGAAAAGGCAGTTTCTCCCTCTCATGTTATGGCCGTTATTGATGGGAAGGATATTACCGCAGGACAATTGGATGAGTTAGCGCTTGAAATAAATCCTAGTTTAGTACGTTTTCCTGATGAACAACGCCGTATAATGGTTTTAAAAGCTTATTTAGATATGCAGGCACTTGCTAAAGAAGCAAAGAGTAAGGGTATCGATAAGACTGAGGCTTATGATAAACGTATGGCAGTTATGCGCGATAATGTCCTTCAGCAGCTTTATTTTAAACAGACAATTGTTGATCAGATTTCGGATAATGATTTGGAAGCTCTTTACAAAAAGGAAGTTGCTGCTTTACCCAAAGAGGATGAGATTAAAGCGCGTCATATTTTGGTGAAAACGAAAAAAGAGGCAGAAGCTATCATTAAACGTTTAAATAAGAAGGAAAATTTTGAAGAGATTGCAAAAAAGACGTCAACAGATGGTTCTGCTGCTGTGGGAGGGGATCTTGGCTATTTTAGCCATGGTCAAATGGTTAAGTCTTTTGAGGATGCTGCATTTGGCTTGAAAGTTGGTGAATATACGAAAGATCCCGTTGAAAGTCCTTTTGGTTGGCATATTATCAAACTAGAAGACCGTCGTGTAAAACAACCTCCTGCATTTGATGATGTTAAAGAGATGTTGCGTACACAGCTAATAAAAGAGCGCTATCAAAAATTGATTGTTGATTTACGTAGCAAAATGGATGTGAAATATCCTGATTCTAATGTAATAAAACTCATGCAATCTCTTAATCAAAACGGAACACCGCTTTCGGATGGAACACCAGACGAAGAAGATACGGAGTAGCAAAGGGGAGTAGGTAGATAATATTTTTGCTAGGTGATTTGAGAGATGATTTTTGTTCAAAAAGCCTAGCAGTTATTTTATGAAAGATTATTTATCTGCAATTATTTTATTTGTTTTTATGGAAAGCATAGTGTGGTTTTAAAAATATCTCCTTTGTCTCCGCAAAACATACAGGAGCTTCCGCCATTATCTGGTGTACGAATAGCAACAGCTGAAGCTGGGATTAAATACAAAGGTCGTCCAGATCTTCTTTTTATCATATTTGATAAGCCGGCAAGTGTGGCGGGTGTTTTTACGCGCTCAAAATGTCCATCTGCTCCTGTAGAACATTGTCGATCATCGCTTCCTCACGGGGTTGCGAGGGGGATTGTTGTTAATTCTGGGAATGCAAATGCTTTTACGGGACGTAAAGGAAGGCATACGGCTAATGAAATCGTTTGTGCAGCGGCAAGTGCTTTGAAGGTAAGAGAAAATGAAATTTTTATAGCTTCTACAGGTGTTATTGGTGAGCCAATGGATGCATCGTCTATTGTAAGTCTTTTACCAAATATGCTGGAAACAGCAGAAGAAGGGCATTGGTTAAAGGCTGCAAAAGCCATTATGACGACTGATACATTTCCAAAACTTGCTACGCGCAGATTTGATTGCGGGGGAGAGATTGTGACCATTAATGGCATTGCAAAAGGTGCTGGTATGATCGCACCAGATATGGCAACGATGCTTTCTTTTGTTGTAAGTGATGCAGGAATTTCTTCGGATATACTGCAATCAATGTTATCAGAGGCGGTTCAGGGCTCTTTCAATTCTATTACTGTTGATAGTGATACCTCAACATCAGACACAGTCATGATGTTTGCGACAGGAAAAGAAAGCTTTCCTCCCCTTACACAGAAAACGGATCCGCGTTATGAGGTATTCTCAAAGCATTTGTGTACGCTTTTGCATGAGCTTGCGTTACAAGTTGTCTGTGATGGAGAAGGTGCTCGCCATTTAATTGAAGTGAATGTGAGTGGTGCAACAACAGACAATGCTGCGAAAACTATCGCCCTGTCAATTGCAAATTCGCCTCTTGTAAAAACGGCTATTGCTGGTGAAGATGCTAACTGGGGACGTGTAGTAATGGCCGTTGGCAAGGCAGGTGTTGAAGTAGACCGTGATCTGTTGACGATTTGGTTTGGGGAATATCGCTTAGCTGCCAATGGTGAACGAGATCCTGAATATTGCGAAAAGACAATAGCCGCTTATATGCGAGGTAAGCACATTGCAATTCGTGTTGATATTGGTTTGGGCGCTGGTAAGGCGACAGTTTGGTCTTGCGATTTGACGAAGGAATACGTTATGATCAATGGCGATTACAGAAGTTAACGAATATATCATAAATTTGACATCAGATATCTGTATATCTGGGAGAGAGCAGGGAGTATTTTAGCACTTTTATTTTGATAAAGAGTAATAGGGAAGAGATGGTTATCTTTATCCTGTTTGGAGAGTGGTATGTGTACAAAAAGTTTACTTCTTCTTGTTGTTGCGTGTGCATTATTAGATCAAGATAATCGCGTTTTGCTTACAGAACGCCCTCAAGGAAAATCATTCGCTGGTTTATGGGAGTTTCCTGGTGGAAAGGTTGAACAAGGCGAAACTCCAGAAGCATCATTAATTCGCGAATTAGAAGAAGAGCTTGGTATTCATGTTCAGGCAGGTAATTTACGGCCCTTAACATTTGCAAGCCATAGCTACGAAACATTTCATCTCCTAATGCCATTATATCTTTGTCGCCATTATGAAGGTGTTGCTCAAGGACGAGAAGGGCAAAATTTAAAATGGGTTTTTATTGGTGATCTTGAGAAATATCCTATGCCTGATGCTGATAAACCGTTGGTTCAACTCTTGAAAAATTTTCTTTTTAAATGAATTTTTAGAAAGAAAATATTCTTTACAAATAAAAAATATCTTTTTTCTGTAATGAGCTGCTTGTTCGTTAGGGTGTTGTACAAACTTTTGTATCTCTTTTTAATTCAGCTTTAAGGTGTTCAAAAATAGCCACAGCAGTATCCTTTAAATAATCGATATTGCACAACACTTCATACTTTTATTTATTGGTTTTTTTTGAATAGAGCTATACTTCTCATACAAAATAGAGTGTTGCAGAATGTTATTATGTTACACACTCAGGCGCGTTTAAAGAAATATTTTTCAATACTTCCGAGCGCATCTCACGATTACGTTTGTGGAAAATATAACATAAAATCCATAGAATAATATCATTTTTATACTTATGAAGCCGCAAGCCTACACCATCATATTATTTACGAGTGCAAAATACTGCAATAGCTTTTACATTTGAGAGCATTTATAAGAGTCATGTTAATGGTTTTTATAAACACCCGTTAACTTCGTTTATAGTTTACAAGTAAATGATTTTCGATTGATGCAATATAAGAGATTTTAGTTAAGTATATAAGAAGGCAATATAATGATATGAGAACATTCATTATGAAGACCTTAGATCTTGTAAAAGAACCAGAGAAACAAAGACATAAGGCACTGTAAAAATTCTATAGCTTTTAAAAGATATTGCTCTGCATATTTTTAAAAGCTATGGAGCTGAATAAGAAGGAAGCGATGAATTCTAACAATAATTCCGATCTCTTTATAAATATATCTCCTACCAAAAGTAATACGTGAATACTGAATATAACCTTTAACAAGAAATCGAGTTATAAACTCTTCTTGACATAAATAATTTTATAAAAATGTTTCTCGCTCCCATAAGATCAACAGCTTTCTTTTATCCATATCATTATTTTTAAAGGATTCAGGCTCCATGAAAAAACATAACAGTAGAAATATTTGTTAATTGTACTCGTATTAGAATACAACTTACGTTTTGGGTGTTGGTCGGCGTTTTTCTATAGGATATCGTTGATATTTTTCAGCAATGCGCGAAATTACTTCTTCAAGTGGTTCGATTATAACATCCATAGAAAAGCCATTTGCATGAATGATATTTTTATCATCAACCATAATGGCAGCATGACCTTTCCAAAAAATCAAATCACCCCGTTGAAGTTCATCACTGTCTGAGAGTTGATGTCCTATAGTTTTCTGCTGCATGTCAGTATCGCGTAAAACCCTTTGACCGGTCATCATCATAGAAAGTTGGATAATTCCTGAGCAATCAAGCCCAAAACCACTGGTTCCACCCCAAAGGTAAGGCGTGCGGATAAACATTTCAGCAACGGCGACATAATCTTTATACACGTGCTCAATAGGACTAAGATGATTGCTAATGATTGCTTTTCCGTCTTCAAGTATAGAATACATGGTTTCACGGACTTCAACTTTATCAACAACAGTTACTTTACTTCCCATGGATAAAGGATATTCCATTGGCCCACGCAAATCAGCTTGAAAATATTGAAAAGTACGTGGTACTGAAACAATATGTGTTTGTGTGACAGCTGATGTACAAAGGGCTGTTGTATCAATATAGCCAACATAATCATCTTTGAGGGATTGTCCCCACGACATCACTTCTCCTTGTTCAAAGATGAGTAGTTCTTCCCCCAATAAGCACTCTGTTTGTCTTTCACTTTTTTTATTGTTTTCTTTAAACAGTCCAGCGACAGGCACATTAACACGTCTTTTTTCACCTTCCACAAAGCGCCGTGCTGTAATTTCTTTTTCAAGACGTTTGTCTGCTAGATCTTCTCTGAATGCATTTAATCGCGGATCTATGGAGATCATTCATTTACCTTCCATTTTTATCTTTAAACAGGCCCACAACAATTGTACAGGCAGAACTTCTCATCTTTAAATAAAACACAAAACGTAATTAAAGTTATAAGACAATTCTTCTGAAACTTCAAAATTATCTATATTTGTGGAAATTTTGTGTCTAATTTTGGTTTTTAAAAAGATTATAAAGAGCACGAATAGTTTGTGCAGATCCACCAGTAGGAAAACCTGGTTTTTCTTTTGGAATCCACCCATAGAGATCAAAATGCGCAAAATATTTGGTTTTTTCAACAAAAGAGTTAAGAAATAAAGCAGCAACTATAGAACCAGCAAAGGTATTTCCAGTTATATTGTTCAAATCAGCAATTGGCGATGATAACATTTCCAAGTAGGGTTTCCAAAGCGGCATTTGCCAAAGAGGATCGCAAACAGAGTGAGCAGATTGAGAAATTTGTTGTGCCCATATTGCATTATTACAATAAAATGCCGGAAGATCTGGTCCTAATGCTATACGCGCTGCTCCCGTTAAAGTTGCCATACAAAGCATAAATTGTGGACTTTCTTCATCAGCATAGGCAAGTGCATCGGCAAGGACAAGTCGTCCTTCAGCATCTGTATTGCCAACTTCAACACTTAAACCTTTACGACTTTTGAGAATATCACCTGGCCTATAAGCATTTGCAGAAATTGCATTTTCAACAGCTGGTATTAAAACACGTAGACGAAAAGGTAATTTGGCATCCATAATAAGTTTAGCCAATCCCAAAACATGTGCTCCACCTCCCATGTCTTTTTTCATGAGTGACATGTTATTGACTGACTTAATATCGAGTCCTCCAGTATCGAAGGTTACACCTTTACCAACCAATGTTATTTTAGGGTGATTTTCTTGGCCCCAGTGCAGTTCAATGAGTCGTGGTGCGGTGCTGCTAGCACGTCCTACAGCATGGATCATAGGAAAATTATGTGTTAAGAGATCATCTCCACAAATACTTTTGATATCAGCACCATAAGTTTTTGCCAATTGGCGTGCTTCTTTCTCGAGAGTATCAGGATTCATATCATTGGCTGGAATATTGATAAGATCACGGACAAAAAAGACAGTTTCATAAATTCTTTGAAGCTCATCAAAATCAACTGTATCATTAACATAGATAGACAATGTTTTGGAGGGAGAGTTTTGGCGATAACGATTAAATTGATAACTTCCAAATGCTAATCCGAGATAAGTGTTCATTTCATGAGAAGCTTCTCCTTCTAAATGCCATTGACCAGCGGGAAGCTTTTTAGCGAGAAGCCCTGTGATAAAAGCTTCATCACCATTGCCAAGTCCAAAAAAAACTTTTTTCAAATGCCCTGTCTCGTGAGGAACAAAGAGTATCTGTCCTTCTTTGCCAGTGAAATCATGAACTTTCATCCATGCTTTTGTTGATGCATCAAGTGATAAGTTAGCAAGATTTCTTTGGTTTACTAAGATGATAGGGCAACTGTTATCGGTACGTATTGAGCTAAAATGAATGGAGTTCTGGTGCATAGTTATGAGATCCTTATAGTCGTCTAAGTGCGACATACTCGACCAAATGATTTTTTCCCTTTCGTAGAATGAGATTGGACCGTGGTCGTGTTGGTAATATGTTTTCTTGTAAATTTTTTAAATTAATCGTTTGCCAGATATTTTCAGCGATTTTTAAGGATTCCTTTTCACACAGGAGTGCATAACGATGAAAATAAGATTCAGGATTTTGAAAAGATGTTTTACGCAAACGTTTAAAACGTTCTAAATACCAGTGTCGAATGACTTCTGTTTCAGCATCTACATAAATTGAGAAATCAAAAAAGTCTGAAACAAAAGGAATAATTTTTCCGTCTTTAGGAAGGTCACTGACTTGCAGGACATTAATACCTTCAATAATTAAGATATCAGGATGGTCAATGGTAATGGTTTGATTTTCCAGAACATCATAGGTCATATGCGAATAAAGTGGAGCGCTAACATTGCCAATACCAGCTTTTATAGCAGAAAGAAAATTCAGCAATTTTTTGATATCATAAGAATCTGGGAAACCTTTACGATTCATACGATTTTTTTTCTGTAAGACAGCATTCGGATAGAGAAAACCATCTGTTGTAATTAAATCAACTTTCAGATTAGATGCCCAACGTTTCAAAAGTTCTTGCAGAATACGAGCAGTAGTTGATTTTCCCACCGCGACAGAGCCAGCAATACCAATGATAAAAGGCGTTTTTCGCATTCCTTCTTGATGTAAAAATTGTTGACGCTTGTGAAAAAGTTCTTGTACTGCTTCAACATGACATGAGAGTAGACGCGATAAGGAAAGATAAATGCGTTGCACTTCTTCAAGATCAATTGGATCATCAATTGAGCGTAAACGTTTAATTTCATCAAAGGTCAAAGTCAGAGGTGTATCCGCACGAAATTCTGACCATTCTTGTGCAGTAAAGACGCGATAAGGTGAGTATCGATCAGAAATAGATTTGACCAAGTTATTTTTTTGGTCAATTTGTGAGAGAATCATATCAATCATTTGTATTCAATCGAGATCTTTTTTGCCAAAGCAATTGATTAAGAAACAAGACGCGCTGTTTTGCATGTTCTTATTTTTTGAAATAATAAATAATCTTTCGTTAGCTTATAGTCCAGTTATTCCATTGCGTCTTGATTTGTGCTAATGAATATCCTTGTGCCAAAAAAGCCCATAAAAGTAAACGCGCTTTTACTGCTGATAAATAACCAGACATGAGAGCACCAGAAGCAATCAAATCAACTTCTGAACCTTTATAGCCATAAGTTGTGCGGGTTGTTGAGCCAGTACAAGCACGGCTCGCGATAATAATGGGCATTTTTTGTGTATATTGTCGCACAATGTCTGCTTCTTCAAAACTACAATGTCCTGATCCAAAGCCGGCAATGACAAGTCCAGCATAATATCCACTTTCAAGGCAGAATTTCATCAATTCTGTGTCAGAGGATAAAGAGGAGTATAGGAGTGCAACTTGGTGATCATAATTTTGGGGAAGATCGAATATTTTAGGGAAAAAATTTCGATCATTAAAATAAATCAGCCTTCCTTCCAAAAGACTACCTAAAACACCTGTCAATCCTGATTGGAATGTCTCAATTTTGACAGTATGGTTTTTCTGAACCCAATAAGGTGAGTGAATAGTATCGTTAATTACAACGAGAACACCTCTGTTACGACTTTGGGGATGAGCTGCAACACGCGTTGCTGCTAAAACATTTGCCGGTCCATCAGCACCTGCTTCATGGGGTATGCGCATAGCACCAGTGATAATAAGCGGTTCTTCTCGATCCCAATAAAGGGAAAGAAAAAATGCGGTTTCTTCTAGTGTATCAGTGCCTTGGGTTAAAACAACACCTTCAGCACCAGCCTTTATTTGTTGTTTTGCCCATTTTATGATCTCAAAAAGAATTTTAAAAGATAAAGAACCACTCGGCAATTGTGTGAGTGTTTGTGTGTGAATATGAGCAACATCATTTAAATCAGGAACACTTTTAATAAGGACCTCTGATGTCAATGTCGGTTGCATTTGGCCAAAATTGTCAGCAGTCATTGCAATTGTTCCTCCCAATGTTCCTATAGCTATTTTTTTCATCATTTTTCCCTTAGAAGACGCAAAATGTTTTTAAAAGCTATTTAACAACAATTTGCATCGATAACAATGCAATCATTTTTTACTTTAACAAATTGAATTGTGCTAAATTATTGTGTTTTGCAATATATGTTCTTAAATAGGGACAATAATGATTAGATTTTACATTTGATGGAAAGAAATCAATATTAAAAAGAAGAGAAGTCAATATTCAAGGAGTCTCCTTATGGCAGAACATAAGCCAAACATAATGTATGGTACCACTATTATTACTGTACGAAAAGGTGGTAAAGTCGTGATAGCTGGTGATGGTCAGGTTTCACTGGGGCAGACGATTATGAAAGGCAATGCACGAAAAGTCCGTCGCCTTGGGAAGGGTGGAGCAGTTATTGCTGGTTTTGCAGGAGCTACAGCAGATGCCTTTACTTTGCTGGAAAGATTAGAAACGAAGCTTGAGCAATATCCTGATCAACTTATGCGTGCTTGCGTAGAGCTTGCAAAAGATTGGCGAACAGATCGCTATTTGCGTCGTCTAGAAGCAATGATGCTTGTAGCTGATAAAAAAGTAACTTTAGCTTTAACAGGGCTTGGTGATGTTTTAGAGCCAGAAAATGGGGTTATGGCAATTGGTTCTGGAGGCAATTTTGCTCTTTCAGCTGCGCAGGCGCTCATAGATATGGACTTGGATGCCGAAACTATTGCTAGGAAAGCTATGGATATTGCCGCTAAAATTTGTGTTTACACCAATGATCATTTTACAATTGAAACATTGGATGCAGAATTATCTTCTTTAGAGAAAGCTATTTGAATGTGTATTGTATTTTCCCCTCGTGAGACTGTTTCTGAACTTGATCGTTTTATTATTGGCCAAAATGATGCCAAGCGTTCTGTGGCTATTGCACTGCGTAATCGCTGGCGTAGACAACAGCTTGATGGTCCAATGCGTGAAGAGGTTATGCCAAAAAATATTTTGATGATAGGCCCAACAGGTGTTGGTAAAACCGGTATAGCGCGACGATTAGCAAAACTTGCTGGAGCACCTTTTGTTAAAGTAGAAGCGACTAAATTTACTGAAGTTGGTTATGTGGGACGCGATGTTGAGCAAATTATTCGTGATCTTGTTGAAATTGCCATTTCTCTTGTGCGTGAAAAAAAACGAGATGAAGTTAAAGTAAAGGCTCACATAAATGCTGAAGAGCGCGTTTTAGATGCTCTTGTTGGCAAGACAGCAAGCCCTGCTACCCGTGATAGTTTTCGCAAAAAATTACGCGAAGGTGAATTGGATGAAAAAGAGATTGAAATTGAAGTAGCTGATAATAATAGCAATAGTTCTTCAACCTTTGAAATTCCTGGTATGCCTGGTGCACAAATGGGAATTATGAATTTGTCGGATATTTTTGGTAAAATGGGAAGTCGTACAAAGGTCCGCAAAACGACGGTAAAGGATGCTTTTAAACCTCTCATTGATGATGAATCCGAAAAACTTCTTGACCAAGATCAAATTATTCAAGAAGCACTTCGTGTTACTGAAAATGATGGAATTGTTTTTATAGATGAAATTGATAAAATTGCAACGAGGGATGGTGGGGGAAATGTTGCTGTTTCCCGTGAGGGCGTTCAACGAGATCTTTTACCTTTGGTTGAAGGAACAACAATTGCCACAAAATATGGACAAATCAAAACAGATCATATTCTTTTTATTGCGTCAGGCGCATTTCATGTTTCCAAACCATCTGATTTATTACCAGAACTTCAAGGACGTTTGCCGATTCGTGTAGAGCTTAATGCTCTTACAAGAGAAGATTTACGACGTATTCTCACCGAACCTGAAGCTAGTCTTATTAAGCAATATATTGCTTTAATGGCAACGGAAGAGGTTCATTTAGAAATTACCGATGATGCAATTGATGCTTTGGCAGATATTGCGGTGGATTTAAATGCAAGGATTGAAAACATAGGGGCACGTCGTTTGCAAACAGTGATGGAACGTGTTTTAGATGAAATTTCTTTTACAGCACCTGATAAAGCTGGTACATCATTTAAAGTTGACGCTGCTTATGTGAGAAAATCAATAGGTGATCTTGCGGCTGATATTGATCTCTCACGTTTCATTCTTTAAGGGTATCGCTTTTTTATCTGCGTGCTTGGATAACTTTGAAACCATGGGCTTTTTCATGAATCAAGACTGTATGAAAGATGTCTTTTAACAATGCTTCATAGGGCAGGTGGCGGTTGGCGACAAGAAGCAGATTGCCACCTGGTTTGAGGCATTTTGCAGCATTTATAATAAAGAGCTGTCCTAATGAGACATCTGTCGTTTGTTGTGTGTGAAATGGCGGGTTTGAAATGATTGTATCATAGAAATCTGTGATTGGTTCATGCACGAGATCATGCCAATAAAAATGAATCGAACAAGAAGCTATTATGGCTTTAAGGTGCTGTTTGGCTGCTCTCAAAGCATTATAATCGGCTTCATAGAGATCAAGAGTTGTTAGTTTTTCGCTTTCCTCAAGTGCAGCGTAAGAAAGAAAACCCCAGCCTGCGCCAAAATCAGCAGTTTTTCCAGAAATAATTTCTCGCATATGCAAAGCAAGTAGAGCAGATCCAGGATCAATACGACCATGCGAGAACATACCAGAAGAGGTTTGAAATTTATTCTCAAAATTGAGCGGTGGGGAGCGCAACTGTGCAATCTTCTGTCTGTCTATTTGCTGTGGAACTTGAAGCCAGAATACCAGTCCGTGATTTTTGGATAATTTATCGGTGATGGGAATAAATGTTTTAACCCATTTCATCATTGAAGCGGCACCAACAGTTTTATTTCCACCAATAACAATCCATCCACCAGGCTTTACACATTCTAATAAATCAAGGAAATAATTTTGGTTAAAACCACGATATTTGCTCAAATGCAAAAGCGCACCATCATAGGTGAACTTTTTATCTATTTGAGGTACACAGTGAAACTGGGCATTGGCAAATTTTAAAAAATCTGATCGCCAAGGCGTTATAATTTTTAAGTTTTGTCTCCATTCTAAAGCAGGAATTTCAGTCAACCCAAAACCCAACCATGACTGGCTTGGATTGGGAAGAGGAAGGCTATGGTTTTCAAAAGGTAAAAACAATAACACATTAGCTCTTTCAAAGATACAATGCCATTTTCATATAAGAATGGCATTGTATGACAAGAGGAAAAATTACTCTTCTTTTTTCTTACGACGGCGCTTATTTTCGGATTTATTTTTTTCATCCACGCACTTATCTTGCTCTTCTTTTATTAGCTTATCACTTGTAATTTCTTCACCGGTTTGCTGATTGATAATTTTCATTGATAAGCGAACTTTACCACGTTCATCAAAGCCCATGAGTTTCACCCAGACTTTGTCACCTTCTTTAACAACATCTGTTGTTTTTGTGACGCGTGCTGATGCGAGCTGAGAGATATGAACAAGCCCATCACGTGAACCAAAGAAATTTACAAACGCACCAAACTCTGCAGTTTTTACAACTGTTCCTTGGTAGATAGCACCAATTTCAGGCTCATCGACAATAGAATGAATCCAGCGTTTTGCTGCTTCAATGGTTTTAGCATCAGCGGAAGCAATTTTAATTGTTCCATCATCTTCAATATTGATTTTTGCTCCAGTTTGTTCAACGATTTCCCGAATAACCTTACCACCAGAGCCGATCACATCGCGAATTTTATCAACAGCAATATTCATCACTTCAATGCGTGGAGAAAATTCGCTGAGTTCAGCACGTGCACTGGTTAAAGCTTTGCCCATTTCATGAAGGATATGAATTCGACCGTCTTTAGCTTGTTCAAGTGCAATTTTCATAATCTCTTCGGTAATACCATCAATTTTGATATCCATTTGCAAGGCAGTAATACCATTTTCCGTTCCTGCCACTTTAAAATCCATATCTCCAAGATGATCTTCATCTCCTAAAATATCAGACAGCACAGCAAAGCGCTCCCCTTCTTTAATCAAGCCCATAGCGATGCCTGCGATAGGGCGTAGCAGGGGAACACCGGCATCCATGAGTGCAAGTGAAGTTCCGCAAACCGTTGCCATGGAAGAGGATCCATTAGATTCCGTAATCTCTGAAACAGTGCGAATAGTATAAGGAAAGGATTCTTTGGTTGGCAACATGGGATGGAGAGCGCGCCACGCCAATTTCCCATGTCCAATTTCGCGGCGACCAGGAGAACCAAGACGTCCTGTTTCTCCCACGGAAAATGGTGGAAAATTGTAATGGAGGAGAAATGTTTCCTTATACATACCTGTCAAGGAGTCCACATACTGTTCGTCTTCACCAGTTCCCAGTGTTGCTATAACCATCGCTTGTGTTTCACCGCGGGTAAAGAGTGCAGAACCATGGGTCCGTGGTAAAATACCAACCTCAGATTGGATAGGACGTACGGTTGAAAGGTCACGTCCATCAATACGTTTTCCTGTATCAAGAATATTCCAGCGAACAATTTTTGCTTGCAACTGTTTAAAAACAGTAGCAATTTGGTCAGCACTAAATTTACAGTTTTCTTCTGTCTCTGGAATAAATGTATTGATAATTTCTGTTTTAAGAGCATCAATTGCGGCGTAACGCTCTTGTTTATCAGTAATTGTATAAGCCTTTCGAATATCCTGTTCAGCAGTTTCCAGCATAGCCTTTTCAAGATCAGAAAGATCTTCAGGAACAAACTCACGTGGATCTTTTGCGGCAACTTCAGCAAGCTTTATGATGGCATCAAGAACAGGTTGCAAACCTTTATGCCCAAACATAACGGCACCCAACATGATATCTTCCGGCAACTCTTGTGCTTCTGATTCAACCATCAACACAGCACTTTCCGTTCCAGCAACAACAAGATCAAGTTTTGATTCAGGCATCTCATCGATATGAGGATTGAGAACATATTGTCCATTACAGTAGCCAACACGGGCACCAGCAATAGGCCCCATGAAAGGAACACCTGAGAGGGTCAATGCGGCAGAAGCTGCAATCATCGCAAGGACATCAGGATTATTTTCAAGATCATGCTGTATAACAGAAACAATAACTTGCGTATCATTTTTATAACCATCAGCAAAAAGCGGACGAATTGGACGATCAATCAAACGTGAAATCAAAGTTTCATTTTCAGTTGGTCGGCTTTCACGTTTTAAATAACCCCCTGGTATTCTACCAACAGCATAAGATTTTTCTTGATAATTAACGGTAAGCGGAAAAAAATCTTGGTCTGGTTTTGAATTTTTTGCCGATACAACGGTTGCTAAGACAATGGTTTCCCCGTAAGTAGCAATGACTGCACCATCAGCTTGACGCGCTATTTTTCCTGTTTCAATGGTGAGTGGCCGGCCAGCCCATTCAATTTCTATCTTATGCGTTTTGAACATTTTTTATCCTTAATAACCAGTGTTCACATCTTTGAGTGCTTACATTCTAGTTTTGCTTAGCAAATTTTAAAACCATGATCAGGATGACAAGACACTTCTGTTTTTTCGCGAAAAGAAAAAAATAAATCGCAATTTAAACGCAAAGCAACTAGCAATCCTGCCTCATGATGGTTACTGATTAGTTTTTAACTAAAAACAGCAAGCTAAAAAAATTGGGTGGATTTCGTAGAAATATCACCCATCTATTTTTTCTAGCGACGCAAACCTAATTTCTTGATAAGTGCTTGATAACGATTTTGGTCAATTCCTTTAAGGTAATCAAGAAGGCGACGGCGTTGAGAGACCATCTTTAAAAGACCACGACGAGAATGATTATCCTTTTTGTGTGATTTAAAATGGTTCGTTAAATTAGAAATACGTTCAGAAAGTACAGCAACCTGCACTTCTGGTGATCCTGTATCACCAACTTTATTTGCATATTCCGCGATAAGAGCTTGTTTACGTTCAGCTGTAATCGACATCGTACTATCCTTTCAAAAAATAAAGCACCAAAAGCCACCCATAGCCGAGATGTCGTTCAGCAAGGGTCCGTGAAAAAACAAGAAGAGTTGAAGACTCTCACCTGTCTTGACATTTATATAGGAAAGGAGGTTAAAATGCTAGTCCTTAAAAGCACTTTGAAGACCTTCTTTAAATAGATGATTTTGTTTTGAAATATTGCTTGTTAACAGGGGTGGGTAGGAAAAGTTTTTAAGGGATTATGCATTCTTTTGATACAAAGATTACTGCTTTACAGAGTGTGTGTATAATAACAAAAGCAATAAATACCGATTTGGAGGCAAAAGATGCAGAGCGTTTCAACATTCGAACTTTTTCGTAATTCGGTATTTCGAAATTTGTGGTTGTCTACTCTGATTTCTAATTTGGGGGGGCTTATACAAGCTGTTGGAGCAGGGTGGTTAATGGCATTGATTAGTTCTTCGCATTCCATGGTTGGGCTTGTTCAAAGTGCTACAACATTACCCCTTGTTATGTTTTCTCTGATGGCAGGAGCATTAGCTGACAACTTTAATCGCCGCCAAATTATGTTGTGGGCGCAGATTATGATGATGGTTATATCCATGAGCTTGGCTATTTTATCCTATATGGGCTTTTTAACACCTTTATTGTTATTATGTTTCACATTTTTGATTGGTTGTGGAACGGCCTTTTATAATCCTTCTTGGCAGGCGACAATAGGAGACATTGTGAGCAGAGAAAATATTCCTGCTGCTGTGAGTTTGAACAGTGTTGGCTTTAATTTGATGCGTAGTGTAGGTCCTGCTATTGGTGGTGCTATTATTGCAATGTTAGGGGCAGCAGCAGCTTTTTTGTTTAATGCAATAAGTTACATTCCCTTAATTGGTGCTTTATTTTTCTGGAAACCGAACTATGAAAACAACATTTTGCCGCGAGAAAGACTTCTAGGAGCTGTTTCAGATGGTTTGCGTTATGTTGCGATGTCCCCCAATCTTCTCAGTATTATGGTGAGAGCATTTCTTTTTGGTATTGGAGCGATTTCAATTTTGGCGCTTTTGCCAATTGTTGTGCATAAAATCCTTGGGGGAAATGCGCTTCTTTACGGTACATTACTCGGTTGTTTTGGTTTTGGAGCCATGATAGCAGGTATGATTAATTCATTTGTACGCAGTTATTTTTGTTTAGAGACAATTATTGCAAGTGCATTTATTGGTTTTGCTGTTTCTTGCTTTTGTTTAGCAATGAGCCGCTCACTGATTATAAGCCATATAGCCTTATTTCCTGCAGGCTTATGTTGGGTTCTAGCATTATCGCTGTTTAATACATCTGTACAGCTTTCTACACCACGTTGGGTTGTGGCACGTGCTTTAGCGCTTTATCAAACGGCATCATATGGAGGGATGGCTGTTGGAAGTGCAATTTGGGGAGCTTTAGCTGATGGTTATTCTCCAACAGTTGCTCTGAGTATTTGTTCTCTCTTCTTAGTTTTGGGAGCCTTGGCGGGGATAAAATTTAGAATTCAGGAAATTCCCCAGATAGATCTGGATCCGCTTGATCATTTCAGAGAACCGGAGCTTTTGCTTGATCTAAAAGCAAGGAGTGGTCCGATTATGATTATGATCGATTATCAAATTCATGAAAATGATCTTGAAGAATTTCTCAAAGTCATGACACGTCGTCGTCATATTCGTTTACGTGATGGTGCTCGCCAATGGGTTCTCTTACGCGATCTTGAAAGGCCCCAGTATTGGACAGAAGCATATCATATGCCAACATGGGTTGATTATTTACGCCATAATCACCGTCGCACAAAAGCGGATGCAGAGGTAAATAAACTTCTACGTCACTTAAATCGTGCGCCCAACGGTATAAGAGTCCACCGCATGATTGAACGACAGACAATACCACAAGCCAATGAGATGCTTTTAAAGTCTTCTGCTGATCAATTACTTTGATGGCGAGAGGACAAAAACAGTTTTTCTAAACTATTAAAATATGTACAAACCTATTTTAATGGATTAATTCATTGATATAAATAGAATAGCGGAAATTTTAAATGTTTTGAATAAAACATTTTATGTTGTTGGTAATTTGTGTAAAGATTTTTACTGAACAAACAGTGAGAGGTTACGAGTATTTAAGATCAAGCCTGAGTTTCTTTATTCTACAGAGATCTTTTCCTCAAAACTGGAGTACATGTACTCCGAAATAATCAAAGAGGTGACTTAAAACAGCAAACACAGATTTTTAAATTTTAAGAATTAAATGATGAATGCTAGCTATAAAAATTATAGAGCATCGACATCTTTATGCATGAAAGTGCCAACTGTCTCTATTATACTATCAGCCTGCAATATTATAGTACTCTTTATTTGAGGGCGTTCATAAGAAGTATTTTTTATTCATACGCTCTGTTTGTGAAATGCAAACAAACAATTTTGATTAATTTACCGTAAATAGGTTTCAAATAAGAGAGTTCCACAATATTCAGGATTTTAGTTTATTATAAATCAATAAATTATATGAATGTGTCACGAATTTAGTTTTTGATATGAACTATTTTAAAAAGGCGAATACAGAGCAATGGGCAGCAAGGCATTTCTTTGACCAATAAAATCCTTTTTTGCAAAAGATTGTTGTAAGAAAGAATAAATTAAATTGTGAAAATCCGTTTTGGTTTAAACAAACTTTTGTCAAGACTACCTATAGCAAGCAGTTGCTCTTTGTAGAAAACACAGGCCTCATCTTCATCAAGAGATGCATTGTGATGACAAAGAGGCACTGGAATACCCATCATAACTCGTTGTGCTTGAATTTCACTAAGAGTGTAATGAGGGAGGCAATCTAGTGCAGCTCCTGTATCTATTAAAAGTGCATCAAGTTTTGAAAAATCTCTTTTGGAAGAAGCGTCATTTTCATTTGTTACAGTTTGATCTAGTTCTGCTGCTTTTAACATTTCCCATGTGATGAGATCATTTTCATAAAACGGTGCTACTGCGATACGTCTTAAATCAGCAATATGTCCATAACAACTAAGGTCACGTCCCATATCGCGTGCGAGGGAGCGCACATAGGTTCCCTTTCCGCAAGCTATTTCAAAGACAGAATACTCTCTGGTAGGGGTATCTATTAATTTAAAGGTTTCTATTTCTACTTGACGCGGTGGAATTTCAACAATCTCACCTTCACGGGCTAAATCATAGGCACGATTACCAGAAATTTTAATGGCTGAAAATTGTGGAGGTGTTTGTAGAATGACACCTGTATATTGAGGAATAAGAGCGAGTATCTCTTCTTTTGTCGGGCGTTTGAGAGATGTCTTGGTGACTTCTCCTTCTAGATCATCTGTTGATCGTTCTTCTCCCCATGCTATATGAAAACGGTAGGTTTTTGTGCCTTGCATCACGTAGGGAACGGTCTTAGTTGCTTCACCCAATGCAATTGGGAGGAGACCAGAAGCAAGAGGGTCCAGTGTACCCGCATGCCCTGCTTTTTGTGCATGAAAGAGCCATTTTATTTTTGAAACAGCTTCTGTCGATCTCATTCCTTTTGGTTTATCAAATATGACCCAGCCAGAAACAGAACGGCCTTTTTTTTATGTTGCCGTGCCATGTCTTTAATCCTCAACTTCATCATCATTATCATTCTGGTGAAGATCACGTGTTACCTCAGGTAAGCGGAGTAGAGCATCAATTCTTGAAAAATTATCAAAACTACTATCAAGACGAAAACGTAGTTCAGGCATATATTTCATCTGTCGTAACGCATGACTGATTTCTCTACGAATAAAACGGCTGTGTTTGTTGAGGATATCAACGATATCAACATGAGATGTGTTCTCAACAATACTGAGAGGAGAAATAAAGCAGGTGGCAATTTTTAAATCTGGTGACATGCGTACTTCAGAGACTGAAATAACCATATTTTTCAAAAGATCTTCAAGAAGAATACCGCGCTGCAATATATGGGCTATTGCGTGACGGACTTGTTCTCCTACTCTGAGTTGCCGTTGTGATGGTCCTGCATTTTTCATAAAATCTTATCCTTATTACAACATCCCTTCTTTTAACCATCTTAAAAGATTAAGAAAGAACAAAGGCGTTTCATATAAATCCAATAACTTTCTTCATTTTTTGATTGAGAAAAGCCACAGGATTCCACGGGATTATTTTATAATGTGCGGTTAATGTGTTCGATACGGAAGGTTTCAATAACGTCTCCCGCGCGTATGTCTTCATAGTTTTCGAAAGCCATTCCACATTCCTGACCACTTTGCACTTCATTGACCTCATCTTTGAAGCGTTTGAGTGTTTTAAGTTTTCCTTCATGAATGACAATATTATCACGGATAAGGCGAACACCAGCTCCCCGTTCTATTTTACCTTCTGTAACGCGACAACCTGCAACTTTTCCGATTTTTGTAATGTTAAAGACTTCTAAAATTTCAGCATTACCAAGGAAAGTCTCACGCTGTTCTGGTGAGAGCAACCCTGACATGGCAGCTTTGATATCATCAACAAGATCATAGATGATGTTATAATAACGAATTTCAATTCCTTGTGTTTTAGCAGAATCACGTGCCTGTTTATTAGCACGAACATTAAAACCAATCACAGCCGAGTTAGAAGCTTCAGCAAGAGAAATATCACTCTCAGTGATACCTCCAGCACCGGAATGGACAATGCGCGCCCGCACCTCTTCATTTCCTAGTTTTTCTAATGCCGAAGCGATTGCTTCAATTGACCCCTGTACATCTCCTTTAATGATAAGAGGAAATTCTTTAACACCAGTGGTTTGTAATTTACTCATCATCTGTTCAAGAGAACCACGAGAACCAGTTTGTCGAGCTACAGCTTTATCACGTGCTAGTCGCTGACGGTATTCAGCAATTTCTCGTGCTTTTGCTTCATGAGTGACAACAGCGAAACGATCACCAGCTTGTGGTGTTCCTTGCATACCCAAAATTTCAATAGGTGTAGAGGGAACGGCTTCTTTAACGTGACGACCATGATCGTCAATCAAAGCACGTACGCGTCCCCACTCATTACCGGCAACAATAATATCAGAAGGATGCAATGTACCTTTTTGAACAAGAACTGTTGCAACAGACCCACGTCCCCGATCCAGTTTGGCTTCAATAACAACACCCTCTGCGGTTCGCTGAGGGTCTGCTTTGAGATCAAGAATTTCAGCTTGAAGAAGAATAGCTTCGAGAAGTTTATCAAGATGTTGGCCAGTTTTAGCAGAAACTTCAACGTCCAAAGTTTCACCACCCATAGTTTCAACAAACACTTCGTGCTGTAGAAGTTCTGTACGCACTTTCTGTGCATTCGCAGCTGGTTTATCAATTTTGTTGATAGCAACAATAATAGGTACACCAGCGGCTTTGGCATGATTTATCGATTCAATTGTTTGTGGCATGACACTATCATCAGCAGCGACAACCAGAACAGCAATATCGGTAACACGGGCACCACGAGCGCGCATAGCCGTGAAAGCAGCATGTCCTGGTGTATCAATAAAGGTAATCTTTTGACCGTTTTGTTCTACTTGATAAGCACCGATATGCTGCGTAATACCACCA
Source organism: Bartonella florencae (assembly GCF_000312525.1). GTDB lineage: Bacteria > Pseudomonadota > Alphaproteobacteria > Rhizobiales > Rhizobiaceae > Bartonella > Bartonella florencae. The sequence continues at coordinate 89,108 of NZ_HE997454.1, read as the reverse complement.
GCTTCACCAGAAACAACATTAGCTTTTCGAATAGCATCAAGAAGAGAAGTTTTTCCATGGTCAACATGACCCATAATTGTTACAACGGGTGGACGCGGCTGCACTTTTTGAGGATCATCAGCAATATTAAAGATGCCTTCTTCTACGTCAGATTCTAAAACACGTTTAACAGTGTGACCAAATTCAACGGCGATAAGTTCAGCAACATCTGCATCAATAACATCGCCAGGTTTCATCATTTGTCCCTGTTTCATCAGAAATTTAATGACATCAACGGAACGTTCCGTCATACGCTGTGCAAGTTCTTGAATTGTAATGGTTTCAGGAAGAACAACTTCGCGAGAAATTTTTTCTCTTGGTTCTTGGTTTTGTGCGCGTTTAAATTTTTCTTGCCTGCGTCGCATAGCAGCCATTGAGCGCCCACGTGCATTTCCTTCTTCGTCCAGAGCGCTATTGAGAGTGAGTTTTCCACGGCGTCGCTCATCTGCTCCTTTTACAACCTTTGGTACACGTACTTCTGATTTAGCAGGGTTAGCGCGTCGACTATGTCGATCTTCTTCTTTATTCTCATCTGCTTTACGTTTTTCAATTACAGCAGTATTTTTAGGCGTGATAGGAATATCTATAGCTTCTATAAGGGAGGGCGCAGAGCTAAGAGACGGCGTCTCTTCCAGTATATTTTCTTCTTCTTGATGTATTTTAGTTTCTTGAATTGACTGTTTTAAACTTTCTTCACGTTCTTTTGCACGTTTTTCTTCTTCGGCTTGTTCACGCATTATTTTTTCTTGGATATGCGCTTCTTCTAATGCACGAAGTCTTGCTTCCATTTCAGCAGACGATAGATTGTTTTTAGCGACAGGCTTACTCGGTTTAGCTTCCTCAAATCGTGGTTTAGAGCGTTGGGAAGCTACATGCGGTTTTGTAATTGGCTGTTGTATTTCAACTTTTTCATCAGGACGCGTAATTTTGCGCCGTTTGGTTTCGACAACCACAGCTTTTGTACGGCCATGGCTAAAATTTTGTTTAACCGTACTCGTTTCTAGGACTGACTTCTTTAAAGTTAGTGTCCTTTTGACTGTTATTTTGTCGTTGTTCTTTTCACTCATTGTACTTCCTTCACGGCTTTGGCCGTCATCTCACCAGACTTGCTGTGTTTTTCATCACGATAGACGAGTAGTTTATGTATCGTTTTGAGAAACCCTTCGGCAGCTTTAATGTCTAATAAGGCTGCATGCATAACAGGATTAGCGCCAAAAGCCACCCGCATTTCATCACTTGTAAATAAAGATATAGTTTTTATATTCCGATTTGTTTGTTGTTGTACTGTATGGATAGCTTGTGCAATTTTTCGTTTTCCATCTTCTGTCGTTTCTTTAGCATGAAGTACGAGAATAACTTGACCAAAGCGGATAGCAGCATCAACTTTTGTTGCTCCCATAACAATGGCACCTGCTTTCCTCGCCATAGAAAGGCTTGTAAGAGTAGATTTTAACAAAAGTGTATCGACAATATGCGCAAGATTTGGCGTAACTTCAACCTCTGTTTTAAAACTTCTTTGAAAAGCTTTTTGTTTGATTGCTTTCTCAATGACAGAATGACGAGCAGAAACCCAAACCCCTCGTCCTGGCAAATTAGCTTTAAGATCGGGGACAATTTGATTATTGGGACCAATGACAAAGCGGATCAGCGTTTCTGCTGAAGCACTTTTTCTGGTCACAATGCAAGTCCGTTCATTCATTTAAAGTGTATCCACGTTCAAATCATCTATTTTTTCATCTTTTACAGAGTTTTCATTCTCTGCAGGGGTTTCTGTAACAAGATCAGCTTGGTCTATCCAACCTGCTTGCACACGTGCTGCTAAAACCATAGCTTCTGCATCAGCACGTGTAATATCAAATGGGGTCAAAACACCAGAAAAATTTTGTATTTGACCTTCTTTACGTTCTCTCCATCCTGCCAAATCGTCCACTGCATAGCCAGCAAAGTCTTCCATTGTTTTTACACCATCTTCACCAACAGCGACCAACATAGCACTTGTCATTCCAGGAAGTGTTCGCAATTCATCACAAACACCGAGTTTCCTGCGTTTTTCATCAAGTTCTTTTTCTTGATGATCGAGATATTCGCGTGCACGGCTTTGGATTTCACCAGCAGTTTCATGATCAAAGCCATTAATAGAAGCTATTTCTTCGAGATCAATATAGGCAATTTCCTCAATAGAAGAAAAACCTTCTGAAGCCATAACTTGTCCGATCATTTCATCAACATCTAAGGATTCCATAAACAATTTACTGCGTTCAGTAAATTCTTTCTGACGATTTTCAGATTCTTCCTTTTCCGTTAAGATATCAATATTCCACCCTGTTAATTGGGAGGCTAAACGAACATTTTGTCCACGTCGTCCAATAGCAAGGCTAAGTTGGTCATCAGGCACAATGACTTCAATACGTTCTGCATCTTCATCAAGTACAACTTTAGAAACTTCAGCAGGTTGTAGTGCATTGACGATAAATGTTGCTGCATCAGGGGACCAAGGAATAATATCAATTTTTTCACCTTGTAGTTCTGCGACTACAGCTTGTACACGGCTTCCTCGCATTCCTACACATGCTCCAACAGGATCGATGGAACCATCACGTGAGACAACAGCAATTTTAGCACGTGAACCTGGATCACGAGCAACGGATTTAATTTCTATAATACCATCATAAATTTCTGGTACTTCCATGGTAAACAACTTCACCATAAATTGGGGATGTGTGCGTGAAAGAAAAATTTGTGGACCACGTGATTCACGGTGCACATCATTGACAAAGGCACGGATACGGTCTCCATAACGGAAAGATTCACGGGGAATTAATTCATCACGACGCACGATAGCTTCGCCCCGTCCCAGATCAACAATAACATTGCCGTATTCTACACGTTTTACTGTACCAGAAATAATTTCACCAATTTTATTTTTAAACTCTTCATATTGTTGGTCACGTTCTGCATCGCGTACCTTTTGCACAATAACCTGTTTAGCAGATTGTGCTGCGATACGCCCAAAATCCATAGGAGGTAAGAGATCAGCAAAAAAATCACCAATTTTTGCATCTGCTTGGCGTTTGAGTGCATCGGACAAAGTGATTTCACTTGTATAATCTTCAACAACATCAACAATTTTGAGTAGGCGTTGTAATTTAATTTCACCTGTTTTGGAATTGATTTCAGCACGGATATTGGTTTCTTGACCATAACGAGAACGTGCTGCTTTCTGAATAGCGTCAGCCATCGCAGAAATGACAATTTCACGGTCAATTGATTTTTCACGTGCAACAGCATCTGCAATCTGCAGAATTTCAAGCCTGTTAGCGCTTGTAGCCATCAATTTTCTCCTTCTTTTTGCCACATAATGGACATTTCCCAGTGATATTAATTTTTGTAATCTGGCGTCTGCTTTGAGATATGAGGATTATCTTCGGGAATGAATTGTTGATTTAAATCTTTATTTTTTTTCAATGCATCGCGAATAAGTTCGTCTGTCAGCACCAAATGCGCATTTATGATATCACAAAAGAGAATAGAGACATACATCGCTTCTCCATAAGCAGCTTTATCGGTGTTTAAAGTAAATCCATCTTGTGTGATATTTGTAAGAGTTCCACGAAACTTTCTGCGTCCATCAATTGTTATTTTGGTTTCAATCTTTGCAAGATGCCCTTGCCAATGAAAAAAGTCAGACTTCCTTACCAAGGGACGATCAATTCCAGGAGATGAAATTTCTAAATGATATTTGCGTTCGATAACATTTTGCACATCGAGAAGGGGTGAAACAGTTCGACTAACAGTTTCACAATCTTCTACGGTCATAGAACCATCAGCGCGTTCTGCCATAATTTGAAGTGTTAAACCATTTAAGCCAAGAAGTTTTACGCGAACCAAACGAAAACCTAAAGGCTTAAGCAATGGTGTGATAAGAACACCAACGCGTGCCTCGATGCCATCTTCTTCAAACAGACGCGGCTCATCAAGATCGTTTATTTTTTCAGTTTCGCTCATGCATTTTATCCAAGTCATCTTTCATTAGCTTTATGACATTAAAAAAGAGCGGGTCTAATGTCCCACTCTTCATCATAAGACCAAGAATTCAACTACTGATACTCTTAAATTCAAAATTTTTCAAGTTGTTTATAAGAAAAGCAGGCCATCATTTATTTCTTAATAAAGGTGAGATAGGCAGGTGTTCGTCCCTCACGTAGAGCTTTTGCTTCATAGCGCGTACTTATCCATAGTGGATAAGGCATTTTCCAATCCTTAGGATTTTCTGCTTCCCACTCAAAGAAATTATATTGTGCACAATGATAGAGGGTCCAGTTTACATAACTGTCTATATCGCTGGCAAAGCGCAATTTTTTCCCTGTTTTAAGAACACGAGCAAAACGGTTAAGATTTTTTATATTGATAAAACGTCGTTTCCAGTGTTTCTTTTTAGGCCACGGATCAGGATAGAAAAGATCTATGCCATCAAGTGATGTATCTGGAAGCCAATCAAGGAGGGCTGTTGCATCATCATCATAAAGGCGAAGTTGATTTTGATATTGTTTATGCTGTTCAAGAGACAGCAATATTTTTGCCATGCCGTTGATAAATGGCTCAATGCCAATAAAACCAGTTTGTGGAAAATGTTCCATTTCATGCAGTAAATGTTCACCACCACCAAAACCAATTTCAAGCCGAACTTCTCTTACTTTACTAGGAAATAAGGATGTGAGATTCAGGGGAGCAGGATTATTTAAATCAATATGAAAAGATGGAAGCAGCATTTTTATACGCGCAAGTTGACTTTCTCGTAGCCGTTTTCCTTGTCGGCGACCAAAGAAAGCTTTATTTACGCGCGTATTATGGTCATTCATGGTATTTTAATCATTGTTTGAAGCACTTGAACGAGATCCGTTTTTTCCCATGAAAACGAACCATCAGGTCTTGGTTTACGCCCAAAATGACCATAAGCAGCTGTTTTTGTATAAATAGGTTTATTGAGATTAAGATGTTTTCGAATGCCAGTCGGAGAAAGATCCATTATTTTGCGGATAGTTGCTTCAAGAATTTTTTCATCAACTTTTCCGGTTCCGTGGAGATTCAGATAAATGGATAAGGGTTGCGCAATACCAATTGCATAGGAGAGTTGAATGGTACATCGTTCTGCTAAATCAGCTGCAACAATATTCTTAGCCAGATAGCGCGCAGCATAGGCTGCGGAACGATCAACTTTTGTTGTATCTTTTCCTGAAAAGGCTCCTCCACCATGAGGTGCTGCACCTCCATAAGTGTCAACGATAATTTTACGCCCTGTCAATCCAGCATCGCTTTGAGGACCACCGATAACAAATTTTCCGGTTGGGTTAATATACCAACGACATTGAGCAGAAATAGGAATATCATGTAAAGCTTGACGAATATAAGGTTCAACCACTGTACGGACTTTATCCGAATTCCAATTTTCATCTAAATGTTGTGTTGAAAGAACAATGGACGTTACTTCTATGGGCTTTCCATCTTTATACCGTATTGTTATTTGGCTTTTGGCATCTGGTCCTAATTTTCCGGTTTCTTCTTCTCCTTTATGGCGGGCTGCAGCAAGAAGTTTGAGAATTTTATGTGCATAATAAATGGGAGCAGGCATAAGATCCGGTGTGTCACGGCAAGCATATCCAAACATGATGCCCTGATCACCTGCTCCTTCTTCACCATGCCGATCTGTAGCATTATCAACACCGCGTGCAATGTCTGTTGATTGAGGACGTAAAAGAACATCAATTTTAACAGTTTTCCAATGGAAACCTGCTTGTTCATAACCAATTGCGCGAATAGCATGACGTGCTACTGCACGAAAACGCGCAGGATTAATAAGTGGACAGCCAGTTTCATCGTAGATAAATTTTTTATTTTTATCTCTTTTTAAGAGTGTATCAGGAACACGTACTTCACCAGCAATAACAACACGATTAACACTCACAAGAGTCTCACATGCAACCCGCACCAACCATGGGTCTGTACCAGTTTTTTGCGCTTCTCTATAGACCATATCAACGATTTCATCGGAAATACGATCGCAAATCTTATCAGGATGTCCTTCTGATACCGACTCACTCGTAAAAAGATAATCTTGATGCGGCATAGGAACTCCTTCAAAAAAGAAAACCAATGGTTTATTCATTGTCTATTAAAGCTGCTCCTATTTGCCAAGCACATGGCAAATCGTCAATACTCATTTATAAGTATCACTGAGAGAAAATACGTAATTTTTATTTTATAGCTTGTTCTTCTTCAGAAAGTGCTTTTGCCAAGTCAATAATTTTTCTACGCACTTTAGCATCAGAGATATTTGTAAAAGCACGCATCAATTGAATTCCTTCATTGCTGGAGCAAAAATCTATAAAATCATTATCACTTTCAGCGAAGCCTTCTACATGCTGTGTCTGCAGACCTTTATCAAAAAAATAAGAAACAGGAACATCCATAATTTCTGCAATTGCTTGAAGACGACTTGCTCCAATACGGTTTGTACCTTTTTCATATTTTTGAATTTGCTGGAAGGTGACACCTAATTTTTCACCTAGTTTTTCTTGAGTAAGTCCCAAAATATTACGACGCAAACGAATACGGGTTCCAACATAGATGTCTATAGGATCGGGTTTTTTTCTAGTCTCGGCCATAATGCAACTCTTTAATTTCCAGCACTTTTCTTCTAAACCAACAACAGATTTCTCTAAAGTTGGTTTATCATACAATTAAGATAATATGTAACACTTTTCCCAATATTATCGGCATACACAATGTAATACCGTACATGGGCATTTGAATCATTTAAGATGTTTTGTAGAACCAAAACCGATGCGGCACAATAGCATAAGAATAAATAAGATAAAAGTAGAGAATATTCTGTATCCATTGCTTCCTATGGGGGTAATGGGTGATGGAATTGGTGAATCAATAATGCCAATAGCATTTTGTTGGAGAGCTACAACGATTCGCCCATAAGAATCAATAACAGCCGATATTCCATTATTGGCTGCTCGTATGAGGGGAATTCCCAGTTCAACGGCACGAAGCTGTGCTTGTTGAAGATGTTGATATGGACCAGGTGTTATACCAAACCATGCATCATTTGTAATATTAATGATTGCTTGAGGAGAGGAGCCTTTAAAAGTCATTTCATTGGGAAAGATGACTTCATAACAAATCAGCGGAAGATAAGAAAATCCATTTGGCATTGTGACAATTTTGCGCACATCCGCAGCACTATATCCACCTATATTATCAGCAAGGATATGTAATCCAATTTTTTCCAAAAAATTTTGATAAGGAAGATATTCACCAAAAGGAACCAAGTGCAGCTTGTCAGAAGTGTTTAAAATATCACCTTTATTGTTAACTACGGCAATTGTATTAAAATATTGTATTTGCTCATTAAGGGGATCATTATGAGCACGTATAGCACCAAGAATAGCCCATTGTTTTGGTTTTAGAAGAGAAGCAATGCGCATTGTGGTTGTAGAGTTATCAGAGAGAAGATAAGGAATAGACGCTTCTGGCCATATGATAAAGTCAGGCTCTCTATTATGAGCTGCTGTTGGTGTTGTACTCAAACGCATATGAGCCTCAAATATAGCTTCTCGTATTGTATCATTCAGTTTTATATTTTGCTGTATAGAAGGTTGAACAATGCGTACCCAATAACGATTTTTTTGACCATCAGTGATGTTTTCTGCAGTATTGAGGCGGTAGAATCCAAAACCACTGTGAATGAGTATAAGCGATAAGCAAAGAAAAAGTGCGGTTTTCTTTTTTTCATCTGTTAATAAAACAGTGGGGAAACTATAGGCTAAGACAGCAAGAATATTCATTCCGTAAAGTCCCACGATTGCACCAGATTGCATGAGCATAGGGGTTGGCATAGCTGTATAGCCAAGAGCATTCCATGGAAAGCCTGTGAAAAGGAGGGCGCGCAACAATTCTGCTAGTCCTAGTGCAAAAGCTAGAATAAAAAAACGCGCTATCCCTTTGGTCCATAACAAGCCAACAAGAAATCCAGCAAAAAACCAATAAAGAGCAAGGTAGAGGGGAGGGCCAAAAATGGCAAATGGTACCGCCCAACCAAAAGAAACAGGATCTACAAATAAGGCATTGCATAGCCACCAAAGACTACAAATAAAATAACTAAAACCAAAATTTCCACAGCTAAAAGCGTAGGTTAAAAAGCGCTTTTTAATGTTTTGAGTGGTCTTTATTGTGTCAAGTAAAACAATAAAGACAGGGAAAGTTAAAAAACACAGAGGTGTCAAATAAAAAGGTGGGAGTGCAAAAGACGTAAGCGCACCACATAAAAACACCCACATTTGCCGTTTCCAACCGGTAAGAGAGGATAAGAAAGCTATGAAACGATTTACAAGCGTTTGACTATTTTTCAGAAGGAGCATTTTTCTCAAAACTCTCATTTTCTGAAATACGAAAAATACGCAATCGCTTAATTCTGCGTTTATCAGCTTCTAAAATACGAAATTGATAACCAGGAACTGCTTCAACAACTTCACCTTTTGCAGGAATGCGATCAAGAATGGAGACAATCAAACCACCAATGGTATCAACTTCATCACCATATTCCCCGACGATAAAATCAGGACCAAGTGCTTTTTCCACATCTTCTAGTTCGGTTTTTGCGTCAACAAGCCATTTATTATTGGGTTCGCGCACGATAGCATTGTCGACATGATCATGTTCATCTTCTATATCACCAACGACCAATTCGACAATATCTTCCATTGAAACAAGACCGTCTGTGCCCCCATGTTCATCAATAACCAAAGCCATTTGTGTTCGTGTTGTTTGCATACGGGTTAACAATTTGCTTGCGAGCATAGAACTAGGAACAAAAAGAACAGCACGAACCAAATCCAATTCACCAATTGGGGTATGTAAATGCATATGATTTAGCTGGAGAAAATCAGATTTCTGTTCAGCTTGGGATGCGTTAATAATAAAGTGAGTCATATAATTAAGAATATCGCGGATATGGATCATCCCTCGTGGATCATCCAGAGTTTCAGCGTAAACAGGTACGCGAGAATGACCAATTTCTGCAAAACATTTAAGAGCTTCCCCAAGTGGAGTATTGATTTCCAATGCTTCGATTTCAGAACGTGGAATCATAACATCATCAACGCGTGCTTCACGCAAGCGTAAGATATTATGCAGCATCGTGCGTTCTTCAGGAGAGAAGGGGGCAGTATCCTTTTTGTTGTCAGTAGTAAGAGCAACGGTAAGATCATCGCGCAGTGATGTAGAATTACGCCGACGTAAAAATGAAAATAAATGATTTATCAGGGAGGGTTTTTCCGTATGATTTACCTGTCGTGAGGAATGTTCTTCAATATGAGAAGATGTCTGAGGGTTATTTGGTGCATTTATTTTGTTTGCCATGATTTTGAGATCTTAAAACTTTCTTTTTAGAGGCATAAGAGATTTTAAATTATATGATGGTGATATTAATTTAAAAAGGTAGTTTTTATCATTTTAAAATTCATTATAGGGATTTTTTATGGAAAGTTTTTGAAGAATTTCTTTTTCAAGTTTCTCCATTTGGTAAGCTTCATCATCGGTTTCATGCTCATATCCAAGAAGATGAAGAACACCATGAACAATCATATGTGTCAAATGATCCTGAAATAATTTTCCCTCTCTCTTTGCTTCAAGTAAAATAGTTTCTCGGGCAACAATGATATCACCAAGCATGGGGCCTGGAATCTGCCCAACTTTAATTGGAAAAGCGGGAAAGGACAATACATTAGTGGGTTTGTTTTTACCACGCCATTGCGCATTGATCTGTGCCATATGTTGGTCATCGGTAAAAAGCATGCTGATTTCACTTACAACACCTTCTAATGAAAGATAATGCATTATTGTTGTCAATGCTTTCTCAGTGATATTATAGAGCACTTGTTTATCATCCCATCCAGAGCTCTCAATAGTTATATCAATAGTAATCATGATAAATTGAGCTCACTTTTTTGACGAAGTGCTTGAAGATGGCATTTTTTTAATTTGTGTAGCAGAATCATCATCATAAGCACGAACGATAGCAGCAACAAGAGGATGGCGTACAACATCTTTTTCATTAAAACGAATAATTGCAATATTTTCTATGTTTGAGAGAATGCGTATTGCTTCGCTTAAACCTGATTTTTGTCCGCTCGGTAAATCAATTTGGCTTACATCACCAGTGATGATCATACGTGCTCCTTCTCCAAGACGGGTGAGGAACATTTTCATTTGCATAGGCGTGGTATTTTGTGCTTCATCAAGAATGACAGCTGCATGGGTAAGTGTTCGCCCGCGCATAAAAGCAAGAGGAGCAATTTCTATGACACCAGAAGCTAAAATGCGCTCTACTTTTTCGGCAGGGATCATATCATAAAGGGCGTCATAAAGAGGACGTAAATAGGGATCGACTTTTTCCTTCAGATCACCTGGAAGAAAGCCAAGATGCTCTCCAGCTTCAACGGCGGGACGTGAGAGGATAATGCGTTCAATAATTCCACGCTCTAGAAGCATAGCAGCATGAGCAACGGCAAGATATGTCTTACCTGTTCCTGCAGGACCTACACAAAAAACAAGTTCACTATGCTCCATTGCACGTATATACGCATCTTGTGTTGGTGTCCTAGCATGGATTGTTTTTTTATGGGTATTTAAACGTGCGGGGATACGTTTTTTTGCAGATTGTATTGTTGTGAGGGCTTCTTGCTGTTCTTGTAGCAAATTTGCCATGGCAATCGCTCCTTCTGTATCTGATAAAGTGAGCTCTTGGTGCGTTTTGGCGCGTTCATAAAGTTGTTGCAATACATATTGTGCCTGTTTTACAGCAGTAATATTTCCACGGATTAAGACCTCATTTCCGCGCGGATGAATGTTAAGTTTGAGTTTTTGTTCAATGTAGATAAGATTTTCATCAAGTTTACCAAAAACCGTTTTGGCATATTTATTGTTTTCAAAAATGAGAACAACTTGATGAGCATCTGATACCCTTGCTTTTCGCAACATACGAGTATTTTCAGGGCAAGCATTTACTTTTTCGATTGAATCTTTCAGCCTATTCTCCATCTACGCGTGAATTTATACAATTTCTTTAACAAATTCTAGATGTAATCATTTTCTTCGAAAATAAAAGAGGTTCCTCAAATCTTTGCGGCAAATAAGGGAGTTGAGACATATTTATACATTTGCTATTTCACCAACAAAACTGTTTGAGCTTGCATTTTTAATATGCGTTGTTACCACACAGCCTGTAGAAGCATCTGTATCCACGACAACAGGTAAAAGCCAAGGCGAGCGTCCTACCATTTGTCCTGAGTGACGCCCAGCTTTTTCAATAAGAACATCGGTTGTTTGACCGATTTTAGAACGCAAAAAAGTATTTTGTTGTTCAAGGAGAAGTACTTGTAAATGTTGAAGCCTAGCATCTTTTACAGTTTCATCAACATGATTTTTCATTGTAGCCCCCACTGTTCCTGGACGGGGAGAATATTTAAAAGAATAGGCAGAGCTGTATTGCACTTGTTTAATAAGTTTAATGGTTTCTTCAAAGTCTTCGTCTGTTTCTCCTGGAAATCCTACAATAAAATCGCCTGAAAAAGCAATATCGGGTCGTGCGTTGCGAATTTTTTCGATAAGCTGAAGATAATGAATACTTTTATGTTGGCGATTCATTGCTTTTAAAATACGATCCGAACCAGATTGGACAGGCAAATGGAGATAAGGCATCAATATGTCCAGATCCCTATGGGCGGCAATAAGGCTTTCATCCATATCTCGCGGATGACTTGTTGTGTAACGCAGACGCTTTAAACCATCCAGTTTGGCAAGGTGATAGAGAAGATCACCAAGACGCCAAGTTTTACCATCTGCACTTTGCCCATGCCAACCATTTACATTTTGTCCAAGCAGCGTAATTTCTTTGACTCCCGCTTCAATAAGTTGACGGGCTTCTTCAGTAATTTGCTCGACAGGTCGCGATATTTCAGCACCGCGTGTGTAAGGAACAACACAAAAAGTACAAAATTTATCGCAGCCTTCTTGTACTGTTAAAAATGCACTTACACCCCGCTTTCTTACAGCACGTTTATTATGAGGTGCTAAATGAGCAAATTTATCTTCAACAGCATAGTCTGTTTCGATAATTTTTTTTCCTTGTTTAGCTTTTTCTAACAAGTCTGGTAAGCGGTGATACATTTGCGGACCAATGACAAGATCCACTATTGGAGCACGGCGTAAGATTTCACTTCCCTCAGCTTGTGCAACACAACCAGTCACACCAACTGTCAAGGGTTTATCGGGAGCTCTTTCTTGACGCATCACCCGCAAGCGACCAAGATCAGAATAAAGTTTCTCTGCTGCTTTTTCACGAATATGACAGGTATTAACAAGAATAAGATCTGCCTCGTTTGGCGTTTGTGTCGTAACATAACCTTGTGCACTGAGGCTATCAGTCATTCGTTGGCTGTCATAAACATTCATTTGACACCCATAGGTTTTGATAAAAACCTTTTTAGGAACAACAGGAGATGTATTTTTAGGATTTACTTTATTCATAGCCTATGTCTAAATGTTTTTTACATAAATCTCAATCTATTTGCTTAAAAGTTTTTTGCATGATAATTGCATCACCGCGACCATTTTTTGACGGGTAGTAGGCCAGACGTTCAGAAATTTTTTGAAATTCAAAGCGTTGATAAAGGTTTAAAGCAGAAAGATTTGTAGATTCTACTTCCAAGAATAATTTTATAGCGTGCTTATCGTGAAGATAGTGAATTGTCTGATCGATAAGTAAGGTACCAATTCCTTGTTGACGATAATGAGGAAGAACAGCAATTGTGATAATTTCTGCTTCATCAAGAATAAGGCGGCAGAGGCAAAAGCCTAAAATTTGCTCAGGTTGACCAATGAGGGAGGATTTGTATCCGAAAATAGAGTGATCTATTAAGAAATTATCAAAGGTTTGTTTTTCCCAAGCAGGGACAAAGCAATGCTGATGAATTTGATGAAGAGAAGCACTATCATCAATTTGTAGCGGAGCAATTTCAAAATGATTTTTTTTCAATGAAAATTCGGACATACTTTTTTTCGTGGTAAAGCAAAATCAGTTTGTTGTTTTGCATCAGCATTGCGTAAATAAAGTGGACAAGGAGGGCTTTGGGGTTGTTTATTCGCTGCAAGATAGGCATAGCTTACAATGTCGGCCGCCTCGCAAAGAATTTTGTCTAGGACAATTTTTTTGCTTATCTTATTATTTTCCATATAGAACGCTACGATATCAGCTGCAGGACCAATCAATTTTGTTTGTTGCGGTAAATCTTCGATGATATCTTCAATTGTTTTTAATCCTGGTGCTCCTAAAGGAGTCAGATTTGTATTAAAGTTTTGATGGTAGAACATGCCTTTTCCTGCTTCAATGACAACGGTGATTGCTGATGCAGTATTTTTATTAATTGTTGTCTGTGATGCTAACGCTTCAAGAGCGCTCACCCCAACAGCTGGTATTTCGAGCGCTAATGCCAAAGCGCGTGCTGTTGAGACTCCCACACGCACACCAGTGAACGATCCAGGTCCAATATTAACAGCAATACGATCAACTTGATTAAGGATGATATTGGCTTGGTTCATTACCTGTGCGATGTATCCAATAAGTTTTTCAGCATGTCCTTTGTGCATGCGCTCATTAATACGCGCAATAACAGATTTATGGCGAATGAGTGCAACAGCACAATAAATTGAAGCAGTATCTATAGCAAGAATAAGCATAAGAATATTTTAATTGAATGATGTGAGAAATAAAAGATCTACTGTATTTTTTAATTTTTTCCATTTGTTTAGTAATTTTTACAATATTTTAGAAAATTTGCAAAACTAAAAGATATCAATATTTTACTATAGAAAGTCAAATTTCACGATGTTTTTATCTCTATACAGAAGATCAATCATTAAGACAGAATGAGCTTTTTTGCAAAATGCAATATCTTTTTTTATTAGGTTTCATGGGGGTTGATTGAATCTTGACGATATTTCGTTGCATCAACAGAATAAGCAACATGCATTTGAAAGTAGCTAAGTCATAATATTACATTTGTTATTTTGCTAATAAGAGCATGTTTCATACTTTTTGTAAAAACTTTATTTTTATGGGAGAAAATAAAAAGGGACTTACTTTTGAGAAATTACCTTTCCGGTATCACGGCACACCGCTACAAGCAATAGTTTACGAAGAAAGAAGTTGTTTAAAGGAGTTTATAAGCTTGTTACGATATTAAAGGAGAAATGGATACGATCTTTTGACAAAATTTCAAGAAACTTCTTAAAATTTTGTCATTATTGAGCAGAAAAATATTGCAATATTCACAAACCCCTTTGGAGTTATTCGGTAAATTTCACTGAAAAGGGAAAAAATAACTTTAGCGATTCTTTTAAAATGTTATTTGGTTTAAATTAATTAATTGTATCATAATAAGGCTACAAATACCGAGAATAATGATGGAACAAGTTGAAGCCAAAATAACACGCCATCCCGCTTTTTTTAATGAACGGATATCAACGCCTAATCCTAATGCTGCCATTGAAATGATCGTTAATACTTGAGCAGTTAATTTAATGGGGTTAATAGCTGCTTCAGAAATAAGTCCACTTGAGCGAACAAGCATCATCATAACAAAACCAATGATAAACCATGGTACAAGAGTGTGCCAACGCAAGCGTGTTTGCGATGAGCGATGGTAGATGATTGAAAGAGCAAAAATAAGAGGACCTAACAACAAAACCCGCACCAATTTAACAACTGTTGCAATTTGGACACTTACGAAGGATATGGATGCTGTTGCAGCTAAAACTTGTGGTACAGCATAGACAACCATACCAGCAAGTATCCCATATTGACTAAATGACAAACCGAGAAGTGGATGTAAAAAGGGAAGAAATAAAATAATAAGAATACCCAAAAGAGCAGTAAAAGCAATTGATGCAGCTACTTCATCATGTTTTGCTTTAATGACAGGTGCAACGGCAACGATAGCTGAATTGCCACAAATAGCATTTCCACAAGCCACCAACATTGCTAAATGAGAAGAAAGCCCAAAAAGTCTACCGATAAAAAAACTCATAAGAATAGTTATGAATATAACGAATATGACGCTAGCAAGCAAACTCCAGCCGGTTGCAAGAACAGCGTGAATACTAATGCTTGCTCCTAGAAGAACAATAGCAATTTCAAGAAGTGTTTTTGCACAAAAAGTTATCCCTTTTTGAAAATATGTTGGTAAAGGAAAACAACTACGGGTGATTGATCCTAAGAGAATTGCTAAAACAAGACTTTCGAGCCATGCTTCTGAGAAGAGCTGTTTCTCTACGACTTCTAAACCGTAAGCTAAGGCTGATATGAGTAAACATACTAAAATACCAGGACAAAAGTCGTTTAAAAGTGACAGATTTTTTTTGATCATTTTAGTATTTCCCCATAAGAAAGAGTTAAAAGAAAGTCTTAAAGATTTGTTCTTGCTTGTAAGGCCGCTGCTAAAGTTCCATCATCAAGATAATCAAGTTCACCACCTACGGGAACTCCATGAGCAAGCCGAGTAATTTTAACGGAAAAATTAGAAAGTTGGTCGGTGATGTAGTGTGCTGTTGTTTGTCCCTCAACAGTAGCATTGACAGCGAGAATAATTTCTGTGATTTGGTTTTGTGCAATGCGCTGTATTAAGGAGGCAATATTGAGTTCGTCAGGACCTATTCCATCTAAGGGAGAGAGTCGTCCACCCAATACATGATAACGTGCGGCCAAAGTTTTTGCACGCTCAAGCGCCCACAGATCAGCAATATCCTCGACAACAATAATTGTTGTATCATCGCGGCGTGGATCAGTACAAATCGAACAAGGATCAACAGTATCGACATTTCCACAAACAGAACAAATGCAAACTTTATCTACAGCCACTTGTATTGCCACTCCTAAAGGTTCCAGCAATGTTTCCTTTTTTTTAATAAGGTGAAGTGCAACACGACGAGCAGAACGTGGCCCAAGACCCGGCAACCGTGCCAAAAGCTGAATGAGACGCTCAATTTCAGGTCCAGCAATGTATTTAGACATATTCTTGTCTCATGAGATTAAAGAAAACCTGCTTTATTAGAATGGCAATTTTAAACCTGATGGAAGTGGCAATCCTGCTGTTATATTTTTTGTTTTTTCTTCTATGGCTATTTCAATTTTTGCTCTAGCGTCATTATAAGCTGCCACAATAAGATCTTCAAGGATTTCAACTTCCTTAGGTATAAGTAATGAAGGATCAATGTGAAGCTTTGTTATAATATTTTTGCCGTTTAAGGTAACATTGACAAGACCGGCACCTGCCGTGCCAATCACTTGAAGCTTTGCTATTTCTTCTTGAACTTTCTGGATTTTTTCTTGCATTTCTTTGGCTTTTTTCATCATATTCATCATATCACGCATAGAAATAGATATCCTTATTCATTATGGGTTTCACTTTCATTTTTAAAAGTCTCAGTACTTTCAAAACTATTGGGTAGCAAATCAAGGTCGTTTTCTTGTTTATTCAAGCGAATGTCGACAATTTTTGCTTCTGGGAAATGATTGAGTATTTTCGCGATATCGGGATCTGTTTCTGCATTGGAAAAAAGTGTTTTTTGGATAGCTATACTTTCTTCCTGTAGGGTTGGCCCTCCACCTTCATTAACAAAGGTGATAGCCCAGCGTTTTTTAGTCCATTGAAGGAGCATTTTTTCTATATCACGAGCAAGAGAATGTGGAGCATTTTCAGAAAGTCTTAAGGTAATATGCCCAGCTTTAAAAGAAACAGGATGAACAAATTCTCTAACAAGTATCTTAAAATGGATATTATTATGCTGTTCAGCTAATTTAACAATATCGTGTAAGGAATTGATAACGGTGGTTTGCGGTTCAGTAATTTCTGTTGCACTTTTTGTAGAGGGATGTGGTGAAATTGCAAGTTTTTCAGAAATTTCAACGGGCTGAGAATTTTCAAGAACTTCTTTTACTTGCAAGGAATGAGTGCTTTCAAAGGTTTGAATATTAGCTAGATCTTTTTCTTGCAAGGAGTGATTAAATTGTTTTCCAAATGTTTTTAAATCTGATTGGTTGGCTGGTGTGTTTGGAGTGCTTGAGGAACTATGAGCATATACAGCTGTTGTTGTATTATTTGCGTTTGTGGATTCTTGATGAGAAGAATTTGGAACAATTGTGAGAGGTGTTTTTTCTTGGGTAAGCTTTTTCAAAGCTTCATCGAGAGTGGGGAGCTCAGCAGTGTGTGCAAGACGAATGAGTAACATTTCTGCAGCTTGTAGTGGATGTGCTGTCTGACTTACTTCCTGTAAGCCTTTGAGTAACATTTGCCAACTTCGGGATAAAACAGGGATGGAAAGTTTTTGTGAAAAATCTAAGCTTCTTAAACGTTCATCTTCAGTAAGTGAAAGGTCTTCGGCTATCTCTGGAGTAAAACGTAAACGTGTTACCAGATGATTGAAATCAGCCAATTCTGTCAATATAGTGAGAGGATCAGCCCCAGCATCATATTGGCTACGCAATTCACGTAAGGCATCCACAACTTTGCCCTTCATGATGAATTCAAAGAGATCAATGGTACGTGCTTGATCAGCCAATCCTAGCATGTCGCGTACTGTAATGGCACTGACATTTCCATTGCTATGAGCAATTGCTTGATCAAAAATAGACAAAGCATCACGTACAGAGCCTTCTGCAGCGCGGGCAATCATGGAGAGTGCTTGATCTTCCACTTCCACTTTTTCACATTTCCCAATTTGGCGCAGATGTGTGCTTAAAACTTTTGATTCAATACGTCGCAAATCAAAACGCTGACAACGTGAAAGAATTGTAATAGGAACTTTGCGAATTTCTGTCGTTGCAAAAATAAATTTTACATGCGCTGGTGGTTCTTCAAGTGTTTTCAAGAGACCATTAAATGCTTGCGTTGAGAGCATATGCACTTCATCAATAATATAAACTTTATAGCGAGCAGAAACAGGACGGTAACGTATTTGTTCAATAATTTCACGAATATCGTCAATGCCCGTATGAGAAGCGGCATCCATTTCTATAACATCAATATGGCGTCCTTCGATAATTTGTGTGCAATGCTCACCAAGAGAGTCCAATACAGTTGTTGGTTGGTCAATATCTTTTGTTTTATAATTGAGCGCACGTGCTAAAATACGTGCTGTTGTGGTTTTACCTACTCCACGAATTCCTGTTAGCATCCAAGCTTGTGCAATACGCCCTGTTTCAAAAGCATTTGTGAGGGTACGCACCATAGCCCCCTGACCAATGAGGTCAGAGAAATTTTGAGGTCGATATTTGCGAGCAAGAACACGATAGGTTGTTTCTACCGGCATATTTTCTACCAATGATTCCACTTTGGAGCTCTTATGCGTACAGTTAGGTGACACGAAGGAATAAATTAACACCCTAATCTAATATAAAAGGATTTTTTCTCAATCAAATTATTTTTTTAAAGAAGAGAGCAATTTTCTTAAAAACAGCAAAAAATCTCTTACTTCTTTATACACAATACCGCTGTGAAAATTGCACACACTTCACAGAAAAACAATAAAAATATAACTTATACAATAACAGAGGAGGCTGGTACAATGACCCGTACAAAAACCCGTTGGGGCTGCTTCTTTCCAGACCTGACCCAGTTGGCGAGCAGTTCGTCCACCACCAACCTCCCAAATTCATATTGTCGATTTAAAATAAAAAATCAAGCTAAGAAACAAAAAATATGACACGAACAACGAAGATTTTTTTCTTTGAGCTTAATTTTTGTAATAAGACAATAAAAAAATGGAAATTTAGTGCTTTTCATTGGCACAACGTCTTCTCTTGATTTGCCATAAACAAAGTTTTTTATTTCTCAGAAATCGAGTTTTGATAATTTACGATATCCGATTTCGAAAAAAGCTTACTTGAGTCTTTTTATACATCTATGCAAAACCAAAATATTTTTGGGAATATTATTAATAACCCCCTGTATCACAGTCTATTCCAGTAATTTTTTTAAAAGTATAATGTCCTGATGAAGGAAAACTTATATGGAGGGATTTTACACTTTTGAGCGTAAAAACCTTATGTTCTCTATCATGTATTATTTTTTTATCATCTGCAACAATTTGTAGTCTGTCTAAGTCAGAAGGGGATGAGTACGATAAAGCAAAGGAAGCTTTTTTAGGTTTAAATGCTTTGCAAGCATATTCAACACCTTGATGTATTGTATCGAACATACCAATTGTAGCAGTTTCATTTGGCGCAAAATTCCATTTTTTCTCACCAAATCCAGCAAATGCAACACTTGAACAAACGAGAATATTGGCAACAAATAATCCTTGAGTGCAGATTTTTTCATTATCGTTCTCTTATATATTAAAAATACAGTTAATCATAAATCGGTATTCATCGATATAAAAGATGAAACTTTATTGCAAAAAGCAGAAGGGATAACTACGATTTTCAGTTTTATAAAAATTATTTTGAGCATTGCTTTAAATCCCAAAAATTGTGTTTTGGCATTTGTGTTGTTTTAAATTTTTTCTCAATATATGTTTTTTGATTATGTAATTCATGGAAAAATATTATTTGGATAATTTAAGTATTTCATTTACAGGTGACATCGCTCATTTTCCTTTTCAGTGTTTATTATGAAGTTCGTTGGCAAAAGAGGATAAGCTTTTCAAAGCAAATTGCACTATAGAATATTTATGCAAAATGACGCAATTTAATTGTTCTTCATACAGGTGTTCGATCATTTTGAGCTGGATAAATGCCAATAATGCGAAGTTCAGCAGAAAAAAAAGACAGCTCTTCGAGGGCAAGTTTCATCATGGGGTCTTCAGGGTGCCCTTCGATATCAACGAAAAACTGTGTTGCATTAAAATTTCCACCAATTTGGTAGCTTTCTAATTTTGTCATATTAATACCATTCGTGGCAAATCCTCCCATGGCTTTATAAAGAGCAGCAGGCACATTACGTACGCGAAAAAGAAGACTTGTGATGATTTTTTCGCCATTTTGGGGTTGTGGTACGTGCCTTTGAAAACGTGAAAGTATGACAAAACGCGTAATGTTATGAGGATTATCTTCAACATTTTTTTCAAGAATATCAAGTCTATAGAGCTCTGCTGCAATCAGAGGAGCTAAGGCTGCTTGTGAACGTTTAGCATTTTCTTTAATAAATTTTGCAGCTCCAGCAGTATCAGGTGAAATAACAGGAATCCAACCATTTTTCCGAATAATTTTCCGGCATTGTGCGAGGGCATGCGTATGGCTGTGAACGGTTTTAATTTCCTCATGCCTAACGCCGGGTAAAACCATGAGTTGAAAATGAATAGGTAAAAAATATTCATCAATAATGTAAAGGGATGATTGCGGTAAAAGATGATGAATATCCGCAACGCGGCCAGCAAGAGTATTTTCAATAGGAATCATAGCAAGATCAGCTTGCCCACTTTCCACTAAATTCAGCGCCTCTTCAAAAGTTACAGAAGGAACAGCTTCCATATTGGGAAACATATGAGTACAAGCAATATGGGAATTAGCGCCATATTCTCCTTGAAAAGAGATTTTATTGGTTTTTTTAAGTGTTTTCATGCTAAAATCTTGCGTACTCTCTCAAGGTCACGTTGTGTATCCACTCCTAAGGGAATTGTATTGATTATCTCTACATCGATACGCATATTATGTTCTAATGCACGTAATTGTTCAAGTTTTTCACGTTGTTCGAGGGGAGAAGGTTTAAGCGCTACAAATTGCTCTAAGGCTTTGCGTCGATAGGCATATATCCCAATATGATGATAAAGGGGGCCATCTCCATAGGGCGCTGTTGTGCGGGTAAAATAAAGAGCACGAAGGCGATTTTGAGAAAGTGGTGTACCGATAATTTTGACGACATTGGGATTTCTCTTTTCGTTTTTGTCACTAATTTTTGCACCCAAAGTTGCAATATCAGTCAAGCTATTTTCCAAAGGGCGTAAAGCACTAATAATTTCATGAGGTGTTATTGTTGGCAGATCACCTTGTACATTCAAAATGGCATTGTAGCGTTGTTCAGGATCAATACGCGTTAAAGCTTCATAAATGCGATCAGAGCCAGATTTATGGTCACCATATGTTATGATACACTCATGCCCATAAGTTGTAACAGCTTTGGCAATTTCATGATGATCTGTTGCCACAAGAATACGTCCTATTGCAGTTTTTTTTGCTTGTTCAGCAACATGAACAATCATCGGCTTTCCAGCAATTTCAGCAAGAGCTTTTTGAGGCAGACGCGTTGAATTCATACGAGCGGGAATCAGAATAATCGGTTCAAGTGTCATGGCAAAATTCCAAATGCCGTCTGTAAAGCATTTATCATGTTGTATGTCATAAAGAAAAAGCTTAAACTAAAAGTAGTAATGAAAAGATAATAAACGTTTAAATTTTTATGAAACGCTCGACAGTTGTCTATTTTGCTTTTTCTTGTGTATGTGTGTTGGTGATTGTGGTGGGAATTTCTACACTCAGCGATATAGTCTATGATCATTCTCCATCGGTTCAAAAGCCTTATACAGTTACAAGAAATGATGCGTTCAAGGAAAAACAGAAGGTATTTAATAATTCTTTGTCCTTAAACGATCGTCTTCAACAAGGCAATCTTGAAAATGGGCGTAAAATCTTCCGCCAATGTGCCATATGCCATACCTCTGGACGCAATGAATCTAGCCGTGTTGGTCCAGTACTTTGGGATATAGTGAACCGTTCTTTAGCATCGGCGCCAGACTTTGCTTATTCACGGGTTTTGCGTGCAAATTCTGATCAAAAATGGGATTTTATAACGTTAGATCGTTATTTACAATCACCGCAGAAAACATTTCCTGGGACTATTATGTCTTTTCGTGGGATAAAAAATGATCAAGATCGTGCCGATCTTTTGCTTTATTTACGCAGTTTGTCTGATCATCCTGTTCCTTTGCTAATAGATAATAAAGAAGGCGAACCAAACTAAATTATACCATAGATGTTTTCTTGAGAAAGAGATGTGATTGGTTTTGAGATTTTTATTTGTAATTTGGGTTTCAATCTGTTTCTAATCTACTCATCAATCTACCTTATTGCATAATTCAATTCACTAAATAATACAAAAGTGTGTAGGTACTTATCCTTAACTGGTCGGTTTATCATGAGAATACCGTAATTCTTTTATTACAAAGAGCATTTTAAAGCTTTGTTTAATTGGCAGTTTTTCATTCTCAACAGTAAAAATTTATTCAGTAAAAAGGTAGGGGGCGGATGTGTTGAATTCGATAGCCACTTAAAAAATGTGCATGATAAAGCTTCCGTCAGCATTTCTTTTATCTATTGTTTTTAATGAGACAAAACATGCTTAGAGTGGGTTAAATCAAAATAATCTGATTCAAGTTGGAAAATACAAGTATCAGGCAAAGCTCTATTTAGAGCTACGCTTAAAAAATAAAATTGATATCATCTCCATATCAAAGAGAAAGATAGTGAGTGAATGTTTTGGTGTACATGATGTGATTTTTTTTTGAAGCGAACCCACTAAGTGTCATAGAAAATAAAAAAAGTAATAAGAAAAAGATTCACCTATCTTTGGAATGCAAAAGAGAGTTCTAATATGTATGGGGTGTTTTCTGTTTTCTAAGGAGCTCTATGAGTATTTTGATAAGGATATTCATATTAACGTGTATTGATAATAATGATGTTCTGAAATGAAGTTCTGATTTATCTTTCTCCTCCATCGCATTAGTAGCGGATAATAAAAGCATAGAAATTAAGGGAAGGTATCATAGATCATATTTTTTGTAATTAATAAATAAGAAGAGCTCTTTTCCCTGAAACTACTTTTTAGGAAAAAGGGTTTTTATAAGTGAATGTTTGTGGGGGAGAGGCTATGGAAAAACAATACATTTTAGGAAAATACACACCTGTTGTTGTTCGTGAAAAAGGATACAATTTGGGGTGTAGAATCAAAGCAGTTTGTTATCAATGAGAAAAAAAACTGGGAAAATTTGATACTTATCACAGCGTAGTGGATCGAGAAAAAGACGGTGGAAGAAGTTTACAGTTTGCTCTCGTTACTCATGTTAAGAGAAGACTTTAACCGTGCATTTTACTTTTTTGTTTTTGCTGAGATATCGAATAAAATTTTTAATAATCGGTATTCCAGAAATCATTTCCATTATCAAAGTTACTGTAAGAATCTAGAGTCTTTTCAACATACTCTTTCACGAAAAGTAGTGGTCATTTTAGGGTGTGGTGGGATTGGTAATCATGTATCAGCAACACTTGTTACTTCTGGTATGGAGAAATTATTCTTGTCGACAATGATGTGATTGAAATAACTAATCTTACCAGACAAATTTTTTTACTGAACAAGATGTTAGACTTTCTAAGACGATCGTTCTTCGGCGTGAATGATTAGGGAGAAACAGTGAGAGTGAAGTTACTGAGCTCAAGATGTCAATCATGACCAAAACGGATATCAACAAATTGCCCAGAGCTGATTTGTGGATTATTTCTGCTGATACATTTGGTTAGCTGGTGCCATGGATAAACGAATAGTATGTAAAAAATCAACAAGCTTATATAAATTCTGGATATATTAATGATATATCTGCGTTTGGATCTTTTTACACACTAGAAAAAACTAGTTGCTATATATACCGTTCATCGATAGAAAATCTTCCTCCCCCAAAACGCGACCCTTTAATATATAAGGCTTACACTGCTATTCATAATAACTTCAAAGTTGCGAATTTCTTCCTGTGAATGCTCTTTCAGCTTCTGTTTGTGCTAATGATGTCCTTAAATTTTGGGGTGGTTATGGCACTTTACTTTTCACTGATCATCGTGTGAGAATATGGAGCAGAAAACTTCTCACAGAAGAACGTTCTTAAAAAAAGCTCATTGCAAAGTTTGCGGAACAAAATCATAAACAGATCCAAAATACTTGCTGTAATCTACGGGTTTTATCACGCGGGTTTTTCTAATGTCTATGCGGCTTACCTTATCTCAATGCGCTATGCCTCAAGTTGCTTTTTAGGTAACTGTTTTGCTCTTTGATTTTCTCTGTACTGTTTTAGCTGATATATATCGGTGCAAATATTCAGTCACGGTCGGAGTTTTTATGACAGGATCATTTTATTTTCTATGTCTGTAAGCTCTCAATATGAAAGCACTTATCATTGCACAAATTCTCTATGGAGCAGGAACTTGCTTCATTGCCAGCGCTATTGGCGAATGACTTTATCGTTCTCTATGTAATAAACAAGATCGCGTTTCACATTATCGTTAGCATGATCAGTGGTATCGTAGAGATTGGAACGATATATTATCTCAGGCATCATGATGGGAGTAATTTTCTTTATATTTCTTATTGTTCCTGAAGAAAAAACATCTGTGAGGGAAGGACCAAAAACAAAAAATATTCTGCAAAATGCTAAGAAAACGCTTTGGGTATTTAAAAACACGGTGGGTGGAGCATGGTTTATTTTGCTGATGTGCCTTTTCAGCGCTGGCATTCAAGTTATTTATCACTTCTGGCAGCCAATAATACTCTCTGGTGGAAGATTAGCCACCCCAACAGTTCCGCAGGTGCTGGTACTCATGTTCTGTCATATTAGGAGCCTTCTCTGTTCAATATTTTTCCAATTCACTTATGTCTAAATATCACGCATTTGATAAACAATATAAGAAATCTATAAAGTGTTTTTCATTATTTTCTACCTTGATGTATATTGGCTTTTATTTTTTATCCATAGCAATCAAATTGCAGCTTCAGTTATCGCATTTTCTTTAATTCATGGATTTATTTGCACTGTACCGATAGGAGCAAAGCCTCTTTTTTTTCAAAGCTTACCCAAAAACAAACTGGGCATATTTCTGGTATTATTGGTGCTGTATCTTTCAGTGGAAGAATATTTTCGATTTCGGTGTTAAGCATTATTTCTTTTTTGCCTGCAAAAGTTTCACCGTCATACTACCTTGTACTACCAAATTTAACTTTTTTCATGTGTGGCTTGGTCACCATCAGATGGATATCACTTTCTAGTAAAGCTATTTTGAAAAAAACTATATAACAAATATATTTGATAAAGTGATTGTTTTTGAAGTTTTATAGAGCAGGAAAATGAGCAGGATTTGTTTTACTAATAAAGTTAAGACAATCTGCGTCCAGAAAACTTTTCTATCTTATAAATTACTGAATTAAGTGCATTGAAATCATACAGAATTTTTTACTGCTAAATCTGGTTTATTGCATCAAACACAGTTTTTAAGATTTCTTTGAAAAACTGCAACTTTGTTTTTATTCGGGCGTGGAGAAGAAAGAATTTTATCAGAAGTCATGAGGATTATGAAAAAGATAAAATCATTGATATATTAAAGCTTTACATGGGCTGATAGCTCTTTTTTCTCCATCATTTTATCCCCATGAGTTTTCTGGTGTACAGAGACAACGAATTGCTCTTGGGGCAGGTGCAATCATTTTTAAGCCGCGCTTTATGGTGTTTGATGAACCAACCTCTTCTTTTGATGTAAGTGTACAGGCATAAATTATTAATTTTTTGTGTCGTTTACAAAAAAAATATCATTCGTGTTATTTGTTTATTAGTCATGATTTGAAAGTTGTTAAAGCAATTTCACATGAAGTGATTATTATGTGCAAGGAAGAAATATTTGAATATGGTGCTGCTGTCGTATTTTTTCTTCTCCGCTAAATTCCTACATGTAAAGCTTGATGTCTGCAGCCTTTGCATGAGAATCTAAACACTTATAGGCCATGATCTTAAATTATATTGACAATTTCTTATAAAAGAAGAGTTTTCTCTGCTAACAGTTTTTTCTGATTTCAGTGTATCTCGAGAGAATGCTGTAGGTTTGCAGAGATGAGCATCATCATCTTTTTCCAAAACTCTTAAGTAGCTTCTATATTTACACTGGAAACTGAACGTTTATAAGTAATAATATTAAACTGTGCAGATAATCCGTTATAGAGAAGGATTTTCCCCACTAACGGTTCACCAATATTTGTAATCAGTTTAATGGCTTCCATGGCTTGAAGTGTTCCAATAACGCCAGGTAAAACACCAATGATTCCAGTTTCAGCACATGTTGGGAGCGTGCTAGGAGCTGGCGGATTAGGAAAGAGGTCGCGATAGTGAGGATTATTGTCTTTATAAGGCATAAGCACTGTTAATGAACCACTAAAACGTTCTACAGCGCCACTTATTAAAGGTTTTTTGCACTGAGCGGCATGATCGGCAAGCAAATAACGTGTGGTAAAATTATCGCATCCATCAACAATGATGTGGTAGGCGTTGAGGAGTCTATCCGCATTACTTTTATCCAAACGTATGTTATGTTTTTCAACTATAACATGGGGGTTTATGCCTTTTATAAAAGCTGTAGCGCTATCTGTTTTGCAGTGATGAATTGTGCTGGTTTTGTGAATAACTTGGCGTTGTAAATTGGAAAGCGAAACGATATCATCATCAACAATTCCAAGGGTACCAACACCTGCGGCAGCTAAATAAGTTAAGATAGGAGCACCAAGTCCACCAGCGCCAACAACAAGAACACGGGCAGCTTTAAGCTTTTGTTGTCCCGCTCCACCAATCTCAGGCAAAATGATGTGACGTGCATAGCGTTCAATTTCTTCACTGCTTAATTTTGTATCAGCATCTTGTCTCATAGGTTTTCTCTTGTCATAGTTTTTTATTATTTACTGAGTTTATGGCGCATAGGCCAGTCCGCTTTTACTATAGGGAGGTTTTATTCATGAAAATTGCCATTCAGATGGATCATATTTCAACCATTCAGATTCAAGGGGATACGACATTTGCACTTGCTTTAGCAGCGCAAGAACGTGGACACTCTCTTTTTCATTATACACCGGATCGTTTATCTATGCGTGATGGTTGTGTGGTTGCATGGCTAGAATCATTAACGGTATATGATAAAGAAGAAAACCATTATCAATTAGGCACGCCTTTCCGTACGCAATTGATAGATATGGATGTGATTCTTTTACGCCAAGATCCTCCCTTTGATCTCAATTATATTACCACAACACACTTGTTAGAACGTATTCATCCTCAGACTCTTGTTGTGAATGATCCAGCATGGGTGCGCAATAGTCCAGAAAAAATTTTTGTAACAGAATTTCCTGATTTGATGCCAGAGACTTTAGTGACCAAAGACATTGAAGAAATCAAGGCTTTTAGAGACACATTTGGTGATATTATTGTGAAACCACTTTATGGCAATGGAGGTGCTGGTGTTTTCTATTTGAAACAGAATGATCGTAATTTAGCATCACTCTTAGAAATGTTTGGACAAACTTATCGCGAACCTTTTATCGTCCAGCGCTATTTAGAAGCAGTGCGAAAAGGGGATAAACGAATTATTTTGCTTGATGGTACGCCTGTGGGAGCGATTAATCGGATTGCTGCAGAAACGGATGTTCGTTCTAACATGCATGCTGGAGGTCGCGCAGAAAATGTTGAATTAACAAAACGTGATTATGAAATTTGCGAACGTATTAGTTCGACTTTAAAAGAACGCGGACTTCTTTTCGTGGGAATTGATGTGATTGGAGATTATATAACAGAAATTAATGTAACATCCCCTACTGGAATTCGTGAAATTAAACGCTTCTGCGGTACAGATATTGCTCATCTTTTTTGGGATGTTGTTGAGTTTAAACGTTCAAATTAAATTTATTTGAACAAAGAATCCAAAAATGATTTTGTTAGAAAAAATGAACAATGTTGCTTTTTTATATTTGTTATGCTGCAAATGTGAACTAGAATTATTGTGCTATACGAATAATAGTTCTTGGTTTAGGTTTTAGGGAGTTTATAGATGAACAGGATGTTATCAGTTGGAGTAGGGCTGTTTTTTGCGGTACTGTTGTCTGCTAATATTGGCAACGCACGCGGTCAAATTCAGATGACTGGTTCATCTACAGTTTTACCTTACCAAAAGATTGTTGCTGAAACGTTTGGGGAAATGTATCCTCATTTTAAGGTTCCTGTTATTGAATCAGGTGGAACAGGAGCTGGTATTAAAGAATTTTGCCGTGGCATTGGAGAGAACACCGTTGATATTGTTAATGCTTCGCGAGCAATGAAGCCTAGTGAATTACAATCTTGTTTTGATGCTGGTGTAAAAGATGTTGAAGAGATACGCATTGGATATGATGGCATTGTTTTTGCAACAGATATAGATGGTCCTGATTGGAAATTGCAACCAGTAGATGTTTATAAGGCTCTTGCTGCTCGGATTGTGAGAGACGGAAAATTGCAGACCAATAACGTTTCGAAATGGAACGAAGTCAATAGTGATTTTCCTAATTCGACGATAGCAGCTTATATCCCTGGAGAAAAACATGGAACGCGTGAAGTTTTTGAAGAACAATTGCTCATTGTAGGCTGTAAGGAGAGTGGAGCAGTGGATACGATGAAATCTTTGGGGATGGATGATAAGGCAATACACGCTGCTTGTGTTGCTGTACGTAAGGATGGTAAAGCCATTGATATTGATGGCGATTATTCTGAAACCTTTGCACGTCTCACTTCTAATAAAACAGGAGTGGGTTTTTTTGGTTTATCTTTTTATCAAAATAATGCCGATAAGCTAAAAGTTGCAGATATTAATGGTGTTGCGCCAACTGTTGAAACAATCTCTAGTGGTCAATATCCAGTTTCTCGTCCACTTTTTTTCTATATTAAGAAGGCGCATTTAGGTATTACTCTGGGGTTGCGGGAATATGTTGATTTTTTCCTTTCTGATCAAATGATTGGTCCAGATAGTCCTTTAGCTGAATATGGTTTGATTGCTGCTTCTGAAGAGGAGCGTCAAGCGCAGCGTTCTGCTTTTTCTGCTGGCCGTGTGATGACGTTGAAATAATTTTCTAGATTTGCAAGTGTAGACATTTTCTGTGCTGCTTTTTTATAAAAATTGAAAGACAATATGCGCATTTCCTTCATTATTTTTCTGTTATTAATTCTTGGATTTTTGGGCTTTTGTCTTTCTTATATGCGGGCCCGTACTCTTGAATACAAACAATGCAAGATGCATTCTCGTGCGTGTTATTATGGGTGGTGGACATTTTTAATGACGGTTATTCCACCTCTTATTTTTTTGATTTTTTGGAATGGTGGGAGTGCAATTTATTTAGAGTATAACGCTTCTCGAGAGGTTGAGGCATATAGTGCACAGATAACAGGGCTTGTGAATCATGACCTATTTTGGGGAACACTTCGAAGTCTGGTTAAAATGCTTCATCAGTTTGATGGGGATCTTATGAGCGCTTCGTATGAAGAAGTACGGGCGCAATTATTCGCGAAAGGATTAATTTCACCTCATGAAGTATCAGATGATGTGTTAAAGATAGCACAGTCGTGGGTATCTTCTTCTAAAAAGCTTCAATTTATTGGTCACGTTTTTCTTTTTATTATTGCGTCCTTTGGCTTTATTGGTGGAATGATGCAAATTGCTCCACATCATCGCGCGCGCAATAAGGTTGAGAGTTTGATTGTTATTGGGTTAGTTTGTGCGTCTATTGTTGCAGTTTTGACAACCATAGCCATTGCACTTTCCATGTTCTTTCAAACGGTGAATTTTTTTCAGTCTGTATCCTTTTCAAATTTCTTTTTTGGAACAGTTTGGGACCCGCGTTTTTCAGCGGGAAGTTCGGGGGATGGCGTGGGGCAATTTGGTTTAATCCCATTGCTTGCTGGCACACTTTATATTGCATTTGTTGCAATGCTTTTTGCTGTGCCAATAGGATTATTTTCTGCTCTTTATATGGCTGAATATGCTTCGTCTCGATTACGCTCAATTGTAAAGCCATTATTGGAAGTTCTTGCTGGTATTCCAACCATTGTTTATGGTTTTTTTGCTTTAAAGGTTGTTGGGCCATTTTTACGTGATCTCTCTATTTCTCTCTCGGGTGGTGTTGGTTTTATTATGGCGCAGAGTGTTTTAACTGCTGGAGTTGTGATGGGCATTATGTTGATACCTTTTGTTTCCTCTTTATCGGATGATGTTATTACAGCTGTTCCACGTATTTTACGCGAAGGTTCGTATGGTTTAGGAGCAACGCAATCGGAAACAATTAAAAAAGTGGTTATACCGGCAGCGCTTCCAGGGATTATGGGAGCAATTTTATTGACAGCATCACGTGCAATTGGAGAGACGATGATTGTGGTTTTGGCGGCAGGTGTTGCAGCAAACTTAACACTTAATCCATTTGAAGCGATGACCACGATGACGGTTAAGATTGTTAACCAATTAACCGGTGATCTTGAATTTAATTCTCCCCAAACTCTTGTTGCTTTTGCTTTAGGGATGACACTCTTTATTATGACTCTTTTGATGAATATTCTTGCTCTTTATATCGTGCGTAAATATCGGGAACAATATGAATGAATGAAGTTTTTCTTTTCCCTCGTCGCAATATTAGTCTCAAACGTCGATATTGGGCAGAACGTCGTTTCCGTGCGTATGGTCTGATTGCTATTTTTATTGGTTTGTTTTTTTTATTTGCACTTTTATGGTCTATTATTAGTCAAGGTTATACAGCGTTTTTTCAAAGTGAAATGACCCTATCGATTTATTTGGATGAGAAGATTATTGATCCAAGTGGTCAGCGTTTGGTAAATCCACAGATACTCATAACGGCCAATTATCCTCTTCTTGTACGCAATGCTTTAGTGAAGAAGCTTGGTATAGATCAAAATGATCGGGCATCATTACGGGATATTCGCCGTATGTTTTCAAGTAGTGTACGTGTTCAACTACGTGAAATGGTGACAAAAGATCTACAATTAATTGGTACAATGCAAAAAATCAAAGTCTTAGTGGCAGCGGATATTGATTCTGCTTATAAGGGACAGATTGATTTGCGTGTAGCAGAAAAAAATCGCAAAGTTTCTAATCGCCAAATAGAATGGATGAAACGCTTAGCCGATGATGGTACGCTTTATAAAACATTTAATTTTGGTTTTTTTACCTTTGGTGCCTCAAGTCGTCCTGAGACTGCGGGATTAGGTGTTGCAATTATTGGCTCTTTTTACATGATAGCTATAGTTTTACTGCTTTCACTTCCCATGGGGATAGCTACTGCGGTTTATTTAGAAGAATACGCGCGCAAAAATAAATTTACAGATTTTATTGAAGTGAATATCAATAACCTTGCAGCGGTTCCCTCGATTGTTTTTGGTCTATTGGGGCTTTCTGTTTTTGTTAATTTTTGGGGGTTACCACGTTCAGCCTCTTTTGTTGGTGGGCTTGTTTTAGCCCTTATGACGCTCCCTACAATTATTATTGCTACCCGTTCTGCTTTGCGGGCTGTTCCTCTCTCTATTCGCTCGGCTGCTTTAGGTTTAGGGGCATCAAAAACACAAATGGTTTTTCATCATGTTGTTCCTTTAGCGGCTCCTGGTATTTTGACTGGTACGATTATTGGAGTGGCGCAGGCTTTAGGTGAAACGGCACCTTTACTTTTAATTGGAATGGTTGCTTTTGTTGTCAATATTCCTGCTACTCCCATGGATCCAGCAACAGCTTTGCCTGTCCAAATTTTCATGTGGGCGGGAGAAGCAGAGCGTGCCTTTGTTGAAAAGACATCCGGTGCTATTATTGTATTGATGACTTTTCTTGCTATCATGAATATTTCTGCGTTTTTTTTACGTCGACGATTTGAACGACGCCAATAATTTGAATGAAGCAGTAACTTCGATAAAATATTCATTGTGATAAGATTTGTGTTTTAAAAGTAAGGTGAGTTTTTGTCATGAAAATTAAAATGCGTGGTCAGGATGTGAAGGTTTTTTATGGGGAAAAAGAAGCACTTCATGGTATTACTCTTGATATTCCTGAACATCATGTCACGGCTTTGATAGGTCCTTCAGGTTGCGGAAAATCGACTTTTTTGCGTTGTTTTAATCGTATGAATGATATGATTGAAGGTGCTAAAATAACGGGGCTTATTACTTTAGATGGGGAAAATATTTATGATCAAAAAATTGATGTTGTAGAGTTGCGCGCCCGCGTAGGAATGGTTTTTCAAAAACCCAGTCCTTTTCCAAAATCTATATTTGAGAATGTTGCCTATGGTCCACGTATTCATGGTTTAGTGAAATCGCGTGCTGAATTGCATGATGTAGTTGAAAAGAGTTTGAGACAGGCGGGTTTATTTGAGGAAGTAAAAGATCGTCTTCATGAGGCGGGCACAAGTTTATCAGGAGGACAACAACAGCGTTTGTGTATTGCACGTGCCATTGCGGTTAGTCCTGAAGTTATTTTGATGGATGAGCCTTGCTCAGCTCTTGATCCCATTGCGACGGCTCGGATTGAGGAGCTTATCGATGCATTACGGCAAAATTATACAATTGTTATTGTGACACATTCTATGCAACAGGCCGCACGTGTTTCTCAATATACGGCCATGTTTCATTTAGGGCATTTAGTAGAAGTTGGTGCAACGGAAATGATTTTCACCTCACCAAAAGAACAACGGACGCAAGATTATATTACAGGACGTTTTGGATAGGTGAATGGAGGAGTGTAAGATATGTCTATGAACCATACTGTTCGTTCTTATGATGCAGAACTAAAATATCTAAAAGTAAGGATTTCAGAAATGGGAAATCATGCAGAAAGAATGATTGAGCGTTCTATTGCATCGGTTGTCTGTAGTGATCTTCAACTAGCAACGGCAGTGATTGCTGATGATGTATTTTTAGATGAAGCAGAACGTGACATTGATGAAAAAGCGGTTGCTATTATTTGCAAACGCCAACCGATGGCTGTAGATCTGCGTGAAATTATTGGAGCCATTCGTATTTCTTCTGATCTTGAGCGGATTGGGGATATGGCTAAAAACATTGCTAAGAGGACTGTAGCCCTTTCGGAAATACGTCAATCCGCCTCCTTTTATCATGGGCTTGAAGCAATTACAGCCTTAGCGCTTAGTCAGTTAAAAGAAGTTTTAAATGCTTATGAGAGTCACTTATTAGAGCGTGTTGACGCTGTGCGTGAGCGTGATGAGAAGATTGATGCTTTGTATACTTCTCTTTTCCGTGAACTGTTGACCTATATGATGGAAGATATGCGCAATATTACAGTTTGTACGCATTTATTATTTTGTTTAAAGAATATTGAACGAATTGGGGATCATGTTACCAATATTGCTGAAATGTTACATTATATCATAACGGGTTATCATATGTCTTCTGATCGTCCTCGTGATGACCTTACGTATAAAGTTGGTGTAGGTGAAAAGAAAGGAGATTAAATTTTTCTGAGATGTCTAAAATAAGTTTGTGATAGATTGAGCATTTTCGTAAAATAGAGCTATAGAAAGAATATAATAACCATATTATGAAAAAGCCACAAAGGGGCCGTATGGCAGATTGTGGACTCTTGATTTGACATATTTGTATATTGAATGATACCATCATCTATATTTTGATCAGAGGGGATTTTTTCTGATCATTTTCTAAAGTTTATATTAAGGGGATAGCTGTATTATTTTTTTCAATATTGATACCAAGAGTTTTAATGTCCCAATCTTTTTCGTATGTAGAATGAGAGGGGAGTTTTTGAATTTTATTGCGATGAAAATACGAGGGGTATTATGGGTTGTTTTTGGCTATTAGGAATGACAGTATTGGTCTATAAATTAATATTTTTTTATTATTTATTTCGCACAGATAGTTTTTGATTACCACTTGTATTAAAATTTTACTGAGTGGTGACGATTAACCGTATACTTTCTTTGAAGATACATTTAAAACGCACTCGGATTTTGAGTACTTCAAAGATATGGGGATGTATTGTATAAAATGAAGAAAAATTTCTGGACTGTTTTTGTTAGCTGTTTTCTGGCACCGTTTGTTATTGTAGGATGTGCGTCAGATCATTTTAGTGTTGGGAACGTGAATGATAATAAGAAGACAAAGACAGTAATGTATCCGCTGACTGAGCGTCAATGTCTTATGCGTGCAATGTATTTTGAATCAAATCGTACGAGCCGTGAAGGGATGATTGCTGTGGGCACTGTTGTTATGAATCGTGTTAATTCAAGTGCTTACCCAAAAACGATTTGCGGTGTCGTTGGTCAGTACAAACAGTTTGCTCCCGGTGTTTTAACGCGTCCTATGACAGAATCCTCATCTGTTGATCGTGTTAAAGAGGCTGCAGATGCTGTTTTACGCGGTGAACGGGATAAGAAACTTAAAAACGCTAAGTTTTTTCATACAGCAGGTTTATCTTTTCCTTATAAAAACATGTACTATGTTCGTATTGCAGGGGGAAATGCGTTTTATGAAAAGCGCTCACGTGATGGATTTCTTCAGGTTCCCACGAATGATCGTCCCTATGATGTTGCTTATGCTTTTGCTCAAGAACGTTCTGGAAAGGTGCCAAGTTTCACGGATTTTGAATTAATGAGTGAAAGATTAAAGGTAGAAAAAAACCAAAATACATCTTCTTCGATAGAGGTGGCGCAAGCAAATAGGGTGGGTCCTCAGTCTTTTTTTACAGTACAACTTGATAAAGTTCCCATTCCCACGTCAGCACCACATCATATAGAGAAGGAAGGGGAGAACAAAACAATTGTAGCTTATACTATGCCCTCATCAGAGCAGTTAAGTGCAATTGTTACAGTGTTAGAAAAACGGTACAGAAGCCGGTAATTTTCACAACCAAAGTAAAGGATATTGGTAATGTACTTTGATATTCATGAGTCAATTTCGCCTGAAATGCTTAATCGTCTTGCAGAAATTACGGTAAAAGTCGGGCTGAATTTACAAGAGGGACAGGATCTTGTTCTAACTTCTCCAGTTTCAGCATTACCTTTTGTTCGGCGTATTGCCTATCATGCTTATAAGGTTGGTGCTGGTGTGATTACACCACTTTTTAGTGATGATATGTTATCGCTTACGCGTTTTGAAAACGCCCATACTGCTAGTTTTGATTGTGCACCTTCTTGGTTGTATGAAGGAATGGCGAAGGCTTTTGAAAATGGAGCTGCACGTTTAGCGATTGTTGGTGATAATCCTTTGCTACTTTCCAATCAAGATTTTGATAAGATTTCACGTTTAAATAAAGCGACTTCAATGGCTTATCAGCCAGCTCTCAAAAAAATATCAAATTTTGCTATGAATTGGTCGATTGTTTCTTATCCAACAACAGGGTGGGCTGAAGCAATGTTTCCTTCTTTGCCACTTCATGAGGCGATTAAAAAATTAGCTGATGCAATTTTTTCTGCTTCCCGTGTTACAGAAGAAGACCCAATACATGCATGGGCTGTTCATAATGCAACTTTGAAGCAACGATCATCTTGGCTTAATGAGCAGCGTTTTTCTGCTTTACACTTTACAGGGCCAAGTACTGATTTAACAGTTGGTTTGGCGGATGATCATGAATGGCATGGTGGTGCATCCGCTGCAAACAATGGCGTTGTCTGCAATCCTAATATTCCAACGGAAGAAGTATTCACCACTCCTCATGCTCATAAGGTTGAAGGTTTTGTTCGTTCAACAAAGCCTCTTTCCTACCAAGGAGCACTCATTGATAATATTGAGGTGCGGTTTGAAGCTGGGCGTATTGTTGATGCGCGTGCTTCAACAGGGCAAGAAGTTTTACAACAGGTTTTGCAAAGTGACGAGGGTGCAAGTCGATTAGGTGAAGTTGCTCTTGTCCCACATTCTTCACCGATTTCTAAAAGCGGCTTACTTTTTTATAATACTTTATTTGATGAAAATGCTGCATGTCATATTGCTTTAGGGCAGTGTTATTCCAAATGCTTTTTAGAGGGAGCATCATTGACAGCAGAGGAGATTGCAGCACGAGGCGGTAATAAAAGTGTTATTCATATTGACTGGATGATTGGATCTGGTGAAATTGATATAGATGGCATTACGCAAGATGGTATGAAGGTTCCTGTATTTCGTAAGGGTGAATGGGCTTAATATTTTATTTTTTCAATGGTAGTGTTGGAACGCATAGTGATTTAAGAAAATAAATGCCTGAACTTCCTGAAGTAGAAACAGTTCGTCGTGGCCTAGAACCTTTTGTAACTGATGCAAAGATACTATCCGTCAGGCTTAATCGTAGAGATTTGCGTTTCTCTTTTTCCGAGGCGTTTTCTGAGCGACTTATCGGGCGCACAATTGTAGAGCTGGGTCGGCGCGCGAAATACTTGTTGTTTCATCTTTCACAAAATGAAACGATTTTGAGCCATTTAGGAATGTCTGGGTCATGGCGTATAGAAGATGCATTTTTAAGAAAAGCATCTTCTGCTACAGGAAAATTTGTGAAACATGATCATGTTGTTATGAATATTCTGGCAAAGGATGGCAAAGTTTATCATCTTACTTACAATGATGTGCGTCGTTTTGGGTTTATGCTTTTAGTAGATACAAGTAGGCTTTATGAGCATTCGCTTTTAAAAAAGCTAGGGATTGAACCCATGAGTAATACATTTTCTGGTCGTTATTTACAAAAGGCTTTTATTAATAAAAAAACATCTCTTAAAAGTGTCTTGCTTGATCAGTCTATCATTGCGGGTCTTGGAAATATTTATGTTTGCGAAGCACTCTGGCGTAGCCGTTTGTCTCCGCAACGCAGCGCATTTACATTGGCATCGAAAACTATGCATGCGCGTAAATTGTCAAATTCTTTAGCACAGAATATACGCGATGTAATTTCTGAAGCGATTTTATCTGGTGGGTCTTCTTTACGTGATTATATGCATGTAGATGGCTCTCTTGGTTATTTTCAACATGCTTTTTCGGTTTATGGGCGAGAAGGCAAAGAATGTTTGCAATGTGGAACGCCTATAGTGCGTATTTTACAGTCGGGACGTTCAAGTTTTTACTGTTCACAGTGCCAAAAGTGAATATGATCTCTTGCAAAATCTTATAAGAAGCTTAAAGTCGCGTTTTATAATTATATAAAGATTGGGAGGCTTTTTATGCTGAATAAAGTATTAACACATCTTGACGAGAATGTAGAAAAAAGCCTTGAACGCCTTTTTTCTCTTTTACGTTTTCAATCGATTTCTACAGACTCAGTTTATAAAGATGCATGTCGTCAAGCAGCTGATTGGTTAGTAGAAGATTTAAAAACCATAGGCTTTGAGGCTTCACGGCGTGATACACCTGGTCATCCAATGGTTGTAGGGCATCATCCAGGTCCTTCAGATGATTGTTTACATGTATTGTTTTACGGACATTATGATGTTCAACCTGTTGATCCGTTGAGTTTATGGGAAGATGATCCATTTACACCTTCTTTAAAAGAGAGAAATGGAGAGAAAGTTATTTGTGCTCGCGGTTCTTCAGATGACAAAGGTCAGCTTATGACCTTTATTGAAGCGTGCCGTGCATTTAAGAAAGAAACAGGGCAGCTTCCTGTTAAAGTTACTATTTTATGTGAAGGTGAGGAAGAATGTGCTTCTCCTTCTCTTATTCCTTTTTTGAAAGCAAATAAGGAGGAGCTTAAAGCAGATTGTGCACTGGTTTGTGATACATCTATGTGGGATGCTAATACACCATCTATTGCTCTTTCTCTTCGGGGAATTATGGCGGAAGAGATTCTTATCACAGCAGCGAATCGTGATTTGCATTCTGGTTATTTTGGAGGAGTAGCAGCCAATCCCATTCGTATTTTAGTTAAAGTTTTGGCAGGGCTTCACGACGAAAATAATAAGGTAACACTTCCTGGTTTTTATGATGGAGTAGAAGAAACACCTCCACATATTTTACAATCATGGAATGCGCTTAATTGTACTTCTGAAAATTTTCTTGGTCCTATAGGTCTTTCAGTTCCAGCTGGTGAAAAAGGACGGAGCATTTTAGAGCTTGCATGGGCACGTCCTACCATGGAAATTAATGGTATTAGTGGAGGTTATGAAGGGGAGGGGATAAAAACGGTTATTGCTTCTCAAGCGAGTGCAAAAGTATCGTGTCGTTTAGTACATAAGCAAGATCCAGAAAAAATACGCCAAGCATTGCGTGATTATGTATGCAGTGCGATTCCTGCTGACTGTAAGGTTGAATTTAAGAGTCACGGTTCTTCTCCGGCACTTCAGCTTTCCGCTGATTCATCTTTTATCAAGGTGGCGAAGGATGCTTTATCACAAGAGTGGGAACTCCCTGCTGTATTGACAGCTATGGGAGGCTCGATTCCAATTGTTGCAGATTTTCAGTCAATTCTTGGTATGGAAACTGTTTTGGTTGGTTTTGCTCTGGCTGATGATTGCATTCATTCGCCTAATGAAAAATATAATCTAAAGTCATTTCATAAAGGGCAACGGTCTTGGGCACGTATTCTTGCAGCTTTAGCAAAAAAAGGAGGATAGATGACAGAAATCCGCGTTCATCAAGGTGATTTACCAAACTTAGACAATTATAAAACTGATGCTGTTGCGATTGATACTGAGACTTTAGGTCTGCAACCATATCGTGATCGTTTATGTGTTGTTCAGCTTTCTTCTGGAGATGGTACTGCTGATATTATACAGATTTCTAAAGAACAAAAGAATGCTCCTAATTTGGTTAAGCTACTTGAAGATAAGGCAATCACTAAAATATTTCATTTTGGGCGTTTTGATCTTGCTATTTTAGCTTATACATTCGGTGTTATGCCAGATGTGGTTTTTTGTACGAAGATCGCTTCAAGACTGACGCGTACTTATACGGATCGTCATGGATTAAAGGAAATTTGTGGTGAATTGTTGAATGTAAATATTTCTAAACAGCAGCAATCTTCGGATTGGGCTGCTGAGACTTTATCACGTGCGCAAATTGAATATGCGGCATCAGATGTTTTATACTTGCATCGTTTAAAAGATATATTTGAAGAACGCTTAAAACGTGAAGAGCGCGAACATGTTGCAAAGGCATGTTTTCAATTTTTGCCTATGAGGGCAA
Organism: Bartonella florencae; assembly: GCF_000312525.1. Lineage (GTDB taxonomy): Bacteria > Pseudomonadota > Alphaproteobacteria > Rhizobiales > Rhizobiaceae > Bartonella > Bartonella florencae. Next base: position 50,027 of record NZ_HE997454.1, on the reverse strand, counting down.
AACTTGATCTTCTGGGATGGGCGGAGGTTGATATTTTCGCACATCATAGCTGACTTTAAATTCTTTTTAAAAACCAGATTAAGAAGAATTACTTTGATGCAACAGAAAAAAACAC
>NZ_HE997454.1:7296-49549 GCF_000312525.1 Bartonella florencae | reverse complement strand
AGTGTTTTTTTCTTTCGTCTATTTTGATGAGAGTCTTTTGTGACATAGTTTTTAGTCTCATGAATATTATTGCCTTTAAAAATCACACAATTAAGAATATTTTATGAAAATGTGTTTTTTTGTATTTGTAACAGCCGGTGCAAAACAGTCTCATAGGAAACATTTGCTAATATGCAGGTGATAGATTGATTGAAGAAAGGGCATATTGTTACATTTTAACATACCAATTGATAATGATAATTTGTTCTTTTTCATATTGAAGGCGTGCACTGAAGAATCTAAGATTTTTTCATTTCAAACTTGTTTATGATTCATTAATCAAAATCATTCATTTTGCGTCATAAGTATGCGGGTAGCATGCAAAAAACGATCGAAGAAAAGAATAAATTTGCTTCTTATGAATTGTTTCATGTAAGGGTTCTTACAATATTTTTGCTAGAAAATAGAATGACAGTATCTTACTACCACCACAATTCTATTAAGCTGTATAGAATGAAAACAATCTCTGTTGGAAAAACGAGTGAATAAACCGTTGTGTGCTTGGTTTTTCATCGGATAGTATATTGTGTTTTTATTTATTACAAAATGAGTGATTTCTATATCAGCATAGCTTAGCAATTTTCATTTATTTTAAAATCAAAGTGCTAAAAATTTCACTTTTATAAGTAAAGAGATCATCTTTTTATGGAAATTTGCAATGAAGGCACTATGTGAAACTCATTATGGATATTATAAATGGAGTAAAGATCTATGAATTTGAAATGTTTTATTACGGCTTTTGCTACTTTTTTTTCAATTTCTGTGGCGCAGGGAGCAAGTTTTTTGAGTAATCAAAAATTAGGGCAAGGAACATCTTTCGTTTTTTCTCCTGAGAGTTTTTTTTCTAAGAAAAAACTTAGCGATAATTTATTTGAAGATTTTCAAGCAAGCTCTTCTTGTCTTGATGAGATTCAAAGAGAAGCAGCTGTTGAATTGCTCCCTGTCTCATACTCAAATAAAAGAAAAGGTCATCGTTCTAAATATCCAAGATCACGGCCAAGTCTATTTAAGAGAGGCCCCATGAGCTTTTAGTGAGCAAGGAAGCAATGAAAAGAGGGGGGATTGTTACAAAGCTGAGAGGGAGAATATGGGACGAGCTTAAAAGTAAACTTAGAGTAGTTTTTATGGTTGTAAGGTCGTTTTTATACGTTTTTGGAGGAGTGTTGCATTATAATCAAAAATTAAGAGTTTTTATAAAAGTGGCGTTTCAGACTTCAAAGATAAAGCACAGCATTCAAGACGAGAAAGATATTCTGGCGTTGGCATATTATTTACAGATCAAATGACTAAAGGGAGAGTAGCTTTTTGTTTTTTCTATGAGTGTATCATTTTTGCTACAGATATCCAAAGTTGGAGCTCTATATGAGACCAAGTGTTCAAATATTCAGCTATGGAGAGAAATTATGAATATGAAATGGTTAATAACAGCTTCTGCTTTCGCTTTTGTTTCAGTTTCAGCAGCGCATGCAGCAGATGTTATTGTTCCCCCTAGTCCTACACCTGTTGCACCGGTTATTGTGGCTCCAACTTTTTCTTGGACAGGTCTTTACATTGGTGGTCAAATTGGCGGTTTTTCAAGTAAAACAAAGATGGATATCCTCAGTAATGGAAAAAATATTCCGGTGTATAATGACGACTTGCCTAAACTATCAGGTTTCATAGGTGGTCTTTATGCAGGTTCTAATATTGATCTTGGCAATGGTCTTATTTTGGGTGTTGATACAGATATCATTTGGGCGGATAAAAATGATACGAAGACATTGCCATCATACGAAATTGCTCAAAATCACGTGGCTTATGTGAGTAAGATGCTAAAAAATGCTGGTATTAGTATTGGCGAAGATCAAATCAAGCTTGGTGATAAGCGGACGCATAGTTTTACTTTTAAAGAGAAGTGGGCTGGCGCTACACGGGTACGAATTGGTTTTGCTGCTGAACGCATCATGCCTTATGTTGCTGGTGGTATTGCTTATACACAGCTTCAAGATATCGCATCGATATCAATAACACAAAAAGATACGGGTAAAGTCATAGCTTCTGGTAACCTGTCTGATGAAACAAAGACATTTGTTGGCTACACCCTTGGTGCTGGTGTTGATTTTGCAATGACCAATCATGTGATTGTCCGTGCAGAATATCGTTACTCGGATTTTGGTAAAAAGAAATTCTCAAACGATAAGTATGAAACTTCTTATAAAACCAATGATTTCCGTGTTGGTGTAGCTTACAAATTCTAATTTTGTAAAAACGAAGTTATTATTACAAAAGAGATTACTAAAAAGCCCCGTAAAAAACGGGGCTTTTACTGTTTTTCTGTTGTTATATTGTTCCATAATTGAACGTAATTTTAATATTGATATCAATAGATTATGTATAAACCGTACTATAAGCTCCCATGTAAAATGGAATAATTAACAAGCTCTATCTTTAACAATTTTTTCTTTTTATCATTATATTATTTTTACCTACAAATTTTATTTATATAAGTGTTTAGCATTGCCCTATAAATAAATTAGGAGCAAAATTTATAAATATAAAATTTTTAATAACAACTTCTATTATCACGTTGATTTCAGTTTCTGCAGTACAGGCTTCTGATATTGCTGTTCCTTATGAAGGTGCACCATTTATTACAGCTCCTAGCTTTTCTTGGACAGGTTTTTACATTGGTGGGCAAGGTGGAAAATTTTGAAGTAAGGTTGAAAAAACGGACGCAGGTACAAAAAACCAACTTTTCAACCAAAAGAGTATACAGCTAAGCTTTCCGGTTCTATAGGGGGTATTTATGCGGGTTCCAATATAGGTCTTGGAAATAGTTTGATTTTAGGTATTGAAACTAACGCAGTTTGGGCTAACCGTAAAAACTCAAGTTCGAATTCTATCTTTGTCCTCATGAAGGTAATAAGGTTGACAGAGATTGTGATTGCGATAAGGAATTGAGTGTAAATACTGATGGTAGTAAGAAGTCTATCAAAATTTCTACACCAAGAGGCGGTAGTTTCACCCCTAGTGTGGATTTTTCTTTAAGAGAAAAATGGTCTGGTGCTACTCGGGCAGGTATTGGCTTTGTAGCTGCTGACCGCTTCATGCCTTATGTTGCTGGAGGTGTTGCTTATGCGCAAGTGCAAAGTACTTCTGGGAATGCTGCAAGATCGGTTGCATACACTGAGAAAAACATGACAATGACTGATAATGTTATTATGCGTGCGGAATATCGTTACTCAGATTTTGGTAAAAAGCAATTCGAGAATAATCTAAGTAAATTTAACTATAAAACCAATAATTTTCCTGTTGGTGCAGCTTATAAATTCTAACCTATTGATAAGCTAAATCGCCAAGGAATTCCATTTCTCTTGAGATTTTAGTTGTTTTACTGTGGTTATATTGTCACATTTCACATATTATTACATATGTAGAATGGTTTTGCGCAATGATTTTAGAAAAAAGAAATTCATAAACGACAGATGATAATTTATTTATAATCAATAGATTAAATTATATATAACTGACAATGTTTGATATAAAACAGAGGTGTTAAGAGGCCTCGTCTCTAAACAGGAGCTCTATTTTGTCTGACTGTGTTATTTTTACTACAGATTTTCTTTGTGTAAGTGTTTAGCATTGTCCTATAAATAAATTATGGAGCAAAATTTATGAATATAAAATCTTTAATAACAACTTCTGTTGTCGCGTTGATTTCAGCTTCTGGGGTACAGGCTGCTGATGTTGTCATTCCTCATGAAACTGCACCTGTCATCAGTGCCCCTAGCTTTTCTTGGACAGGTTTTTATATTGGTGGTCAGATTGGTGGTTTTTCAAGTAAAATTGACCTAAAAGATAAAGATAAAGATACTTCAACTTTTAAAGACTTATCACCTAAACTTTCAGGTTTGGTTGGCGGCATTTATGCAGGATCTAACTTTGATCTTAGCAACGGTATTATCTTGGGTGTTGAAACAGATATGATCTGGTCTGGCAAAAAAGATGTACGAGTAGTCACTAAAACTTCAGTTGCAGATGCTGTAGGTGATGGCACTTCAGAAGGTGTTGCTTTTAAACAGAAATGGGCTGGTGCTACACGCGTACGTATTGGTTTTGCTGCTGCTGACCGCATTATGCCTTATGTTGCTGGGGGGGCTGCCTATACACAGCTAGAGGCCGCTCATGGATTAGTAAAAATAAAGGATAAAGCTTTTTCTACAGTCTCATCTAGTGAAACAGCAACAATGGTTGGTTTCACAATTGGTGGCGGTCTTGATTTTGCGGTGACTGATAATGTTCTGTTGCGCGCAGAATACCGTTATTCAGGCTATGGCAAAAAGAAATTTTTTACAGAAAAAAAAGAATATAATTTCAGCAGCAATGATTTCCGTGTTGGTGTAGCTTACAAATTCTAATTTTGTAAAAACGAAATTATTATTACAAAAGAGATTATTAAAAAGCCCCGTTTTTTACGGGGCTTTTACCGTTTTTCTGTTGTTATATTGTCAGGTAACTGAGTATTATTTTAATATTTCAAGATGTTTTTAAACATTCATTTTGGTAAAAAATATAAATAGTAAAGAGTAATTTAACATCAATTGCTTATATATTAAATTTAATTTATTAGCTCTCATACCAAATGGAGTTCTGAACAAGCACTATCTTTAACAATTCTATCTTTTTATCACTGTGTCATTTTTACTACAGATTTTCTTTATGCAAGTATTTAGTATTGCCCTATAAATAAATTAGGAGCAAAATATGAATATAAAATCTTAATAACCAATTCTGTTATCACCTCAATGTTAGTTTCTGTGACACAGGCTGCTGATGTGATCGTTCCTCATGAAGTTGCACCAGCTATTGCTGCCCCTAGTTTTTCTTGGACAGGTTTTTATATTGGTGCTCAGCTTGGTGGTTTTTCAAGTAAAGTTAAGGTAACGGATTCGGAGACAAAAGAGAGGATTTTCAAAAAAAATGGGGCACCTCAGCCTTCAGGTTTTGTAGGGGGCATTTATATTGGTTCCAATATAAATCTTAATCATGCTCTTATTCTAGGGATTGAAACCGATGTTGTTTGGGTTAATCGAGGAGATAAAAAAAGCTCTGTTTCAAAGATTCTTGATGCTACTGGCGCTTTAGAACTTAATAAAAGTCTTATAGATGCCGGCGTTAAACTCGAGGAAACGGACAAATTTGTAGCGGGTGACATGGGAAGATATGGTGCTACTTTAAAAGAAAAATGGTCCGGAACTACGCGAGTGCGTATTGGTTTTGCAGTTACTGATCGCATTATGCCTTATATTGCGGGTGGTGTTGTCTATACACAGATACAGGGGACCGATTGGGTTTCAGGAATAAAAAAATCGATAAATAATAATCTAGATAAAACAAAAATGTTTGTTGGTTTCACCCTTGGTGCTGGTATTGACTGTGCTATGACTGATAATGTCCTATTGCGCGCAGAATACCGTTACTCCGATTATGGTAAAAAGAAATTCGATAGAGATGGAAACGAAGTTAGTTATAAAACCAATGATTTGCGTGTTGGTGTAGCTTACAAATTCTAGTTATTTTAAAGATAAAAATATCTGGATCAAAATTAAACTGTTAAAAGGCTTCGTTTTTGACGAAGCCTTTATTTTTTTGTGAATGTGATATTTTTGCTACAGATTTTCTAAAAGAGATACTCTATATATAACCCATTTTGGATATTTGGAGATATTTTATGAATACAAAATGTTTAATAACGGTATCTATTTTTGCTTTGATTTCAGCTTCAAAAGCTCAAGCAGCTGATGTGGTGGTTCCTCATCAGCCTATGGCATCATCTACTTCGTCAACCTTTGTAGCACCTAATTTTACATGGACAGGTTTTTATATAGGTGGTCAAGTTGGTGGTTTTTCAAGTAAGACTGATATGAGTATTGTCCATAAGCACAAAACTGTACCACTGAGTAAAGATTTGTCACCTAAGCTTTCAGGCTTTGAAGGTGGTTTGTATGCAGGCTCTAATATTGATCTTGGCGATAATTTTGTTTTGGGTATCGATACAGATTTTACTTGGGCTGGGCAAAAGCACACAAAGACCATTACTATAGGGTCATCTGATAATGCTGCATTAGAAAATTTAGTGGTAAGATCTCGTAGATCAGCACCAACATCAGCAGAAGCGGTATCAGGAACACCAGCAGCAGGAACAGCAGCAGGAACAGCAATATCAGGAGCATCAAGAGCATCAAGAGCACCAGGAGCATCAGGAGCATCAGGAGAATCAGGAGAAGCAGGAGCACCAGCAGCACCAGCAGGAGTAGCAAGATCAGCGGTATCAGGAGCATCAGGAGCAGGAGCATCAGGAGCAGCAGGAGCAGGAGCAGCAGGAGCAGCAAAACCAGCAGCAGCGGCAGCGGCAGCAAAAGCAACACCAGCAGCGGCAGCAAAAGCAGCAGCACCAGCACAAAGGTTAAGATCATCAAGTGATTCAGAACTGCAACTGGCAAGGTCAGCGTCATCTAGATCAGAAAAAAACGCGGCTAGTGATGCAAATGTGGCTGGAAATGGAAGTTCTAAACGTTACAGTGCTTATAATAGAGCTGGGTATGGCTCTGGTGCGCATTCACATAATTCTCATCCGCATGGCGTTTCTCATGGTGGTGCACCTCATGGAAGTGGGCATGGCTCTAGTGCGCATCCGCATGCTGTGGGTAGTGGTCCACATGGTTATCATGCCCATAGTGCTAATCCCCATGGTGCACAGAAGGTAGCTGGGCATGGCGCACAAGGTACACAAGAGGCGTCTGAGAATAGCTCCAATGTCTATGGCATAGAAGAAGTGAAAAAGATGGTTTCTGAACTTGGTCTTGCAGATGACGGTATTGTTGAGGCTTTAAGTCATACTTTAAAGCAAAATTGGGCGGGTGCCACACGGCTGCGTATTGGTTTTGCAGCTGATCGCTTTATGCCTTATGTTGCAGGTGGTATTGTTTATGCACAGCTTCGAGATACTGTATCAGTATCTGTTAAGAGAGAGGATGGGTCATCTGTTTTTTCTAAGGACATAACCGATGAAACAAAGACCATGGTTGGTTATACTCTTGGTGGTGGTATTGATTTTGCAATGACTGATAATGTTATTTTGCGTGCAGAATATCGTTATTCCGATTTTGGTAAAAAGAAGTTTGCAAAGGAAAAACTTGAAATTAAATACAAAACCAATGATTTCCGTGTTGGTGTAGCTTACAAATTCTAATTTGTTTTAAGAATAAATTTTACAAGGCTCCACTTTTAGTGGGGCCTTTATTTTTTGAAAAGATCATTTTTGGGTTTTCTTTCTTAATAGTTTCATGATAAAGCCGGTAACATATGATGTTATATCTTCTTGATCGCTGCTTAATACGAATGATAAGCTCGGCTTTCCCTATAGATTAAAAAACCAGAGTTGCAGAGTTCAGGGAAGTTATGCAAAAATGAAATCGTAAAAGTGGACAGGGATATTTCACAATGACTGTGAAAAATGAAACAATAGATTATTCAAAAACGCTTTATTTACCACAAACAAATTTTCCTATGCGTGCAGGGCTGCCGCAAAAAGAGCTTGAATTGATGGGGCGTTGGGAAGATATGGGGCTTTACACACAATTGCGCCAACAAGCAAAAGACCGTCCACTTTACATTCTCCATGATGGACCACCTTATGCAAATGGTCATATTCATATTGGCCATGCTTTGAACAAAGTGTTAAAGGATGTGATTGTTCGTTCATTTCAAATGCGTGGTTTTAATGCAAATTATGTTCCTGGTTGGGATTGTCATGGGCTCCCGATTGAATGGAAAATTGAAGAAAAATATCGTTCGCAAGGAAAAAATAAGGATGATGTGCCCCTTAATGAATTTCGGCAAGAATGCCGTGAATTTGCACAGCATTGGATAACTGTTCAAAGTGAAGAATTTAAACGTCTCGGCGTTATTGGAGATTTTAACACTCCCTATACCACAATGGCTTTTCGCGCAGAAGCACGCATTGCTGGCGAATTGATGAAGTTTGCTCTGTCAGATCAAATTTATCGTGGTTCAAAGCCTGTGATGTGGTCTGTTGTAGAGCGTACGGCTTTAGCAGAAGCAGAAATTGAATATCATGATCATGAATCGGAGGTTATTTGGGTTAAGTTTCCTGTTTTTGAGACAGATTCTAGTGATTTATATGGTGCTTATGTTGTAATTTGGACAACAACTCCGTGGACAATTCCAGGCAATCGTGCCGTGAGTTATTCTTCGCAGATTTCTTATGGTGTGTACGAAGTTGAAAGTGCAGAAAATGATTTTGGTCCTAAAGTGGGAGAAAAACTTCTCTTTGCTGATGCATTGGCCATGGGCTGTGCAGAAAAAGCAAAACTTATTTTAAAGCGTTTGCGTGCTGTTTCCGCTAACGAGCTAAAAACGTTTGTTCTTTCTCATCCATTGAAAGGTTTGGCTGGAGGTTATAACTATAAGATTGCGCTGCTTGATGGTTCACACGTTACAGAGAGTGCTGGTACAGGTTTTGTTCACACAGCACCAAGTCATGGGCGTGAAGACTTTGAAATTTGGAGTACTTATAAGCCTCTTTTAGAGCAGATGGGTATTGATCCATCTATACCATTTCCTGTTGATGATGCTGGTTTTTATACGAAGGATGTTCCTGGGTTTGGTCCAGATCGGGAGGGAGGACCGGCACGCATTATTGATGATAATGGAAAAATGGGTGATGCCAATAGAGAGGTTATTAATGCTTTAATAAAAGCAGATAGGCTATTTGCGCGTGGTCGTTTAAAGCATTCCTATCCCCACAGTTGGCGTTCAAAAAAACCGGTTATTTTCCGTAATACACCACAATGGTTTATTTCAATGGATAAAGATCTTGGAGATGGATCAACTTTACGCAGTCGTGCTTTGGAGGCTGTTTCGATGACGCGTTTTGTGCCTTCTTCTGGTCAAAATCGTTTAGCTTCTATGATAGCAGATCGTCCTGATTGGGTGCTTTCTCGTCAGCGGTCTTGGGGTGTTCCTATTTGTATTTTTGCTAATGAAGATGGTGTAGTCCTGAAAGATGAGGGCGTGAATGAGCGTATTTTAAAGGCTTTTGAAGCAGAAGGGGCGGATGCATGGTTTGCTGAGGGAGCGCGTGAACGTTTTTTAGGTGAGCGTGCGCATGAGCCTTGGATGCAGGTTTATGATATTCTTGATGTTTGGTTTGATTCTGGAGCAAGTCATAGCTTTGTGTTAGAAGATCGGGCTGATTTAAAATGGCCAGCAGATGTTTATTTTGAAGGCTCTGATCAACATCGTGGATGGTTCCAATCTTCTCTTTTGGAAAGCTGTGGTACGCGTGCTTGTTCTCCTTATAAGACAGTAATCACACACGGTTTTACTTTGGATGAGAATGGTAAGAAAATGTCTAAATCCTTAGGCAATACTGTTGTTCCACAGGAGATCATTAAAACATCTGGTGCTGATATTTTTCGTCTTTGGGTCATGACAACTGATTATTGGGAAGATCAGCGTTTAGGTAAAAAAATTCTTCAAACCAATGTGGATTCATATCGTAAACTGCGCAATGCAATTCGTTGGATGCTTGGAACTTTAGCGTATGATGAAGGAGAAGAAATATCTTATGATGCACTGCCAGATCTTGAAAAATTTATCTTACATCGGCTTTTTGAACTGGATCAGTTGGTTAATCGCGCCTACGACGCGTTTGATTTTAAAAAGATTATGCGTGCATTGTTAGATTTTTCAATCATGGAGTTATCGGCGTTTTATTTTGATATCCGTAAGGATTCTCTTTATTGCGATGCGCCTTCATCACAAAAACGTAAAGCTTCGTTACAGGTTGTGCGTGAGATTTTTGAACGAATGGTGACATGGCTTGCTCCAATGTTGCCTTTTACCATGGAAGAAGCTTGGTTAGAGCGTTACCCAGAAAGTCAGTCGGTACATTTAGAGCAATTTCGCTCTGTGCGTAAGGAGTGGCAAAATAAAGCTTTGTCTGAACGTTGGAAAAAAGTTCGGCAAGTTCGTAAAGTTGTGACAGGTGCTTTAGAACACGAACGCGCAGATAAGCGTATTGGATCATCTTTAGAAGCCGCACCTGTGGTTTTTATTTCTAATCCAGTTTTACTGGAGGCATTAGAAAATTTAGATATGGCGGAAATTTGTATCACCAGTACTCTAACAGTTAAACAGGAAGCACCACCTGCGGATGCTTTTACTCTGAATGATGTGGAAGGTGTCGGTGTATATTCAGGGAAGGCATTAGGGAAAAAATGTGCTAGGTCATGGCGTTATACACAAGATGTTGGGAGTGATCCGGCTTACCCTGATGTATCTGCTCGTGATGCGGCTGCTTTGCGTGAATTACAGATGCTTGGAAAGATTTAACTGTCACGTTAAAAGGGGAAATGAATCTTTATAAAGAGCATTGCTGTAGTTTAAATTATATTATTGATGCGTATAATCTTTTATGGTAACGAGTAAATTTGTTGTTTTTCCGTGGGGGTAAGTTTGTATGTGGAACAGATCTCCAATAAATACGCGAAGATCGAAGAGTCATATACTTAGAAAAATGGGGTAAGCAATGAAAAAACGTGAAGTGAAAATATTGCCAGCGAGCATTTTGGGTATATGCTTTGTATTAACAGGATGCGGTATGTCCGCTCCTACTTATGGTACAGATAAACCGGTTTCATTACAGTTCTTTGAAGATGTTGCTAACATTGCTTCGCTAACACCGACAAATGATAATAGTCAGCTTGTTATGAAACCTCACCCAAAACTTGTGATACCAAAGTCCGGTTCACGCTTAGTTTTGCCATTACCGCAGCAAGATACAGTAGCATCAAAGCAAAATGCTAGTCGTGGCAAAGTTCCTGTTTTGCCCAAAAAAGTATCATCAGCTAATGAGTATACCAATGATGCTGAGACAGAAAATATTTCACAGTTGAGAGCAAAGCAACGGCAGGAATATTTACGTCGCCAGAAAGCACGCATTGGAAGTGCGAAGTATCGCCGCTATCTTACTGAGCCACCTTTGAGTTACCGCCAACCGGCAAAGATTGCACCTGTTGGTAAAGTTGGTAAATGAGAAGCGATGGATGATAAGAGTATGAGGAAAAATGCTCTAAAAGCGCGTTTAGATAAAAAGAAGAGCTATTAACTTTTTTAAAGAGTTCTCATATTGTTAAAAGATTAGCTGTTAGAGGTAAAAAAAGAATTTTTTAACACCGTTTTTGTGCAAAAAAATCTTTAAGCAATTGGGCCGCTTCTTTTTCTTTAAAACCGGCATAGATCTCAGGTTTATGATGACAGGTTGATTGCTGATAAAAACGTGGGCCGTGTTCAATAGCACCTCCTTTGGGATCGCTTACTGCGTAATAGAGGCGTCGTATACGTGCAAATGAAATGGCTGCGGCACACATTGCACAAGGTTCAAGGGTTACATATAGGTCGCAATCGGGAAGTCTTTCGCTTTGAAGTGCTTCGCAAGCCATACGGATAGCACGCATTTCTGCGTGTCCTGTAGGATCATATGCAGCTTTTGTATAGTTACCAGCGCGTGCAATGATTGTTTTGCCGTGTGTGATAACGGCGCCTACAGGGACTTCATCTTTTTTCTTTGCCCATTGGGCTTCCAAGAGGGCTATTTCCATGGGAGTCAAAATCATAGAATTCTTTCTACTAAAGTGTAGGGGAGGCGACAAGCTTTCTCTATACACAGGAGTGCTATAAAATGAATACGTTATAATTCTTTTCAACAAAGGAGCATTATTTTTTAATGTTTCAATGAACTTATAAGGAAACAGCTATATAATTGCCGCTAAAGGATAGAAAATGATAAATGATTGTGTTACTCCCCCTTTCAGGATAAGCGGTATTGTATGGGGTAACGATTTTTTGAAGCTATTGGCAGAGGTTGGTGTAAAGAGCAAATGAGTGAAAACAATGAGAGTGAGCGGATTGCTAAAAGATTAGCGCGTTCAGGTATTGCTTCGCGTCGCGATGCAGAAATGATGATTGTTGCAGGTCGGGTTGTTGTTAATGGCAAAGTTGTGACAACACCTGCTTTTAATGTTACTCTTTCTGATGTTATTAAAGTTGATGGCAAACCTTTGTCTCCCATAGAACGAACGCGGTTATGGCTTTACCACAAGCCGGTAGGGCTTGTCACGACCAACCGTGATCCTGAAGGTAGACCAACAGTATTTAGCAATTTACCCAAAGGCATGCCCCGTGTTCTTTCTGTAGGCAGGCTTGATATTAATACAGAAGGGCTTTTGCTGTTAACCAATGATGGTGGCCTATCACGTGTACTAGAGCTTCCTTTAACAGGATGGGTGCGCAGATATAAGGTTCGTGCTCATGGAAGAGTAAAACAGAGTGCACTTGATAACCTTAAAAATGGCATAGCGATTGATGGTATTTTCTATGGTTCGATTGAAGCGTCGATTGAACGTGAGCAGGGAACAAATATGTGGCTTTCTGTCGCTTTACGTGAAGGAAAAAATCGTGAAATAAAGAAGGTTCTTGGGGCATTAGGATTATCGGTTAATCGTTTAATTCGTGTATCTTATGGTCCATTTCAGCTTTCTGATTTGGAAGAAGGAGCGGTTCGTGAGATAAAAGGACGCATGTTACGTGAACAATTAGGGGAGCGTTTAATTATGCAAGCCAATGCAAATTTTGATGCTCCTATTCTGAAACCCTTTTCACATTCTACGGTTGTGGCAGAAAAGCACAGTAGTAAAGATCTTGGGAATATTAATGGTGCTTGGGTTTTTTCAAGTGGAAGTAATGTACAGCGTAAACAGCAAGATGGGTCAACGAAACGTAATCCATCACGATTGGGTGCAAAGTCTGATGAAAAATTTATGCGTAAAGATAAAAGCGAGGATGAAAAAACAGAGCGTTTATTGCCACGTTCGCGTCGTTCTAATGTTTGGATGGCTCCTGGTGCACGGCCACAAAGTGCGCGTAAAAAGTCCGTCTATAGTGAGAAGTCCTCTTATGAACATAAGGGCAGTTTAGCAAATCAAAAATCTTTCTATAAAGCGAAGGAAAAACTTTCAGATGTTCCGTTGCGGAAAGAAAGGGACGCTCGTTTTGATCAAAAACGTGGTAACAAGTCTTTTTCTGAGACGCGTTTTTTAGGCAAAAAAGAGCGTTTTTTGAAGAAAGAAGAAAAGGTGATGAAAGATGATTATGATAAGCGTTCTTTTGAGAATAAAAAAAGGGTTAAATCATTTGATGGAAGCATAAAAAAATCTAAAGTGTATGGTGGTGAGGCAAAAACAGTGAAGAGATTTGGAGGACCGCGTGCGAGTCATCGGCGGTAAATTTGCTGGGCGTGTTTTGTTTGCTCCGGCAGGGCAGTCGATTCGTCCAACGAGTGATCGTACGCGTGAGAGCCTTTTCAATATTCTTGCGAGCCGAGAAGAGCAATTTTGGACCAACAAACGTGTTCTTGATCTGTTTGCTGGCACTGGTGCTTTAGGTATAGAGGCTTTGTCGCGTGGTGCAAAAACTGCTGTTTTTGTTGAAAATTCTGTTGAGGGACGTGGACTGATACAAAAAAATATTGAAGCTTTTGAATTGCAATCAATGGGGCGCATCTTGCGCCGTGATGCAACCAAACTTGGTAATATTGGCACAATGCTTCCATTTGATGTTATTTGTGCAGATCCTCCCTATGGCTATTGTTTAGGTGAGCGTGCTTTTATAGAGGCTGTAAGAGGAGGGTGGGCAAAAGCTCATACACTTTTTGTGCTTGAAGAAAAGAAAGATGCAATGATTCAGTTACCTGAGATATTTTATCTCGATGATGAGCGTTTTTATGGAGAGACAGCAATACGTTTTTATAAACTGCGTTCATAATTTCAGACTTGAGAAAGTTTTTTGTTTATCCAATGGTGACAGAAAAATATCTTATATCAGTTTTTATATGAATCGACGCTAGTTTCTTACCAATATAGCATTCCTTATCTGTATGTATATTTTTTCACGCGATGTTTCTAAAGAGAGGACATGATTAGGTACATTCTCATGGTCATCACATTCTTTAATTTCAGGCAAACAATAGAAGCAGTATAAGGTAAATGTAATAAGCCTTTTTGACCTTGCTGTATCTATAAAAAATTCTTAATTACATTCCACCAAGACACAATCTTTAAATTTACTCATTTTAATAATGCCTTATGCTTTTGTAAAAAATATTTGCAAAGTGTAACGATGAAGAAATACATAAAAATATTTTTAAAATACATCCGCTATTTTCTACATCATTGAAATTATACAATTTTCAGCAGATTCAATTTTCCTTTTATGATGGATAATTGTCTTATGCATTTAAAATCAAGAATAAATAATGTATAAAATTGTGATTGGATATCAATTATTTTATAATTCTTCTAAAGGGGAGAGAAGATATGGCTTATGCAACCAATAAAGCAGATATTGATGATGCAATTTATGCTCTCCGTTTACGCCTTAAAATACTTGATCTCATTAAAAAAGCAAAATCTGGTCATACGGCTGGGAGCCTTTCCTGTATTGATTTTATTTATATCTTATACAAACATATTCTTCAAATAAATCCAAAGTATATCCATGATCCCAATCGCGATCGATATATCCAAAGTAAGGGACACGCCGTTGAAGCGTTGTATATTGTATTATCAGAAATGGGGTATTTTGATCCTCAACTTCTTGATACTTATTTAGGCTTTGGTTCAGATTTTATTGGTCATGTCACTAAAAAAGTCCCTGGTATAGAACAAAGCACAGGTTCTCTTGGGCATGGCCTATCTCTTGGCGCAGGGATGGCTCTCTCTGGACTGCTTAATTCTCAATCTTATCGTGTTTTTGTGCTTCTTGGTGATGGCGAAATGACAGAGGGTTCTGTTTGGGAAGCAGCACTTTTTTCAGCACATTATAAACTGAGCAACCTCATCGCCGTTGTTGATAGAAATCGGTTGCAAATTACAGATAAAACGGATGTCTTAATGAAAACAGAGCCCTTAGCAGATAAATTTACAAGTTTTGGCTGGCATGTTGTAGAAATTGATGGTCACGATATGGCCCAACTGAAAACATCATTAAAATTACCTCCATTTCATCAGGATAAGCCAACAGCAATCATTATGAATACCATAAAGGGAAGTGGAATTTCTATCATGGAAAATGACATAATCTGGCACCATAAAGTTCCAACAGATGAGGAATATAATCTTGCTGTCGAGGAAATTGAGACAAAAATTCAATTAATGGGAGTATGAGTGTGGATCATCTTCATCAAAAAACACAAAATGCCGTGAAATTTTCAAACCTCGATATTTTAAATAAGACTCTTATAAAAATAGCAAAATTTGATAAAGATATTGTTGTTTTAACGGCTGATTCACGCTTATCTGGAAAGATTGATCAATTTGCAAAGCTCTATCCAGAGCGTATTATAGAAGTTGGAATTGCTGAACAAAATTTAGTAGGTGTTGCTGCTGGTCTTGCCTCATGTGGCAAAAAGCCCTTTGTTGTTTCGCAAGCTTGTTTTTTGACAACGCGTGCCCTTGAACAAATAAAGGTAGATGTCGCTTATTGTGAAAATCCTGTTCGATTAATTGGTATTAGTGCTGGGATTAGCTATGGGCCACTTGGGGCAACCCATCATGCTATTGCCGATTTTGCTTCGCTTCGTGCCATTCCCAACATACACATTATGGCTCCTGCGGATAATAAAGAAACAGAAGCTGCAATTCTCTCGACGTTAAGCAGTCCTATGCCTGCTTATATACGTTTAGGAAAGCGTGCTCTTACAAATATTCATAAAGATGCTGCAAAAATTGATATCAATAAAGCTTCTGTTGTAAAAAAAGGAAAAGATATTCTCTTACTTGCCACTGGTGAAGCGGTGCAGATTTGTCTTGATGCGGCTGAAGAACTCAAAAAATATGAAATTATACCAACAGCTGTCAGTGTACCAACAATTCGCCCTTTAGATAACGCATCTGTATTAGAATTTTGTAAATCCCACCGATCTGTCATTGTTTGTGAAGAGCATAGCATTAACGGGGGGCTTGGAGATGCCGTTGCAAGATTACTTATGGAATATGCTATTGCATGCAGATTTGTATCTTTAGGAATACCCGATGAACCAATCTGTAATGGAAGCCAATTAGACGTTTTGGCAAATTATGGAATAAGTCGAGAAGGTATAACGAAAACTGTGTTAGCAATGACATAAGATATAAAAATATTAAACTACATTCTAATATGCTCGCCAGTTAAAAACCATTATAATCCTTGAGGTCACAAGAAAATAAGGAAGATAAGTACATTAAATTAGGCTATGTTATTTTCTATTGAACGAATTTTTTAAAAAGATAATATACTGTATTTTGTATTATTTAAAAATATATTCTATAAAAGACAATATCACATCTATATAATATATTATTCAATAAACTTAACATAAATAATATAGATATTATAAAATATGATCTATTTTTTCTATTTCAACAGTTCTTATGTCTTTAATATCAGCGCTTGTTTCTTTTTATCTTTAGAATGAGCTTTTAACAAAGTGAATAAAAATGTGTGCAGTGTTATTTGTGTTTTTTCTGCGTTGATTATTATTAAGATTTTTTCTTTAATATTATTCCAGTTATGAAGTATTTTCTATCATTTTATGGAGGAGACTTTTAACCTTTTCTACTGAAGGTTAACTGTTAACATATCTGTGAAATATACAAATATGCTCCTCTATAAACGGACCATCATTTTCTAAAAATAGTATAAAATATGGCTTTCATTGCTTAAAGACATTTGTATTCACTAAACTTTCGCGTGTGATATTTTGGAGTGTCTGGGCACCGGTCAGTGTCATAGCTACCCGCATTTCATTGGCGAAAAGGTCAAGCAGGTGAGAAACACCTTTCTCACCTGCTGCTGCAAGTGCATAAACAAAAGCACGACCGATCATAACGGCATCCGCACCTTGTGCTATCATACGTACAACATCAAGACCAGAACGCACACCAGAATCCACGAAAATAACCAAATCATTCTTTACAGCCTCGGCAATTGCTGGCAATGTCCGTGCTGTTGATAAGACACCATCAAGTTGGCGCCCACCATGATTGGAAACAACAACACCATCAGCACCAAATCGTACTGCTTCCCGTGCATCTTCTGGATCAAGAATGCCTTTCAGAATCATTTTGCCCTTCCAGAAATCTCGAATCCATTGCAGATCACGCCAACCAATCGATGGGTCAAAATTTTTCCCAAGCCAACCAACATAATCGTTCAATGCAATCTTTTTTTTCAAATAGGCAGAAACATTTCCAAGATCATGTGGACGCCCCATAATACCAACATTCCAAGCCCAATGGGGATGGGTAAAAGCTTGTAAAATACGGCGCAACCCAGCACAAGGGCCAGACATTCCTGAATGCGCATCACGGTAACGTGCACTGGGAATTGGCATGTCAACTGTAAAAACCAAGGTGTGTATTCCAGATGCCCAAGCTCGCTCTAATGCATCACGCATGAAACCGCGATCTTTGAGAACATAAAGTTGAAACCAAAATGCATCTCCAACCGCTTTGTGCATTTCTGCAATGGAACAGACTGAAACTGAGGATAGAGTAAAGGGAATCCCTTTTGCAACAGCTGCACGTGCGGCTTGTACTTCACCACGGCGTGCATACATGCCTGTTAAACCAACAGGTGCAAGTATAATCGGCAAATCGAATTTTTGATCAAAAATCTTGGTTGAAAGATCAACTTCACCAATCTGCGTCAGAATCCTTTGACGTAGTGCAAGTGCTTGAAGATCAGTACAATTACGTCGCAGTGTTTCTTCAGCATAAGCTCCACCGTCAATATAGTGAAAAAGAAAAGGAGGAAGCCGACGTTTTGCTGCTTTACGATAATCAAATGTTGAGGAAATAATCATGAAGTGCACCAAATATTTTTAAATGAAGAGAGGGAAAATCATACAATTAATAAAGGTTAACCATCTACTTTTTTAGACATTTTCTCAAAATACTCCAATTCAATAAATGCAGAAGATTAATATTGCAATGCAAAAAAACATATCAATAAAAACAATATGTTATTGCTCTTTTTCAGATTAAGAGTCTGATGGAGCTAAGTATTAATCAATAATTTACAAAAGCATAGGTTATTTGAGTCATTGATCCTTATTTTAAAGCAACATCTTTTTATAAACTATAAAGATATATCACGTGATAATTTATAAAAATCATCAATCTATAATTTTAAAGTATATCCAATGAATCCCCCTAAAAAACGAAGAATCTCGTTAATAGAACGAACTCAATATTGCTATACACATATGCAATGTTTCTTTTGCAGGCTTTCTGCTAATCAAAACATGCACTTACTGGTTTATTTAGGTCTTTTTAAAAAATTTTAAAGTTGAGTATATATGAGCAGAAAAGTTTCATTTTAACTTATAAAATATTTTCTAAGTATAATTTGATGATACACAAAAGACATGACTATTATAAAATTGTTGAAATAGCCTTTCAATCAAAGGTGCAATATATTTTAAAAATGATGGATAATGCCCCATTATAAGGATAATTACTTTTAACAAGATTTATATAAAATACAGGGCGAATTTATTTAAATAGGTTGCTTGCGGACAGTTTATCAAAGAGTATGTTTTCACATCACTTAAAATGCTTAGACAATTTTAATCCCTGTGCTTGATAGTGTGATCCAGTATTCTGTCCATAAAGTACTGATGGCTGATTGAGCATATGTTCATACATTAAACGACCAATAATTTGACCATGCTCTAGGATAAATGGAACTTCATAACTGCGCACTTCCAAAACGGCTTTTGCTCCTTTTCCACCTGCCTCCATATGTCCAAATCCTGGGTCAAAAAAACCTGCATAATGCACCCTAAATTCACCAACTAAGGGATCAAAGGGGGTCATTTCAGCGGCATAAAGCGGAGGAACATGAATAGCTTCTCGTGAAACTAAAATATAAAATTCATCAGGATCAAGAATCAATTCTCTTTGACCATGGTCAAAAAGAGGTTCCCAAAAATCGAGTATGTCTGCAACAGCACGTTTATCGATATCAATAACACTTGTATGACGTTTGCCACGATAGCCTATAAGTCCGTTTTCATCACCTTTCAAATTAATGGAAAGCCCAATACCACCCGCACTAATATTAGGCAAATCATCAGATATCAGTGTTTCATTCCTATGGAGAGTATGCAGTTCAATTTCATTTAAATAACTGTGCCCCTTGCGAAATCGGAGTTGAGATAAACATGAACCAGTACGCACTAAAATTGGAAATGTTCGTGGACTAATTTCAAGATAGAGCGGACCATGATAACCGGCACAAATCTTATCGAATTCTTGTGCATTATCGGTAATGATACGGGTAAAAATATCTAATCGCCCAGTAGAGCTTTTAGGATTGGCAACAGCTGATAAAATTTCTGGTAAGGCCAGATTTTCTAAGAGAGGAACAATATAAACACAACCTGTTTCTAAAACGGCTCCGTCTCGCAAATTAAATTCGTGCAACTTTAACCGTTCAAGTTTATCAAAAACTTTGATATCAGTTCCTGGCATAAAAGAAGCACGTATACGATAGGCTTTTTCCCCTAAACGAAGATCAAGACTTGCAGGTTGTATTTGCACTGTATCAAATGGCCGAAGAGCTTTGAGAATATCATGATCAATTAAAGCTTGTATATCATTATCTGCCAAAATACCGCTTACACGCGCCATATGTTTTGCCTTCCATTATTACGCCATTTCTTTTTTTGCCTATATGATTGATGAGTGCAAGTTGTTTTAAGGCAATAAAGATCATTCACTTGTTAATTTTCTACTATAGTTAATGATAGCACGCCACAAACAATAAAACATTATCCGCTACAACATTTTTTGAAATTTTACTTAAAAGTTATTTTGAGCATAAGGTCTCTCACATATTCTCATTCTTGAATGTTGCACAAATAATGTTATGATAATTCAAATCTAGAGTTCGTAGGAATCTTGTTAAAATTTATGATGACCATACGCCATCTTAGCGAAAATATTATTAATCAAATTGCTGCCGGTGAAGTTATTGAACGGCCAGCAAATGTTGTCAAGGAACTTGTTGAAAATGCTATTGATGCTGGAGCAACACGAATTGAAATTATTACAGCAAATGGTGGAAAAAATTTTATAAAGGTAAGTGATAACGGCTGTGGTATTTCTGCAGATCAGTTAATATTAGCCGTTTCTCGTCATTGTACCTCAAAAATTACCGATGATGTACACAATATCTTTTTCCTAGGCTTTAGAGGAGAAGCTTTGCCTTCTATTGGTTCTGTTTCTAAACTTAAACTTATTTCACGCACGCAGGATGCTGATAATGCTGCTGAAATTATTGTTACAGCAGGAAAAGTTGTCGGGCCCAAGCCGGCTGCTGCTAATCTTGGAACAATTGTAGAAGTTCGTGATCTTTTTTTTGTTACGCCAGCACGGTTAAAATTTATGAAAACAGATCGTGCTGAGACGAATGCTATTACCGATATGGTTAAGCGAATTGCTATTGCATTTCCACATATTCGTTTTTCTCTTTCAGGTCCAGACAGAACTTCTGTGGAGCTTCCTGCCACAGGAAATAATACTCAAGGAAAATTGCAACGTATTACCCAAATTATGGGGCAAGAATTTGCAGCTAACAGTATCGTACTCAATGCTGAACGCGAGTCTGTTCGTTTGACTGGGTTTACTTGTTTACCAACCTTCAACCGTAGTAATAGCCTTCATCAATTTGCTTATGTTAATGGGCGTCCAGTGCGCGATAAATTTCTCTTTGGAGCAATTCGAGGTGCCTATGCTGATGTCATGACACGGGATCGTTACCCTGTATCCATTCTCTTTATTGATCTGCCTCCTTCTGATGTAGATGTTAATGTCCACCCAACCAAAGCAGATGTAAGATTCCGTGATCAGGGATTAATTCGTGGTTTAATCGTTGGTGCTATTCATGAAGCGTTGCATCAAGCTGGTGTTCGTCCTACATCAACGCGTTCTGAGGCAATGTTGGCTGCATTTCAAACACAACAATCATTGAAAACTTTTAAAAGCACTCAGCAGACTTCTTCTTACAGTCTGCAGCCTCATCATTTTTCATCTGCACCAATGGTACATCAACCATTAGATATGAACAGCTCTTTTGGTTTAAAAGAAGATGTTAATCCTCTCATGGAGGGTTTAGATACACCAAGCGGTGATACTTACATTCCAAGCTCATCATCTTCATCAGAAGAATTGTCTTATCCTTTAGGGGCAGCTAGAGCACAAATTCATAAAAACTACATTATTGCTCAAACCCAAGACAGTTTGATTATTGTCGATCAGCATGCTGCTCATGAACGCTTAGTTTATGAGGCACTCAAGAATGCACTTTATTCTAACCCCCTTGCTTCACAGTTGTTGCTTATTCCTGAAATTGTAGAACTCTCTGAAGAAGATGCAACATGCCTTTTAGCACACAAAGATTCTTTGCAGAAATTTGGCTTGGGGATAGAACCATTTGGGCTTGGCGCAATTGTTGTGCGTGAAACACCCTCTATGTTAGGAGAGATCAACGTACAAGCTCTCATTAAAGATCTTGCGGATGAAGCCGCTGAATATGACACGACAGACAATTTAAAAGCAATGCTTGACTATGTTGCAGCAACGATGGCTTGTCATGGTTCAATACGGTCAGGGCGCCTTTTGCACCCTGAAGAAATGAATGCACTGTTACGACAAATAGAAGCAACACCCAATACAGGAACGTGTAATCACGGGCGTCCTACTTATATTGAACTTAAATTGACGGATATAGAGAGGCTTTTTGGTAGAAAATGAATCACACTTCACCACTTTGGCAAGAAAGAAATATTTTTAAATTCACTCTCGACTTTATAAGGCGTCTTATGGCACTTTAACTTGTGTAATCTTTCAAAAAAGTAGAAAGGTAATGTAAAGGATGTTTTCTAGTGATGAACGCGAGGCGAAAATTCATTATACCAATAATGGATATAAAATCGTAGAATATGGAACTTACACTCTTTGTGCTATCAGTGGACAAAAAATCCCAATAGACGATTTAAAATATTGGAATCACCACCGCCAAGAAGCATATGCGAGTTGTGAAATTTCCTATCATCGCGAACTTGAGTGTAATCCATATCTCAGCCAATTATTAACAACACAAAAAAAGTAACCGATTAAAAATTATAAATTGAGTTCTTTAGAGAAGAGGTTTGCGTTTTTTAAAACGAGACATGACCTCTTCAAGCAGCATATGGCAGAAATCTTTTTGAACAAAATCAACTTTAACATCAAAGACAATCAGATTTTTTAAATCTTTTTGCAGATTGCTTGTTTGTATACGTGTATAATCCTTAGCAGTTGTTGCCAGCCATAAATTTTGCCTTTCAGCTTTTTCGACAAGTTTTTTTAAATCTTTATCGGAAAAAAAGTAATGGTCAGGATAAGAGTAAGTTTGTACGACATGACCAGAAAGATCTTTAACAGATTTAAAAAATTTATCTGGATTGCCAATACCTGCAAATGCCAAAAATGATTTTCCTGCAACCTCATTAGAGGCGAATGATTTAAGCTGTGCATGATGCAAAGTTTTTCCAGCACGTCTGATAAGAAAAGCAATTTTATCACACGCATCTAAATGACCAATCAGTAAAACACTGTCCGTGAGAGAAAGCTGTGTTTTGAATGGCGCACGCAAAGGTCCTGCTGGAAAAACGGCTCCATTACCAAAACCACGCATTGCATCCACAACAAGTAATGCATAGTCCATGTAAAGACGGCGGCTTTGAAACCCATCATCCATTAAAATCAGATTACATCCTTCTTGTTTAAGCCGCCTTGCTGCTGCATAACGATCGGCTGATATGGCAACAAAAGCATGTCGTGCAAGTAAAAGTGCTTCATCTCCAACATCGCGCGCATTATCATATTTTTCATTGACAAGATGTACTTTCTTAATGTTCCCACCATATCCACGTGAGACAACACCAGGCACGAAACCAAGTTCTTTAGCCGTTTTGGCAAAAGCAATGACAACAGGTGTTTTACCAGCACCACCACATGTAAAATTGCCAATACATAAAACCGGAAGATCAATAATAGGGGGCTGTTTTGCCATGCGGCGGCGTGAAAAATAACCATAAATCCACGAAACTGGAGTTAACAAAAAACGCAAAAAGCTTTTATTTTTCCACCAAAAATACGGTGCGCTTATGTGCATAGCTATCCTCTATGTTGAGACAAACCCCTTTGTATGACAAGAGGTTGTAAAAACGGCTCAAGAATTTGTAATGTACGCTCAAGTGCACCCGTCATACCTGTTGCAATTTCATAGGCTTTATTTGTCATTTCTTGTCGTAATATTTCATCTGTTAAAAGCTTATACACTTGAATCGCAAGCTGTTTTGTATCTTGAATCATATATGCTGCTTCATGCGTTAAGAATTGTTCAAACATTTCTTGAAAATTTGAGACATGAGGTCCTGTCAAAATAGCTGAACCAAATAAAGCCAGCTCCAATGGATTGTGCCCACCATCTCCACATAACGATTTCCCAATAAAAGAGGCTTTTGATAAGCGAAGAAAAAGTCCCATTTCCCCAATTGTATCGCCCCATAAAATATCTGTATTTGCATCTGGAACAACATTGCTGCTTCTACGAACAAAACGCAAATTCTTATTATTGCAC
Organism: Bartonella florencae; assembly: GCF_000312525.1. Lineage (GTDB taxonomy): Bacteria > Pseudomonadota > Alphaproteobacteria > Rhizobiales > Rhizobiaceae > Bartonella > Bartonella florencae. Next base: position 25,717 of record NZ_HE997454.1, on the reverse strand, counting down.
TTTTTGATAAGATCTTCTAAGCGTTCAGGATGACGGGGCACGATGATTGTCAATAAATCTGGCAAATAATCTTTAAGAATCCTATGGACTTCAAAAGCGATTTCTTCTTCCCCTTCGTGGGTTGAAACAGCAGCCCAAACTGGACGATTACCGAGAGCATTACGGTAATGTGTAAGTAAAGTTTGATCTTCAACTGGTACAACATCAGCCTTAAGATTACCAGAAAGCGCAACAGATTTTACCCCAAGGGCATGGTAATAAGTGACATCTCTGTTATTCTGAGCAATAGCCAGATCAATATTCTTAAAAATATAATTGGCAAGAACAGGGTATTTTTGCCAAGCTTGAAAAGAACGTTTAGACATATGGGCATTAACCCAAATCTGCGGAATATGCATTTTAGCAAGTTCTTTAATACGCACAGGCCAAATCTCTGACTCACAAATCAACGCTAAGTCAGGTTTCCAATGATTAAGAAAACGGCGCACTGCCAAATCTAAATCCAATGGAGCATATTGATGAATTAACCGATTACCAAATTTTTTTTTCATAAGAGAAGAGGAGGTTACAGTACAGCTTGTCAACAATACACTCATTTTCAATGATAAAATGCGATCAATAAGTGGCACAAGAGCAAGTGTTTCTCCAACACTTGCCGCATGCAACCAAATGAGCGGGCCTTGAGGTCGCGCTTTATGGCTCTTCCCCAAACGTTCTTTTTGACGTCCTCGCTCCTCTTTTCCACGCATAGTACGAAGAAACAAATAAAAAGGTACAATAGGACGTAAGCAAAAGCCAACCATCCGATAGATTAAAAAAGCCGCTCGTGCCTTTAGTTCCATTATTAAAACTACCCCATTCATCTATTGTGAGATGTTTGTAAACTTTATTCTATTAAATAATTTCTCACCTTGTGTTAAAATACTGGTTTTTTTATCGAATAGTGAAATATCCTTCATATTTTAGGCAGCAAAAAGTACCTCACTTTATAGAGAATGATTTGGAAAATAGAAGTGCAGTTCGCAGCTCTATGCTATGTTTTTTCAAGAATCCTCTCCGATGAAAATGCATGTACACAAATTATGATAGGACAGGTAAATAATTTGGCTAATAAAATAATTATTTTTCTCATTTTATATGCTTTATATCCAAAATTATAATATTTTAGATAGAGTGCATTTTGTGTCTTAGAGACTTTCATATCCATGGGAACATAAAATATTTCACTTTATCTTTTCAAACCATAAACAAATTTAAGTTTTGACCTTTTTGCAAGAAGGAACTTTCATTTCTGAATGAATAAAACAATAACCCTTTCATTTTGAGAATAAAGAAAGGATCTTTATGACATTAATTCCTATAAAAAAGTGATAAGAAACAGATTATAAGCACTTGATACTTTTATAATATTATCTCAGGCTTTTAATTGCCCCCTTATCTCATCAACAAAATACAAACGAGCCATAAAGTCCATGTTTTTATGAGAGAATATTGATTTCCTTGCTAAAAACACGTATTTTTTTATGAATATTTTCATTCATCTTTCTATTGAAGCTAGAAAAATCCAATCTTTCTACTCATTCATCTGTTTAAGAAAATAACGATCGAGTGTTCAAATTTTATTACGTATTACGCATTTTCGGCATCAAGAAGGCGGTGCAAGTCTACGATGTAATAACGTTGTAACGCATTGTCTACGCTACTTTGTGCTTTCGCTTGCCATGCTTCTTGAGCAGATTGGTAATCTGGAAAAATACCGACTACATCTAAATCATCAATATTTTTAAATTGATTACTATTGAGATTTCTTAATTCTCCACCAAATACAAGATACAAGCATTGTTTTTTTTCACTATCTTCAATCATAGAGCCTCCATATTTATTCAGAGATTTTAGTGTATTTTTATGTGATTAAACGAACTTTGCTTGACGAACAATATCTATCATATCTTGACAGCAATTATTTTTACCAGCAACTAAAATACCATATTGATAAGGTTCTCTTCCGTAAGAGAGTAAAGCTGTATCAAGCGATAGAAAACATCCTCCACATTCCTGTAAAATAAGATCAGCTGCAGCAATATCCCATGCATAACAATTCGGACGAACCAACACAATATCGATCTCATTTTGAGCAACAAGAACGATACGATAGGCAAGGGAAGGAATATGGCGATAAAAATTGACTTTACTACAAAAATCTTTCGGCAATTTTTGTGCTAATGATTTATCAATTGAGATTTTACACGTACTATTAATTTGCTGTGCCAAAAGAGAAAGCTTTGTACCATTTAATGTTGCACCTCTACCAGCAACAGCGGCATAAACATCTTCCTTAGCTGGACATTGCACAACACCTACGATAGGGCGCCTGTTCTCAATAATAGCAATGGAAATACACCAATAACTGCTGCCAGAAAGAAACCCCCGCGTTCCATCAATAGGGTCAACCACAAAAGAGCGTTCATAGATTTTTTGTTCCCGATCATCTTTTGTTTCTTCTGAAATCCATCCATAATTGGGGCGTGCTTTAAGTAGCTTTTCCTTTAAAAAGCGATCAACTGCAAGGTCTGCTTCACTGACTGGTGAATTGCCTTCTTTCATCCAAACGTTCAACGCACATCCAAAATACCTCATTGCTAGATCCCCTGCTTCTCGACAAACATCAAGCAAGAGATTTAGGTCAGAAGAGTGATGTGTGTTATTTTCCTGCAAGTGTCATTCCTTCAATTAATAATGTTGGAGCTGCTGTACCATAACGCCGATCAATATCGTTTGCAGGTGTTAAATGTGCTAACATATGAAGCAAATTGGAACCTAACGTCACTTCGCTTACCGGATAAGCGAGTTCACCATTTTCAATCCAAAAACCAGAAGCACCACGACTATACTGCCCCGTAACAAAATCAACACCATGTCCAAATAATTCTGTGACATAAAATCCATTTCGCAAATTTTTTATCATATCATGAGGCGGTATTAAACTCGGTTCAATAGCAAAATTGGTACTAGACGGTTGGACCAATGACGCTGAACGCACACCGTGACCATTGGTTTTAAGCCCTAATTCACGTGCTGAAGATGAAGAAAGAAGCCAGTTTTTTAAAATACCGTTTTCAATGATATTTAATGCTTGTCCTTCTACTCCCTCTCCATCGAAAGGGCGGGAAGCATTTCCACGCAATCGCAAAGGCTGATCTGTCACATTAACATCTGGTTTCATTACGGCTTTGCCTAAGAGATTTTGTAAGAGACTTGTTTTGCGTGCTACAGATGCTCCATTAACCATAGATGCAATATGGCCAGCGATTCCACGAGCCGTACGCGGATCAAAAATAACATCTACAGTTCCTGTTGCAGCACGAACTGCTCCCAAACGACGAACGGCTCCAATACCTGCATTTTTTCCCACGGTTTCTGGTGCTTCTAGATCAGAAAAATGTAAGGCAGTTGTATAATCATAATCCCGCTCCATTGCTGTGCCCTCACCAGCCAAGGCACTACAAGAACGTGAAAACCCACTAGAACGATATGCGCCACAAAAACCATCGCTGGTCACAAGAACAAATCCACTATGACCGTAAGCTGTAGAGGCTCCACCAGAATTGCTCACTCCTTTAACATCAAGGGCTGCTGCTTCTATCTTTAAAGCATCTTCTGTTAGAAAATGACTATGTGGAACAAAATCATCAAAAAGATCAAGTTCTTTAGGATTTTTAACTAAGGATTCTTTGTTTGCCAAACCTTCAAATAAACTGTCAGGAGAAGCCTTTGCCATCGCAACAGCACGTTCTGCGAGTTCTTGCGGATAAGCTGCTAAATTAGCAGAAACACTTGCTACTTTTTTGCCGACAAAAACCCTTAATGTAAAATCATTGCTCTCTGATGCCTCTGTCGATTCGACTTTCCCAAAACGCACCGATACACTAGTAGAATATGTACGAATGATAATAGCATCAGCAGCATCTGCCCCAGAACGCTTTGCTGATTCAACCAATGAAGCAGCTTTATCAATCTGGTTTTTGTCAGTCATTATGGACTCCCTTAAGTGCTAATCATAAACTATGGGTAAGCAATTTGGCAAATTTATACAAAATGTAAATCTTAATATACTTAATCAATGAAAAAATATGCGTCATTAACGCACTTTTTTCCTTCAATGAATTAAATAATTTTCCTTTTAGCGTCTTTTCAAAAAGGTGCAATATGTTCTCAATTTTTTTAGCTCCCACCATTACAATAGACTTCATATTATGACACAAGCTAAATCCGCACTTAATAATCTCAAAAAGAGAAAATCATACAATGATACCTAGCTTTGAGCTCAAATATTCAAGTGTTCTAATAATTGGCAGATACCTTAAACCACATACCTCTAGGCCGCTAAGTGCTAAACCAATCTTCGTGTTATTGCTCCTATCACATTCTTTAATTCTCACAAGTGGAAGAAATACTTCACTATAATACTTCCCTCGTGATGCTTATGAGTTTTTTCCTTATAAACACAATAATTTTGTGAAGGAGATACAAAAATATAGAAAATATACAAGATCACTTTGGGTTATAATTTTATTCCAAGAAGCCTTTATAAATTCCTTTAGACTCTGCATACATGATGCCAGGACAGGCACCTTTCCATAGTTATTGAAATAAATAGTCATTATATTATTCTTTCTCTGTACGGTAGAATACAAATGAAGAGCATTTAACCTTTTCTTAGTATATCATGGTGAAGTTGAGCGTTAATTAAACAGAAAAGTTTAATTGAATTCTTCTCTTTTCATTCTTCTATTGAGTTGAAAAATCGGAATATCGGATTCAATGAGCTCTAGAAGAATAAGAGTTTATCATCTTTTGAGAAGAGAGAAAAATATTTTGCCTGAACGAGACATCTTAGTATATAAAAAATCAATCATTTTTTGAAGAGATATATCCAATGAAGCTAGGCAATTTTTATAGAGGAGAATTGCAACTTTACATTTTCTAAAAGAGTTTACCAAAAAAATTTATTGGTTTTTAAAAATTCTGATAAAACTACAATTAATAGCTACAGCTTTCTTCATTATAAAATAAAATGAAACATTTTTATAAAAGTTTGAAAATAAAAGCGATCTTACACAATGGCTTTTTGAAGTTTAAACAAATGCCTTCAAATTGCTTTGTGAGTGGTTTATACAGTAGCCATAATTCAAAGACTTAATTTTCACACAGGCTGTAACATCTATACCATTTCTATTTGAACAAAATTAGTTTTCCTCATAAATTAAGCATGACTATGAGAGAGTTTTGTTGCCAGTAAGAGCTTGACGGTTCATTTCAATCATCGCATCGCGGAGGTGTTGTTTAATTTTTGTGCCAATAATCATCCCAAATAAGGGAGCAAGTAAGCCAGACATGGCTACCGTATGACGAATTTTGTTTTTTAAAAAGCCAGACTCTGTTGAAAGAACATATTCATGATTAAAACGGATATGCGTAAAAGGAAGTTTAGCATAGTTGGAGAAGCAAACATTTTTCATAACTTTATCAAGTATAAAAGTTACTTTTGGTACTTTTTTAGGCTTCATTTGTCCTGCCGTCCCTGCTTTGAAAGCACCAGAAAGTTCTACCCATTCAAGTTCATGGTCCCAACAAGGCCAAGTTGTTACATCTTCCCACATAGCCCAAATTTGCTCAGCACTTGCTTCTGTATTAATTTCCTCTCTATGTATCCATTTAAACATGAAAGTTCCCCTTTATTTTACAATAAATTTTATTTCATGGACTAAATATAAAATATTTAGGTCAAAAGAAACTTTTAAATTTAAAAAACTTCTTTCTATTGCTGTTCAATTTTCAACAGCAATGTCATAGCAAAAAGTAAAATGATAGAAATCTATAACTTTAAATCATGCTCTCATGCAACGAATTCAAATGAACCTTTTTTGAGATACTTGATCAAAAACAAAAAATAACCAAAACAGTTGAAGTATTAGCCATTATAAATCCCCATTGCTTCACGGATTTTGACGGCATCGTAGACTGTAATTTCAAAAAAACCTCTTTGCGCCAACATTCCCCAATGAGGGTTGGTTAAAAAATTAAGACCTTGAATTTCTTTTAAGACAACAGATTGTGCGTGTTTATGAAAAATGACATCTTTTCGAAAAGGTGTGAAATGAGGCATTTGCTCGACTTGATAAATCTGATTATCCTTAAATATACCTTGAAACTCTATTGTTTGCAGAATTTGTCCAGTGCCCATTTTGCACCGTGGACAGTAAATAAAAACTTCATCTCCCTTAGATGTTTTTCGAAGAGGTCCAGCTTTACCGTGACAGACTTGCAAAAAGCCAAATTCAACTGCAATGCGTGCATGATCTCGAGAAATTACAGCTATCCAATGTTTCATTTATATTTATTTTTTCTCAAAGCGGGCAATATTTTTATACTTAAGTAAAATATCCCTTTTTAAATTATATAATAATAAAATCTATTCTCCACATTTTTAAATTACAGATACAAACTGGATAAATTAAATCGGTAAATTGCTGATAACCTGCTCACACTATAGGAAAAAAGAAAATTAGGAACAAAAGTTATCACATTTAATAGTGCAATATAACCCTTTAATGAGAAAATCTCATAAACAGTTATTGAATTAAAAACAAACTGCAGGATTACTAAATTTTCCAAAATAGACTACTTTTAGCCTATGTGCATTTAAGAAATATACTATTGCTATTAATCATCGAGTTCACATTACAATTGTCACCATTTTAGAGCACAAGACATAGAAAACTCAATGCGAGAAACAAAAATACCAAAAAGAATAAGTGTTATTTAGCATAGTTATAACTATTTGATAAACTGAATTTATAATTTTTCTAGAGCTTTTGTTGATGAACAAATACAGCTTCTAGACACATATTTAACGGTTTTAACGGTGTCATGCATTAAAATCATATAACAGTCTGAATGATAGGTGTAAGAATCTTTATTGCATTAGTTTTGTTGAATTGCCTCACAGTTAAAAGGAGTTTTTTAGGCAGTGCTCTCCATAATTAAGGTGGATCGGCTAACAATTTCTACAGCATACAATGCGTGCTTCAATTCTATAGCAAAAGGTAAATGATGAGGAGCTTTAAAATTAAAAGTAACAACTTATCATTTACTAACTTTGCTGGTTAAATGGTGCCGCATGCCGGATTCGAACCAGCGACCCCATCATTACGAATGATGTGCTCTACCAACTGAGCTAATGCGGCATGGGTTATACATTAATTAAACAAAAGTTAGCTTGAGCGTAATAGCCAAAAGTACACACAAAAGCAAGTATGCATTTTTTTCAATAATTTATAAGATATGCTCATTATTGAGGAAAGAGGAGGCGAGGGTAAAGGTTAAGAACAGAACAATATTTTTTATCTTGATTCTATAAAATACGTTTCAATTTATCACCGCATTCAAACTTAAAAGCTGGTATGAAAAGTGCAGCCTTAGGGGGAAAAGCAATGCTAGTATTGCCTCTTAAGATAAAAATACGAGCTGCTTCTATAGAAAAAAAGAAATTTATTTGGATAGAAAGTAGCTTAATAAATTTAAGTACATCTTTTTATTTTAGGTGGAGTAAGAGTTATGTTGAGTGAAAATCTGCTTATGAACTAGAAATGAAGATAGCTCATCAAGAAAAGTTTAAATGAGATATCGAGAAAATTAGATGTTTCGACGAAGCAATTTTAAGATTTGGAAGAACGAGGGAGCTAAAGCCATTATTTACTGTTTTCTCGTTAATCGAAATATCAGAAATTTTAAAAATCTTTAAATTTTTCTCAGTAATTACTTTTTGAATTTTTTATAAAATATCATAGGTAACAAGCTGCAATTAATACAATATTTTTTATTATATTACAATCGTTTACTGTTCATTTTTTTAAGAATCTATTTTATTAAATATGTAAGGGTAATTTTATAAGTTTTATAGTTTTTTTATTATTTTGATCTTATAAAGAGTGCTGATATTCTTAAGAGGTATTTTCTGTATATGACCTATGGTGATAAAAACAAAAAAACTTTTTAAGGGGGTAAATAAAAAATCATAAACAATTTTGGCTATGCTAACATATTCTCGACTTTCTATATAGATATTTCTTGTAGCTGGAATGAAAAAGTCAATTGAGTAACAACTTGCTTTGAATTGGATGCAAATGAACTGGCTTTCCAGCTACTCTTAGCTTCCTCATTCTTTCATATAAGGGAAATTAAAGATGTGTAATATCAAATATAACATCATACATTCTGCTAAAGATGAGATGTCGTGTGTTTTTACTATTGGATATGCAGAAAAATCACTTGAGAATTACCTTAATTGTTTTATGGAAAATAATAGCAAAGCTTTGTGTAATGTTCGTAAAAATCCAATAAGTAGAAAACATGGTTTTTCAAAAAGATAATGAGAGAAAGCGGTAAGCAACATTAATATTGAACATATGCACTGCCTGAATTTGGAATTGCCTCTGAAAAAAGGCTAAATCTAAAAACACGAGAAGATTATGAATATCTTTTTGAGAGATTACAAAAATACAACTCTTAAGAATAATCTCCATGCAATAGAAAAAATTATACCAGCTTTTTTTGAATAAAAGGCATGTTGCAATTGCTTATTTTAAAACTGATGTATGCATGTCTCATCGAGGAAAAGTAGCCTTGAAGCTCTTACACAACTAAAAGGTTGGAAATATGAAATGAAACATATCTAACAAATAAACTTCCAAACTTTAAAGTCTGATGTGTTCTACGATATCTATCTCTATTCTATTCCCGCTTTTTTCTAACAGCTTTCAAGAAATGCGTGATTCACAATACGGGTGAATTGCATCTCAATGCAAGGAGAAAAGATACGGAATCTTGTCCAGTCACTATAACGCAACCAGCCATTACTCGGGCTTTAAGAGGAGAAAAAAACAAGGATGTGAACTCATAGAATAAAGTCCTCTGGTGAACTGTTTATCTATATTAAATCCGATATCCCAATACTAAATTCAGTGAGCTATCCAGACACACTTTTAGATTTGTTAAAGAATGAATATTACAAAACCGCACTCTATAAGATATAAAATTGCTATGCTTAAACCACGCCCTCTCATCTTGTCAAAGAAGTCACACGTTATGGTAAAATTATATGGTATGTGTGTATTGGTTATAGAAAATGCATTAGAATTCGTGGGACCTATGGAATGCAAGAGTTTGTTGACAACTACAAAATTGCTCTTGTCGAATTGCAAGGGCTTATACTTATTGAAGTATTTGATTATTAATAGAAATTTGCTTTAGTAAAAATTTGAAATGAGCAGGCTTAAAACCAGTTAAGTCGTAATCTACAAGATGATCGGCAGTATCAAAAAGACTCTCTACTTTTTATCGGTCTGAAAAAGAGATATTTGTTTTAATTTAGAGATTTTCATAAAAATTAATCTTCTTGCGGTATGTACAATATGTGTGAACAGGATGCACAAACAGTTTATTTTTATTGCTACAGTTAGAAAAATTAATGAATACAGGTCATTAGAGCCTCTTCATATGGCTCTGAAATGCTCTTTTTAAAGTTTTTGTCGCTCTTTATAACGAGATTTTGCAAATGATGAATAGATACTCTATGTGTGACACACTTAAGCCAGTTACTTTAAGCCTAGCTTATACCAAGCATTTTGATGTTTGTTGTTAAAAAATATGCGCATAAAATGGAGTTAAAAATACAATAAATTGGAAATAAATTATAACGAGTGGATAGATTATATCCATTATGTCTTTTATTTTATTGACTTATAGACACCTTTCTTTAAAAAGTTATGAATAAATTTATCTTTTTAAGATGATTGAAACCATGCAAGAGCAAAAAAAGAATTATAAAATTAACTATATCTTTTTTGAATTAGATGCGTATAATACAATTTGTATTTATTTTATTTTTTATAAAACACGTGGCGAGATTATAATTTCTCAAGGAGTTAAGTGCATATTATTTTTTTAGATCGTTCTAGTTCTTATTTCGTTGGGTATGTTAAAGATTGTTCAAGTAAAGCCATTTGAGGTTATTCTAGAGATACGGATGCTGGAAAATGTGAGTTGATAAAAATTTGTTATCTAAACTTTTAAGATTTGTAGGAAGGCTTTATGAAAATTATAATATTGAAGTCATAAGCAGTCTTATTCTGAATATTGGTGTGGATGTAATATAATTTGGTAAGGAAGATGATTGAGGAGAAATACTGATTTTATATTCTTGTATAGATGATGCTTCTGCAGTAACGGACAATGTTGCTGTATGTAGATGTTTTTTGTTTCTCGATTGTTTGTGAAAGGTTTGCAAGAAACAGATTCTAGCTATAAGACCAGAGACTTACATAATGACATAGTCGATAAATTTTTATTTATTGGACGTTTTTTTAAGCTTGTCCTTTTTAAAAATACATAAAGTATATTCAACTTAGGCGCGTGGTTTTTATGATGTGCTTTGTCATCTTCAGAATAAAGTTAGTCTATAGAATTTATGAAATAAACTATCAAGCCATCAGTTGTAAAAATTTGAAAGAATGCTTTCTAATTTCGAATTAGACAGAGTGGAGGTGGTTATTTTTTTAAGTTGAGAGGAGGCGGGTTACTATAGAGGAGGTAGTAATTAGTATAATCTTTTTTGCCAAGAATAAAGCGAGATAGATCTTAATCAGTCTTACTATGAAAGCTTTTTAGTTTTACTAAATCACTTCATTGTCCTGTTCTTTAGAATAGACAGATGTGAGTTTTGAATTTTTAATTCGTGTTCTAGTTTGTTGGAAATTTTTATGGGATGAAGATAATGCGCAGAATATCAAAAGAAGGATTTGCATTGATTAAAAAATGGGAAGAGTTGCATTTAAGCGCTTACAAAAATCCCAATGGTGAATGGGTAATTGGTTATGGGCATACGAATGCTTATGGTGTTCCAGAGATCCATAAGGACATGAAAATTACAGAAACAGAAGCGGAAAAAATTCTTCATCAAGATTTGAAGCAATTTGAACACGTTGTTGAAAAAACGGTTAACGTTCCTCTAAACAATGAACAATTTGCTGCACTTGTATCATTTTGCTATAATATTGGAACAGAAGCTTTTCGCAACTCTACACTCCTCAAAAAACTTAATAAAGGAAATTATGAAGTTGTGCCAACTGAATTGTTAAAATGGACAAGAGTGGGAGGAAAACGTCTTCAAGGACTTGTCAATCGTCGAGCTGCTGAGGTAGGCTTATGGGCTCAAGGTTCATATATCTCTCCAAATTATCAAAAAATAGAATCAAAAGGTGTAACAGATATTTGCAAAATAGAAGCTCTTGCACCAATCATAGGATCTTTTTCAGGGCTTGGGGGATTTTTCATAGGAAATGGTCCTGTTCAATGGGCATTCGCAGCCATTATGCTTTTGGCTGCTTTTATGGCTATGATGTATATTGTTAGGCGCTTTCATGAACAGCGTCTTTGATTTGATGAAAGAATTTATTGTTCAAAAAAGCGGCTTCAGCCGCTTTTTTTATGACTTTAGCCAAGCTTTTTAAAAAAGCCTAACCAAAAAACGAAAACAAAGGAAGCTTTTAAAATAGTAACTATACGGGCTTGATATGGAAAATGATGCTAATGTATTACTGAACTCTCTGACTGATTGCGCAATTTAATAAAGATTGCCTCTTTTTGTATTGATTAAATACCCATTTATTTAAGTCGACAAGATATCGATATAATTCACCTACATTTGGCAAGAAGCATTCTAAAGCATAATAAACAGAAAAGTTAATATCTTAAGGACTAATCATTGTCTAAAAAACTACGAAAATAATGTTTCGTTGTAATACGGAATAGCATTGATACTACTAATCCACGTGTTTATTTTAAAGAGACATCTCTTAAAGCACACCCAAGCCCATTTTACGATACCGACCGCGAATAATATAATGGTAAATCGATTAACACCATCTTTATGCTTATGAAGGAGTAAACAGATACCATCATACTATTTGCGAGCTCCTAATGTTGTTATCTGCCCTTGGCACCAGAAGCGGTCCATTATAGGTATTTTTAGTCCTTTCTCGTACAGTTTTTATCTACACACTAACCCCGCTTATCATTTGTAAGCAAATGGTTTTGATTGATGCAACATAAACAAATTTGAAATGAAAACAGTTGATGATATTAAGCTCTTTTATTCAATATACAAAACAATAAATTAATATGTTACCGTATAAAGTAGAGCATATTTATTACATTCTTAGTGATTGTTAATTTTGCTCTTATCACGGATACAATAAAAATGTCTTTGCAAACTTAAAATAGGTCTCTTCAAAGAGTTGAAATTCGATTTATAATTAATACAAATTATTAATATCTTGAGATCAATTGATATATTAGATAGTATGATTAGTTAAAAATTAAGATGAATTATGGGAAACATTATTGTAAAAAAACAAACTACCTGAAACATCTAAAATCTGATAATGCACTCCTAAATAACTTAAAATAGTCGTATTAAGAATTCTTTTACTTAATAGATTTCATTCTTTCTCAAATTTTGTCAGAATTAAAATGGATAGTTTTTTGCCAACACAAAAAGATTTACAATCTTTTTTCCCATAAACAAAATCCACTACCTTTCACTCTTAGATAAACTTATAAAACCAACATACACAAATGCACAAATTTTTATGCAGAAAATCCCCCCCTATGTATTTTATGAAATATAAAGATTCTTAATACATTAGAAAAAACTGAATATTACATTTAAATTACTTATGCTGGAAATCATTATTTACTGTACTGAATATGCATTTTTTATACAAACAATCTATAATATTTTACCTTAGTAATAAAAATGATATTCTTTTCTAATTAAAAATTAAATATTTTTTAAATCATAATCCATTCATATTATTTTAAACTTTACCAAATATGGAAAATATAGAAGCATAAAAATATGAACCTAAATTAGAACATACAGTTACTACTTTCTGAAAAATCGTTTTTACGCCTTTCCAAAAAACACCCTGCTTCCCTGGATGAGTGATTATAAAAACTTTATCTAACAAAGATAAAGAATTAACCTTCTGATTTAAAAATACATTTTTTTCCAAAACAGTAGGAGAAATAATAACAGATATTTCTTTTTGCAAAACTATACATTCTGATGCTTTGACTACTGATGAAAAACTTAAAATAATAGCGCATATAACAAAATAATATCTCATATCCATCACTTTAATTATTATATTATTTAACAAATATCCATATCGATAATATCATAATATTTATTATATGTATATATAAAATAAAAAAATACAAAAAGAATAAAAATTTTTATAAATTAATTATATAATTAAAAACTATATCTAAGCTTATAACAAATAGGATATTAATAAACAATAAATTATATTGCTTATTAAATTTATTATGGATTTTACTTTTTTAGATAACGGATAATAAAATTCTCTTGGCTATCCATTTCTTCTTATGAAAGAGAAATAAATAAACAGAGCACTTTATCATAATCATTCCTCTTTTTTATCTTAGTATACACCATAAAATCTTTCTCAAAATAGAATCACTTCTGCTTTGGCGTAATAAGAGGAGCGGTTTTTTTAATAGTAAGCGCTACAAAGGAGGCGATTAGAACTTTCAGAAAACCACCGATTAAAAAACCTAATGAACTTATTAAAACAGTTAGCAAAGGAACTTGAGTCATATAAGCCACCCATGCTATCCCGAAGGAATAGACAACTCCAATACCACCTATAGTATTTATCAAAAATAATATTATAAAATTTAGCCGTTTCCAAAATAACTCAACCATAAAACCAATAAAAAATGCGGCAATGGGAAAACTGATTAAATAACCACTTGTAACTCCTGAAAAAACACCGATTCCACCCCGACCACCAGGCAATAAAGGTAATCCAATTGCAATAAGAACAAGGAAAAGAAGTGATGCTAAAGCTCCTCTTTTTGCTCCAAGTATAGACCCTGCTAACATCGGAGCCATAGATTGAGCTGTAATAGGTACTCCCAGAAAAAAAGGAAGATAAATAGGTGGAAAAAGACTCAAAACAGCGTAAACAGCAGCAAATAGAGCAATATAGGTTAGATCTTTTGTATTCATGTACTTATTCTTTCATTATGAGACACTTTAATCAATAATATCGGCATCATAAGAACGCGCTTCCAATGCTTCAGCCACTTCTGAAGCCATTCTTATGGTTCGTATAATTAAAGGTATTGCAAGAGCGACAATGTTGGTATTAAGTCCACGTGCTTGTTGCGCTTCACGCACTTCATGAAACTTTTCGCGTAAAAGAGGAATAAACCTGATTGCCATAGAGATAACCATACTCACTTTTGATGGATTTATACCAAAACAACGAAAAGGCTTAAGCCCTGCTTCGATTGAGTCCACCATACTTGAAACTTTTGTGGTAAAAGAAATAAGTGATGATAAAGAAAAAAGAATAACAAGGCGTAGTATGACCTCTATCCCCGTAAGCCAACTGCCAAAAAGAGTTTGAAATACAAAGAGAAGAACTAAAAGAAATCCCATCGATTTAAACTGCTTTATTAAAATGATAAAAGGAATTTGGGCAACTTTATAGAATAAGAGCAAAAATAATAAAAAGAATACAAGAATAGGTACCGATGAAACCATAAAAAGCGTGGTTGTAGATACAGTAAGGAATAATAATTTGACCCCAGAGCTAAGCCTATGGATAAATGTGTCCCTTGGAATATATAAACCGATCATGACATTCTTCTTATATACTCCTTGATAGCAACAGAAGGTACATCATCAATTGCTATCTCCCCCTTATCAAAAAACAGCACTCTATCAAACTTTTTGAGAAATTCCAAATCATGCGATACAACAATCGCTGTTTGTGATAATTCTTCTATAACCTGCGTAACACGGCGTTTGTTGCGCAAATCAAGTAATGTCGTAGGCTCATCAAAAACAATATAGTCTGGTTGCATTGCCACTACGCTGGAAATGGCAACGAGTTGTTTTTGTCCGCCGCTTAATAAATGGACTGCATGATTTCTAAAAGCTTGAAGATCATAACGCTGTAAAATCTCCTCTACACGCTCCTTAATTTCATCTTTACTCAGTTTTAGATTTTTGAGACCAAACGATAGATCTTCTTCTACTAATGGTAAAACAATTTGATTGTCAGGATTTTGAAAAACAAATCCTACTTTACGCTTTACCGCCTTTGCATCCTGCTTTGTATCAAGCCCATCAACACTTACAAAACCCTGAGATGGCAATTGCAGCCCATTTATAAGACGAACAAATGTACTTTTTCCAGAACCATTTGCACCAATAACGGCAATCCGTCTTTCAGTAAGTTGTACAGTAATATTCTTCAACACACACAAATCACCAAAGACTTGTGTTACCTTATCAAATTTTATAATTCCCAAGGTTTATTCCAATCAAGCCCTTTAATATCACTCTCTCTATCGCTTAAGCTTATAGCCTAAAAATAAAAATAAGCACCATAGAGGAATAATAATAACTGCCAAACTCATATCAGGCATCTGTACAGGGATATATTCTTCAAGAAAAGACACTCTTATTCCTGCCATATCCAAAAGTTGAATCATTAATCCATTTTTCCCAAAGCCACTGAAAAACATAATGCAAAATAATAAAGCAAGAAAGCAAAGACAAAAATAGTTAGCATAAGGGTATAAAGCAAACGCATAAATAAAGTTTTCTTTCCTATTTTTATGTGCCTTTCGAAATTTCAAATGAACAATAATAATAATAGCCCAAGTAATAAGCGCCGCTGCCGTTGCAAGAGCCATAATCCGCATAAAACTATTATCGGGGACAAGAGCATTAATAACAACAATTATTGCCGTACAGAACGATGAAAAAAGGATAGCAATATAAGGAACACGAGCAGTACTCAGTTTACTGAAAATATGTGGTGCATTTTTTTTGTATAGCCAAACTATAAAGCATACGTCCATTAGAATAAATGCCACTATTGTAAACAGAAATAGCCGCCATAATAACCACAAAATTCAAAATATGACCCGCAGCGGGAATTCCTACAGTTTCAAAAATTGTAACAAAAGGACTACCATTTTTCCCAATTAAATTCCATGGACTGATTATCATAAGAACGCTGATAGAACCAATATAAAAAATTATAATTCTCCACATAACTTGACGAATAGCGGCTGGAATTGTTTTTTGTGGATTAGATGCTTCTCCAGCAGCAATACCAATAAGTTCAGTTCCACCAAAAGAAAACATGACTACAGAAGTTGCCAAAATAACCCCTATTGCTCCGTAAGGAAAAAAACCGCCGTGATCCCAAAGATAATGAACACTTGCTTGATTTTCCCCTATTCCAGTGACAATGAGAAAAATCCCAAAAATAATCATACCAATAACAGCAGCAACTTTGATTAAAGCACAACCAAATTCAAATTCTCCATAAAAACGAACATTAGATAAGTTAACTAATGTAATAACCAAAAGTACAATGAAGGATGACTTCCAATGATCAAGCAAAATCCAATGATCAAGGTAAAATCCAATCACTGTAAGTTCAGTCATGTTTACAAGAATATATAAAAACCAATAATTCCAACCTGTTATGAAGCCAGCGAACTTTCCCCAATATTTATAAGCAAAAAAACTAAAAGCCCCTGAAAATGGTTCTTCTGCAGACATTTCACCAAGCATTCGCATAATAAAATAAATGACAATTCCCCCAAAAAGATATGCTAAAATAACAGAAGGACCAGCCAATTGAATTGCTTCTGTTGATCCATAAAAAAGTCCTGTCCCTATAACGCCACCCAAAGCAATCATTTGAATATGGCGATTTTGAAGACTACGCTTCAATTCATTATTCGCATCATTAAGCACTATTTCTTACTCGCCCATAGATATTGGTTTTAATCTTTACACAAAAAGCTGATGATATCTTTAACATTTTTTTTAACAAAAATTACAAATCCACTTTTTGTAACGCAACTTCTTGTTTTTTTGTGCATTATGCGATTGTTCTGTTAAAATTATAGGAAAAAATATGCTTCGTCCTTTATTCAAATTAATGGCTTTCATTTTCGTTACATTAACAATTATAACATTTGCCATTGATAGCGTACACTCTATGAGCACATCGCATTGGACGATAACCACCTTAAATAAACTATTAGCAAATTTTCTACAAACAGATATCTATGAAATTAACCAGTCTATTAGTAATACTATACCAGCCTTTTTTTCTTCAGTTCTTATCACTCTCAGTCATTTACCAGTATGGTCTATTTTGGGTGCTTTAGCAATAGCATTTTGTGTCTTGAATCGCGAAAAACAAAAGCCTTTTCAAAAAATATCAGAAGGATATATTTGATGTTAATCTTGAAAAAATTTTTCTAAAATCCATTCTACCACACACAATCGATATACTTTAGAGAACAGTCCTTTTTAAGATAACTAAAAGCTATTTTATTCATAGACACAGATTAAAAGTGATTTGTTGACGAACATATAGATTTGCTTATGGTTGTCTTATACTTAATTTTATCAATGAGCTTGTTTACTTCATATTATATCTTGTACAGAGTGATTTTAATTTTTCGGGATGATAAAATTATCCACTCACCGAGTAGGAATGTTATGCATAAATATAATAAATTCAATATGTTGAATGCATTTATATTGTTTGAATCTCTTTTAGAATCCACACTTTTATACGTAATTCAATTGATCATTTTTTATAAAAAATTGCCCTGTATCAACAAAGCATAGAAAAGCGAATTATGATGCAAATATTATGATATATTAAACATTTAAATAAAATACGAAGAGCTATCAGCTATCATAATTTTAGAGTGTCATAGATATAATCGTTTGAAACTGTTACAACGCAAATTATATCAAAAAACACGCGTTTGTAGAAAATAGGAATTACATAGTTTTCCTCTAAATTGCGCAAAACCTTTAATGGTATTATACAGACAATGTCATCACAACAGCTATGAAATCAAAAACTCTTTGCAATGATATAATACAAGAAGTTTTTAAAAAATGTTTTAAAAGTTACAGTTTAAAGTAATGAAAACAAATTTGGATTGAATGGTTTCAGTTACCTCTATAAAGGCACTTACTTAGAAAAGATAAGCAATTCAAAACCACTGTAACACCGAAATACATGAAATTTTTCTAAATTTTTAGAAACAGCTATAATCTTTAAACAATGCTATAATCTAAACAATCATGTCCTAAAGATTGGAGTAGCTAATTTTGCCAGCTCAAAATTAAGCCGGCTAATTTGCAAAGAAGTTACGTTTATAGCAAAAATGAAAACGCGCGCTCGGTATATAATGTTCCTATCACGACGGGTTG
>NZ_HE997454.1:3613-5274 GCF_000312525.1 Bartonella florencae | reverse complement strand
TCACTTTTATTTTAGGATCCCTCACTTAAAAAAATATTAGTAAAAACAATAAATTATTAGCAATAAAAAAGAGTATGGTGCCCAGACGCGGCAGACAGGGCTTTAGCAACAAGAATCAAGTCGTATAAATATGTGCAAGAGCATATTGATGTCTATAATTTTTTATGTTCCAATAAAAAAATTAAGAATTAAAGAAAAAATCTCAAATCAAAAATTTAAGGTGGTCTAAAAGGTGGACCCAAAAAGGTGGACGAGCAATGTGTGAAAAGGTGGACGAGAAGGGAAATTAAGTGAGGGCGATTCATAGATTATCAGCATTACTTGTCAAGTCTGCTTCTCAAGGTAAATATTGTGATGGAGCAGGGCTATGGTTGAATGTTCGAAAAGACAATACGCGCTCTTGGTTCTTTCGTTATACATACCACAACAAACGCCGTGAAATGGGGCTCGGTCCAGTCGCACAACTTTCTCTGAAAGAAGCGCGCGAACTTGCCAAGCATTATAGTACTATTCTCAGAGAAGGCAATGACCCTATTGTCTATCGAGAACAAACTGTCTTAAAACAGCAAAGCAACATATTCAGTGAGATTGCAACAGCGGCTTTTGAAAGTAAAAAAGCAGAGTTAAAAAATGAAGGCAAAAATGGGCGCTGGTTTTCTCCGCTGGAATTGCATGTTATTCCACACATAGGCAGCCTCTCTATAGAAAAATTAACGGCTAATATCATTCGCAATGTTCTTGCTCCTCTTTGGCATGAAAAAGCAGACACAGCACGAAAAGCACTTAATCGTATTAACATTTGTTTGAAATATGCTGCGGCTCTTGGTTTGGACGTTGATCTACAAGCTTGTATGAAAGCACGCGCCCTTTTAGGAAAACCCCGTGCTACATCAACAAATATTCCTGCTATGCCATGGCAAGAAGTACCGGCTTTTTATCAGAATTTAGATGATAAGATTCTTTCAAATTTAGCACTGAAGCTTCTGATTTTGACAGGGGTGCGATCACATCCATTGCGATATTTGCGTCTTGAACAAATAGATAAAAATATATGGACAATACCAAAAGAAAATATGAAAGGTATTGTGGGAAAAGTTTCAGATTTTCGCGTGCCATTAAGTCATGAAGCTTTGAACGTGATTGAAAAATCTCTCCCTTTTGAAAAGAATGGTTTTTTATTTGCTGGGAGTTCTGGAAAGCCTATATCTGATGTAACACTTTCTAAATTCATGAAAGACAAAGGTTTTGATTATAGACCCCATGGTTTCAGATCTAGTCTTCGTGACTGGATAGCAGAAACAACGTCAACACCATTTGAGATTGCTGAAACTGTTCTTGCCCATTCAGTTGGGAGTTCAGTGACAAAAGCTTATATGCGAACGGATTTTTTAGAACAACGACATGCTCTCATGGAACAGTGGGCTGCATTTATAACAGGAGCGACCTAAGGGGATTAAATTGTTAATGTTTTGAAAACCACTGTTTCATATGTGCAAAGACATTATCTAGCGCGTCCATGAGGCGGGCAAAATCAAGGATCAGCAAAAAAAGAAAAAATACAATCCACTTCATCAGACGCGACATCATCTTCACACTTTGGTAGGCAATAATCATTTCTTGAAGCATGGCTTTTTCGGTTTCTGTAAGCTCTGTATCGTCTT
>NZ_HE997454.1:0-2188 GCF_000312525.1 Bartonella florencae | reverse complement strand
TCCTTCTGATGATATTTTCCGCATAAAGTTCTCCATTAAAAAAGCCCCACACAAGGTGAGGCTGAATGAAAATCTAAAAATAAATTTCTTTCCATAAAAAAGCAGGAGAGAAAAGTAGTGTTTTAAAGGCTTAAATTAGTGTTGAGATAGAATGAGCCAAATTACATAATGTTTTTTTCTAAAAGCTTCAAACTAAAAAGGATTGGAGGTTTAATCCTAATCCACTCTAAAGAATGAAATTTTACGAGGTAGCTGATAAAAAATATTATTGGTTAAAATTTAGAATCTGCTAATCAGTTATGCAATTTCTAATTGTGGGATTTAATGTAATGACTGAGATAAGATACATAAGCTTAGAAGATTTCTGTGGGCTTGATAAGGAAGAAAAAAGAAGCTTTGGAAACTTTCTCAAAAAAAAAAGAAGTGAGCTGATTTCACCTACCCATGATATTGTATATCAAGTAGCACAGGAAAACGAACAAATTATCAATGAGTTTCTCGAAAAAAATGCAATCTCTAAAACAATTTTTTATATGAGAGAATTATCGTACTCCGCATTGTTAAAACAAGAATCTGCTTTTAATTCTGCTATCTTGATGGAAATTAGTCAACAGTTTGAAATGCCTAAAAGGGTTATTTCTGAATTAAGTTTAAAATTATTTCAACTTAACATTTGCGATTATCAAAAATTTAATGAGCAGCTAATAAGTTGTTTTGGCCAATATGCAGAAAAAATCATTCCGTATATTTATGCATTGTGTCTTAGCAATACACAATCACGTCGTTCAAGAGCGGGAAAAACATTTGAAGATATCATTTATTTTTTATATAATCGTTTTGGCTACCGCTTTGATGCTCAAAGAAAAATTGCAAAAGACTTATTTCAAAAAGCAGGTTTAGGTAAAATGGTTGATTCAGTTCTACCGAGTGTGGAGAGTTTTGAGAAAAGACGTGGTAAGACTGTTATTGGCACAATGAAAACTACTTTGCGTGAACGTTGGCAAGAAGTTATCGAAGAACTATCAAGATCCCAAGCTCCTAATATTCATTTATTGACGGTTGATAATGATATATCTCTAAATAAAATTGAACAAATGAACAAGCATAATATCGTTCTCGTCGTACTCGACACAGTTAAAAATCAGGAAAAAGTGTTATGCAATCATAGTGTCATAGATT
The DNA here is from genome assembly GCF_000312525.1 of Bartonella florencae. Classification (GTDB taxonomy): domain Bacteria; phylum Pseudomonadota; class Alphaproteobacteria; order Rhizobiales; family Rhizobiaceae; genus Bartonella; species Bartonella florencae. The sequence continues at coordinate 1,009 of NZ_HE997454.1, read as the reverse complement.
TTGAAACATATTTTTTGGAAGAATTGCCTGAAATCTTTAATTATTGGAAAAATCAGTAAGATGTTTAAGATAATTGACTTATTTGCTGGTATTGGTGGAATTCGTTTAGGCTTCGAATCGGCATTTGGTTTGAATAACGCTCAGTGTGTTTTTACATCAGAAATTGATAAATACTCTATCCAAACTTACAGGCTTAATTTTAATAATGACTACGTTCATGGAGATATTACTCGGATCCATGAAGAAGAAATACCAGAACACGATATTTTATTAGCAGGCTTTCCTTGCCAACCTTTTTCGCAAGCAGGTTTGAAGAAAGGGTTTGCAGATGCACGTGGGACTTTATTTTTTGATATCAACAGAATTTTATTTTACAGAAAGCCTCGAGCATTTTTATTAGAAAATGTTAAACAATTAAAGGGGCATGATAAGGGACGCACTCTTGCTAGTATCATAGAGCATTTACAATCAAGTGGCTATAAAGTTTTTTATGATATCTTAAGAGCACGAGATTTTGGGGTTCCTCAAAATCGTGAACGCATATATATAGTTGGCTTTTTAGATCATTCTACAGATTTTAAATTTCCATCTCCCATGAATATTAAAACAAGAGTGGGGGATATTTTAGAGAGCGATGTTGATGAAAAATATACAATTAGTAACACTCTTTGGCATGGACACCAACGAAGAAAAGCTCAGAATAAACTAAATGGTAAGGGGTTTGGTTATAGCCTTTTCAATATGGAATCACCATATACAAATACACTTTCTGCCCGTTATTACAAAGACGGAAGTGAAATACTCATAATGCAGAATAATAAAAATCCCAGAAAGTTAACTCCAAGAGAGGCAGCCCGCTTGCAAGGGTTCCCTGAAAGCTATCAGATCCCTGTATCTGACGCACAAGCTTATCGCCAATTTGGAAACAGTGTATCTGTTCCTGTCATTAAAGCTATCGCGTTGCAGATGAAAAAATATCTGTAGTAAAATACGTTTTCACTCATATATC
>NZ_HE997453.1:286223-287815 GCF_000312525.1 Bartonella florencae | reverse complement strand
GGGATCAGCACCAAGGCGCCCGATTAACATCACTTTATTTAGCATTTTTGTATCCCCATTAGATTAGCAATTTATACATAAAAAATCTTAACATATTTTGCATATTTATTCAATTATTTCAGTTTATTAATAACAGTTTTTTAAAGTATTACATTATATTTATTATGCAAAAAAACATAAATAGTTCAGTGTTCATTTAAAACCCTTGATATACATACATAAATGTATTAACATAAGATATGAAAATAAGATTTGAATGGGATGAAACTAAAGCAAGAAGTAATCTTAGAAAGCACCGTGTCAGTTTTGAAATTGCTGCTCGTGTTTTTGCAGACCCGTTCGCCATGGTTAAACAAGACCGTATTGAAAACGGAGAATATCGTTGGCAAACTTTGGGTCTTGTGGATGGCTTTTTACTGCTGCTCGTAGCGCATACTGTCCATGATGATAAAGATGGTATAGAAGTAATCCGTATTATTTCAGCGCGGCGAGCCAACTGGAAAGAAAGGAAACATTATGAAGAAGAAAGTTCGTTATGAAATTGATGTAGGTAACTTATCACCTTTGACAGATAAACAGAGAGTTGAAGTTGATAAACTAGCTGCAATGCCGGACAGTGCAATTGATCATAGTGATATTCCAACACTAGATGATGCGTTCTGGAAAAACGCCGTTCGCAATCCATTCTACAAACCAACCAAAACTGTCACAACAGTACGTGTGGATTCAGACGTTCTAGCGTGGCTTAAAAGTCAAGGGAAAGGATATCAAACGCGGATTAACGCCATTTTACGTGACGCCATGCTTCGTTCAATGCGTTGACCTCTTTCCTGCTACAAAGAGTATTAAACTGCTTTCGATAGTTTTTTATCTCCTTGTTGATTTCATCTATAAACGTTGAGAAGAGACAACGTCATTTAATCTGAACAGTTTTATAAAATCGGAAAATTTACTATGGTTTTTTAATGGAGCACTGTAGTGTGTAAATAGATATGTTTATTAAACTGCGTGTATGTAACATAAGAAACAATACACAGACTAAAAAAGAATACCAAAGAGCAATATCTGAGTACCAAAGTACAGTATCTAATGAAAAAGAAAGCTTGTACTCCACGTACTTAGAAATGACAGGCAAAGAAACCGTTTCTCTATAACTACTTGGGAAAATTAAAACGACAAACGCTACACTTATTAGCTTTAAAAGTCGGTGCATATATTGTTGTAAATCACGTGTTAGTTTCACCCAACCTGTTGTATTTCCGCATTTGTATTTTGGATTGTTTTGCAACTCAGAAGGAATATTGGAATTGCATAAAATTGCAAAAACCGTTGTGACTATTACCAAAGAAACAGATGCGAATGTCAAAATACTCTGAATAAAGTAAAGATTTTTTTTAATTCCTAAAAAACATATAAATATAAAAGTTATAATGCCAAACAAGGCTCTTAGCTGCTTATCTGTAAACATATTTATTTCCTGCGGTTTTCGATAATTTTTTGATCTCTTTATTGATCTCGTCTATAAGAGGTTCGTAATTGAGAATGCTTTTCGGAATACCACCACCGTAAACCCACGCTTTTACTTGTGCCTT
>NZ_HE997453.1:277974-285675 GCF_000312525.1 Bartonella florencae | reverse complement strand
TTTACGTTGTGTTAAGAACAGATGTTGTAAAATTTGCATGTCTTAATCCTTAAATTTGCCAATAGGGTTATTTGACTCAAATTTGACTGTACAGAGCGTTTTATATTACAGATGTTACTTTCATCATAAAATCTTTAAATCGCTTTGTAAGGTACCTTTTTGTAGATTTAAAAGCATATCCAATCTCAAAACCATCAGCACTTTTCACTACTTTGCTGTTTTTCACTCAATGCCCTTTAAAACTTCTTCAAGCTCTTTTGGACGCTTTTCAATGCGTTCTGATGTTATCGTCGCCTCTTGATTTTTGCCCTCGATTTCTGGCTTTTGAATAACCTTCAAAACACGATTGGCTTGAAAACGAAAATCACTTTCAAGCTTTTCGCAGTAACGATAAAAATCTGCTGTTGACGGCATAAAAGTTGCATTTAAACCCTCTGCTTTGCCTTTCAAAGCGTTCTTTGTTGCTGTTTGCAATACCCAGCTGCTTATGCCTTCAAGAGTGTAAGCATACGCAAGCGCTGTCGCTTTTTCATCTGATCCAATGGGGCTTTTGAGACCATTTGAAAGGACAAGATACGCTGTTTGGATTTCCTCTTCCGTCGCTTTTCTTTCAAGCTGTTGCAACGCATCAGTAACCAATGCTGTAACTCTCTCCGCTTCTGCACTCAATGGCTTTTGCCCCGTTTTCCAAAGGAACGGTAGTTCTGTTGTCATCCTCGAATAAAAATTTGTACACACTATCTGAATTTTTGATATTGGACATGTGCTGTGCAACTCGATAACTCCAGCCACGCTGCTGTTCTGTTTGTTTAGTGCTTGTTTTTCCATAGTTTCCACCTTGTTGATTGATTTCGTAATTTTTTGAATTTCTCACCCAGTTACGCCATGTTGCTTGCCAATCGATTTTGGTTGCATTTGCACCGGCTTTTGAACGCCAGTAGTCCCGAAACTTTGCGATTTCGACTTTGATCCGCTCTGGTGGCAAGCCCTCTGTGTGTGCAAAATCGTAATCGGGTTCAAAATCCGCAGGCAACCTACACCCCCGATTAGCTTTCGCTTGTTTTGCTGTTTGGGAAATGTTTTCTTGCTCGTGAATGGGAGGTTGGCTTTCTACACCCGTTTCGATTTGTTCTGATTGGCTTTGGAGGGTATCACCCTCGATTGGTTCGTCAACCAAATCGGTTGTTTCTAAATTTTCAGAACCAATTTCTTTTTTTGCTAATACGATAGTATTAGTTTTTTTATATATATTCTTATTCTGGTTCTTTATAGCTTGATTTTGCTTAGCGTTTGCTTCAGCAAAAAAAACGTTTTGCTTGTCATTTGCTTCAGCAAAATTATTAACATGTTGTTTTATCGTGTTTTTTGCTTGCGCACCTTTTTTACCAGCTTCACTACGAACTTGTGATATGTGATCTTTTTTATCCGAAAAATCTTTTAGCTCTTCTTCAACACGCGTATTCCACAATCCACCATCTATATCAATAAGTTTATCATTCCTTATGAGATATTCGACAATCGCTGCAAATTTTTTCTGCGAACAATTACAAGCGCGTGCAAGCGTTCCAAAGTCTGTTTTAATTGGTGCTTTTTTATCGTACATGCGAACGAGAAGCGTCATATAAGCCCCCCTTTGCTCCAATGTCATTCCATCTGTACCACTTATCCAGTCATACAAATGGAATCTTATCCATGGCATACCATTAGACATGTGTACCCCCTTCTTTCTTTAAATATAAAATTGCCAAAGCATCTGCTTCGTTGTCATCTTCAGGCGCATGCCCTTTTGCATGCATTGCCTGTATCATTTTTACTTTTGAGGCGTTTCCTTTTCCTGTCGTTGCTTTCTTAATTGTGCCAACAGTAATGCCTTCATACGGTATTTTATGATGTTCACACCATGCCGTTAAGATTGATAACAATTCACCGTAAATATGCGCTGCATCAGTACCCACATGCCGGCGTACTTCTTCAAAATACACCGCGTCAATGCTGCTTACGGTCTTCTTTATTTCTGATAGACATCTCTTAAAGCGTAAATAATACATTTCACCGACTTCAAAATATTGGGGGTGAAAATTCATGACACCACTGATGATGTGAACATCAGCACCGCATATAGCCCAGCCAGTCTTGCTACCTAGATCAAGACAGAGAATGGTTTGTGTGTTGGTGATCATAATCCCCCCTTAAGGTTGTTGTGTGTTTATGCGTGCATTATGACAGAGCGCGTTGTGATTGCTTGTCTTGCAAAAATGTTTGTGAAAAAGTAACCTCCCAGCGATTCTAAAAAAGTGGGGAGGGGAAAGATGCAAGAATGGATAAAGATATTTCTTACAGGTTTTGTTTCATTTGCTGTGTCGCTTTCTGTAGCGCTTATTTTAAGAAATAAAGACCGTAAAGAAGCAGCCAAAATCCGCAAAGATGATTTAGAAAAAGCTGCAAAAGAACGAGAAGAAGATAGAGAATGGGTAAGCAAGCAATTTGCAGAAAGCCAAGAACAGACGACAGCCCTTAAAGAGCAAGCGAAATCGACAAAAGATCTTGCTGAATGGTCAAAACAACATGTTGAAATTTTATTATGTGCTTCAAGACCACCCTTAGATCTCAAAGCGGGTTTTGACCTATTAGGACAAGTAAATGGTATCTCATATATAGCGATGATATTGCAGGTTACAAATCTAACAAAGAAAGATATTTTAATAAGAAATATACAAATGTCAGAAAGCAGCCCCTTTGAATTTATTGAAAATGTTTGTTTGTTTACCCAGTATAGGTCTGATATAGTGGACGAGTGCGTCGTCATTAAGAGAACAGCTCCCAAATACATTTCTTTAGATCCTAAAGAGATCAAATCGAACTCCACCGTAGAGTTTGCTTTAAATTTTTTCATTATGCCTGCTAGTAAACGCACTTTTTTCACTTTCTATTAAGCTGCTCTGACTTCAATGTCCGAAATATTGCAAATTGTACTCTTGAACACACTTCACCCGACAATCCAGATGAATTAATCACTGCTCGTTTTTGGGCGTCATATCCACGCGACAAGTTTACGTTTAAAAAATATGATCCCAAAATTCTTCAGTCTCAATCTTAATGTCGCAATTCTCTACTGAAGTATGTTCCCCTGAAACAAGAAAATCTATTGGTTTGAGCTTTTCTTTGATCAACGTATAAATTTGATAATTTAATTTACTAATCAGCTCCATCTGTGAAGCCAATTTTAACCTTTGTTTGTATAGCATTTTATTTTTTTGTTTAATCAAAGAGGATAGGTTTTCAAGTGCCGCTTGTTGCTCCTCAATTGATTTGTCTCGCTCTGCAAGAGTTGCTTCATGCCATCTCACCCAACTATCAAATTTTGACTTATGCCATTCTTCTCGTTTTTTAAGAATTTTTGTATGAATCGCATATCGTTTTACAAGTTCTTCTCTACTACAATCACGATCCGGTATCCGTCTAAATTCTTCCACCAATCTATCTCCATTCTCGATTTTCATATTACAACCTATTAATCTACAAATCCGTGTGTAGACTTTCTTCAATATCCCGTTTCTCATGATCTTTCTTCTTTAAGAGCGTGTATGCTGCTGCTGGTGCTCTTTATTATCTATAGGATTGGATGCATTAAACTTCTCCATTAGATAGCGCATATCTTTTTTAGATTTTGTCATTGGATGAATACCCCGATGGTATTTATTCCCATAATTATGGAGAAACCAATCGAGTGTAACCCAAGATAGATCTTTAGATTTAGACACTTGGATAATTGTGTTCCAGTATTTTGGGGAAATACTATTGCGGTCGCGCATTTTACGCGCAGCTTCATAGCTACATCCAATTTCTTCTGCAAATTGGCGTATAGATTCCCAAGATTCAATCAAATTTTTGACATAAAGATTATTAACCATGAAATAAATAGTACATTACGTACAATTTTAAATCAAGATAAAATCGTACACAATGAATGAAAAAAATAGTGGATAATGTACGAATGACTTATTTACCAAAAGATAGGCTTAAAATAGCACGCAAAAATGCTGGGTATGCAACACCAAGCGAGGCGGCACGCGCTATACCAGCTCTTAATAAAAATACTCTCATTAGTCACGAAAATGGAAATCGTCCTGTTTCGCGCCAAAAAGCAGAGCTCTATGGACAAGTATTTAATGTCGATCCAGGATGGATTTTATATGGCGAATCCCCTCAAGAAAACCCTAGCATTAACATAAGCATTCCTCTTATTTCATGGATTAGTGCTGGGGAATTAAGTGAGCAAGATGGAATAATGGATTTTTCAGATTATCCTATGACAGAAGCTGTTAATCTTCCTGCTGGTGAATGGATTGCTTTACGTGTGGATGGTGCATCTATGAATAAAATTAGCCCTCCGGATTCTATAATATTTGTAAATATGCGAGACAAGAAACTTGTACCTAATGCCTGCTATGTAATTGCAGATGAAACTGGGCAAGCAACATACAAACGATACAGACCTAACGATAATCCTCCTTTTCAGCCTGCTTCATATGATAAAACAATAAAAGCTCCAAAACTTGAAGGCACTATCTCTATAATAGGTCGCGTACGACGCACTATCCTTGACATGTAAGTTCAATACAGCTCTCTGTTTAAGTTATCAACTAGATATCATTATAGGTCATAGCGGATTATTGATTCTTATCAAAAAACTGCATGCTTATTGATTCTTAAATTAGGCGATGATTCGTCATTTTTTTCATTTTTCTAAAAAATAGTACATTATGTACTTGACTATAATTAGCACATAATGTACTAATATATTCCATAAACCACACACAAACAATTGCCAAGAGGCGTTAGGGAGGGGAAATTATGGAAAAGCCAATTCTTATTAATTCCAATGAAATTTTATTAGTTGCCTACGATGATGATCAAAACATTGCAGAGTCTGGACCGCTTGATGCAAGCCAAATTCTAAGCATTATTGATGAAGTAGATGATGCCATCCAGATCTTTCGTATAAATCCTTCTGAGAACAGTTGTGAAGATATCTCTGAAGAAATTGCAGAAGCATATGTAGAAGAAAATATCGAACGTCTCCATGAGGAGAGTGAAGTTCATGACTTTGTACGTGAAAGTGTTGCTTATCATGACCTTTTATCTGATTTAGCAAAAGAAAAATATAATGATGAGTTTTACGGTACTTATGAACAACAGCACCGTTTGCGTCTTAGTGATGTGCTTTAAATTTCTTAAGGGCGCGTTTTAAAGCGCCCCCTTTAATCTATCAATAATTGATTAGAGTAAACTTATGAACACACATGATACTCATATTCATAGTGAAGGATATCTCACACCTGAAAACGAGGTAGACGACAAAATCGGTTATGTCCAAATGGTCAATGCCCATGTCATGCATAGGTACTTAAATTTAAAACAAGATTTTTCCACTTGGTTTAATGATCGTGTTGCAAAGCTTGATCTAAAAGAAGGCGTGGATTTTGTTTTTACAAAACAAGAATGGAACAGACAGAAGATTTGTCCAAAATCTGAAATAGAAACAGATAAAACCGATAATCATTACTTCAAAATTCACGCAGCAAGGAAAGTTGCTCAAGCAGAACGCCATAGAAATTATGGCAGAATATTATATCAAACCTTGTGTTTTTGTTAATGAAGGAAGTGATGATGCAAAACTTTATCAGAACATATGAAAAAAATACGAAGTTCTTGAAAGGAGTCCATCATGCATAATGTTATGGCAGCAACAGAAAGCAATTTTAATAATCAAACAGTTAAAACTATGTCCAGTCGTGAAATTGCTGAACTATGTGGTAAACAACATGCTCATATCATGCGTGATATTAGGCATATGTTAGGGGAGTTATACCCTGAAGGGGGTCAATCCAAATTTGGAGCCACCTATTTAGATAAACAAGGCAAGCCTCAAAACTGCTACCATCTCCCCAAACGTGAATGCCTTATTTTAGTTTCAGGTTACAACATGACATTACGTGCTAGGATTATAGACCGCTGGCAAGAATTGGAAAAGCAAGCAGTAACACTACAAATCGACTATTCAAGTCCAAAAGCTATGATTGGCTTTTTAAATTATCTACAAGGGCAGATAGATCAAAAAGACAGCATTATTGAAGATTTAACACCAAAAGCCATGGCACTTGAAAGTTTACAGCGCCACGATGGGCTCTTTGGTCTTACTGAAGCTGCTAAAATCCTCGAAATACAACCAAAACAATTCATTCAATTCTTACAGCAAAAAGGGTGGATTTACAGACGAGCAATAGGTGGAAATTTACTTCCTTATCAAGACAAAATTCAAAAGCAACTGATGGATTGTCCAACCATCACGCTTCAAACCTCTAGTGGAATAGAAAAAGTCGTACCGGCTGCAAAAATTACCACAAAAGGAATTGGTGTGCTGTCTCAAGAACTTAAAAGACAAAGCATGCATTAATTAAGGAATGCAATAATGAAAAAGAAATACGAACTGACTGATAAAATCAATATAGTTTATCTGCACCAATTTTTTAATTTTTTAATTGACAATATACTATCAGTATATATATGCTCAAACAAGGTGCTTGAAAAACACCTTAAATGCATAGCGGATGAATTGCCGAAACAGTTTATTTTCCGCACATTAAAGGCTTTGACTCGTTGTATGTTACAAGCATATAATGGCATTGTCGGGTGTAGTTGCGCTATACAATACTCTTTATGGGGAAAGCGTAACGACGGACTATGCACCGTGTTTTTCAGCACCCGGCATCCTTTATTGGATGTCAATGAAAAACATCTAACTGCATAGGAGTTCACAATGAACACTCTCATTAAAATATCAGAACAAGTTATTGATCAGCAAACTGTTCAAACTGTTAATGCACGTGATTTGCATGCATTTTTGGAAAGCAAACAAGATTTTTCTACTTGGATAAAAAAACGTATTTCTGCTTATTCTTTTCTTGAAGGACAGGATTTTATTCGCTTCCACAAAAAAATGGAAGCGAACAACGCTATAGCAGTAGAATATCACCTCACCCTAGATATGGCGAAAGAGCTCTCAATGGTTGAACGCAATAAGAAAGGACGCCAAGCACGTCGTTACTTTATTGAATGTGAAAAGAAACTAAGAAGCCAAGCGGTTGATTATGATAATGATACACGCTTTGATTTGCCAAGTTATTGGGAGGGTATGAATGCTGGTGAAAAAGTTTTGTATCTTTTAGGTCCTATTCATATGCGTCTTATCGATGCATTCAGAGTAGATGAAGAGAACAGGAAATATAAAACCTTAATTGAAGAAGCAAAACAGGTCTTAGCAAGATCTGTCGTTAAAGCAGCTTGAGTAAAAATTGATTCACCTCCTCGTTTTACAGGCGGGGAGGGGAACAATATCACATAGCTTTTAAAGGAAGGCTTCTAGCCAAAACAACCAACTTTCAACACATGCGTGATTCGCGCCACGGGGGAGTTGCGCTTTAAATGGAGGAAATCAATATGAATGAACGAACTACCACACAAACGGAATTAGTGGAAAAAACAAACACTTGCGAAGTCAAACAAACAGCTATGGATCGCATTTTAACAAGAGCTTTAGAAAATGATGTCGATATGGACCGCTTAGAGCGCCTGATCGCATTACGAGAAAAGGAAATAGAACGACAAAATTATCAAAGCTTCGTCTTTGATCTTTCCGCC
>NZ_HE997453.1:55482-277050 GCF_000312525.1 Bartonella florencae | reverse complement strand
TCTCTCCTCCCAGCACCCCCACCCATTTATGTAACATAAAAAATAGAAAGGTCATGAGATGATATTTGATGATGGCGATAGATATGTAACAACCCGTGAATGTGCACAGCTTTTTAGTGTATCGACAACAACGATTCGCAATTGGGTTCTTCAAGGTGTATTTCCAAAGCCATATAAGCTAGGGAGAGCAGTGAGGTGGAGAAAGAAAGAGATCTTAGCCTTTACTCCAGAGAAAAATATGGAGCAAATAACAACAAATTAGATAAAATTGTATAAACTGTAATAGGTGGACTAAAAGGTGGTCTAAAAATGGTCGTTTAAAGAAAAAAACTATATATTTCAATATGTTAAAGACACAAAATGGTGCCCAGACGCGGATTCGAACCACGGACACGCGGATTTTCAGTCCGCTGCTCTACCTACTGAGCTATCTGGGCATGCTTCATAAAAAACATAACGCGTGTGCGGTTATAACATTAAAATTTCCTCTGTCCAGTCATCAAAAGAAAAATAATTAATTTTTTATAAGTTTATCTGCATATTCTGGACAATTATAACTACTATTTTCATAAAATAAACTTGCTAGGTATGTTGTGATGCGTTAGGGTATTGTTATCAGAATGTTATTTTATCGTAGTGGTGATGCGAGGAAATCTTTTTAAAGAATCAATACAAGAAACATGATAAAGAGGGATGTTTTTTACAAGTTTTCCATGTGTTTTAGGCTTGCGAAATAAAAAGAAGGCATTTTTGATTTTTGTCTAAGGGGACTATTGGCTCTAGTCTTTATAATATTCGTTTTTCTTTAAAGAAAGACAGGCCATCTATAAAGGGGAGAAATAATGATGATGTTACAAAAACCAAGTTGTCGTCCAAATAATCCTAATTTTTCTTCAGGTCCTTGTAGCAAAAGACCTGGCTGGACTTTTGAAGTGCTTAAAAATGCATTAGTCGGGCGATCGCATCGATCGAAAGAAGCAGAATTAAAACTTGCTGAAATTATTGATTTGACTCGTGATGTTCTTGAAGTTCCTTCTGATTATCGTATAGGAATTATTCCTGGTTCAGATACTGGTGCTGTTGAATCATCTCTATGGTCCTTATTGGGTGAGCGCGGCGTAGATATGGTAGCATGGGAAAGCTTTGGTTTTGGGTGGAGCGCAGATGTTGTTGAGCAACTAAAGCTTCCAGATGTACGTCGTTTTGAGGCGCCTTACGGTGAGTTACCAGATTTAACACAACTTGACTTTGATCGTGATGTTGTTTTTCCATGGAATGGAACAACTTCTGGTGTGCGTATTCCTAATGCAAATTTTATTCCAGAGAAACGAGCTGGATTAACAATTTGTGATGCCACATCTGCAGCTTTTGGGCAATATCTTGATTTTTCAAAATTAGATGTTGTTACTTTTTCTTGGCAAAAAGTTTTAGGTGGTGAAGCTGCACATGGTATGATAATTTTAAGTCCTCGTGCTGTTGAACGACTTAGAAATCACGTTCCAGCTTGGCCTATGCCTCAACTTTTCCATATGACGAAAAATGGAAAGTTAAACGAAGATATTTTTAAAGGAAAGATAATCAATACGCCTTCTATGCTTTGTGTTGAGGATTTTCTTGATGGATTGAAGTGGGCAAAGTCCCTAGGAGGTGCTGCGGCATTAAGAGCACGGGTTGAGAAAAACTTTTCTGTACTTGATGCTTTTGTTCGTAAAACACCATGGTTGGAATATTTGGCAAAAGATCCTGAAGTGCGTTCTAACACATCTATTTGTTTAGATATTGTTGATCCAGTGATTACGGCTTTAGATACTGAAAAGCGAGTATCTTTTATAAAAGCGGTCGTGAATCGTCTTGATGAGGAAGGTGTTGCTTATGATATTGGGTCGTATCGTGACGCTCCTCCTGGGCTTAGAATTTGGGCAGGTATAACAATTGAGGCTTCCGATCTTGAAATTTTAACTCAATGGCTTGAATGGGCGTTCCAAATTGAAAAGGCACAGCTTTAAATAATAACTGGTGATTTTCACAACGCGTTTTTTAATAGAAAAAGGATACGAGAGATTATGAAGATCTTTCGTATTCTTGTATTAGGCAAGTGACTTTTAAATAATTTACATGAATTGTAAAAGATTAAGAGGGGAAATGAATATTTTTTCATGTTGTGGGGAAAGCACAGATTAAGATCTCTAATTTTTTTTACTTTTTATAGCAAAAATGATATATCCAACATATCTTGGTATTCTCTTATCTTTATTATCATCAATTTGCAAATTTAATTACTTGAAGATTGAAAAAAATCTGAAATGAAGAGTCGCACTTGCTCTGAGGTTTCGTTATAAAGAAGTATTTGTTTTTGAATGCTGGTTTTTTTGACCAAACACGACGGAGAAAGTTATGGCCAATGTAGTTGTTGTCGGTACACAATGGGGTGATGAAGGCAAAGGTAAAATTGTAGATTGGTTGTCTGAACGGGCAGATATCGTGGTAAGATATCAGGGTGGTCATAATGCAGGGCACACATTGGTTATTAATGGCATTAGTTATAAATTATCGCTTTTACCGTCTGGTTTAGTTCGTGGAAAGTTATCCATTATTGGTAATGGAGTTGTTGTTGATCCTCATCATTTTGTGGCAGAATTAAAAAGACTATGTGATCAGGGTGTAAAAATTACACCAGAAATTTTACGAATTGCTGAAAATGCTCCCTTAATTCTTTCTTTGCATCGTGATCTTGATGCAATTCGAGAAAGTGGTTTATCGGGTTTAAAGATTGGAACAACAAAGCGTGGTATTGGGCCTGCTTATGAAGATAAGGTGGGACGTCGTGCTATCCGAGTGATGGATTTAGCAGAAAAAGATACGCTTATGGCTAAGATTGAGCGGCTTTTGAGGCATCATAATGCTTTGCGTCGTGGGATGGGTGTTGCAGAGATTGATTCTCAAGCGCTTTATGATGAATTGATGCAAGTTGCAGATAAAATTTTGCCCTTTATGGATTGTACGTGGCGCCTTTTAGATGAAAGTGATCGGATGGGGAAGCACATCCTTTTTGAAGGAGCTCAAGGTGCTTTATTGGATAATGATTTTGGAACTTATCCTTATGTGACATCATCTAATACAGTTACTGGACAGGCATATACTGGTTCAGGTATGGGGATTGGATCAATTCATTATGTCTTGGGTATTGCAAAAGCTTATACAACACGTGTTGGAGAAGGGCCATTTCCAACAGAACAGATAAATGATATTGGCGATTTTCTTGGCATGCGTGGGAAAGAGTTTGGTGTTGTGACTGGGCGAAAACGTCGGTGTGGTTGGTTTGATGCTGTCTTAGTACGTCAGATGGTAACAATTTGTGGTGTTCAAGGTATAGCGCTGACAAAGCTTGATGTTTTAGACGGATTAGATGAAATTAAAATTTGTATTGGTTATGAGCTTGATGGTAAAAAAATTGATTATTTACCCTCTTCTATGGGAGCGCAAGCCCGTGTGAAGCCTATTTATGAGACATTAGAAGGTTGGAAAAAAGCGACAGCACATGCGTTGAGTTGGGAAGATTTACCAGTACAGGCTATCAAATATATACGCTATATTGAAGAATTGATTGGTACGCAGGTCGCGTTATTATCTACGAGCCCTGAGCGTGAAGATACTATTCTTATTACTGATCCTTTTGCAAATTAATGATTATTTTTAGAGTATTGATGGGCTTTCACTATCTTTTTTTGACAAAGAGAGAATTTAACAGCGAGTGAAAGAAAGGTGCAAAATAGCATTGTTTATTTTTCATATTCATTTTAAACTACCACGATAGTTGTATCAATAGAAATAACAATTAGTTTAAAAAGGCTAAAATGAAGGTTTTTTAGCCTCACGACTGAGATTTCTTTCCTCAGTTTGAGAAAGATTATAGAGGATATGGTAGATTTCGTTGGAATCTTAAAAAAGGCAATCAACACGCAAAGTAATATTACACCACAATTGCGTAAACGGATTTATGAACGAGCTATCGAAACATTAGAGCATCAATTTGTTACAGCAAGACTACCACAAGCAATGGCAGATGAGCAAAGAAAGATTTTGCAAAATGCTATTGCAACTGTTGAAGCGGAATATTTAGCAGTTGAAAAGAATCTATTTTCTTCAATGATTGGATGGAATCCTATAGAGAAAGCTGGAGACAACAAGAACATAAAAAACTCTATATTGCCACAAGGGAATGCGTTTTCAGGGTTAGAAATAGAAAAAAGACAGGGTTCTATAAGTTTAACGGAAAACAAGGCGTTGAATAAGCCTTTTGTATCAGGAATACCGGATGCAGAACCTGTCAATATAGAAGCTGATTGGGTTTCTCATCCTGTTGATGAAAAGACGTTGACAACTTCTCCTGTAGCTGCTTCTTCGCAAAAGGATAATCCGCACATCGTTTCACATATTTTTTCCCAAGCTGTACGTCGTGCTAATCGTTCGTCGAAACAAAGACGTATTGTGATAAGTACGGCTATTGTTGCTAGTTTTATTGTCTTAACTGTTGGTATTTGTTTTGTTGGTGCACGTATATTCGTATCAAATGACCATCAATTGCTGGAAGAAAATTTTCAAGCTTCTCATTCATTCTCAAAAACACTTTCTGTCAAAAGAAAGTTAACGAAACGCTTATTAGAGGATGGGAGCGAAATTAATGTTGGTTTAGATCAAACGGCAGATTCTTTGGATGAAGAAGGAACTTCAAAAGTTGCTACCAGTAATTTTCAGTCAAATGAACAGTCGGGTGAAGCTATCTTTTATCAGGCGCGTACAGATTATAATGTAGAAAAAGTAGCAACGGGGAGTGCGCGTTGGACGCTTATAAAGGAATCTCGTGTGGGTGCTCCAGAGGAGTCTGCTATACAAGGTGATATAACAATTCCAGATGAAGGGTTATCATTACGGCTTATTTTACGCCGTAATACTGATCTGTCTTTTCCTGCTGCATATATTCTAGATCTTATTTTTATTCTTTCTGATAAATTTTCAGGCAAAGCTATAAGTAATGTCCAAGCATTAACTTTTAAAGCAAGTGAACATTCCATTGGACAAGCTTTAGCAAGAACTGTTTCAGCAAAGATTGATGATGATTTCTTTCTTGTTGCATTGAGTAGCAATCGTCCATTTCTTGACAGAAATTTACAACTGATGCGGGAATTGGATTGGATGCGTTTGGTATTAACGGATAAAAATGGGCGTATAAATGAATTAACCTTTGCAAAAGGGCCAACAGGTGAGTCTATTTTTAATGAAGTTATTGGACAATGGCTTGCGCAACCAGACAAGTTAACAGTTCTTGGTCAAAAAAAATAACCACCGATACAGGGTGAAATAGAAATCTACGAAAATAATTTCTACCACTAAAAAGGCTTTATAGATTAATTAAAAAAGATAGAGCCAAAATACTTGCTTTTTTCCCTTGCAGGAACGCACAAATAATTAGCTCTATCCTTAATTTTGAAGATTCTATACTTGATTTTGAGATAAAGCAGACGCTTGAATAGAACTTTGCACTTTTTCAAAAGCACGCATTTCAATTTGTCTTACACGTTCCCGACTAATATTAAATTCGTTTGAGAGTTCCTCTAGTGTAAGTGGTCGATCGCTTAAACGGCGTGCTTTGAATATACGCTTTTCACGTTCATTCAGGCTATCCATAGCATTTGTAAGCATAGAACGACGATTTTCCAATTCACTTTGTTCAATCAAAACCTGTTCTTGATTATGAGCGCCATCTATCAACCAATCCTGCCATTCGCCATTTTCACCTTCTTTTGAGCGAAGAGGTGCATTGAGCGAAGTATCACCTCCAAGTCGACGATTCATTGAAACAACTTCATCTTCTGTAACATTCAATTTGGTTGCAATTTCTTTTACTTGCTCTGCGTTAAGGTCACCACTATCAAGGGCTTGAAGCCTACTTTTTAATTTACGAAGATTGAAAAACAAGCGCTTTTGATTGGCAGTCGTTCCTATTTTTACCAAACTCCACGACCTCAATACATATTCTTGTATTGAAGCTTTAATCCACCATATAGCATAGGTTGCAAGCCTAAAACCCCGTTCTGGTTCGAAACGCTTAACAGCTTGCATAAGCCCAACATTACCTTCTGAGATAACCTCACCAATAGGCAATCCGTAGCCTCGATACCCCATTGCGATTTTAGCTACGAGGCGCAAATGACTGGTTACCAATCTATGCGCAGCTTTTAAATCATTGTGTTTACGATAACGCTGAGCCAACATATATTCCTCTTTTGGCTCAAGCATTGGAAAACGACGAACTTCCTCTAGGTAACGATTCAATCCTCCGTCACCTGTCGTTACTGATAGCAAATTCATATGGGCCATATAGCACCCTCCTTTTATGTGAATTCCCTAAGAAGGCAAATTCTATTTCAAGACATTATAAACATCTCTCCAAATTTATCCTAGTATAATTTTCAATTTTGTTCAAAAAGAGATATTTTATTGTGAAATCTTGAAAAGACGAAAAGTTTCAATTTATTTTTTTTAAATGCGTGATGAGTTCAGCCATATCTTGAGGGAGGGGTGAAGAAAAAGTCATAATTTTGCTTGTAGCTGGATGTTCGAAAGTTAGGCTGGTTGCATGGAGTGCTTGCCGGTTAAATTGGTCGATTGCATTCTTAATAATGGGATTAAGCATATTTGATTTTGTTTTAAAAGCGTTGCCATAAACAGTATCACCTATAAGTGGATGTCCGATATGTGCCATATGAACACGGATTTGATGTGTACGTCCTGTTTCCAGACGACATTCTATAAGGCTAGCAACAGATGTTATATCTGCATAATTTCCATATTTTTCTAGGAGAGAAAAATGTGTAATAGCATGACGAGCATAAGGATGTTTGTCATGGACAACCGCCTGTTTTGTTCGGTTATGGGGAGAACGGCCAAGCGATGCATCGATTGTCCAAATATTGCGGTGAGGTGTTCCCCAAATCAAGGCGTGATAACGCCGATCTAATGCGCTGGTGCGTCCATGGTCAGAAAATTGGGTGCTAAGGCTTTTATGAGCAAAGTCATTTTTAGCAACGACCATAACACCACTGGTATTTTTATCGAGACGATGAACAATACCAGGACGCTTAACACCGCCAATACCAGACAAACTATTACCACAGTGATGGATAAGGGCATTTACTAATGTTCCAGTCCAATTGCCATTGCTAGGATGAACAACAAGACCAGCCGGTTTATTGACAACAATAACATCATCATCTTCAAAGAGAATATCTAATATAATAGCTTCACCACTAGGTTCTGCATCACGCAGAATAGGCATTGTCAATTCAATGATTTGGTTGGGTCTTAATTTTGTTTTTGGCTCCTTTATGAGTTGACCATCAACTTTAAGATAGCCTTCACGGATGAGGGTTTGCAAACGTGAACGTGACAAGATATTATAATATTGCTTAGCAAGCCACTGATCAAGTCTTTGCCCAAGAGCACCTTCATCCGTTATTTGCTGTGTTACCATACGATTCCTATTAAGTTTTTAATAAGACTTTTACCAGTATGAAATTGCTTTGGTATCAAGAAATTCTTTAATTCCCCAGTGACCGCCTTCACGGGCACGCCCAGAAAATTTTACACCTCCAAAATAACTTCCCTTGGGTAACCCATGTCCGTTTACTTCTACCATACCAGAACGTACTTGCGCAGCGATACGGCGACATTTATTACGATCTTGTGATTGTATATAATTTGTCAGACCATATTCGGTGTCATTAGCTAAGGCTATAGCTTCATCTTCTGTATGAAAGGGAAGAATCGAGAGAACTGGACCAAAGATTTCTTCTCGGAAGATACGCATATGAGGTTTCACATGAGCAAAGACTGTTGGACGGACATAGTAACCGCGCTCCATTCCGATTGGTAAACCAGTTCCACCCGCAACAAGAGTTGCACCTTCATCAATTCCAGATTGGATAAGATTTTGAATTTTATCGTATTGTTGTTTTGAAACGACTGGGCCAATATGATTTCCCGCTTGGTAGTTTGGCCCCACTTTTGTTTTTTCAGCAATATCTTTGGCTGTTTTTATAGCGATCTCATAGATGCTTTGTTCCACAAGCATACGTGTTGGTGCATTACAGCTTTGTCCGCTATTATAAAAGCAATGTCGTACACCACGTTGAATAGCGTCTGTATCAGCATCTGCGAAGATAATATTAGCACCTTTACCACCAAGTTCTAGACAGACTCGTTTTAAAGTGTTGCTGGCATTTTTGGAAATATCTTTTCCTGCTTTGGTTGACCCAGTAAAACTGATCATTTCTAGATCTGGATGGGCTGAAAGATAAGCACCAACATGTGCACCATCACCATTGATTAGATTAAAAACACCAGCAGGCAAAGCAGCTTCATCTAAAATTTCAGCAAAAAGCATAGCAGAAAGAGGTGCAATTTCAGAAGGTTTTAACACCACAGTACAGCCAGCCAAGAGGGCAGGGATAACTTTAAGAGTCACTTGGTTCATGGGCCAATTCCATGGAGTAATCAATCCTACAACACCGATAGGGTCATAGTGAAGAATCGCTTGATCATTTCCTTTTATTAAAACTTCTTGGAATGAAAACTCTTTGTAAGCTTTGATAAAGTTGCGAATATGAGAACTGCCGGTGGCGGTCTGTGCATTGAGTGCCATATCAATGGGTGCTCCCATTTCCATTGAAATGGTTTTTGCCATATCACTTGAGCGTTTTTCATAGATTTCTAAAATTTTTTCAACAAATCCAAGACGCTCATGAGGCAGGATCGTTTTCCAAGTTTGGAAAGCTACTTTAGCAGCGTGAATAGCTTTATCTGCATCTTTTGTGCTGCCAAGGCTAATAACAGCACAAGCTTCTTCTGTTGATGGATCAATAACGTGGAAATCGTCAGGAGTGCTTGGATCATCCCATAGACCATTGATATAAAATTTCCGTTTATTCAACATGATTTCCTCCCTATTTTTAAATTTTGTTTCATTTAAGCCTTTTTGAACAAGGATAACAAGGATAATCTTATGACAAAGAAAAGAAATGAAATTGTTTTTATGGCAATAAGCATGAAGAGTGAGAAGAGCACGGTTTATGCTAACTATTTGTGCTATTTGCATAAGATTTTTCTATAGGAATTGAGAGGGAAAGAGAAATATGGACGTTTTTGTAGAATATAGCTGCATGACGCTGGAACCATTGCAATTTATTCCATAAATATCAAGAGACTATCATGAGGAAGAATTATAGCATTATTTTTTGTTAAAAAATCACAGTTAGCAAAAGGTTATTAACCTTCATACTGTAGCCTTTATGCATTCTTTTCGAAGAAGCAATTGTTCTCGTTGCTATAAGTTTGTTGGATACCATGCATAATTCAAAAACAAAATCTATTCCTACGCGTCCTTTTTCTGATGAGCATACACAAAGTACATCAGAAGGGAATTCATCGCTCAAGATTGCTGAAACATTTTCTTATCCGGAAGTATGGAAAAAGGCATTTGCTCTTGGACAGAACGTGCGTTTTACGCGAACACCAGAAGTTGAAATTTTGCGTCGTCGTATAGAAACAGATCCCACTTTCGCAAAACAGTTTAAAGTTTTTACGAAAAAAGAGCGCAATAGATCTACAGACATTATAGATTGTAGTGAGAACACACCAAATTCTCCTTCCACAAAAAAGATCATTAATCCTCAATCGATAGAAAATAAGACAGCAATTTGTCATGCAACAGTTTTGAAGCAATTAACACGGCAAGCTGCTCATAAGCCGCTTGGGGAGAAAAAAAAGGAGCATAAATTACGAGAAGAAAATGTGGTGCAAAAAACAAAGCTCGTTTTGCATCTTTCTGATGACGCATTTTTTGAGTGCGGATTCTTTATGCCAGAACAGGTTGAGGCTCAAATTTTAGGAGAGGATATAACATCGATGGATGGCACAAGTAATGAGATTCCAAGCGATGCTGCTGCTAGCTTTGAGGAATCAATTACTGCTCTTTATCGTGTTCTTGAATACCGCTTTCCACAATTCTACGATTCCATTACATCAGAATCTCCTGCGGAGAAGTTGAGAGGGACTGAACAAATTTCTAAATTAATGCACGCAAAAAATGCTACTGTTAAAGAAGTTCAAACCTGTCATTCTGAGCTGGTTGTTAAAGATTATGCTGATCGATTTGTTGAAGAAGCAATGGGTGAGCACCAAAACATTGGAAATATTACTGATAGTACAACAGAAGATATTGCCAAGAATTCAGAAAATTTTTCTATAATGAAATCAAAAAGTAAAGTCTTTCGATCTGCTCGTACATTGTTAGGCAATTATGATTCTGCTTTTACATCCAATATCCAATCTTTTGATAATGGCACTTATGAATTTCCTCCGATTGATTTATTGCAAGAACCTACTTTCCACGAAGGCACGATGATTCCTCAGGAGACCTTAGAGCGTGGTGCTGGACTTTTGGAAAGTGTTTTGGAAGATTTTGGCATTAAGGGTGAAATTATCCATGTTCATCCAGGGCCAGTGGTAACAATGTATGAATTTGAGCCTGCAGCTGGAGTAAAATCATCACGAGTTATCAATCTTTCTGATGATATTGCTCGTTCTATGTCTGCTATTTCTACACGTGTTGCTGTGATTCCTGGACGCAATGTTATTGGGATTGAGTTACCAAATGCGGTTCGTGAAACCGTTTATTTAAGGGAATTAATCCAAACAAGATCTTTTCGTGAAAGTCAATTTAAATTAGCTCTTGCTTTGGGGAAGGGTATTAATGGGGAGCCTGTCATTGCAGAATTAGCGAAGATGCCTCATTTATTGGTTGCAGGAACCACAGGGTCGGGCAAATCGGTTGCCATTAATACAATGATTTTATCGATTCTTTATCGAATGACACCACAGCAGTGTCGTTTGATCATGGTTGACCCTAAAATGCTAGAACTCTCTGTTTATGATGGCATTCCACATCTTTTAACGCCTGTTGTGACGGATCCCAAAAAAGCAGTAACAGCTTTAAAATGGGCGGTTCGTGAAATGGAAGAGCGTTACCGCAAAATGGCTAAGTTGGGTGTGCGCAATATTGATGGTTTTAATGCCCGTGTTGCACTTGCAGCACAAAAAGGTGAAACGATCATGTGCACTGTACAGTCCGGTTTTGATAAGGAAAGTGGAGAAATGCTTTATCATGAAGAGGCAATGGATTTAACTCAGCTTCCTTATATTGTTGTGATTGTTGATGAGATGGCCGATCTCATGATGGTAGCAGGTAAAGAAATTGAAAATGCTATTCAGCGTTTAGCACAAATGGCACGTGCAGCGGGTATTCATCTTATTATGGCCACACAACGCCCTTCTGTTGATGTCATTACGGGTACGATTAAAGCAAATTTTCCTACCCGCATTTCTTTTCAAGTGACATCAAAAATAGACAGCCGTACGATTTTGGGCGAACAAGGTGCTGAAACACTTTTGGGGCAGGGAGATATGCTTCACATGGTAGGTGGTGGGCGCATTGTACGCGTTCATGGACCATTTGTATCTGATGAAGAAGTTGAATCCATTGTGGCACATCTTAAAATGCAAGGAAAGCCTGATTATTTAGCAACGGTAACAGATAGTGAAGACGATAACAAAGAGAGTGAAGCAGCGGATTCAAGTGCTGGAGTTTCTACGGAAGAAAATCTTGATGAGGATGGTGATGAACTTTATATGCAAGCTGTCAAGATTGTCATGCGTGATAAAAAATGTTCAACATCTTATATTCAACGTCGGCTTGCGATCGGTTATAACAAGGCAGCTTCCCTTGTTGAGCGTATGGAAGAAAAAGGCATTGTTGGAGCCGCTAATCATGTTGGGAAACGTGAAATTTTACTCAGTCAAGTACAATAATAAGCAAGACAGTTTTAAAATGCATGACTTTAAAAATACCGAATAATTGTTATTTTTAAAATTAATGCTTGTTTTATTTTATTAAGAGCAAGTGCTTTCTTGCACTTGTTTTTTACTGTGAAATATTAAAAACATGAAATGGGGAGTGACAAAATAGAAGCAATATTTTGTATTAAGGCTGCTGGTACGTAGCGTAGAGTGATACAAAGAAGGGTTGAAGATGTCTTTGGCATTTTTAGATTATCTGGAATGTAAAGAAATTAAACAAGCCTTCCTGCGAAAAAAGATGGCTTTTGTTCTTTCCTCTGATTGTAGAAAAGTTCTTTGGTCAAATGGTGCGGCAGCCTATTTTTGGGGTTTTTCTTCTTTCTCAGAGATGAGAGAAGAATGGTCTTTTTTTGATCAAGTAAAGCGTCACAAGATATCAAAGGCTGCGCAATGTGCGAGTGCTGTTGTTTTAGAGGGTTTAAAGCATACTGTTGAATTTTCCGTAGTTTCTATTGATATTATGGGTGTAGGCAAGGCGTTTTTACTGGAATCTTTTCTGGAAGAAGAAATTTCTCTTATTGCGGGATTGGATGAGGAAACAATGTCTGTTGCCATAATTGATGAACATGGGACAGTGTTGGAGTCTTCCTCTCATTTTTCGTTTATTGATGAAACAGTCAAAATTCTACTACAAACAATTGAGAATGACACCCCCGTCAAAACCATTTTATCCATAGCAGATATTCGTACACAAGTTGGCGTTATTCGCTTGCAGGTGAAACCAGTGCATTTTTTGGTTTTATATGCACCATTAGAATCAGATGCATTGAAGAATGAGCAAGAACCTTTTCGTTTTACGTCTGAATTTTTGCCACAACGCTTTACGTGGAAAATGGATAAAAATGGACGATTTTATGAGGTTTCAAAAGAGTTAGCTGAAATTGTTGGACCGATTTCTTCCTCTATTTTAGGATTGAGTTTTCATGAACTTGCACATCAGTTTAATGATAAGCGGTATCGATTGCTCAGTGGTTTTATTACAGCAGCTCTACCATGGAGTAAACAAACGGTTCAATGGTCTGTTGATAATTGTCTAGAGTGGCTTGATGTTGAATTATCT
Organism: Bartonella florencae; assembly: GCF_000312525.1. Taxonomy (GTDB): domain Bacteria; phylum Pseudomonadota; class Alphaproteobacteria; order Rhizobiales; family Rhizobiaceae; genus Bartonella; species Bartonella florencae. The sequence continues at coordinate 264,017 of NZ_HE997453.1, read as the reverse complement.
GCTGTACCAATTTTTGATGACAAACAACGTCTTAAGGAGTTTCGTGGCTTTGGTGTTTTGAAGATACAAAAAGAAACGCAAGAGAAAAAAAATGAAACTCCCTATACCCAAATATCAAATCTTTCGGAGAGTGAACATTCAGCTTTTTGTGAGATTGCAGAGCAATTGCGCGGAGAATTGCATTCTTCTGTAGAATGCACGTATTCTGCACAGGAAACGGTTTTATTGCCAAGTGCACAGACAGTGCCAGCAAATGCTACAGAACAAACTCTTATAAAAGAACCAGCAGTGGTTTTATCATTGTTAGATACAGCGACGAATGGTGTTTTTTGGTTGGATGGCCAAGGCATTATTCAATCGGTCAGCAGTGCTGCTTTAGCATTAACGGGTTATGAAATAAATGAATTATTGGCACAGCCATTATCATCACTCTTTACTTTGCAAAGTCGATTTTTCGTTGAAAAATATTTTAAATTTATTCGTGTACAGGAAAAAAATCAGGTTATTAATCGCAGTGAAACAGTTGTTTTAATGACGAAAAATCGTAAAAATATTATGGTTTCTATAACAATTATACCTTTAGCACGAAAAGATGATTATGCTGTGATATTGCGTGATATGACAGCAACAATTCTACCAATAGATAAACGAGCAGAGGAAAATAAAATCGTTGGTTTTGTTCATGAAATGCGGACACCTTTGAATGCTCTCATTGGTTTTGCAGAAATTATGAAAGATGGCCGTTTTGGTGTGATAGATAATGAACGTTATCGTGGGTATTTACGCGATATTATCTCATCAGGGAAACATATATTATCACTTGTTAATCAATTACTAGAATGCTCGAAAGCAAATTATTCTAACTTAGATAATTATATTAAGACTGCCCCTATAGCTGAAGCATTTGATGTAATAGCTTGTTTGCGTACGAGTATGGCATTTCTTGAAACACAAGCTAATCATAACGGCATTATCATGCGTATAGTTGCTCCAACGCATGTGCCATTTATTAGTGTTTCACAACAAATATTTCGACAAATCATATGGAATCTTCTTTCCAATGCCATTCGTTTTACACCACCTGGTGGGCAAATTATTATCCACGTTTCTTGTGAAAGAAAAGAATGTTTAAAGATTTCAGTAAGCGATAACGGTGTAGGGATGAGCGATGAAGAAATCGTACAGGCCCTACAGCCTTATGGTCAGGTAAAACGCAAAGATGGACGCTCTGGCGACAGTACTTTTATTGGAACGGGCTTAGGACTGCCGATGTGCAAAGCAATGGTAGAAGAAAGTGGGGGCCAACTTTTATTATTTTCAAAACCCAATCACGGAACAACGGTGGAAATATTTTTTCCTCATGTTCCATGAGGCAAACCACGCGTAAATTTATTTTTTCTTAGCCAAAAGATCTCTGATTTCTGACAAAAGTTGTTCTTCTAAAGACATCTTTTGAGAGCTTTTCTCTTCTTCTTGTTTTCGACGGAGTCTATTTATAGCTTTAACAAAGAGAAAAAGAACCCAAGCAATAATGAGAAAATTGATAAGTAAAGTTATAAAATTACCATAGCTAATAGTCGCTCCAGCTGCTTTAGCAGCACTCAATGTCGCTTGTTTTTCACCAGCAAGCTGAATAAACATATTAGAAAAGTCGATTCCACCTGTAATAAGTCCAATGACTGGCATAAAAATATCATTGACAATTGAATTGACTAAGCTACCAAAAGCGCCCCCTATAATCACACCGATAGCCAAATCAATCATGTTACCTTTTAGGGCAAATTCTTTGAATTCTTTAAGCATTGTGTTTTCCCCTTTATATAAAAGACATACGACAACTTTAATTACCGCTTTTTATGAAAAAGGAAAGGGCGGTTTTTATTTTCTTGGTCAGCATTATATTACAAACACTCAAGTTTTTTCCAAAAATATTATAGTCTGTTAGAAAAGCTCACAAAAGCTTCTGTTTGACTTCAATGGGTGTAGAATTTGGAATGAGAGAAGTTTTTTTATAAACACAGAAAACTATTTTTGTTTTATAAAGGCATTAAAAAGCTTTTGAGATGAATATAGTAAAAAAGCTATTTTTTATTTTTAAAAACCTTTTATTATTCTTAATTTTCTGGTGATTTCAATTTTAAAATATCTCAACAATTACAAACAGGCAAAACTGATTTTTCAAAGATCACAAAGCATTTTTTTCTATTCAGTATGCGCAAACACAAATATGAATGACAATGATATTATGAACTTTTTGTAGTTATATTATAAACTTATCTTGTAGGAGGAGGAGGTTCTTATTTAGGTAATATACTATCTTTATTGACAATCTTTTATGTTAAAAGATTTACCTCAAGTTGAGGAGATCAGTTTTTTGTTTGGAGAAGGATTAATGAGTTTTTTTCGTTGTATTGGTCGTTCTGCTTTATTTATGCTGGATCCAGAACATGCGCATCGTTTAGCGATTATGGGTCTGAAAAGTGGATTGAGTGGTTGTAAAAAGGTTGTCGATAAGCGTTTGCGTGTGACTGTTGCGGGGCTTGAATTTGAAAATTTTATCGGACTTGCTGCTGGATTTGATAAGAATGCAGAGGTTGTTGATGCTATTTTTCATTTAGGGTTTGGTTTTACGGAAATTGGTACAGTTACACCAAAACCTCAAGCAGGAAATTCTAAACCACGGCTGTTTCGCTTGAAAGAGAATGAAGCAATTATTAACAGAATGGGTTTTAATAATGACGGACATCAAATTGTTTACAAGAGACTTAGCATATACAAAAAGACTGGTATTTTAGGAATCAATATTGGAGCCAATAAGGACACGATCAATAAAATTGACGATTATACGGCTGGTATTGCTTACTTTTATGATGTTGCTGATTATTTTACAGTTAATATTTCTTCACCGAATACGCTAGGTTTACGCGCTTTACAAGCGCGTGACAGTTTACATCTTTTGATGAATGCGGTTTCGCAGGCACGTAATGAGCAAAAGAAAAAGCATGAATTCTCCATTCCTATTTTTTTAAAAATTGCACCGGACTTATCAGAAAAGGAGTTAGATGATATCGCTGAAGAATTAGAACTTTCGGATTTTGATGGTCTTATCGTGTCCAATACCACTCTTTCACGCCAAGGCCTTAACAATAGACTCTTAAGTGATGAGGATGGGGGACTTTCTGGGCGTCCACTTTTTGAACTTTCTACTATTGTGTTGGCAAAAATGCGCCAAAAAATGGGCAAGAAAATTGCAATTATCGGCGTTGGTGGTGTAAGAGATGCAAAAACAGCTTTGGAAAAAGTGAAAGCTGGTGCAGATTTAATACAATTATATAGTGGAATGGTTTATGAGGGACCAGATCTTGCTGTAACTATTCTAGAAGAGATTTTGCAGTTTATGCAGCAAGATGGGGTTGATAACATAAAAGCTTATCGTGATCATGGTGTTGAGTATTGGGCAAAACGTTCACTTCCTTTGTGATAAAACTGTTTTTTCTTGACAAAAGTTGCAGGATTTTTTTAAAGGGGCTTGCAAACTCTTCTGATCTTCCTTATGTCAAACAGACAGAAAATAACGATTTATGAAAGAGTAAACAGTTATAGTACATTTATTTTGTGCGGTTGTAGCTCAGTTGGTTAGAGCGCTGGTTTGTGGCACCAGAGGTCGTAGGTTCGAATCCCACCAACCGTACCATGTTTAACATAATAATCTCTTTTATTCCGTGGAGTATTTACTCTTGGGTTGTCAATGGAAACGTTTTAACTCTGGTCGAACGCTCTCACATCTTAACTGTGATTTTATTGTTCATTATTGCTGTGAATATTAAAATTGTCCGACAGAGAGAACCCGTGATGATTACGAACATTCTGACATTTATTGTCCTGTTTGTTAATGATTTCGCTGGATGGTCTACACTTTTACTGAACTACCCCACAGTTTTTTGCTATCTGTCACTTGCTCTGGTTTCATTGATGAGCTTACTGGTAAAGAAACCCTTTACCATTTTTTATGCCAGTGCTGGTGTTTCTGAAGAAAAACGCAAACATATCCTCTTTTATCTCATCAATAAATATATTACATGTATTTGGGTAATCATCTTTTTTGCCAATGGTCTTCTAGTGGCTTTTTTTGCATGGACCCCGCAGATTTGGTTGGTCACTATGGGGTTAATTTGTGCTGGTATTCTTTTTTCTAAATATCTTCCTAACATCATGCAATATTTTTATCGTATCAAACATCATGGAGCATAATATGTCATTGTTTAACATTCTGACCGGAACCCCTTTATGGGCTTGGATTTTGCTTATTTTTCTCATTGCGAGGGGAATAATCGCATTGAAAGATAGGGAAATAAAGGTTAACCGCCTTTTTCTCTTGCCGGTGGTCTTTCTTTTTTTGGGCGCAAGCGATGTGATTAACCAGCTGGCGTTTCCAGGCTGGGGAGCAATCGCAATGTTGGGGGGACTGATGATCGGCTTTGGCGTTGGCTGGTTGCTCTGGCGTGCCACTCCGCGTTTAAAAATCAAAGAGGGAACGGATTTCATTATTCTGCCTGGTACGCCGTTGACGCTGACATTTATTCTTATCGCTTTTGTCATCAAATTCACATTGATTGTTTTTCTCCATGTTAAACCTGATTTGAAACATGCATTTGATTTTAATATTCTTTTTGGTCTTTTAAGTGGGTTCACTGGTGGTGTGCTTTGGGGCGGCACATTAAATTTATATAGAGCATTTCGAAAGAATCCAAATGAAACCCTATACCATTAGCTGTGGGTGCTTCCCATTAGAACTCTCTCAAGAGAAGCTTATTCCTAACAACAACGCTGCATACAAATGCAGCGTTGCCTCATAGTTTCAGATTTTTTTTGTCCCAGCGCGTGAATATGTGAGGGAAGTGATATATCTGACTATGCCCTCCTTGGGGGAAGAGCGAGCCTAAAGGTTTAGAATGCTATGAGTTTAAGCTAGCTGGACTTTGAGCAGATGGTTTATCGCTAATGGTAAACCATTTTGTTTTACGATTCAAAAAGAGGAGAGTGATGGTCTCATTGGGGTAGGTGGGCAAGAAAACTCTTAGCTTGGCAATACGTCTACAGTTTGTAGAACTATGTTGTGGAATCCATACGCAAAGCGGTTGCTGGCATGATGCTTTTGTCAAGCATTATGATATGGTAGAAACCGGTTTTTAAGAGTTCAACTGTGATCACTGTACGACCCAGTAGCATTACGCCTGAGTATTTAGGAGCGGCAGGCTCAGTACAGGCTACGCGTACAATATGCAAAGCACGCTTGCGGAAACCAGTGTATCATTATTGCCTTGTGCATGCAACCCTCTAGCTAGTACTTCACTGGTAAGGCTGTTTTTTGAAGCTGGTTGTAATTATCTGTGTGTTTTTTAAGAGAACGTTAGCACCGATGTATAGTGTGCAGTACCATTGACTTTTATATGACTATTGTCATTTCTCTTGTTTTTTCCCTTAAGATCCCTACACTTTTCGACCTTTTTTGCATATGAGTGATAACAGAGCACAAAACTTATCTAAAAAGGTCTTTGCTCGATTTATTATTTATTTTTCAATGGGATAGAAAATTATCACTTTTGAGTTAGCGAACGCATTTTATGGGTAGTCCCGAACTTATGGGGAATGTCACCAATATAATGTTTACTTGTTCAACTGTAACTCTAGAAGAACAGGTTCATCGTGGTCCAACTTGGCTTCGAATGGATGATACACCCTATAGAATTTTTGAAATGCCCCAGCGACGATTGGCTAAGAAAAGTGTTAGCGAATACCAAGATAACGTCGCTTTATCATCAGAAGTTCAATCTTGGCTGCGTAGGCAGTTTCTGAAAGCAACGTTTCCAGAACATTTACTAAATACTAAAACAGCTATTGTAACGCACATTAATAATCTTAATGAATACGTATTCGAGCACTTTAGGCAGGGGCATAATATTGCTCCTATCACATTACGAGAACCATTTTTTGCCTTATAGGCAAAGAATTATTGAAACGGGCTAGTTTTATGTGATGTATTGTGAACGATGGATGATTAACAAAACTTGTTGAATTACTTCAATGAGAATCACAAACCTTATGGAAAAATTTTATGCTCACTGCCACAGATCTATTTTGGCTATCGGTTGAGGGACGTGTACGTCCTCTCCAGTTAAGAGATGGTGCTTTATATTCAGATCGTTTTGGAGTGCGTATTGATTTTGAAATTAATTCCATTGTACAAAATCTTCGAACAGGACGATTGGTCCCTAGTTTATTTTTTATATTTTTAAGTGGTTCTTTATTGCCAAGAATTCGTTTTTTAGGGGGAGCATATCAAGTTTTGTACCAAGAAATTTTCCAAAAAATTTTATTGAAAATACTGAAAATGGATGTGCAAGATGAACAAAGGCTTGCTAAGGATATTTTATCAACGATTGTAACTGCTTGGGGGCATAATGTTGTACAAAAAAACGCATGGCATGAAGTCCAAAAAAACAATAAAGGCGCATTGCGCTTCTCTTTTAAGAACTGGGCATCTCCTCTTAGCTTAATGAGTCCTCATTATGCATCTTTTACGCAAGATTTGCGATGGAAAGACTTGACGGAAAAAATCAATACGTTTTTAAAAGATCTAGGTTTAATATGCCCTTCAATAGGAAAGGGTATTTCACAATGTTTGTTGTGATGAAGCAATTGCTCCTTCTTGGTATGCCTCTGGCTGTTGGATTTATATCTCAGATGATGATTTCCTTCACAGATGCAGCACTTGTAGCACATTTAGGTGTTCAAGCCTTGAGTGGTACAATGTTAGCTTTGAGTATGTTTAGTTTTGTTATGCTGTTGGGACTAGGGATTATTACCGCGGTTGCACCAAAACTTGCGGAAAGCTTTCGCAGACAAGATAGAGATGCATTAAAGGCATGGTTTGATCAAGGAATATGGCTTTCCCTTTTGATTGGAATGATGAGTGCGATCATTTTATTCAATACGAGGAATATTTTGTATCTTCTCGGCCAAGATGAGGCAATTGCCAATATAGCGCAGGAATATAATAGTGGTGCTGCTATAGGGGTGGTGTTTTTTTATCTTTATGTGAATAGCCGTGGATTATTTTCAGCAATTGGTCATCCAAAGCCCTTAACTTGGATTATGCTTGCAGCTATCCTCATGAATTTTCTTATCTCTTGGCCGCTTATTTTGGGTATAGGTCCTACAAGCGGCTTCGGTGTCTTTGGTGCTGGAATTGCGAGTAGTTTGATCCGTATTTTGATTGTTATGGCAGTAGCAATAATTCTGTCCCGCAATTCTACTTTTAGTTCCTTTCACTTTAATTATTTAAGACCAAAGTTAGAAATTGCACGAATAATACAATTACTGTTCATAGGGCTTCCCATTGGTATACGTATTCTTATTGCGGAGGGCTTTCCTTCTGTCATTGTCTTCATGATTACGGCTTATGGGGTCGAAGCTTTGGCTGTGCATACGATTGGAATGCGTCTCGATATGCTTATTTCTGTGGTGGCTTTGGGGATTTCCAGTGCAGCCGCGACTATAGCAGCGTGGTATCGTGCCGATGGGAATCATGTGGCTCTAAAACAGTTACGTATGAGTGTCACAATTTTTGCTATAGCTTATGTCTTGTTTTTATCAGGGGGTGTTTATCTCTCTTATGAATTCATTCTTACAATCATCTTTGATATTTCTTTGGTCCACGTTATTGTTTTCTCTTGGGAGTTGCTTCCGTTTATCTTATTGTCTTTTGCTTTTGGCACTTTAGGAGCTATGCTCAATGGCATACTTGTGGGTTTGCTTGATACGTTTTGGCCAACAATTCTTGTAACAATAAGCTATTGGGGGATAGGCTTATTTGGGGGAGCACTCATGGCACATTTTTTTGAATATGGTTTTATGGGTTATTGGCTTGGCATGATTGGTGCAAGCTTAATCGTTTCTCTCTTTAATTATATGCGCGTGGGTTATTTAATAAAACGCAATTCTATTTTGGGGGTATGGTGAATATTATAAGAGTGCCGTAAGCACTCGTTGTGAAGGTATATCTCCTCACCATCCATATAGAGGTTACCTCTATCTAGAACAATATAGGCTACAAAAATTGGCTTAATATTAAAAGAAGTGCTTTTAATTGTAGTCTCAATATTATTTGTTGAATTTTAAAAATGATGTGAGTTTATTAAAATCATTTGGCTTCAATTAGACGTGAGTTCGGTAAATGGGGATAGTTTAATACCGTAAAAAATGATTAGAAAAAATGTGCCTATATTTATAGGCCGTTGAAGTGTAATTAAAAAAGTTATTGTTTTTATAAGTCATTACAATTGCGGTGCTAAAGTGTCTGCTTTTGTCAAAAAAATTGCAGATGTTGACGGCATTATTCTTGCAAAAATTGCGTACGCGAACAAGGGAGAACTAGAAGTGGATGCTGACATAATCCCTTGTGAAAGTGGTTTTTATTGCGTCGAAAAAATGATGCGGAAATTTATGTTTTAGTTGTCCGTGATAGTACGTGTATGTGCTTGAGCAAGCCACATGTGAAGCAATTTTAAATTTATACGTGGTGATATGTCGTCAAATTGGAGATTCAGTGCTTCGATTTCTCAGAAATGTGACGTGCACCAGAATATAGCCATATTGGGGATGGGCTTGCGCCAATTGATAAGCTTATTGATAATGTTTGTAAGTGCCATAATAGCGCGCAAAAAGAAAGAGAAAAGCGCTGTCTTTATTATGCGAAACAGCGCGCCAATTTAAAACGCGAAATGATTGCTCTTGCAAAGCAAGGCAAAAAAAACAAAATGTCAAAATGTGGTAATGCGAATTGATCTAGCTGACTTGCGTAAGCGAAAAGAGATAAAACAAGCACAAGAAACTTTGAAAAATAAAGAGAACAGCTTATACGACACTTTGCATGAAAGTAAATTTGCAGAGGATACAGAAATGAATAGGATAAAAGGAATTGCGACGTACAAAAGAAATATTCATAGACATATTTTGTACTAAGCGTAACGGAGAAACACAAAGATGAGTATAATAGCGGGTGATGGATTAACTGGAGTATACGTGGGTATTGTAGGGCAGAGTTTTGGGCTAAGAATTGCGCTCTGTACGCTATCAGTTTTCTGCATCCTTTATATAAGCGTTGAGATCATCGCCCAATGCAACAACGTAAAGGGGTTGTTTTTCCTTTAGCGCTTGTTTGGTTAATTCCATAGTGCCGCTAGCTCTATCAGCCATTATGGTGATAATTTCCTCGGCCAAAGAACAGATCAATCGATTGCGGAAAAGGGTATGTGTACCTTTTTCGAGCGTGTCTTTTTTAAAAAGCAGCTGTTACCTTGTGGCAGGGTTGGGTGTGTCTATATGATCAGCTTGCCAAAGAAATGGAAGCGTTATCGCGATAGCCACCAATAGTAGTCCAGCGATAAAGGCAGCAGCAAATTGCAATGATATAAAAGAACCAAGGACGCCGACCAAAAAGCTTCCGACCGGCATTCCAGCATAGCCTATCACCCGAAAAGCAGAATTAGCTCGCCCGAGAAGTTGCTTTGGTGTGAGACGCTGCCTGAAGGCGGTAACACCAATAAACCATAAGCTTGCTCCAACGCCAGCGATAAAGGTGACGCCCCATACGACGAGAGCACTTTTTGAAAAGGCTGGAATCAGCAGCAAGGCAACCGTTCCTAAGCTGTCAGTGAGAACAGCTAGGCGCACCGGTGCATAGCGTATACGCGGCGCAAAGAGGGCACCTGCCATTGTACCAAGCGCGTAGGCTGCAAACATCACGCCATATTGGCTGCTATGGAGGCCCAGATACCGACCGTCGGTAACGAAGAAGATGAACGAGGTTAGGAATGCACCAAATACCACCGATAGAAAGAATGTGAGTACTGTAAGGGAAATGAGATGCCGATTTGAAAAAATGAAACGAAAGCCGGCAATGATATAATGGAAAGTGATGTTTTCTTTATCAAATGCTGGCGATGTGGGAACAGCACGGCGAGCGGTAAAAATCAACGTGATAAAAAGCGCGATTAATAGTCCGAGAAATAGCAGTGTGCTATGCGCTAAAATGCTGCTTGTTATGATAGGGGCAAGAAAAGAGGAGACTCCGAAATCTAAAAACAAGACAATTGAGTAGAAGGTCATTAACCGCTCTCCCTCCATGATAAGTGGTGGAATTGTCAGTATATAAGCTTCGGCAGAAACGACGATGAATCCAGCAATGGTTGCATAGAAGAAAATTTGTTCGGCTGGAGCAATCTGTATCATAAGCAGTACGAACAGTACAATATGCAGTAGCATGAAGATGAGGAGAGCGTAGGTGGCAAGTTTTATTTTGTCACAGCGATCAAGTAAAACGCCTGCAAGGATGCCAAAAATTGGCCACGCTAATGAGAAGAGATCTTGCGCCCAACTTACTCCGACTACGCCATATCCAGATTGTCTTGCTAATAACGGAATGGCAGTGCGCAAAGCACCGCTGAGTAAGGCGAGCAGACTAACGGTTAGGCAAAAATAGCGTATGTTCTTATTGGCAAAAAGCGTGAACATTCTTTTTTCCTTAAGATGCCACACAGATTTCTGCTGGTCCATCAAGTACGGCGGTTGTATTCAGCATGTTTGCGACATAGTCATCCAAGATATTCCTATCTGCTTGAGGTAGAAGAAAAACCATGAGGTTGGAATACCATTGCCAACCACACTGAGTCAGCTGGAGATCGTTATCACTTTCTGCGATGAGACCTGCGTCTATGAGCTGTTGTAGGTTATTGTATACAAAAGAGGGGAGTGCGGTCCAGTCAATCCTTTCTTTTTGGACATAGCCGTTATAAGGTAGCCGCATACACAAAGCCTTGGAGGCTTGTTGCTCCGCTGATACCCAATTGTAGTATACTTTGGATTTTCCTTTAAGTTGTATGTCGGTAATGTATCCGCTTCGACTGGGATTGGCTCGTGTGACGAGTGAGCCGAGAATCGATAGTGCTGACGTCCCGAAGCCAACCACATAATCGTCATGATAACCATGCAAATACTTGTGATAGCGGAAATAATGAGCGGAACTCGTTTTAGCGAGCGTGAGAGGAGTGTTATTGGTAATTTTGATATAGGAATGTCCATTACACGGCGCATAGCCGCAGCTGCGCATAACGATGTCGCTAAATAAGCGAAGCATTTGTCGATGCATGAGGCTGGACGGTTTTAGCCCTTTTTGTGCGTAAGACTTATGCAATTGCGATGTGATAGCCAGATTGTTGATTGCATAGAGGTTGATGGTTTCAGGGTGAAGATCGCTGGCTTGCTTCAAATCGTATAATAGTTCTTCGGCTCGCTGGCTGTGCATGCCATATAGTATGTCTAAACCGACATGTCCAATTATCTCTTGTGACCAAGCCACGGTATTTTTGATTTGTTCACGTGTTGAGGTGAGGTTAAACAATGATCGGAAACGCTCAATAAAACTCTGTACACCGAAGCTGATCCGGTTAACGCCTATCTCACGGGCAGCATAAAGTTTATCACGTGTGACGCTCTTCGGTTCGCTTTCCAGTGTAAACTCGGCTAAGGAAGAGAGATCAAATTCGGCATGCAATACTTTTCCGATGTGTCGGATATTATCTGCGGACAAGAGCGAGGGTGTGCCACCCCCTATATAGATGCTACGGATGGGACCTCTAAGCGAGCGAATGAAATTTCCTTTGTTTCTGATCTCTGTGGTAAGCGCTGACATATAAGCTTCGATTTGCTTAACGTGCTTATAAGCTCCTTTCTGAAAGGGACAGAAGGAACAAATGGTTTCGCAAAAGGGAATATGCAAATAAAGAGAAATGGTACGTGCTTGTGGAATCCGCTTACTTTGCGCTAGCTTATTAAAATCTAGGTAATCATAAAATTCATTTGAAATAGTGCGAAACAGCGGATATATGAAATTGTAAATCGGTTTGAGTTGATCGAACTTCACAAAAGGATGATTCACGAGTTGCATAAGTTACCTCCCCCAATTTCTTAACTCGCAATACATTATTGACGGGCGACTGATAGCCCAGTCGCCCGAGTGTATCACCAAAGAATGTCACGGAAAATAATGAATCCTCCCCTTTTGTAGAAGTTATATGTATTATACATATAACTTATTATATGAACGGGCTAGCTTGTCTAAGAGGCATGTAAAGATAAAAAAATGTCTATAGCGTGCAAGAATGTTTTGCAAGTAGCGAACTTTTGGCGAATTTAGAGCGTACAGCTGTTGTGAGTGAGAAGAGTGTGTATGATCATGTGGTTTATGAAAGCAGTGTGGAGAAAGAGTTTGCACAAAGTCTCAAAAATGATCCTGAAGTCAGATTGTTTTTTAAATTGCCAAGAAGTTTTAAAATAGCAACGTCCATTGGTTCTTATACGCCGGATTGGGCGGTCTTTTTAGAGCGGGATGGCAAACAGAAGCTTTACTTTGTGCTGGAGACAAAAGGGGCAAACAGCGAGTTTGATTTGCGCCTTAAAGAAATGCTGAAGATTAAATGTGGCAAAGCGCATTTTGATGCACTGCAAACGAGCGTTGTATTTAATAACCAGCCGGTGACAAATTGGCGTGAATATAAGCGTACTTTATCCGAAGCGGGGCATGAGTTTCCAAGTGCTGCGGTGGTTGTTGCAAAGTGATTGGTGCATGAAATACTTTAATATGAGCGCGGGGGAAGAGCAAAGCTTTTTATACCAAGATAATAAATTGACAAAAGGTAGCTATAAAGTAGCTATAGTATGTGCTTCATGTTAAATTTAATTGTTTTCATTTAATACAGGAGGTAAAGTTATGAAAACTAAAGATATGTATAAACCACTGAAAAAAATTCAAATTAAGCGGGTTGATGTTACTGCGCTCAAAACTCTGTCAAATGAGCAGAAAATGGCTACTCGACGCACCCTTCTGAATTGAGATTTTTAAAACTATAAAGCTGGTGGCAAAAAAGCTGCCAGCTTTATAGCTTTTGGATGTATTAATGACGATAGATTATGAAGTTAAAAAATTGCTCTATGGCTGTGCAGCAATGAGCGGGGTTCGGCTGATTACGGGTTCTTTCCATGCTTTTTTTCTATTGTCTATGGGCATTAGTATAACGCAGCTCGCTTTATTGCAAATTGTGTTTAGCGTGGCTATTTGTATTTTTGAAGTGCCTTGTGGGGTTTTAGGAGATAAAATCGGCGTTAAACAAAATGTTATCTTTTCATGTTTCTTTTTTTCACTCTTCTTCTTTTTATGTATCTACACGCCTAATCTTTCTGTCTTAATTCCGGCAGAAATTATTTATGCTTTAGCCTTTGCTTTGTGTTCTGGCGCTGATAGCGCGTGGATTAAAGGTTTAATCGACGGCGGTCTTTACAAGGGTAGTTTGGTCTATCACCAAGTAAACGCCTATAAGCGGGAACTAATAGCATTCATGAATATGGTTGCTGGTGCGCTAGGTGTTCTTATTGTTTTGTGTATGGATAATTATCAGTCGGCATATTATTTTTGTTCTTTTGGGTTTCTCGTGCTTGTATTCTGGTTTAGTCGGCTGACGGGGATAGGGATTGCATCCGTTTGGAGTAGTCAGCTAAGAAACTCAGGTTCTTTGTTGCATGCAACAGAAGCTTTTTCTGATTTAGTAACCTCAAAAATCGGGTTATATTATATATTGATATGTGGTTTTATTGTTGCTGCCTTGCAGCCAATATTTCATTTTTGGCAACCTTTTATTTTGGGACAAACAGGCGTATTGGACAATGCAACAGGGAAGACTAAAATTCTTATTCTTGGCCTATGCTTTGTATCTTATAGTTTTGTCAAATACTTATTTAATCGCTTTGTCATTAAATCTCTTATGCAAAAATATGCTCCTATGGCGATAACTTTGTGGTCACTCGTTCTGAGTGCTTTTGTTATGCTTGCTCTGCTTCTCGTCGCAAACAGTTGGGCCCCTATTATTTTATTCACCATATTTCACAGTTTTTTTTCTGTCCCTGTGACACAGTTTGAATCAGAATTTTTTAAACATATTCAACAAAAGAATGCGAATACGGTTTTATCCATTGTTAGTTTTCTTGCACGTATTTTTGGTATTTTGGCGCTTGTGCTGATTGGTTGGTTGGCCAGTAATATTGGTATAGAAGCAGCTTTTTGTTTCGCTTTGCTTTGTATATGTTTGGTTATCCCGCTTAATTTGGCCTGGCTTTATACTGATAAAAAGTTAATAAAAGACGAGAAAGGTTGAGAATGAAGATACAGTTGAACAGGGCCTTGCCTATGTCTTACATAAAGACACAGGAAAAAATAGTGTGTGGGTTATCTTATATGGATTTCATCAAAATTGATAGTTGTCCATCGTTTTTAGGAGAGATGCTTACCGATTTAAATGTGCCAAATGATTGAGCTGCTATGAGCCAGAAATAGCACGAACGAGCCTATCAAGAGGCTTATGATATTGATGTATTGTTACAAGAGCTTATGGAGTATAAGATTGTATCTACTGTTTGGGAACAGGATAGATACGTTAGACATGGATTGTTTTTGGATATGGCAGGAGTAGATCATGATCTTGCTATGCGGTCTTTACAGCAGGCTAAAATTGGGGTGATCGGTGCAGGTGCAGTGGTTCTAACGTATCAGCCCTTTTAGCTGCTGTAGACACATCGCGAGCTTAGTCACCATTTTTTACGCTTAGGTTTTTCAAGGGCTTTAATTTCTTTATCAAAATCAGATTTAAATAATTTATCCTGAACGATTCGGTATTTTTCAAATTCAGTTTCGGCATGTTCTTTGGCAATTTTTGCTGTGATTGTTCCAGCATTTTGTAAAATATTCCGTTCGTCTAGCTCGAGGAGCTTATCTAATTGTTTTGCCCAATCTTCCATAGTCATTGGCATTTTTCGCTTGGCGCGACTCTCTGCTAAATCAAGATAAGCACTAACAATTAAGCCAAGCTGTTTCAATTCATCTTGTGTTAGGTAGTTTTTAGCAACTGTGACATCGGTTTTTACAATTTTACCATGTGGAGAATTCTCCCACGTTACTAAGCCCATATGTTTTTTGTTGCTGTCTGCTCGCGTAGCAATCAGTCAGCTGCTGTGTGTCCGTGCACAGCAAAATGCAGCTTATTCTGAACTTTTTTGAAAAATTCGCGTGTTGTTGGCGCATCTTTGTTATAATCTATACTGGTTGTATAAATATCCGTAATTTTTTGATAAAAACGTCGTTCACTAAGGCGAATTTCTCTTATTTCAGCGAGTAAATGTTCGAAATAGTCTTCATTAAGAGCCTGTCCGTTTTCAAGGCGCTTTTTGTCTATAACATAGCCTTTAATTGCAAAGTCACGTAGTATTTGCGTTGCCCATTGTCGAAATTGTGTCGCGCGTTTGGAGTTGACCCGATATCCAACAGCGATAATGGCATCTAGGTTGTAAAATTGAGTATTATAGTTTTTACTATCAGAGGCAGTTATCCGGATTTTCCGGATAACTGCGTTTTCATCTAATTCTTGAGTTTCAAATATATTTTTTAAATGTTCGCTGATTGTACGGACGTCTACGCTGAATAACTCTGCCATAAGCTTTTGACTAAGCCAGATCGTATCATTTTCATAGCGAACTTCAATGCCTTCTTCACCCGCTTGTTGAGTGAAAATCAGAAATTCAGCAGTGCTATTGCGGATGATTAATTTTTTAGGGGGCATTTGGTACCTTCTTAAAACGTGCCTTTTACTGCTGGATGTTACGAATTTTCTGTTGGCTGTCAAACAATATTGGCAAGAAGCTAGAGGCGATGGCCACGCTCGTTTGCACTTTTACCTTGATAGAAGTTATACATTCCATAAAAATTAAGTTGAGAAGTTTTTTCATGTCATTCATACGTGGCTGATATAATAGGAATAGGACTTGATTATTTTTAAAGTTGATATGTTATGACGCAAAAAATAGTAAATCAAAATATCATCACGGCAGCTAAACAGCTGTGTGAACGCCAGCCTTATGGCGACGAGCCGTTTTTTATATTCGATGTTGATTCTGCACTGGAACGGGTTCTGTGTTTGCAAGCGGTCTGTCAGCAATATTTTCTGGACGCAGTTATTGCTGTTTCGGTTAAGTCATGCTCCTTAGGTTTGTTGTTGCGACTAATCGCTGAGAACGGACTCTGTACAGAAGTATGCTCGGCAGATGAGCTTCAGCTAGCTTTAAAGGCTGGTTTTACTGGCGATAGGATTGTATTGGATGGGCCTTATAAATCTCTCAACGATCTTTCTCAAGGGATTGCTAAAAATGCACTGATTCATGTCGACAGTCCGCACGAAC
Organism: Bartonella florencae; assembly: GCF_000312525.1. GTDB lineage: Bacteria > Pseudomonadota > Alphaproteobacteria > Rhizobiales > Rhizobiaceae > Bartonella > Bartonella florencae. The sequence goes on along the minus strand of NZ_HE997453.1, from coordinate 247,676 downwards.
TCAAGGCCATAATTGATCTGGTTTCTGATACTGACCGTGTAGTGGGTCTGGGCTTAAGATTGGCGCATTTTTACAAAAATAGCCAGCGTTCTCGTTTTGGAGTGACCGTGGAAGAATTTGAGGAAGAAATCGTTCCCTTGCTGCAATCTTGCAAGAATGTTTATCTTAAGGGCTTTCATCTTCATATCGGTTCAAATTTGGAAAGTCCGGCACGAATTATTGAGAACTTGCGTGATTGGCTTCCCTTCCTTTTAAAAAATATGCCTAAGGGAGGGCATCTTGATATGGGGGACGGATTTCCAGCAGATTCCTTGTCAGCAGATGCTGAAGTTACAGCTACGAAATCACGGGAGCTTTTCCAAGGAGTTTTTAATGTTTTATCTGAACAAGACCCCACTTTACCGGCCAGATGGAAATTGATTTTTAAGCCTGGTAGGTATATCAGCGAAGATCATGGTTATGTTGTAGGGCGAACTGTGAGTATTAAAAAGCGCGGTCAGGTTGATATCATACAGACAAATCTTGGCATTAACTGGATACCTTCTGTGCGTGTTTGGCATCATTCGCTTGTGCCGTTAGAAGAGAAAAAAAACGCTTGTAGTAAACATGGTCAGATCTTAGTAGGTTTTAACAGTTTTGAAAATGATTGCCTTTTTCCCAAGGCAGATTATGGTTTGGGTAAAGATCAGTTGTTTATTATTCGCGGTTGCGGTTCTTATAATTTACAAACTGCTAATGAATGGACGCGTTTTAAACCTCCCGTATACGCTTTATACAAAAAAGAAATCGTAACCGCTAGGCTTGCAGAAAATGCCTTACCAGCTGGACGAGTGGATCTATTGCATGCAGAGGAAGCTATTAGTGTGGATAAAAATATCCAGCTCGCACCTGCGTCCTCGAGATACGCTTCCGAACTTTTTAAGATCATAGATCGTAATAGAAAGGAATTAAATCAATATATGGCTTGGCCACGTTATGTTACGAATGAACATGATGAAGCTATTTTTCTTGACGTTTGCTTTTTGCAACATCAGAAGAATGATGGAAAAACATATGCTATTTTATTTGATGAAGTTCCAGTGGGATTACTTTCTTTCAATAGCATTGATAGTGGTAATAAGACTGCTTATATCGGCTATTGGCTTGATTTAAAACTTCAAGGAAAAGGGATTATCACTAAGTCTGTGAAGGCCTTGATACAATCTTATTTGAAATCTGGCGAAATAAAAAGATTTGTCATAAAATGCTCAGTAGACAACCAGAGAAGCAACGCAGTAGCACAGCGCTGTGGCTTTGAACTTGAGGGCAGATTGAGAAAAGCTGAATTGTTGAATGGAGTTTTTCATGATCAGAATATTTATAGCTTTATACTGTGTGATTAACTAACAAAATTATTTCTTGGTATACTATGTGGGTTTGTACCGATGAGGTAAATTGTCAATGTTGAATAAAATTCAACTGCGCAAATAAGAAGTCATATGTACAGCGTCTGGAGAGGGGCAAAAAAATCATTGAGGGGGGATAGTGCTTTTAAATCAAGCTAGATTTGTTAGCAGAATAGGAAATTCGCCTTTCGTTCAGCCGTCCACGAGTACTGACTGCTTCTCGTTGTCTTAAGCGTTTATCGAAGTTGCGGTAAGTCGCAATTAATGAGATGCTATGATTGGGTATTTTGCTGTATAGATTTAGGAAGCAGAAGTGGCGATGCGTATCGCTTCTTTGTGTCCATTCAGAGTAGAGATGTAATAATTACGTTGAGCATCCACTATGAGATTTTATAAGATTATTGCTTGTCAGAATGGCTTTAGGCCTTTTGTTTTTTTACAAACAGAACGTTAGCACCGATGTATAGCGTGCAGTACCAATTTTTCACTATAGTTGATAGGATAGCTTATTGAGTGTAAGGTTCTCTTCCCTTGATGAATGTTGTAGCATTCTTTAAAAATATTCGTTGATAAGTTTTTTTCGTGTCATTCATACATGGCTGATATAAGGCTGATATAATAAGAATAGGACTTGATTATTTTTAAAGTTGATATGTTATGGCTGTGAAAAATGGTAAACAAATAAAAAACAAGGGTTCTAAGCCTGTTTCTGGTTTTCTTAAAAATTTACGAGGTGTAAGCAATTGGCATCAAGTTTCGCAGTGGCTGGCTTTTCGTAATGTAGAAGATATTGAATGTATCACGCCTGATCAAGCAGGTGTGCCACGTGGTAAGATGATGCTTTCTAAAAAATTTACATCGGAAACATCATTGGCATTGCCTTCAGCAGTTTTTATGGCAACAATTTCGGGAGATTATCCTGAAGATGGTCATGGCTTTGAATATCCTAAAACAGATGGTGATTTGCGTCTTGAGCCTGATTTATCTACGCTAAGCATTGTGCCATGGGAAGATGCTCCAACAGCACAGGTGATTTGTGATCTTGTCTATCAAAATGGGCAGGTTGTGGATTACACCCCACGAAATGTTTTGCGAAAAGTAGTCAACTTTTATACACAGATGGATCTAAAGCCGGTTGTTTCACCAGAAATTGAGTTTTATTTAGTAGAGAAAAATCCTGATCCTGATTATCCTTTAGTTCCTCCCGTTGGTCGTTCTGGGCGTTCAATTGGTGGGGGACAAGGTTATTCAATTGCTGGTGTGAATGAGTTTGATGAGTTTATTGATGATATTTATCATTTTTCGGAAGCGCAAGGGCTAGAAATTGATACGCTCATTCATGAGGAAGGTGCAGGCCAGTTTGAAATCAATTTACGTCATGGTGATCCGATTGAATTGGCTGATCAAGTTTTTATGTTCAAACGCACAATTCGTGAAGCGGCACTTAAGCATAATATGTATGCAACTTTTATGGCCAAGCCTATTCAAGGACAGCCGGGTTCTGCGATGCATATTCACCAATCAGTTGTTAATAAGAAGACAGGTATGAATATTTTTACACAAAAAGATGGGGAAGAGAGTGTTTGTTTTCGCCATTTTATTGGTGGATTGCAACAACATATGCCAGGGGTTCTTGTGATGCTTGCTCCTTATGTAAATTCTTATCGACGTCTCATGCCCGATGTTTCAGCACCTGTTAATTTGCGATGGGGATATGATAACCGTACCACAGCTTTTCGTGTACCTCGCTCTGCTCCCTCAGCACGGCGTGTTGAGAATAGGCTTCCTTCGTCAGATGCTAATCCTTATTTAGCTCTTGCAGCTTCTTTGGCTTGTGGTCTCATCGGATTACAACAAAAGCTTGAGCCAGATGAGCCAACAACAAGTAATGTTAATGCTGGTAATATTGAATTACCACGTGGTCTTATTGAAGCGGTTAATTTATTTGAACAGGATACAGCGATACGTGCTATTCTAGGAAATGTATTTGTAAGTACTTATGCTGCAATCAAACGACAAGAGTTTGAAACTTTTATGGAAGTCATTAGCCCATGGGAGCGCGAATATCTCTTGCTTAATGTTTGAGGTTTATTACGATGATTGGTTATAATCCGATTTCTCCAGGAATTTCTTGGTATGAAGATACTTTAGAAGAGCGCCCATCTTATCCGTTTTTAAGTGAACAGACACAGTGTGATGTGGCTATTATTGGGGGTGGATTGACAGGGCTTTCTGCAGCTTATCATTTAGCAAATGCTGGAGTGTATGTTATTTTGTGTGAAGCTTCTCGTTTTGGTGATGGTGCTTCAGGACGTAATGGTGGCCAATTGGGAACAGGGCAACGGCAATGGGTAGAAACACTAGAGAAAAAATATGGTTTTGAGAGAAGCAAAGCATTGTTTGATTTAGCTGAAGAAGCCAAAAGAGATATTTTATCTTGGTGTGCGATGTCTGATTGTCAATGTGATTTTATGGCAGGGCAACTTTCTGTGTTTCATAAAAAACGTGCGCTAGCATCTTATCAACGCCATATTGAGATGATGCAGCGTTATGGCTATCACGGACTTACTTTTATGGATAGGGATGAAACGGAAAAGCGACTTGGCTCCTCTTTTTATTATGGTGGGATTTATGATACGGATACTGGTCACATCAATCCCTTAAAGCTTGTCGTTGGGTTGGCAAAAAATGCAAAAAATGCTGGTGCTAAGCTTTATGAGAAGACACGGGTCACAGCGTTAGAGTGCAATGGTAGCCATTGGAGAGTGACAACAGAAAAGGGCAATATAACAGCGGAGCATGTTTTACTTGCGACCAATGCATATAAGCTTGGACTTCAAGGGTTTATTGAGAAAAAGATTTTTTCTATTCGCTCTTATATTGGAGCAACAGAACCGTTACCAAAAGAGTGTTCGATTCTTCGAGGTGGTGAATCGGTTGATGATTCTCGCTTTATGGTTCGTTATTTTCGCAAAAGCATTGATAATCGCTTATTATTTGGTGGAGTAGAAAGTTACGATAATCAATATCCTACAAATTTAGAGGAACGAGTACGACGGCAGATTACTGAAATTTATCCTCATCTACATTCTGTTAATTTAACCCATCACTGGGGAGCGACGGTCGCCATCACGGTTGAACGCATGCCTTATGTTAGCCAACTTTTCTCAAGGATGACTTATTGTGGCGGTTATTCAGGGCATGGCGTTATGCTTGCTCCTTTTATGGGAAAATTATATGCAGAATGGTTGATTGGAAAACGTGAACGTTTTGCTTGGTTTCAAGATTTAAAGATTTCTTCTTTTCCAGGGGGGAGAATTTTGCGCTATCCACTTGTATTTTTAGCAATGCACTGGTTTTCTTTAATGGATCGTTTTTGCTGAAACAGTGTTTGAAATGAAGAAAATTAATGGCTTGTTTAATATCTATCTGCTTTAATAACTGGAGCGTCTATAAATTGTTTTAGTTTTATACTTGAATGGGAAGATAGATAAGTTCATGGTAAGTAAAATTATTCCAGTCTCTCCCTTTGATTGTATTGTTTTTGGTGGTAATGGCGATTTAACAGCACGCAAACTTATACCTGCTCTCTATCATTGTCAGTGTGTTCGACAATTTAGTGAGCCAACGCGTATTATTGGTGTTGCACGTTCTGCATGGAGTCGTGAGGAATATCAAAACTTTGTTCGCGCTTCTTTAGAAAAACATGTTCATAAGGAAGATCTCAATCAACTTGAACTTAATCGTTTTCTTGCACGTTTAACTTATGTTTCTGTTGATATTACCTCACATCGAGGATGGCGAGATCTTGCGCTGGTGCTGTCAAAAGATTCAGCGAAGATTCGCGCTTTTTATTTAGCGGTTGGTTCCCCCCTTTTTGCTGATATTGCGATGAGATTAGGGCAAAATGATTTTATCACACAGCAAACACGCATTATCATTGAAAAGCCCATTGGACGTGATGTCAAAACAGCGACTAAACTCAATGACATATTTGCAGAAGTATTTCATGAAGACCAAATCTTTCGCATTGATCATTATCTTGGCAAAGAAACGGTTCAAAATTTGATGGCTCTACGGTTTGTTAATACGCTTTATGAGCCGTTATGGAATTCCAACTATATTGATCATGTTCAGATAACGGTTGCTGAATCTTTAGGTTTAGAAGGGCGTGCAGAATATTATGAGAGTACAGGTGCGCTACGCGATATGGTGCAAAATCATATGTTGCAATTGCTCTGTTTGGTGGCGATGGAAATACCATTTACGAATAAAGCAAATGCTGTGCGTGATGAAAAACTGAAAGTTTTACATTCTTTAACACCTCTTGATATTCATAATGTAGAACAACATACTGTGCGTGGGCAGTATGTTGCTGGTACATTAAATGGTGTTTCTGTAGGCTCTTATCTTGATGATCTTGGAAAAAAGGCAAGTCGGAGCGAAACATTTGTAGCATTGAAGGTTAAGATTAATAATTGGCGTTGGGCAGATACGCCTTTTTATTTACGAACAGGTAAGCGCATGCCCACGCGAATGTCTGAAATTGTGGTTGTTTTCAAACCTATTCCTCATAATATTTTTAATGTAGACTCGGATGAGATTTTTTCTAATCGGCTTGTTATTCGTCTCCAGCCTGATGAAGGCGTAAAACAATGGTTGATGATTAAGGATACAGGCCCTGGTGGTATGCGATTTCGTCATATTCCCTTGGATATGAGTTTTGCATCTGCATTTTCTCAGCGTAATCCTGATGCTTATGAACGCTTATTGATGGATGTTATTCGCGGAGATCAAACACTCTTTATGCGTCGTGACGAAGTTGAAGCAGCTTGGCGTTGGATTGATCCTATTCTTGAAGGGTGGCAAGCAATAAAGCAGCCGATGTATAAATATAATGCGGGTTCATGGGGGCCAACTGCTTCGACAGTTTTAATGGAACGTGATAGGCGTATATGGAATAACTTAGTTTAGAGCAATAAGTATGCATGGAATGAATATTGACCATTTAAATTTTGAAACCCCCACAACTCTTGCTTTAGCGTTGGCAGATCGTGTTGCAGCAGAACTTAGCATAGCTGTTTTGGAGCGCAAGCGTGCGATTCTAGCGGTTTCTGGTGGTAAAACACCAGAATTGTTTTTTCATTATTTGTCAAAGGCTGATATTGATTGGCAAAATATTATCATCACTTTGGTTGATGAACGCTTTGTCCCTACAAACGATGAACGTTCAAATGAATATATGGTACAGCGTTATTTGTTACAAAATTTTGCGACTAAAGCACGTTTTGTAGGACTTTATCATAAGGCATTGACTGTTGAGCTTGCAGCTTTTTCAGCAGCAAGTCGTGTTAATACTTTGCCTAAGCCCTTTGATGTTGTTGTTTTAGGAATGGGGATTGACGGACATACGGCTTCCTTTTTTCCTGATGCTGATCGTTTGAAACAAGCGCTTGATCTTCGAACACAGGCACTTGTTTTACCACTTCATGCAAAAAGTGCGATTGAGCCAAGGCTTACGCTAACACTACCGGTCATAATGCAGTCTCGTTGTATTATTCTCCATATTGAAGGTTTTCAGAAACGCGATTGTTTTAAAAAGGTTTGTCAGGATGGACCTGAGATGGAAATGCCTATTCGCGGGGTTTTACGTAATGCTCATCATCTTGTTCAGGTTTATTGGTCTCCAAATGACAATGAAACAAATGAAGTAGAACATAAGACGAGTGAAGCAGATATACAATCTCCTTAACTTATATTGAGATTGTTTCAATGAAAGGGGGAATAAACATGGCACTTTCCAAGACAATTGCTATGGTTACACGAAGGATTCATGAACGCTCTCTATTAACGCGAGAAATTTATTTAAATCGTATTGCAAAGATGCAAGAAAACCGTCCCAAGCGGAGTTTTTTGGGATGTGCTAATCAAGCCCACGGTTTTGCGGCTTGTGGTTCAATAGACAAAGAGCGTTTGAAGGATAATATTGCTGGGAATATTGGTATTATTACCGCCTATAACGATATACTTTCAGCGCATCAACCTTTTGAAACTTTTCCTCACGTAATTAAAGAGGCTGCCCGCCTAGTTGGTGGTGTAGCACAAGTAGCAGGTGGTGTTCCCGCGATGTGTGATGGCGTAACACAAGGGAAAGCAGGGATGGAGCTTTCTCTTTTTTCACGTGAAGTCATTGCAATGGCGACAGCTATAAGCTTATCACATGATATGTTTGATGCCGCACTGTATCTTGGGGTTTGTGATAAAATTATACCTGGCTTAATGATTGGAGCGCTAACATTTGGTCATTTACCAGGAATTTTTGTCTCTGCTGGCCCTATGACAAGTGGTCAAGGCAATGATGAAAAAGCAAGAATACGTCAGCTTTATGCGGAAAATAAGGTAGATCGCCAAACCTTGTTGGAATCAGAAGCGCGCTCATATCATGGGCCAGGAACATGCACATTTTATGGGACAGCTAATTCAAATCAGATGATACTAGAGATGATGGGGCTACAGATGCCAGGAAGTTCTTTCATCAATGCCAATACACCATTACGTGACGCTTTAACAAGGGAAGCCACGAAGCGTGTACTTGAAATGACAACTCTTGGTGATAATTATAGGCCAATTGGTGTGATAGTTGATGAGCGTTCTTTTGTGAATGCTATTGTAGGATTAAATGCAACAGGAGGCTCTACCAATCATGCGATTCATTTGATTGCCATGGCAGCTGCTTGCGGTATTCAATTGACATGGCATGATATTGCAGAAATTTCATCAATAGTTCCTCTGTTAGTACGGATTTATCCTAATGGTTTGGCTGATATAAATCATTTTCATGCAGCCGGTGGTATGGGATTTGTCATTCGCGAACTTATTGAGGCTGGTTTAGTGCATGAAGATGTCTGTACAATTTTAGGAACAGATCTCAATGCCTATGCAATTGAAGTAAAGCTTGATGCTGATGGTTGCATAGTGCGTGAACCTGCTGTCAAGGAAAGTGGCAATCATAAGATCTTAGCAGGATGGAGAAAACCGTTTCAATCTGATGGTGGCATTCGTGTTTTGTCAGGAGATTTGGGAACAGCTATTATGAAAGTTTCATCGGTCAAACTTGAGCATTGGCGTATTGAAGCTCCAGTTCTTATTTTTAATGATCAAGAGGAATTACAAAAGGCTTTTAAATCTGGGGTATTGCATAACAAAGACTTTATTGCTGTCATTCGTTATCAAGGACCAAAAGCCAATGGCATGCCAGAGCTCCATAAATTAACGACAATTTTAAGCATTTTACAAGATAAAGGACAAAAAGTAGCATTGGTAACCGATGGTCGTATGTCAGGTGCTTCAGGAAAAGTTCCTGCTGCAATTCATGTGACACCAGAAGCTTTGGATAATGGTCCTCTTGCACGTTTACAAGATGGTGATATTGTTTGTCTCGACGCGCATCTTGGCAAATTAACTCTTTTAGAAGATTTATCAAAATTTAACGCGCGCATAATGAGACCTCCTGATCTCTCAAAGAATGAATACGGTGTTGGGCGTGAGCTCTTTCATGTTTTTCGCCAGTCCGTTAATCGTGCAGATCAGGGGGCATCTGTTTTTATGTCATAAGTAAAGTGTTAAAAGAACGAAAGTAATATTCACGCAATCAATATGCATAAAACTTTTTAAAATTTTGGCACGGGCAGACTATGTGCTCGAGCAGCCGCCTTGAGTGTATTAACCATAAGCATGGCAATCGTCATAGGCCCGACTCCTCCTGGAACAGGAGTAACGGCCGCAGCTTTTTCTTTTATTTTTTCAAAATCAACATCCCCAACAAGACGCGTTTCCCCCACACCTTTTTCTGGAGCTGGAATACGATTAATACCGACATCAATAACAATAGAACCCTTTTTAATCCAGTCTTTTTTAATCATTTGTGGGCGTCCTACAGCTGCCACTAAAATATCGGCACTACGACATACATCATCAAGGTCACGGGTACGACTATGAGCTATTGTTACAGTAGCATTGGCTGCTGTTAAAAGGGCGGCCATAGGTTTGCCAACAATATTAGAGCGGCCAACGACAACAGCATCAAGACCGGACAAGTCTTGTCCACATTGTCGTTCAATCATCATCATGGCGCCAGCTGGTGTGCAAGGAATGATTGCATCCTCAAGAGCATTAGCTGCCAGTTTTCCTACATTGATATAATGAAAACCATCCACATCTTTTTGGAAAGCGATAGCTTGTGTGATGCGGTTTGTATTCATGTGTGCGGGCAAGGGAAGCTGTACTAAAATACCATGGATTTTAGGATCAGAATTTAAGGTTGCAATGAGTTGGAGGAGTTCTTGTTCTCGTGTTTCTTTTGAAAGCATATGTTTGATTGAAAAAAAACCACACTCTTCAGCTTTTTTGCTCTTTGATGTAACATATACCTGACTTGCAGGGTCGTCTCCAACAATGATAACAGCAATACCAGGTTGTATATTATAGTGATTGTGAAGTTTTGTTGTTTCAGCCTTAACTCTTACAATAATCTCTTCAGCGAGCTTTTTTCCGTCAATAATATGATTCATGAGAGATCCTTTCGATAGGGCTGTTTATTTTTTTTGTAAAGCATTTGCTGATAATACAACAGAGTTTTATGGTTATATTCATATAAGAACGGTAAGAGTATTTCGATAGTGTTTATGTATTCTATAGTTTTTAAAAGATTTTAAAATAATTGCTTTGTAAAAAAGCAGCAACATTGCTGTTTGAATAAATTTTGGATAAAAACAAGAGTGAGAAAGTTATAAAATAAAATAGAGCGAAATTATAAGAAGTTTTTTTACAATCATTGATGTTATCTCTTAATTTATTATAGGGGTGAAAGTGTAGAGGAAGGTTGTGCACGCCAGAATAATAAAATTTTTGAGCGGAATTTTTATTACAATTACTTTTTTATTTGGAATTGGTATTCTTATTTTACCGTATCTTGTGTCTACAGATACGATTCGCATTCGTTTAGCACAGGATTTGAGTGCGTGGACAGGTTATGATGTGCAATTGCGTGATCCACCGCGGTTGAATCTATTTCCTTACCCTAAAGCATATCTTTCTGGTGTTACTTTAACATCAAGAATGAATCATGTTGTACCGCTGATGGAAGCTGAATCCATAGAAGTTGATCTTTCTTTGATAGATCTGCTTTGGGGAAATATCTCTTTTTTAGAGACACGAATTGTGCGTCCCCAGTTTATTATAGAAAAACCAGTTAAAACAGTAACGGATTTTTTTGATAGATTTTCACGCTCCCAAGGCGCATTAGGATTAGCCATAAGCAATGCTCGTGAAATGTTGAAGCATAATCCAGAGCATCCAGATATAGAGAGTCTTTTGAATCAGCCTTTTGGACGAATTACGATTGAGGATGGTGTCCTTGTTTATCATGATAGTATATCTCGTGTAGCAGAAAAAATAACAGGATTAAATGCCACTTTAGATTGGCCGGAATTGACGAAAGGAGCACGGTTTCGTGCAGATGCTCGTTGGCGTGGAGAGTTGACAAAATTATTAATAGATGCTGATCAAGCCTTACTGCTTTTGGCAGGAGGAAAAAGCCAAGTTAAGGCAAGTCTCAATTCAGTGCGTGGAGGTATAACTTTTGTAGGGCAGGCACGATTATCTGAATATTATATTTTTGATGGGAAAGTGTCGATGCGTTCTCCGGGATGGAATCAGACACTCTCTTGGATTGGAGGCAATCAGTTTTGGGGACATAGATTAAAAGTGCCTATTGTATGGGAGTCTCGCTTCTTAGCACAGCCAATGCACGTTCAAATGAATGATGTTACATTTACGATGGGAACAGCCAATGCACGTGGAGCTTTAGACGTTGACTTTCACAACTATGTACCAATCATCATTGGATCTTTAGCATTTGACAATCTAGATTTTGATCTCTTTAGACCAGTGTTTTTTTCAGTTAAAGGGAAAAATCCATTCTTTGAGATGGAAATTTTTGATCGTATTGGGGTGGATATACGGCTTTCTGCACCACAAGCAAAATTAAGCAATATTACACTTACAAATTTAGCTGTTGCGATACAAATCAGAAATGGTCATGGCATTTTTGATCTTGGACATGCAAATATTTTGGGTGGATCACTTCAAAGCAATATTGAAATTACACCAGCTGGTCAGAAGTTGCGGCTTGAAGGGCGTGCTTCAGGAACTTCTATTGATATGCAGACTGTTTTAGAGGTTTTGGGAATTACTCCGTTTTTACAGAGCAAAGCGAATTTTACCATGACATTACGAACGCTTGCCAATTCTTGGTCAGAAATTTTTGCAAAAATGCGGGGTGAATTAACACTGAGTATGTCTTCTGGCCGCCTGTTAGGATATGATTTGAATGATTTACAGATAAGGCTTGCAAAAAATGAACAATTTCTTTTAATGAATGATAATACCTTTTCAACAGCTTTTGAGCGTTGGAGTATTCAAACAAGCTTTTCAGATGGTACGACAAAGATAACAGAATCATTAATGCGTACAGCAGATTGGAGTTTATCCATGTGGGGAACAATTGCATCTGCTATTATGCAAGATTGGCAAGATAAGCTCACATTACAGGCGAAACTGCAAAAAAATAATAGCTCAGAAACTCTATGTAGAGACGTTCACTGCCTTGCTAATAGTTTGATGCGACCTCCTACTTTTTCTCTCAACTCCAAAGGACAGGATCATGGTAATTTCTGGGTTAAAAAAGATGCTGATGCAAATTAATCGCCATTCTTCATTATGAGCATTGGTTGAGGATTTTATAGAATTTCTAAAAAATAATATGTTATTGTGGAGTTTCTAAAAATAAATTGATGAGTACTTATTGAATCTCAGAAGAAATACCATAACCATCTGTGGAGATTGTGTGCTTTCCGTCCGCTCCAACCGAGCCAATCCCGACAGTGACCATAATAAAGACTAAGAAAGTAGTAATAGTAATAATTGTAGCTTTTTTAGCAGACATATTTTTTCTCCAATCATGCAATCAACAACTGAATGCAATGGTGAATTATCATAAAATTTTATGAAAGCAGAATCACTTAAAATTCCATTGGTTCCAATTATTATCTCATAAAATTTAAAAAAACCTATAATTCTTTATGTATGAGAGCTCTATAGATATAATTTTTTCTTTTTGTTATATATTTTTCTTAATTTTTTTGAGGATCACAGTGAGTTTTAGCACGATTTTATTATGCGCATAAATTATAAACTTAAAAGATTATTTATCCGACAGACATTGGCTTTGAATGAAGAAATAAAAATAGAGGGAGCACAAGCTTCTTATCTTGTGCGTGTTTTGCGGATGCAAGAAGGAGCAGAAATTTTACTTTTTAATGGACAGGATGGTGAATGGCTTGCTAGGCTTATTACCGTTGGAAAAAAATTTGTTGTGGTTCGGCTTATTCATCAAGAAAGATTGCAAACGAAGCCTTCAAATCTCATTTATTGTTTTGCTCCACTCAAAAATGCGCGTTTAGATTATATGGTGCAGAAGGCTGTTGAAATGGGAGTATCGATTTTGCAACCTGTTATAACCCATCATACACAGGTTACGCGTATCAATATGGCACGTATGGAGGCTAATGTTATTGAAGCTTCTGAACAGTGTGGTATTTTATCTCTTCCTAAATGTGTAGCAGCTATCTCGTTAGCAGAACTTTTAGCAGGTTGGAATGAGATACAACCTTTGTTTTTTTGTGATGAGGCACACAAATTATGTAATCCATTACCTCTTTTGAAAAAGTACGAAAATACAAAGCCAGGCATTCTCATTGGACCAGAAGGTGGATTTAGTGAAGAAGAGCGGAACTTTTTAAAAAAGCACCCTTTTGTAATCCCAATATCTTTAGGACCGCGTATTTTACGTGCTGACACTGCAGCGGTTGCTGCTTTGGCTCTTCTTAATGTTACTATGGAGAATTGGTCAATTCATTGAGAAGCTTGTGAAATTATTCTAAATAATTCATTTAAAATGATGTAACTGATGATAGGATACAATAAGTTATGGCGCTTGATATAAATGATGAAAGTGAAATTTATAACTTAGATTCCTTGGTTAACTATTTCCAAGGGGGATGTAAAGTAGAGCATGATTGGCGTATTGGTACAGAACATGAAAAATTTCCATTCTATATAGACGGTTTTCGCCCTGTTCCTTATGGAGGCTCAAGAGGAATTCGTGCACTCCTAGAGGGAATGCAAGAAGCTTTAGGATGGAAACCTATTGTAGATGAGGGAAATATTATTGGACTTATAGGAGAAGTTGGTCAAGGTGCCATTTCTTTGGAGCCTGGAGGGCAATTTGAATTATCTGGAGCACCACTAAAAACGATTACTCATACTTACTATGAGGTAATGGAGCATTTAGCGCTTCTCAAGAAAATTTCAAAACCGTTGGGTATTGCTTTTCTTGGAATGGGTGCTAGTCCAAAATGGACCTTAGCGCAAACTCCACGGATGCCTAAATCACGTTATCAGATTATGGCCAATTATATGCCCAAAGTTGGCCATAGTGGTCTTGATATGATGTATCGCACATCGACTACTCAGGTTAATCTTGATTTTTCATCTGAGGTTGATATGCGACGAAAAATGCAAGTATCCATGAAATTACAGTCTATTGCGACAGCATTATTTGCCAGTTCACCTTTTACGGAAGGGAGGCCAAATGGTTTTTTATCTTGGCGCTCTGAAATTTGGTGCGATACTGATAATCAGAGATCTGGAGTTCTTCCGTTTGTTTTTTCTGAGCACTTTGGTTTTGCCGATTACGTTGAATGGGCACTTGATGTACCAATGTATTTTGTTGTGCGCGATAATCATTACTATGATTGTACACATATAACATTTCGTCAATTCATGAATGGAGCATTAAAAGGGCAGGTTGCCAATTCAGTACCCAATATGGGGGACTGGATTAATCATTTATCAACTTTATTTCCCGAGGTACGTTTAAAAAGATTTTTAGAAATGAGAGGTGCTGATTGTGGTTCTTGGAAGCGTATCTGTGCTTTGTCAGCTTTTTGGGTTGGACTTCTTTATGACAGTGAAGCGCTTAATGAAGCAGAGGCTTTGACAAAAGATTGGTGTTTTGAAGAAGTTTTAGAGATGCGTGAACGTGTTCCTAAAGAAGGATTAAGAACACCTTTTCGTCAGACCATTATTTTAGAAATAGCCCGTCAGGCTATTGCTATTTCACGCAAGGGCTTAAAAAATCGCAGACAATGCGATGCTGATGGTTTGGATGAGACAAATTTTTTAGTTCCCTTAGAAGAGGTCGTTGCAATGGGGCAAACAGATGCGGATAAATTTTTATCACTTTATCATTCCATTTGGAGTGGTGCTGTGGAACCTATATTTTTAGAATGTGCCTATTAATTTTACAGCAAAAAACTGCTTTGAAAAAGTAAAGCATATTATTGTTGCACATTCATAATTTCTCTCTAGAGAGAAATTCCCTTTGTTTTCAATCTCATCTCCTAGTATCGTTCATAAAAGCAAATAATAAAAATTTATTGAATATTGCCAACTTTGCTTCTTCAAATACAAAACATCTTTATCATGTCTGTATTCAATCAAAAATTGATAGATCTGTTTTTTTCTTAAGAACTTTCATAAGAGGTATGAGCAATTTCGTAAATATTTTTTATCGGTATAGCTTTTTCCACGTATGATGTATAAGAACATAATTTTTATGCTTCATAATAATTAAATTTTTAGTAAGAAAATTTAATTATTTTTTAATGCTCCATTATATTATAAATAAAATATCTTGATAAATTATTATTACACTACAGAGCATTTTAAAAATATGCTTTTAAAATTCTTTTATGAATGCTTTCAGTTGCCAGAGGTTGTGTAATATTTTGAACAGGCAAATATTACGATGTTGTCGACTTGATCTTTCATAAGTGAAAAGATGATGGTATACATGCATAATGACTTTTTCTTTGTACTATTTATAGATTCTGTTGTAAGATAGTTCTTTGCAGTATTGAGCAGGCATTGTTTTAAACAAGCGTGTAAATTTGCAGAATAGTAGGCTCCTATTTTGTATTCTTTAAACCGTGATTAGTAGATAAAAATTTCTCTTTTAACTTATAAATTAAAAAAATAATGATTTCGTAAAAGCATTGTAAGCTTTATATTTCAGTTTCAAATATCATGCATTTATCTTTAATTTTGCAAATCATTCAATATCAATCAGAAAAATAGTGGGCATAAAAGTGAGCATAAACAATGACATTTAATTTTTTTATCAACTTATTTCTATTTGTTATTTTTTTGTTATGGCTTGTCCAAAGTAAAAGAATGAAATGGAGCCTCTCACTACGTGTGATGTTAGGGCTTATCATTGGTTTGATTTTTGGAAGTGTTTTGCAGATTATTTATGGAGAAAGTGAAGCCACTTTATTAAAATCCATTGAATGGTTTAACATTGTTGGTGATGGCTATATCTTATTACTCCAAATGATTGTTATGCCATTGGTTTTTGTCTCTATCGTCTCAGCGGTTGCACAGTTGCATTCTGTCTATGCTGTTGGCAAAATGAGTATCATGACCATTTCAATATTGCTCTTTACCACGGCTCTTTCAGCGTTGGTTGGTATTTTGGTTGTTAATACCTTTGGATTAACAGCAAGTAGTTTGGTACATGAAGGACAAAATGTTTCTGCTGTTCTTGGAGAGCGTATTTCTCAACTTGGAGATATGAATGTTCCAAAGATGATTTTGTCCTTGATTCCTAAAAATCCCTTTGCTGAGTTAAGTGGCGCTAAGCGCACATCAATTATCAGTATTGTTATTTTTGCATCGTTTTTAGGGGCTGCGGCTCTTTTTTTAAAGAAAGATGATCCAGAAAAAGGGGAAAAAGCCCTTTTATTTATTCAAGTTGCACAAGCTTGGATTATGCGGTTAGTCCGTATTGTGATTGCTTTGACGCCTTATGGTATTTTCGCACTTATGACTAAGGTGGGAGCATCTTCGCACGTTGCCGATATTTTAAATTTATTGGTTTTTATTATCGCTTCCTATGTTGGTATTATTCTTATGTTTGGAATTCATGGGGTATTGCTTGGCATATCAGGAATTAATCCTTTTCGTTTTTTAAAAAAGTTTTACCGGTTTTAACATTTGCTTTTAGCAGCCGTTCAAGTGCTGCAAGTATCCCTTTGAATATTGAAGCACAAACGCGGTGGATTGGTGTACCACAATCCATTGCAAGTTTTGCAGCTTCTTTTGGAGCCACAATTGGGCAAAATGGTTGTGCAGGCCTTTATCCAGCAATGCTTGCGACTATGATAGCACCAACCGTGGGGATTAATCCTCTTGATCCTATGTGGATTGCTACTCTTGTTGGTGTTGTAACATTGAGTTCTATTGGTGTTGCTGGTGTGGGGGGTGGTGCTATTTTTGCGGCATTAATAGTACTCCCCATTATGGGGCTTCCTGTTTCTTTGGTCGCTGTACTTATGTCTATTGAACCTCTCATTGATATGGGGCGTACAGCCTTAAATGTAAGTGATTCAATGTTAGCTGGAACCATAACCAGCCAAATGTTACGGACAACGGATAAAAGTATTTTTGAAAAATAAGCTTTATGCAACTATATTTTTTTCGATTGTAGAACATTTGCAAGGGATATCTGTGCTGATCCTGGTTGTATAGGTTTTTGCTGGTTTGGGTGGGGAGCCCAACCAGAGAGCCAAATGAAAGAAAAATGCGCGCGAATACGGCTATCAGGATCGCTAAACCGTTGTGCGTAGATTTCAGCAGCACGAAGAAAAAATCGCTTAGATACAGGGCGTCGTGAGCGATTGATAAGCGCATTTTGCATACCCATAGCTTTAAGATCATGCATGAGATCAAACATTGTATTGTAGCGTATTGTGATATCTTCAATATCTACTACAGGAAGAGCAAAACCAATACGCTGTAAAAGAGCCCCCGCATCGCGAATGTCCGCAAAAGGATAGATCCT
The DNA here is from genome assembly GCF_000312525.1 of Bartonella florencae. Classification (GTDB taxonomy): domain Bacteria; phylum Pseudomonadota; class Alphaproteobacteria; order Rhizobiales; family Rhizobiaceae; genus Bartonella; species Bartonella florencae. The sequence goes on along the minus strand of NZ_HE997453.1, from coordinate 230,267 downwards.
AGGACTTGCTCCACCATAGATTTCAATTTCAGCTTGTAGGAGGCATTCGCGTAATTCTGTGAGTGTACCAGCCCCCGCCATAACAGCCAGAAATAAGCCATCTGGTTTTAGGATATTTTTTATCTGACTAAGAACGCCAGGGGTATCATTGGTCAACTGTAATGAAAGAAGTGAAACAATAAGATCACAATAATTTTGAGGAAAATCAAGAAATTCTCGGGAACGTAAATGAAATTTTTGATCATGACTTTGATAAAGCAAGTCGGTTTCGACGCGTTCTATGGAATGGACTTTTCTAGATTTCAGGAGAGCTTGCGTAGCAAGATCTGTATGGCTGTGTAAATCCAGAGCTAATGTAAAGAGACGATCAACAGTACTGAGGCGTTTGTAGAGATCTTCAGCCATATGGGATAGTAAAAAGTCATGTCCTTCTTTTGCTTTTTGGAAAGCCCGTTTGCGGAATTGTTCAATGCGGTCGTGATCAAAAATGAAAGGATGTGACATATTGTGGAACACTTTCGATTTATGAAAGAATATATTTTGAAAAGGTTCATATTTGTGCGCGCTCTGTCAAGTTTATAATGTGAAATAAAAATAAGTTTATAGAAGCTTAAGAGTTTTTAAAGAAATTAAATTTATAAATTGAGGAAATACAAAGGAACTTTTGTTCTACGAGGAATTTGTAAAAGCCTAAATTTATAATGTTTTATTTTCGAGAAGCGGCTTTAAATAGCGGGGATATACTCAGTCAATTCATTGGGCACTTTAAAGCGATGCTTTATCCACCAATTTGTCTTGGATGTAAGCAAAATGTTTCTGCTTATGGTACGATTTGCTCTAAATGTTGGAAAGATCTCCAATTTATTACAAAACCTTATTGTCCTGTTATGGGGACGCCTTTTGTTTGTGATATGGGGGATGGTTTTCTCAGTGGTGAAGCACTGCGTAATTCTTACCCGTTTTCACGTGTTCGCTCAGTCATTGTTCATAAAGGGCTTGCACGCACCTTGGTAACGCGCTTAAAATATGGTGATCATATAGAATTGGCATCTTTTATGGCTAATTGGATGATATCTGCTGGACGTGAGGTTATCGATGAGTGTGATGTTATTATTCCCATTCCATTGCATTTTCGTCGTTTTTGGGAGAGACGTTATAATCAATCTGCTGAGCTTGCACGTTATATTGCAGCATCACAAAAAAAACTTTTAAAACCCGGTTGGCTTATTCGTTGTCGGCATACGCGCCCGCAGGTTAGTCTTTCTTCAAGAGAAAGAAAACTTAATGTAAAAAATGCCTTTAAGGTTTCGCATAAAGTTAAAAAATATCTCAAAGGATGTTCTATTTTACTGATTGATGATGTATTTACAACGGGTGCAACAGTTACAGCGGCTGCTGCAGCATTAAAGCGTGCAGGAGCGCGTCAAGTTGATGTGTTAACATTTTCTCGTGTACTAAAAGAAGTTTCTATCTTTCCTGATTCGTAAGAGAAGCTTTAAATGGGAACTATTTTGAAAATATTGGAGAATAACATAATGAAAGAGATCATACTTTATACACGTCCTCATTGTCCTTACTGCACGAGAGCAAGAGATTTACTTGATAAAAAAGGGGTAAAATATACAGACATTGATGCATCAACTTCTCTTCGCCAAGAAATGGTGCAGAGAGCGAATGGACGTAATACATTCCCACAAATTTTTATAGGCGATTATCATGTCGGTGGCTGTGATGATCTGTATGCTTTAGAAGATGAGGGAAAACTCAATTCTTTGTTACAAGATGTACAGAAATTGTAAGAACATGCTCATTGCATGTTTTTTGCCAGAAGAAGATAGTTAACATCCATATCTTTTGAACGATTCCAGCTGTCATTTAATGGATTGTAAGTAATGCCAATCTCATCAATGACAGTGAGAGTATTTTGGAATAATAAATTTTTAAGTTCCTGAGGTTTTAGGAACTTTTTATAATCATGGGTTCCTTTTGGAAGCCAACGAAGGATGTATTCAGCACCTATAATAGCGAGACCCCATGATTTCCATGTGCGGTTGAGGGTCGAGACAAACATTAATCCTTGTGGTTTAAGCATTTTTGCCGTGGCTTCTATAAAGAGATTAACATCAGCTACATGTTCAACAACTTCCATATTAAGGATGATATCAAATTGTTCTTTGTTACTAGCAAGTTCTTCTGCAGTTGTGACGCGATAATCGATTAAAAGGTTACTTTGTACTGCATGGGTTTTTGCGACTTCAATATTTGTGTGTGCCGCATCAGCTCCCACGACCGTAGCACCAAGGCGCGCCATTGGTTCACATAACAAACCACCTCCACAGCCAATATCAAGAATTCTCAAATTGTTAAAAGGCGTAAGTGAAACAAGATCACGATTAAATTCTAAACAGATTTTTTCTCTGATATAAGTAAGACGTGTTGGATTGAATTGATGAAGTGGGCGAAATTTTCCTTGTGAGTCCCACCATTCTGCAGCGATACGTGAAAAATGATCAATTTCATTTTGATCAATAGTGGTATGTTTTTCATGTATCATATCGCTCTCCATTTTTTAAATACTCAAATCAAGAGAATTTTATCTTAAAGTCAAGAGAAATTAATATAAGCATAACTAAACTTGCACAAATGATAGATATTCTGTATGTGGAGAGATGATTTATTGATACGGTGGTATGATCTTATTTTCATTGTGATTTGAGATAAGAAACGTAAAAGTTAAGAGTATTGTTGATGGCGCGTATTGTCATGAAATTTGGTGGAACATCGGTAGCAAATATTGAATGTATTCATAATGTTGCACGGCATGTTAAAAGGGAAGTGGAGGCAGGCAATGAGGTTGCCGTTGTAGTCTCTGCGATGGCCGGTAAAACTAATGAGCTTGTTCAGTGGACCTGTGACGTTTCACCAATATATAAAGATGCTTACGAATATGATGTAATTGTTGCTTCTGGTGAGCAGGTAACGGCGGGGTTATTGGCACTTACACTTCAAGCAATGGGAGTGAATGCACGTTCATGGCTTGGTTGGCAAATTCCTATTCATACGGATAATGCACATAGTCGTGCACGTATTACAAATATTAATGGATCATTTTTAATACAACATTTTCAAGAAGGTCAGGTTGCAGTTATTGCTGGCTTTCAAGGGATAGCTCCAGATAATCGGGTTTCTACCTTAGGGCGTGGTGGGTCAGATACAACAGCTGTTGCAATTGCGGCAGCTGTACAAGCCCATCGCTGTGATATTTATACAGATGTGGATGGTGTTTATACAACTGATCCACGTATAGAGCCTAAGGCACGCCGTTTACCAAAAGTGGCTTTTGAAGAAATGCTAGAAATGGCTTCTCTTGGAGCAAAAGTTTTACAGGTTCGTTCTGTTGAATTGGCTATGGTTCATAAAGTCCGTACCTTTGTACGCTCAAGTTTTGAAGATCCTGATGCATTAGGCATGGATGATCCAATGAACTCTTCTGGAACACTTATTTGCGATGAGGATGAAATCGTGGAACAACAGAATGTTACTGGCATTGCGTTTGCTAAGGATGAAGCACAAATTTCGCTGCGTCGGCTTGCTGATCGCCCTGGGATCTCTGCAGCAATCTTTGGCCCTTTGGCTGAAGAGCGCATTAATGTTGATATGATTGTGCAAAATACTTCTGAAGATGGTTCAAAGACCGATATGACTTTTACTGTCCCATCGGCAGATGTTCATAAAGCTGTTTCGCTTCTTGAGAAAAATCGTAAAGAGATTGGATTTGATGTTATCCAATTTGAAAGCGATCTTGCCAAAATATCTGTTATTGGTATTGGAATGCGCAGCCATGCAGGTGTTGCTGCTACAGCTTTTAAGGCTTTGGCTGAAAAAGGTATTAATATTCAAGCAATCACGACCTCTGAGATTAAGATTTCTGTTTTGATTGATAGTGCTTATACTGAACTTGCGGTGAGAACATTACATGCTGTTTATGGACTTGATAAGAGTTAAATATTTTTAAACTCTCAATTTCAAGAACATAAAGTTTTCATATGTATGAATGCTTTGCTTTATAAGCATAATTTATACATTCCGTTTAAATAAGAATAATGAATACAGTGAAATTTTTTCATTTAAAATTTTCTTATAGTGAAGAAAAAAACTATTTGTTTGTGTGTTAAAAGCAAGATTGGCATAGGAATAAAAACTATTTCAGAGACAACACAAGATGCTTCTTATGAATTGTTTAGATATAAGGTAAAGGGAAAGGAGAATTGCTTACAAGAGGTGATTGGGAGGAAGAAGAATAGCACCATATGTATGTTATAAAAGGGGGATGTATAATTCAAACTCAATATGATAGAATTTACAGAATTTGCTTTTTAGTTGGCTAAAAATTAAAAATGTTATCCTAGCAATCAATAAGTTATAAAAATTTTAAGCTCTCATGCTGAAGGGGAAGATGCTGGTTGATATTATACCTCTGATACCGAGAGGTAAAATATATTCTCTCAACAAGAAAATTTTAGGTGTAAAGTGATGTAAATTATATGAATGGAGAGAAAATGTATCTTAGTAAAGATATTTATAATTCCATGTGGTCTTTGAAGCAATATTCTGGTTCTTTTGTTGCTCTATGCGGATTTGATGGGAGTGGAAAGACAACTCAAACAAAAGAAATTTCTCGCCATTACTCACAAGAAAAACATATAATACAAACTTTTCAACCCAGTCATTGGTATAGAAATAATAAAGAGGTAAGAGATTATTTAGAGAGTGGAAAACCAATTGATTCACTGTTTTTAGCGCTTTTAGCAGCAACAGATAGACGAAAGCATATGCTTGAAATTATCGAACCTTCTTTAACTTTATCGCAAAACTTATTAATCAGCGATCGGTATGTTTATTCTAGTCTTGCTTATTTCTACGCTCGAGGTCTCTCTCTTGAAAGTGTGATTAAATTAAATTCGTCTATTCCAAGACCTCATATCACATTTTACCTTCATGTATCGCCTGCTGCTCTTATAGAACGGTTGCAAAAAAGGGATGGTTTAACCTTAAAATACGAAGAAAAACGCTCGTTTATTAAAAAAGTTTATGAAGTATATCAACTTTTATCAGAAATAGACGAACGATTTATCGTTATTGATGGAACTGCTTCTGTTTCTTTAATCCATAATCAAATCCGACACCATATAGAGACGGCTTGTTTTGACGATAAATAAAATGCCTCCATTTTATGAATATCATTTAAAAAAATTATCTGTGATCTATTCTTCTTTATGACTTAATTTAGATTTTGCATCTGGAGTTTTAAAGGTCTGATCACGATAATTTAAGAGCTCTAAAAAAATATTATGTTGAATAGCGTAATATTTTAATGAAACGACTGATGATCATTAAACTGCAATGCACTTTTTTGAAAAGTTTGGAAGAGGAAAGCTATTTGAAAAGATGGTCAATTTCTGCCGTGAAATGATATTTCCTTTCTCTTAGATACTAATATAGCGATATAAAAACGAGCTGTAGACATATGCAAAGATATATTTTAGTACGGAGAATAAGCTAAGAACAGAGGCGGTAATAAAAGCAACTCTTTTTGAGGTTTAATATTCTTACTCTGATCGATGAAACAACAAAAAGGTTCTTAATGTTTTGTTGAAGATCTTCAGATTATTCATTTAACCGATGATAATATAAGATAAAAACATTCCGGCAAGAAAATACACCCATTTCAAAAATTGTAAGTAAAGCCTTGGCTATGCTAAAAGATCAGTATAGCAAGGCAGATGAGGGGTTGGTTTATTGAGCACTATGAACTTTTTTATTGCGCTTGATGTAAATGACACCATATCCAAGACCGACAAGAGCAGATAAACCAGATCCACAAAGGACACCAATTTTTGCAGAATCAAGAAGGATAATATCCTTAAAAGCAAGCATTGAAACAAAGATAGACATTGTAAAGCCAATTCCTGCTAAAAACCCAATGAGTAAGATGCCTGCCCATGTCATTTGAGGTGGCAGACGACAGAGTCCTGATTTTACTGCTAGATAACTGGCGGCAATAATACCAAAGGGTTTTCCGACAAAAAGACCAATAACAACACCGAGCACAATCAAGAATGATTCATGAGAAGAAAGATCAAAATTTGCAAAACTAACACCAGCATTTGCAAAAGCAAAAATTGGCATAACACCGTACGCAACCCATGGGTGCAACGCCTTTTGAACGCGTGTTACTGGTGCAATCATATCACGTTGCCCTTTACGCATTTTTTTCAATGCGGTTGAGATATGATGCAGATCTGTTTTGCTATTTTTTTCTTGAAGGACTTGCATTGCATTGCTGAGCATGGTGAGTGGTGCAACAAGGGTACGGGTAGGGTAAACAGGAGTCATCATACCTAAAATCACGCCAGCAAGTGATGGATGAATACCTGTTGCCATTAAGCCCCACCAGATGATTGTACTAGGTAGAATGTACAGCCATGCCGATGCGAGTCCAATCCATTGAAAAAACAACACCAAAGCAACACCTGCTGCGGCAATAATAAGACCACTAGGATCAATGTTCGTTGAGTAGAAGAAAGCAATAATGAGAACAGCGATAATATCATCAATAATTGCTAAAGACAAAAGAATGATATGAAGGTTAGAAGGGATTTTTTTCCCAAGAAGAGCCAAAATACCGAGTGCAAAGGCAATATCTGTTGCTGTTGGCACAGCCCAACCATGTGTATGTCCTCCGTTTAAGTTAAAGCTGAGATAAATAATTGCAGGAAGACATACTCCACCTATTGCAGCAACAATCGGCAAAATTGCTTGTTTAAAATCGGCAAGAGCACCTTCATGAATTTCACGTCGAATTTCCATTCCTGCTACGAGAAAAAAGACAGTCATGAGAGCATCGTTAACCCAGAAATGTAAATCCCATGAGAGGGAGAAATGACCAAAGCTAAAGCCAAAAGGTGTATGCCAAAAAGACTCATAGAGAGAGGCATATTGAGAATTGGCAAAAATGAGTGCAGCAGCAGCAGCCAATAAAAGAACGACACCACTAAGAGCTTCAATATGGAGAAAACGCTCGATAGCGGAAAGTGCTTGATTTGTGACACGAGAAGCGCGGTTAGGCAAGCGATTTGAAGATAAATCAGACATGAACAACTCCAACTATCGACAATTTTACGAATATATATTCTTTAATGTAAATGACTTTGTAGGTTGCTCTTCTTTATCATACAAAAGCAAAAAGAGGAATAAAGCCATTAAATTTATAGACAAAATCATCATATTTAGAACGGAATATATTTTTTAAGGCGATGCTTGATTTTTGACTACAAGATGCACTTTGTTCAAAACTGTGGACAAATCATTTTGTAGAGCAGACTGAAGATCAGTTATCGTAAGTCCTTTATCGTCTTTCGCTTCAATTTTAATGCTCAATGTTTGAGGATTGTTAGCAAAATCACCAAAAGATTTTGAAATTTTTTCTGCTTCATCATGGTTTTTCAGCAGCAGTTTTGGGCTTTGTGTCATCATCAGATAAAAATAGCTATAGAGTTCTTTTTTGAGATCATGTTTGTTATCATTAAGATTTTTTGCAAGATAAGAAAAAAGCTTATCAATAAAACCAGCATCTGTATAGCGGATATCAATGTCATTAATACCAATATTTTGAGAGGCAGTGATCATTACATTTTTCTGACCAGAGAAGAGTTTTTCATCAACATCAATAACTTTAGCGGATATTTTTCCAGAACCAATATCTTTTATATTGAAAGACATGGTATTAAGAAAAAGCATACGCTTTTTATCATCATAAGAAATATCCACTTTTCCTGAAATATCAAAGCGTTCAAGATTTATTTTTTTGAGCAAGTCGCGATCTTTTTCTTCTAGTTTTTTCGGTAAAATTGAAAAATTCTCGACAGAAAGAAGCAGTTTTTTCGGTATAGGCTGTTTCCACAAGCTTGGTTCAAACCGGAACGATTCAAGTGTTGCTTTAAACTGTGGTATATCAACGCTAACATGATCAACCTTAGCATCAGCAGAAGTAATAGCGAGCAGTATGTTGAGAAGAATACCATTTCGTGCTGTTTTTTCAGCGACCTGATTATTTTCTTTCCTTGCGTTGAGGTAAGTTTTGATCAATTTTTCAGGTGTTTGTTCAAGCGGTTTCATTTTTAGACCAGATGTTTTAAACTGGGCGAGAGAAAAAGAAGCATTTTTCTCTGTCTTCTCAAAAAGATCAACTCTGATATTTTTGAGAGAAATGGGGCCAGTAACGGTTTTCCCTTGATTGATAGAATTATTGTTTCCAAAAATGATAGAATATGCGTAATTGATATCAAGATCATGTGCTTTTATTGCATCACTTTTAGCAGTAAGATGCGTGTGTTTAGCACCATTTGCAGCAATTGTTGTCAGGTTCATGTTTTTGATACTCATAGAACCAATATGCCCCTTTTTAAAATTAGAAAGCTGAAAATTCTTTATCTCTAATTTTTCGACTTGTTTATCCGCATTTTTTACAGAAAGCTGTATATCCGGAGCAACAATTGAGGCAAGTTCAATACGCATAATTGATTGCAAAAGGCGTGATGTGAGTGTGCTATCTTTTTCTTTTAAAAAGACACTATTGAGAGAAATTTGCGGAATTTTCACATGGATATTTTTATACTGTAAATCGACATTGTAAAATGTAAAAGTGCCAGGAATAAAAGAAATAGGGGGGCGTGCGGAAAGAGCACCAATTTTAAGGGATACACCGGCAGGGACGGGGAGTGTAACATTTGTCAAATTAACTTTGCCTATAATGCTAACATCAGATGTTTCTGCTTTTATAGAACGGCGTGCTATTTCCCGTTTTACAAAACTGTTAAGGTATGGTTTCGCCATATAAAAACCACCGACAAAGACGATGAGCAAAATAGCAAAAAAACCAATAATGCATGTTAACCAGTATTTTAGTTTTCCCTGATGTGCACCATTAAGATTGACCATTTTTTCTTCTTCCGCTTTCACTTGATATGAGAATATAGACAAGTTCTTTTAAGCAACAATAAAGGCTCAGATATGGCATGCACCAATCAGTTATCCATCTCACCCGCTTTGTACATGTAGAATCATTCTCGTCTTTTTGGCAATACGCTTTTATTATCTGTCACCAATTTTCTTTAATTTCAGCATTTTATAAAAATCATTTCATAATAGGGAAGTCTATGTAAATTACAATTATGTTTATCATTCAATTATTTTTAAAGTGTTCTCATGTCAGCTTTTATCTTGCTGCTATTTATAGGAACAGTTAAAAATATATTTTAGTTTATTGTAATCTAATGGGGAGAAATGGGTGTCATGACAGAAGATCAAATAATGGCGTTTTCTATCATTGGTCTCATGATGATTGTTTTTATTTGGGATAGGTTCCGTTATGATCTTGTTGCTATTTGTACGTTATTGATTGCTTGTGCCGTTGGTCTTGTCAGCCCGAAGGAGGCGTTTAGCGGTTTTAGTAATGATATTGTGGTTATTGTGGGAAGTGTATTTGTTGTCAGTACGGCTGTATCACGTTCTGGTATTATGGAATTTATTATCCAACGGCTATGGCCAGATGTGAAATCAGTACGCTTTCAATTGGCTTTTTTGGTTCTTTCTGTAGTATTTCTGTCAATGTTTGTGAAAAATATTGGCGCTTTGGCTATCATGCTGCCGATTGCTTTTCAATTTGCTCGTCGTTCTCAGGTTTCACCTTCTGTTTTTTTGATGCCTATGGCATTTGGTTCTTTGTTAGGTGGTCTTATGACACAGATAGGGACTTCTCCAAACGTTGTTATTTCAGCTATGCAAGAGCGTTTAACGGGAACATCTTTTACTATGTTTGATTTTACACCGGTTGGGGCAGCTGTTGCTACTGCTGGTGTATTATATGTGGTGTTTTTTTCTTGGCTTTTACCTAAGCGGATACGTTCAGGTGTATCGTTTGATGATGCGATTGATATTCGTAACTATGTTTCGGAAGTACATATTCCAACGAATTCACCAATTATAGGAAAAACTATTATTGATTTGGTTAAGCCATCAGGGGGTGATGTTATGGTGCTTCAAATCATCAGAAACAATGTCTCTATTTCACCACTGCCAGATTTTGTTTTATCTGAAAACGATATTGTTTTGCTGGAAGGTTCGCATACAGGACTAGATAGTGTGATGAATTCTGCTCGTTTAGAGTTTTCTACTGGTCGAACGATTCCAGCGGGTGATAAGGACAGCGACATTGATATTATTGAGGCCGTTATCACACATAATTCTCCTCTTATTGGCATCAGTGCGAAAGAGTTCTCACTCTTTGATCGCTATGATGTAAATTTTCTTGCGTTAAGTCGCCAACATGAAAGGATACGGGGAAGGCTTAGTGATATTATTTTCCATCTTGGAGATGTGATTGTTTTGCAAGGGCAGGATATGCTTATTCCTAATTTATTACGGGAATTGAAATGTTTGCCCTTGGCTAAACGTAATATCGTATTTGCTAACTTACGTCATGGTTTCATTTCTTTAGCTATTCTCTTTATAGCGATCATTTTTACGGCTTTTCATATTGTTCCTGTTGCCTTTGCTTTTTTTTCTGCTGCCGCTGCAATGGTTATTTTTCGCGTTTTGCCAGCACGTGATCTATATCAAGCATTAGATGGCCAAATATTAGTCCTATTAGCAACTCTTATTCCTGTTAGTGCGGCACTAGAGAAGACAGGATGTACGGATCTCATAGGTCAATGGCTTAGCCATTTGGCGGTATTTTTCCCACCATCTGGTGCATTAGCAATTATGTTGGTGACAGCCATGTTGGTAACGCCATTTTTAAATAATGCCGCGACAGTGATGATGGTAGCCCCAATCGCATCAAGTTTTGCACATTCTCTTCATTATAAACCTGAAGCTTTTCTGATGGCTGTTGCTATTGGTGCGGGGTGTGAGTTTCTCACCCCTATTGGACATCAAAGTAATATGCTCGTGATGGCACCAGGCGGATATCGTTTTAGTGATTACCCGCGATTTGGTGCACCACTAGCGGTATTGGTGGTCATTGTTGCCGTTCCAATGCTTATGTGGATTTGGCCCTTGCAATAAAATGTTTTTAGAAACTGTCTCGGTTACAAAAGTTTTTTTATCGGATAAAGGTTTAAGTTGAAAAGAGAGAATTTATGAAAAGAGCTTTGCTTGATTTTTGGTTTTTTAATGAACTGCCTCCTTATTATCACTCAACAATTAATAATTATTGCTTTTGAGTTTTTTAAAGTACCCCCTATAGCTACGAGGAGAGAATGAAGAATAACTCTTGAATATTATATATCATTAAGCGTGACATGGTAGACATTAAAGCGATGATAATTTTTCTAAAATTTAAAGAGGTAAAAAACTGTAATGTGAACCAAAAAGCCGTGACATCGTTTGGGGTTGGTATATTTGTAAAACTCCAAGCGATTTGGGTACACATGGATTTAAGACGAAGGAGTTAGAAATTTTAAATTTTTTAGTGAATTAGGGCTACCATCTTTGTCCATTTATGCGTAAAAGCACAGATAAAGTAACTTTTTTCAAGGTATGATATATGTCGTATGATAGTTTTATTGCTGAAGTGAATGCGGAATTTCGTCAAGAAAAGGCTCTTGCTTTTTGGAGACGTTATGGTTTTTCAATTATTGGAGCAGCTGTTCTTTTTATACTCATGATAGTTGCTTATCAAATTTACCATTATCAGCAAATAAAGAAAGCTGGTTATATTGGTGATATATTTGTAAAGAGTCTTGATCTTGCGGACACACGTCATTTTGATGAGGCCGTAAAGCAATTGGAAACTGTTAAAGCCTCTCATTTTGGTGGATATCCTTTTCTTGCTCGTTTACGTGAGGCTTCTTTGTTCATGGAACAAGGTGATGCTGTAAAATCGGTGGAGATTTTTGATTCTGTTGCCGCTGATAAAGGAGCTCCGCAAATTTTACGAAAAGTTGCAAAAATTCGGGCTGCTTATATTTTGGTTGATACAGGGACCTTAGCTGATGTGGAAAAGCGCATCAAAGATATAGCAAATGATATTGATCCTATGCGTCTGTCTGCAAGGGAAGCTTTAGGTTTAGCTGCCTATAAAGCAGGGAAGATTGATGAGGCTGTTGATTATTTTCAGAAAATTTTTGCAGAAGGTGTGTTGAGATCAAAAGCTATAGATCGAGCACGAATAATGCTTGAGCTTATGCAAGCCGAAGGCAAGGCAAATAGCAAATAAGGGATAAATTTATGAGCCTTACCATTGCTATAGTTGGTCGCCCCAATGTTGGGAAATCAACACTCTTTAACCGTTTGGTTGGGCAAAAATTGGCGTTGGTTGATGATCAGCCAGGCGTTACACGTGATCGACGTATTCATGCGGGCAAACTTCAAGATTTGCGTTTTGATGTGATTGATACGGCTGGGTTGGAAGAGGCAGGTGATCATACACTGGAAGGCCGTATGCGTTCTCAGACCAAAGCGGCTATTGATGAAGCAGATCTTGTTTTATTTATGTTTGATGCAAAAAGCGGAATAACGCCGAGTGATTTAAATTTTGCTTCACTTGTGCGCAAGTCAGGCAAACCAATTATACTTGTTGCTAATAAAACTGAGTCAAAAGCAGCCAAAGGGGGAGAGTATGAAGCATGGTCATTAGGTTTAGGAGAGCCTTGTCCAATATCTGCTGAACATGGTTTGGGGCTGAGCGATCTTCGTGATGCAATTGTAGAGGCTGTTGGCAGAGATTACGCTTTTGGAAGCAACAATGAAGAAAAGTATAGTGCTGTTCAGCCTGCTTCTGTTGGTGATGATGTGGAAGATTTGCAGGAGGAAGGGCTTATTTATGATGAACATAAGCCTATTCGGATTGCAATTGCAGGGCGTCCAAATACAGGAAAATCAACGCTCATCAATAGTATGTTAAAACAAGAGCGATTATTAACAGGACCTGAAGCGGGGCTTACACGTGATTCTATTTCCGTAGATTGGGAATGGCATGGTCGTCATATTAAACTTTTTGATACTGCAGGCTTGCGTCGAAAATCAAAAAATTCAAGAAAAATTAGAAAAACTTTCTGTTGCCGATACTTTACGTGCTATTCGTTTTGCAGAAGTGGTAGTGATTGTTCTTGATGCAACTGCACCTTTTGAAAAGCAAGATTTACAAATTGCTGATCTTGTGATTCGTGAAGGGCGCGTTCCACTTATTGCTTTTAATAAGTGGGATCTTATTGAAAATAGTCAGCCAACGTTGATTGATTTGCATGAAAAGTGTAGCCGTCTTCTCCCTCAAGTTCGTGGTTTGAGAGCAGTTCCTTTATCGGGCCAATATGGTCAAGGGATTGATAAATTGATGGAAAATGTCATGACGATGCACCGTGTATGGAATCGTCGCATTTCTACGGCAAAATTAAATCAATGGCTTGAAACTGTTGTAGCACATCATCCACCACCTGCAATTTCGGGACGTCGTCTTAAGGTGAAATATATCACACAGGTTAAAACACGTCCTCCTGGATTTATGCTTTCTTGTTCGCGACCAAAGGTCATGCCTCAATCCTATTTGCGTTATCTGTCCAATGGATTACGTGATACATTTGATATGCTTGGTGTACCCATTCGCATATCGTTACGCACATCTGACAATCCTTTTACAGCACGATCCAAAAAGAAATAATTCTTCCCTCTTTCAACGATAAGAGCCCGTTAAAAAGTAAGTTTATTGCATAAATTATGATACTTGAATAGCAAAAATAAATTAATCATTTCAACAGATTTAAAGCTATGAGCTTTGAATAAAAGCAAAGACATAATTCTTTTAAGAAAGCATTCTTCATGTAGAGCCAGTGTAATAATCAAAGGCAGGAAAAACGCATTATAATGCTGATTTTTGTAAAAACTTTCTGTAGCTAGAATTGTTGAACAAAAAGACGAATTTAAAAATAACCTATTCAAATAAAAGCAAAAATATTTTTAAAAATCCATCAATCTTCACTTATAAAAAGAAGGATTTTAAATTGATTGCATTTATACAAAGTGATGAAGTGTTCGTGTTTAAAGTTTTGATGCAGTCCTGTTTTTGTGCTTTTAAATTGGAAATTTCTCATGGGAACTATTTTTATTCATGAATGATGGATAACATATAACATTCCAGTTATTTCTAAAAAATGTTCTTTCAACATGTTTGAGAGTGATGCTAGTAAGAATAGGGCATCGTTTGTTAAAGGGATGCAACAACGCATTATCTGCAAGTTTAGCGATAATTATTTGCAAGATGTAGAGTGATTGAGGTTTATCAAATTGAAGGCACATTATTTATTGCGATAAATTGTGATAGATTCCTTTTAGCGTCTTGACGAATAAATTCGCGAACAATATGATGCTCATAATTTGATAAAATACATTTTCACTCTAGCTTTTTGACTAAGGAGCTGTTGATGGCAAAGGGCAAAGAACCCATTGTGCCAGAAGATAAGGCTAAAGGAGAAGAGCAGGGAGAGTGTTTTCATTCAGAGGATTTGGAATGCCGTAGTCAGAAATTAGGTTTAGCTTTAATGCGTAAACAGGCATTAAAGAAGCGGGAGTATAATAATACGAGAGGAGAGCAACAAAGTGGAATCGCACGTGCAGTTAAGCTTTCTAGTGAGTTTCTGGCAAGTATCATTGTAGGGGTTGTATTGGGGTTGGGGTTTGACAAGATAGCAGGTTCATTACCATGGGGGTTGGTGTTTTTTCTTTTTCTTGGATTTGCTGCTGGTGTATTGAGTATTCTTCGGTCTGTGGGGTATATTGCTCCCAGTCAATTAGAGAAAAAAGGCGTATTGCGCCAAGATAAAAGGGCCAATGATAAAAGGTCCGATAAATGAGGTTGAAGTGACATCACACGCTCCAGATCCTATTCATCAGTTTGAGATTACAAGACTGATTAAGATTTCCATAGGGAATATGGATTTTTCATTTACAAATGTATCATTTTTTATAGTGGCCACAGTTGTTGTAACTTCAGTTTTTCTTTTCCTTTCATCATCGAGTCGTGGGTTGGTTCCCACACGAATGCAGTCTCTTTCGGAAATAGCGTATGAATTTGTAGCATCAACTTTGCGAGAATCGTCTGGGGTGCAGGGAATGCGATTTTTTCCTTTAGTTTTTTCTCTGTTTAGTTTTATTTTGGTTGCTAATTTTATAGGTCTTTTCCCCTATTTTTATACGGTTACTTCTCAGATTATGATCACCTTTTCACTGGCAATGTTGGTTATTTTAACGGTGATTGGTTATGGTTTCTATAAACATGGAATTGGTTTTTTAAAACTGTTTGTCCCCAGTGGTGTGCCTATTATGATTTTGCCTCTTGTGACGATGATTGAGGTCATTTCTTTTCTCTCTCGTCCCATCAGTCTCTCACTTCGTCTTTTTGCTAATATGCTTGCTGGTCATATTACCCTCAAAGTATTTTCTGGTTTTGTTGTTTCAATGATTGGGGTAGGAATCGTAGGCATTGGCGGTTCAGTTTTACCGCTTATTATGACCGTAGCGATTACTGCTCTTGAATTTTTGGTTGCATTTCTTCAAGCTTATGTCTTTACGGTTTTAACTTGTATGTATCTTAATGATGCAGTTCATCCAGGACATTAATAAAACTGGCGGTTTTCCGTCGAATGGTACAATTTCGCTTTTAAAGGAGAATAATATGGAATTAGTGCTTGCAGCAAAATATATTGGTGCTGGTCTGGCTTGCTTTGGCATGGCAGGAACAGCTTTAGGGCTTGGAAATATTTTTGGTAGCTATCTTTCTGGTGCTTTACGCAATCCATCAGCAGCTGATAGTCAATTTGGTCGCCTAGTTTTTGGTTTTGCTGTGACAGAAGCTTTGGGTATTTTTTCATTGCTCATTGCTTTGTTGCTTCTTTTTGCGGTTTAGCCACTTCTAAGCAAGGGTATGTCGATTTTCTTTGAGAGGTAGACATGCCCTTTTGGCTTTAGCAGCAGGGACGTTAGTAATTTGTCGTCAGTGTAAGGACTTTTCATTAAGTTGTTTGAAGGATAAAAGAGGATGTTTGTTTCCAACGCTTATGCACAGACCACTGAAACATCAATAGGGCATATCAAGAATGCTGCAGGACATGCAGATCGTGTATTTCCGCCGTTTGATTTTGTGCATTTTGGTTCACATCTTTTTTGGTTGATAATTTCTTTTGGGCTTTTTTATCTTTTCATTTCTCGTGTGATTGTACCACGCATTGGTGGTGTTATTGAAACACGTCGGGATCGAATCGCATCTGATTTAGATCAGGCAATGCGTATGAAGCAGGAAGCTGATACTGTGGTTGAAACTTATGAGCGCAAATTAGCAGAAGCGCGTTCTCAAGCATATGTGATAGCGCAAGCTGCTGGTGAGGAAATAAAAGAAAAAGCTGAACTTGAACGAAAGGAAATTGAAGCAAGTTTAGAGAAAAAGCTAACAGATGCTGAAAAAAAGATCGCAAAAATACGCGATAAAGCTATGCAAAATGTTGGTGTAATTGCCGAAGAAGTCGCTCTTGAAATTGTAAAAAAATTGATTGATGTTGATGTGAGTAAAGAAACTGTTCATTCTGTTGTGAAAGCTGCGGATTACTAAAGGATACAAAAATGACGGATACTTTTTGGGCTTTTGTTGGGCTAGTTCTTTTTTTGGTTCTTTTGGTCTATTTTAAAATTCCACAAATGGCGATGAGCCATCTTGATGCGCGAGCAAAACGTATCAAAGATGAACTTGATGAGGCTCTTCGTCTTCGTGAAGAGGCACAGGAGTTGTTGGCTGAATATCAGCGTAAACATGCAGAAGCAGAGAAGGATGCACAAGAAATTATCGCAGCAGCTAAGCATGAAGTTGCATCTGTGATTGCTGAGGCTCGTACAAAAGCAGAAGAATATGTAAAGAATCGCAATAGGTTGGCAGAGCAAAAAATTGCTCAAGCGGAAGCCGATGCGATACGCATGGTTTCTGCATCTGCCATTGATTTAGCAGTTTCTGTTGCTCGTGCGCTTATTGCCAAAGAATTAGATTCTAACAAAGCAAATGAACTTATTAAGGAGTCGCTTTGTGAAGAGACTCTCACAAAAATGAAAACGTATCTTAATTAATCATAGCTTGGGCTATGCTAAAGAGTTTGATTTTTTGCAGCAGATTCCTTTTTTGTGATTGGATTCTTTATTTATTCCAAATTTATCTTGCGGTTATTTAGTTTATACGCTTCATTCAGAAATAAATATTAAGAGAGAAATCTTAAGCTCTTCTGTTTGTCCATAAAGGGAATAAGATAGATTTGCTAGAATGGCTACTCTTTACCTTTATGAAGATACAAGCTTTTCTTTATCATTTTATTGATGAAGGCAAAACATTGCTAACTTTTCTTGTATTGAGTGATTTTATAAGAGACTTATTTTACTCTTTTTTCAAAGAGTTTTTGTCTATATATCAACTTCTTCTGTGAGGTATAGGAAAAGGTTTGTTTACCATGAAGAGAGTTTGAAGTGAGAGCTTCTCATTCAAATACATAAAATAATAAATTATAATTGTAAAATTAATATGTTTTATATTGATAAATTTACAAATGGTTAGATAAGCAGCAACTTCCGAAGAGAAATGGAACTGTTTACAAATTAATACTTATAGGGATCTTATCCCCTTAAGTGAGCAAGGGACCCAAACATACCATTTACATTATAATTCTACAGCAAATTAAAATTCTTTTAAACTTTATGCTGAAATTTTCCCATAATGTTTTTTATATTTAATAACGAGCTGTGCCCCAAAATAAAAGAGTTCTATTTTATTATTTTTTAGTTGAGGGGGGATAAATTTTAAATTACAAGTTTTGAGAAGTCTGCTACTGTTTGTGTCATTGTATGGATACGTCCAAGAAGAGCAAGACGATTAGTACGAATACGAGCATCCTTATCGTTGACCAACACTTTCTCGAAAAATATATCAATAACTTTTCCGAGGGGCGCAAGTGTATTGAGTGTCTGTGATAAGCCTGTTGCAGTAATGTGATTGGCAATTTTGCTTTCTGTCTCAATGATTGCTTGATAGAGTTGTTTCTCTTCTTTTTCCATAAAGAATTCAGGGTTAATACTATTTGTTATTATAGCACCTTTTTGAAATTCATTCTCAAGAATATTTCCAGTACGCTTTACAGCGGTTAAAAAGCTGTTCCCCTCACTTGTATTAATGAAAGCGATGAGTGCTTCAACGTGACGTGCGACAAGCAAAAAATCATCAGCATCTTTATTTAAGACTGCTTCAAGGGCATCATAACGGGCACCTTCCTCTTTGAGATAGATTTTTAAACGTTCATGAAAAAAAACTAACAGATCTGATAAAACATATTCTGTTTTTTCCAGAAGATGAGTTAACGATTGCGTATCTTCTTTTTGAGATATCTTGTATTTATTTGTTTGTTGTAAGAAAAGATTCGCTGCCAAATGAAACAAAGGTATAAGATTAATTTTCCAGTCACGTGAAAGCACAAGCCTAATGATTCCTAATGCTGCTCGTCTTAATGCATAGGGATCTTTTGAGCTGGTAGGTTTTTCATCAATGAGCCAAAAACAGACAATCATGTCGATTTTATCAGCCAGTGCAACTGCTATAGCAAGAGGTTCTTGCGGAATACGATCTGTTGGTCCTACGGGTTTATAGTGATCTTCTATTGCTTCAGCTATACGAGGATCTTCTCCTTGAAGAAGGGCATATTTTCGTCCCATGATTCCTTGCAGTTCAGGAAACTCCCCTACAACTTCTGATTGTAAATCAGCTTTTGCAAGAATTGCAGCACGTTTTGCTAAAAGAGGATCAGTTTGTACCAAAGGTGCAATTTCTTGTGCGAGTGCAGCGATGCGCTCTACTCTTGCACCTTGTGTACCTAATTTGGCATGAAAAGTTACATTTAAATGATCAAGTCGTGCCATTCTTTGATCGAGAGGTTTCTTTAAATCAAGATCAAATTTTCTTACAGAAGATTCCAAGTTTTTAAGATCGGGCAAATCATGCTGATCTGTATGCCAAAAATAGAGTGCATCGGAAAGACGGGCATGAACGACTTTACTATTTCCCTTAGAAATTTCCTTACCTTCATCGCTTGCAAGGATATTAGAAACAAGAACAAAATAAGGAGAAAGTTGAACTTTTTCACCTTGTTTTTTCGTTACAAAACATTTTTGATTGGTCCGAATGGTTAAACGAATAATTTCTGGAGGAATATCAAGGAAAGATTTGTCAAAACTTCCCATAAGAACAACAGGCCACTCAACAAGACCTGCAACTTCCTCTAAGAGAGCATTATCTTGCACCAGCTCTAAACCATTTGCAAAACAAAGATTTTGAGCATCTGCCAAAATAATATTCTTTCGCCTTTCCGCATCAAGGATGACTTTATGGGCTTCAAGTTTGCTGTTATAATCCTCAAAGCGGCGAATTTCGAGTGGTTCTCCGTCACTTAAGAAGCGATGGCCATAGGTCAAATTATTGCTTTTAAGGGAACCAATGGTAAAGGGAATAACGTGTGTTGCGCCAATTTCTGGCCCGAAGACGCAAAGAATATTCTGTAAAGAGCGAATCCATTTTAGCGCTCCGCTTTTTTCTGAATCTTTTCCCCAGCGCATAGATTTTGGCCATGGGAAATTGCGAATAATATTCGGTATAATATCAGCAATAATTTCTTCTGCACACCGCCCTTTTTTAATGATTTTAGCGATATAAAAATCACCCTTTTTACGATCATGTGCAATATGTGCTTCAGAAATATCACGGAGCCCAGTTGAGCGTAGAAATCCATCAATCACATGCTGTGGTGATTTTGTACTGGGTCCTCTCCGTTCTTCATGGATATCTTTTGAATTTAGAGAGAGCCCTCGTATGTCCAATGTTAGTCGACGCGGTGTCCAATATTCACGGGCAGCTTTATAGGTTAAACCTGCATCTACAAGTTGATCCGTCACACATTTCTTGAGATCAGCAGCGGCTTTTCGTTGCATGCGTGCAGGGATTTCTTCACTGAAAAGTTCAAGGAGAAGATCAGACATCAGGCTTTTCCTTTAGTATGTATTTGGCCAGCTTCGGTACGCAAAAAGGCTTCTCCACAGCGACGAGCAAGATCACGAACGCGAAGTATATAACTCTGTCGTTCAGTCACAGAAATAACGCCACGTGCCTGTAAAAGATTAAAGATGTGGCTGGCTTTAATACATTGGTCATAAGCTGGAAAAACACATAGATGTCGATCATTTTCATTATTTGGTTTGCCAGCTTCAAGAAGTGTAATACACTCATGTTCAGCGTCGATAAAATGCTGATGTAGAAGTTTGGTATCAGCAAATTCAAAATTATAGTATGAATATTCCTGTTCTGTTTGTAAAAAAATATCTCTATAACTTATTTTGTCTTCTCCGTCTAAACCATTAAAATTAAGATCATAGACGTTATCAACACCTTGGATATACATTGCCAAACGCTCAAGCCCATAGGTGATTTCTCCTGAAACTGGAGCGCATTCAATGCCACAAATCTGTTGAAAATAGGTGAATTGAGAAATTTCCATTCCATCACACCAGCACTCCCATCCCAGCCCCCAAGCACCTAGTGTTGGGCTTTCCCAATCATCTTCAACAAAACGAATATCATGAAGTTTTGTATCAAGACCAATGGCTTGTAGCGACTTGATATAAAGTTCTTGTAAATTGGGGGGAGAAGGTTTGAGGAGTACTTGAAACTGATAATAATGCTGTAAACGATTTGGATTTTTACCATATCGTCCATCTGTTGGGCGCCGAGAAGGTTGAACATAAGCGACTTTCCAAGGGCGTGGTCCCAAAGAGCGCAGTGTTGTTGCGGGGTGAAAAGTTCCAGCTCCCACTTCCATATCGTAAGGTTGCAAAATTGCACATCCATAATGGGCCCAATAATTTTGCAAAGTTAAGATAAGTCCCTGAAAAGAACGCTTGGGATTGAGATGTTCAGGTGATTTCACGCTTTATACTCTTTAGATTTTTAATTCATAGACAGCGACCAAAGGAAATTTAGTCTTTATACTTGTCTATTGTTTCATATGCTTATGGTCAAGCATCGTTGTTTATTATAAGCCAAATTTCAATTTTTTTCGGATTTTTGCGGAGTCTTTTGCTTCTCCATCAATTGCATGATTCCACTGAAAAATTGCTTCACGTTTGCGCCCAATTTGCCAATAGGCATCACCTAAATGGTCATTTAATGTTGGATCTTCGGGTTGCAATTTGACTGCATTTTCTAATATTTGAACGGCTTTGTCATACTGTTTAAGCTTATAATAGGCCCACCCTAGAGAGTCCAAGATGTAACTGTTTTTTGATTGTAACGTAGAAGCTTTCTGCAGCATGTGGAGCGATTCTTCAAGCTTTTGACTACGCTCAACAAGTGAATAGCCTAAATAATTAAGAACTTGCGGTTGATCTGGGAAAAATTCAAGTGCTTTTCGCAGATCAATCTCTGCTTTCGTCCATTGATCTAAACGTTCGAAAGCAATTCCACGTTGATAAAAAAGCTTCCAGTCATCTCGTTGAAAATTTTGTATCTGTGCAATGGCATAATTCAACGTTTGAGTAGCTTCTAAAAATTTATTATATTGTATATAAAAAGCAGCCAACGTTATCAAAATAGGGCGATCATTTGGGAATTTTTTTCTTAATAAGGTGAGTAATTTAATAGCTTCTTTGTAATTATTATTTTTTGCAAGCAGAAGTGCAAGTTGAAGCTGCCCATCTCTATAATAAGGAGATTTAGGTGATAAAGCACGATAAAGTTTAATTGCTTGATAAGGATTATCTAATTGGGCAGAAATATGTGCGAGCTGGAATAGTGTCGCGTCATTTTGAGGGTATAAGGAAAAAGATAATTGTTTGAAAATACGTGCAATTTGTCCTGAGTTTCTGTGGTTGAGAGCTGTTCCAAAGTTATACAATACTTCACCTGCTCCCTGTTGGGGGGTTTTAACCAACCTTTCTAAGGAAGCACTTTTTTCAATTTTTTCTCGGATATTTTTAAGAACTTCTCGGCCTGACAGCATTTGTTCGCCATGCTTGATAGTTTGAAGAGCTTGATTACGCATATTATGGCGCAATTGGAATGAGGCGTATGCTATCACAATACGTTCATAAGTGTTGGGAGCTATAAGATTTCCTTGTTTGTTAGTGAGCGCTTGTATAAAATATTTTTTTGCCTCTTCTGTACGCTCTGCAAGGTCATTCATAAGCGCGAGATGATAATGTATAAAAAGATTATACCAAATGGGCCCTTTGACTTTTTCGAGAGTAGCAATTGCTTGAGATTCTTGTCCAGATCCAAATGTGATCCATGCACCGATGAGTTCAGGTATTGGATTATTGAGTGCAGGAGGTTCTTTTAATTGCAAAAGAAGTTGGGCATTTTTGTAGTCTTTTTTAATGAGACTTTCTACCGACAACGTCAAGGAAACAAAGGGAGTTATAACACCTTGCTCTTTAAGTTTTTGAGCTTGCTGAACAGCTTCTTTAAAGTTTCCAAGCGAAAGCATTGCTTCAAGGAGCTCTTTTTGAGTTTCAATATTACGAGGCTTATAAACGAGAGCTTGTTTAAAATAATTGATGGCAAGATCTGTTTTATTTTCGTGATTGGCCACTCTTCCAGCTAAATAGGCACCTGTAAACGAGTTTGTATTTATAGGAGCGTTGATTTTGCTATAAGTGGCTGATGGCATCAGCATGATACCCGCAGTAAAGAACGTCAAAAAGCGGAATACTGTTGCGCTGCACATAGAGTTAATCCTTTTCAAGATGATCAATCGATTGTATAATTTATAGATCATTTTCAGTTATTTTGTTGAACAATACCATGATTCTTGCAAAGAATCAGTTTACGCGTGCTATACAAAAATCAACAGCTTCAACAAGAGCTTTGTGAGCAGGATTTTTATTCATGGGAGCAAGAGCATCGACTGCACGTATTCCATAGATGCGTGCTTGCTCTATTGTATCTGTAAGGCCATCATATTTTTCTATCAAGTGCTGTGCGTGTACGAAGGCTTCATTATCGTTATGTTCGTTTTCAAGAGCTTGTTTCCAGAATGCTTTTTCCACCGTATTACTACGTGCATATGCGAGGATAACAGGCATTGTGATTTTTCCCTCTCTAAAATCATCTCCGATGTTTTTTCCCAAGTTTTGAGTTGCACCACCATAGTCAAGCGCATCATCAATCAATTGGAAAGCTAATCCTAACGATGTGCCATATTCACGCAATGCAGAACGCTCTTTTTCTCCATAGCCAGCAATAATTGGTCCGACTTCAGCGGCAGCTGAAAAAAGCGCTGCTGTTTTTGCATTGATGACTTTAAGATAGTCTGAAGCACTAGTTTCAATGTGTTTTGCGGCAGAAAGTTGCATAACTTCCCCCTCAGCAATAATTGCAGCAGCATTTGCAAGGACAGAGAGTGCTTCTATAGAACCAACATCAACCATCATTTTAAAAGCTTGTCCCAACAAAAAATCACCAACAAGTACGCTTGCTTGATTTCCCCAAATCATTCGTGCGGTAGATTTTCCACGTCTTAAATCACTTTCATCAATTACATCATCGTGTAATAAGGTTGCCGTGTGCATAAATTCAACGGCTGTTGCAAGTCTTACATGCCCATCATGTTGATAGCCGAACATGTGAGCAGAAGCTAATGTGATCATTGGGCGTAGTCGTTTCCCACCTGATGAAATAAGATGATTGGAAATTTCAGGGATCATTTCAACTTCTGATTTTGCCATAGAGAGGATAAATTGATTTACATGCTCCATATCACTTTTTGTAAGACTAATGAGGTATTGGAGGGACATTTGATTGTTTTCTGTTTGATCTAGTTTTGTAGCTACACTCAATATGTTGACTCCTAGAGTATTGCAATGAACATTTATGAATTCTATTTTCTCAAACATTAGCATAAAGGGGGTTTTGTTTTGACTCAAGCTTTTGATGCTATTTTTGAAGTGTAAACTTTGGATGATATTTGCAAGAGTATATTTGAAAAACTTGTATAATTTTGTTTCTATGAGGTTTAAGGAAGAAATTTGCAACAGCTTTATTTAAGTGGTCATTGATAAGAAAAGTTCAGTTGATAATGAACATTAGGCTTTCAAATGGATAAAACGGCGAATCAGAGTGATGAAACAATAGACAGTTTTCATCGTGGAAAGTTTTATTTGGTTCAACCACGCGGATATGGTCACCGCTCTGGGATGGACGCTATGTTATTAGCCAGTTTGGTTCCCACTAATTTAAAAGGCAAGGTTGTTGATTTAGGGGCAGGGGCTGGAGCAGCAGGGTTAGCGGTTGCTTCACGTTGTTTGCACGTTGAGGTTACATTGGTTGAACGCTCATCTTTTATGGCATCGTATGCACAAAAAACACTTATGCTAAAACAAAATGAAAAAGTTGCTGAGCGGGTTTGTTTTTTAAAAGCAGATGTTACTTTGAAAGGAAAAAATCGCTTAAAAGCAGGATTGGTGGATAATTTTTTTGATTTTGCCATTATGAATCCACCTTTTAACAATCCCGCAGATCGCAAAACACCTGATGAACAAAAGTTTGAAGCTCATGTTATGCCTGAAGCAATGTTTGATCATTGGTTTCGAAGTGCAGCAGCAATTGTTAAGCCAGGTGGATATTTAGGGCTCATTGCACGCCCGCAATCGCTCAATGACATCTTGCTTGCTTTAGAAGGTCGCTTTGGTGGTGTCTGTATCATTCCTGTTCATGCACGTGCCTCAACGGCGGCAATTCGTATTTTATGTTATGCAAGACGAGGCAGTAGAACAGCTTTATCGATTTTACCGGCGTTGGTTATACATAAGGATGAAGGGCATGCTTTTTCATCGCGGATTGATGCAATCAATAATGGATGTATAAGTTTGTGGGAACTTTTAAAATGATATCTTGTATTTTCCAGTTTATTATTTAAGTTTATATTTAGCTTTTGACTATTTAAGGATATTTTAATTTTGGATGAATTGGGATTTGACTTTGTATTTTGGAGTTATTTAGGCACTTTTGTGTTTGGTTATGCTCTGCCTTTTTTACTACCTTGCCTTTTCCCCTAGCTTATAAGGAAGTTTTGTTTTGATGGACGTTATAAAAAATCTTATTCCATCCCGTTTTTTTTCTAATAAACTTGTCATTCCTGTGGTGCGCCTTCATGGGGCGATTATGGATTCTACAACATCAATATCGCGTACACTCTCATTGGGTAAGTGTGCCAATCTTTTAGACAAGGCTTTTGCGTACAAAAATGCACCGGCTGTTGCAATTGTTATCAATTCTCCTGGTGGTTCGCCGGTGCAATCACGTTTTATTTTCAAGCGTATCCGTGATTTGGCAGAAGAAAAAAATAAGCAGGTTCTTGTCTTTATTGAAGATATAGCCGCATCGGGTGGTTATATGATTGCTTGTGCGGGGGATGAGATTTTTGCTGATCCTTCTTCGATTGTTGGCTCTATAGGGGTTGTTTCTGCATCTTTTGGTTTTCCTGAGCTTTTGAAGAAAATTGGTGTGGAGCGGCGCGTTTACACAGCAGGAAAGAATAAGGTTACACTAGATCCATTTCAGCCTGAAAAAAAAGCTGATATTGACCATTTGAAATCTCTACAACTTGAAGTGCATCAAACTTTTATTGATTTGGTAAAGGAGCGGCGTGCAGGCAAGTTATCAAATGATTCAGATATCTTTACAGGAATGTTTTGGAGTGGAAAGAAAGGTGTTGAACTTGGCCTTGTCGATGGACTAAATGATATACGTTCTGTTATTAAGGAACGGTTTGGGGATGATACAAAGCTTCGTTTAATTACACCTCCAAAAAGCCTGTTAGGGCCTAAAATTTCTTCAGGAATTACTGCTCATGCGACTTATACAGCGGTTGACAATGCATTAACGGCATTACAAGAGCGTGCACTTTGGCAACATTATGGTTTATGATAGGAAATGCAATTTGATAGATGCTCAACAGAGCGAGTAATTTTGCCTAAAAACAGTTCTGAAAAGGAATACACTTGAAATGATACGAATGATTGCATTCAGTTTGTTGTGTATGATAATTTTTCATGCTTATTGTTTTTTTAGGAAACGATTACGGAAAATATTACAGGGAGGAGGTGTTGAAGAATCTAAACCCAGCACAAAACAACGGGGCACGTTGGTAAAGGATTCCAGCACAGGTGAATATTACGTTAGATGATATCGGATGTGCAAGCTTCATTCAAAGGTCATTCTTATGTAGTGACACCTATTAAGTTGAATTTGGCTTTACATGTGGTTGGGCAGCGCACTGATGGTTATCATTTATTAGAAAGTTTGGTCTATTTTAGTCTTAGCGGTGATCATCTAAGCTATGTGCCTTGTGAATGTGATAACTTTGCTTTAACCGGTCCGTTTGCAAAGGATCTGGTATTTGATGCAGATAATTTGGTTATTCGTGCACGTGATTTTATGCGCAAGACATTTCCTGAAATTGCTAAACCGGCTTTTTTTCAACTTGTTAAAACACTCCCTGTTGCTTCAGGTATTGGTGGTGGTTCAGGGAATGCTGCCGGTGTTATAAGCATATTGCGTCAACAGTGGAATCTTGATTGTTCTTGTGAAAAATTAGCAGAAATGAGCTTAGTGCTTGGTGCTGATGTGCCAATGTGTTTTTTTGCATTGGAATATCAAAAGCCGCTTTTTGTGAAAGGGATTGGCCAAGATATTACTCCAGTAAAGGAAGCTTGTTCTCTTGCAATGGTTTTAGTGAATCATGGACAACAGATTGCAACACAGACTGTTTTTAAGGCTTTGGAACAACGTAATAATTCTCCCTTAAAAATTGATCCGGCAGCTTTGAAGACAGTTGATACATTGGTTGAATCTTTACAAGAAACGCGTAATGATCTTTTTGCTTCTGCTTTAAAAATTGCTCCTCAATTAACACAAGTGTTATCTACATTAGATGAGTGTGGCTCTCTTTTTTCTCGTATGTCTGGGTCGGGGGCAACTTGCTTTGGTATTTTTAAAGATCAGCAAGCTGCCCAACAGGCAGCTCTTCTTATCAAATCGATACATCCAGATTGGTTTGTGAAGCCTATCATGACTTTAGGAAAAATTTAAAAGATAAATAGAGAAGATAAGAGATTTTGTTTGGTGGCAATATGTGATGGGGAGTAATGAAAAGCGTATTTTTTGTTTTTCAGATTGAATATATGCGTGCTAAAGTAATCTTTTAGAAGAGGAGTTGGGTATCAGTGCAGAAGACTCCATCATTGAGTTTTTTGTATTTGTGATTGATAAAAGATGTTTAATTTACCACTTCAGCCAAACTTTTCATGTGAATTGGATTTGCGAAGCCAAGGTTTTTTTCATATAGCCGGCGTTGATGAGGTAGGACGTGGACCTCTTGCAGGGCCTGTGGTAACGGCAGCAGTTATTTTGGATAAAGAGCATATTCCTCACGGACTGAATGATTCAAAAAAGCTTTCTCTTCTACAACGCGAAAAATTATACAATGAAATTTTACAAAATGCCTTAGCGATTTCAATTGCTAGTCTTTGTGCGCATACGATTGATCAGTCCAATATTAGACAAGCAACTTTAGAAGCAATGCGTTGCTGTATTATAGGATTAGCAGTTCCAGCTCATTATGCACTGGTTGATGGACGTGATCTTCCCTCTGAGTTACCGTGTCCAGCAACTGCTTTAATTAAGGGCGATCAGCGTTCGGTTTCAATTGCAGCAGCATCTATTATTGCCAAAGTAACGAGGGATCGAATGATGGAATATGCAGGGCAAATTTATCAAGGTTATGGTTTAGAGAAGCATGTAGGTTATGCAACGCTAGCACACCGTACGGCTCTTCATAAATATGGGCCAATTGTGGGATTACATCGTTATAGTTTTGCGCCACTCAAAGGGCGCTATAGGAATGATATTTTATGACTATTCTTCCTCTCAAGAGCACTTCAATAAAGGAGGCCGTTGCATTTCTTGAACAGGGAAAATTAGTAGCTTTGCCAACAGAAACGGTCTACGGATTGGCGGGTGATGCAACCAATGGGAGAGCCGTATCGTCTATTTTTTCTACAAAGAGGCGTCCACAATTCAATCCTCTTATTGCGCATGTTAGCAGTATCGATATGGCGGAGCACTATGTTGAAATTGATTTTTTTTCGCGTCGATTAATGGAGGCATTTTGGCCAGGACCTTTGACATTGGTTCTCCCTTTAAAAGCACAGCATAATATCCATCCTTTAACGACTGCCGGTTTGAATACGTTGGCTGTTCGTTTTCCAAATGGTCCTTTTGCAGAAGTTGTAGAATGTTTTGGTCGACCTCTTGCTGCTCCTAGTGCAAATCAATCAGGGCGTCTTAGTCCTACGTCTGCTGAAGCTGTTTTGGCATCTTTAGGGAGATCTGTCCCTTTGATACTTGACGGAGGATTTTGTGAAATAGGAATTGAATCGACAATTATTAAGGTTTGTGGTGAAAATATTTATCTTTTGCGTCCTGGGGGGCTTGCGGCGCAAAAGATTGAAGAAGTCGCTGGAAAATTGTTAAAACGGATAGATCAGCGAACTGCGATTGAGGCACCAGGTATGTTAAAGTCGCATTATGCACCAAATGCTATGATGCGTTTGAATGTGAACAAGGTAGAAAGTGGTGAAGCACTTTTAGCATTTGGTAGGAAGCGCATTATGGGGGTTGAAAATGCTGTTTCTGTTTTAAATCTTAGCGAGAGTGGACAATTAGAAGAGGCAGCCTCCCATCTATTTCAATATATGAGGGAATTGGATTCATTAAAGGTGAAATCTATAGCAGTAGAACCGATTCCATCATACGGATTAGGGGAGGCTATTAATGATCGTCTCATACGTGCTGCGGCTCCAAAGGAGGAATGAAAATGGAGCAGGAGTTAATTGAGAAATTTACAAAAATTGTTGGTGTTGGGCATGCTATAACAGATCAGGCGTTAATTATGCCCTATTTACTTGAAGAACGTGGACTTTTTCATGGAAAAACTCCCTTACTTTTACGCCCTTCTTCTACCGCAGAAGTGTCGTCGATTATGCAGTTAGCGAGTCAAACGCGCACACCGATAGTACCTCAGGGGGGAAATACAGGCCTTGTAGGTGGTCAACAACCAGATGAGAGTGGAAACAGCGTTCTTTTATCCATGGAACGAATAAATAAGGTGAGATTTATAAATCTTGAGGGTAATTTTGCTGTGGTGGAAGCTGGAGTTATTTTACAAGATTTACAGAAAAAAGCAGATGAGTTAGATCGTTTTTTTCCTCTTTCTTTGGCCTCAGAAGGTTCTTGCCAGATAGGTGGAAATCTTTCATCTAATGCTGGAGGAACGGCTGTTTTAGCTTATGGCAATATGCGTGAGCTTTGTCTTGGTTTGGAGGTTGTTTTACCTGATGGTCGCCTTCTGGATGATTTGCGTTTTGTCAAAAAAGACAATAGCGGATATGACCTAAAAAACCTTTTTATTGGCGCAGAAGGTACTCTAGGTGTTATAACAGCAGCAGCTTTAAAGCTTTTTCCAAGACCTAAAGGACAGGCAGTTGCTTTGGTGGGGTTATGTAGCCCCACGAAGGCTCTTGAGTTTTTATCTCTTGCACAATGTCATGGAGGGGGAATGTTGACTGGTTTTGAGCTGATGGGAAAACTCAGCTTGAAGATGGCTTTGGATTATAAGATGTGTGAGAGGTCCCCTCTTGAGCATGAGCATGAATGGTATGTATTGATTCATCTTTCTTCACTACAGGGTGAGGATGAGGTATTATCAGTGCTTAGTATTATTTTGGAAGAGTCCTTAAAAAATGCTGTGATAGAGGATGCAGTTGTTGCGCAATCATTAAAGCAGCAAGATTTTTTTTGGCAATTGCGTGAAACCATATCACCAGCACAGAAGTTAGCGGGAGGATCCATTAAGCATGATATTGCTGTGCCCCTTGCCTCTATACCTGATTTTATCTCTGAGGCAGCACATATTGTTGAAGAGATTGCTCCAGGCGCGCGGATAGTTTGTTTTGGCCATATGGGCGATGGAAATTTGCATTATAACATTACGCAGCCTATTGGCGCTGATCCTAAAGCCTTTTTGCAGTTATGGTCACGAATGAACCAGAGCATTCATAGTTTAGTGATGCACTATCAAGGTGCATTTTCTGCTGAGCATGGAATTGGTCAACTTAAGCGTGAGGAACTTCGTACTTTCAAATCACCTGTTGCACTAGAGATTATGCAAGGGATTAAGAAAGTACTCGATCCTTTAGGGATTATGAACCCTAGAAAAGTCTTATAATTCAAGAGATATAAAGAGAGTTATGTATTTTTGTTTAGATTTCAATAACCAAAAAAAGAAACCAGTTGTTTTTTATTCAATCTTTTAATAATCCAATGAGAAAAAGCTGCTAAAGGGTGTGTATATTGTTAAGATAAATTGGGACACTGTATATGGCTAATCAATGCTTTAATCAGGCAAAAGCGGTGCTTGAATTTCGGTTAGATCCGTGCCATTTGCCACAAACAACGACATATTTTTCATCAAAAACGGGCAACAAAATAATTTGTTCGTTAAGTGATCGCGGTGTTTTTTTTAAAATGGATACGCCCTCAAGCTTATCGCGTTTAATGCCGTCTTATCATTTCGAAGGCATTGCGGCACGCACTGTAAAAACACATTCGGGGGAGAGAGCCGTTGCATTAGAGTTGCTGCATAAGGATGAGGAAGCGTGCATTCCACTTTTAGTATCGAGAGATTTGAATAATGTTCTTCTAGATTGGCGATTATGGGCAGATACTTATGATCTTCCTATGCTTATGATCAATGAAGATAATCGCGTTATGGTTGTCAAAGATCGTTCTGATTTACGTCGTTTTTTTTGTACGACGTCACATTCTAAACAAAAGCGCTTTTTACTTCGTTTTAGAAAACCTTTGGGTTTACGTTTGGTGATCGCGAATCGGATTGCTCTACGGTAGTATTGCTGTGTATTCGTTTTTTGCTATTGTACTACCAGATGCATGTATTTTTCATTTTTGAGAGTTTTGGTTGAAAAGTATATTTTCAGCAGGCATCTGTATGAGATGTTTCTTCTATTTTGGTAACTTAATGCCTTTTTTCTAAGGTAGTTAAGCTCTTGGTTTTGGTGATATAGAAATATCTTCCTTGATGCAAAGGCAATAGTAGAACATGATTCTTATTTATGCTGCATATTATCTTAAGTAAAACTATGAGATCATAAAAAGAAATGCTCAAAGGATTTAACTTTTTTGTGCTATGGCTCTCCATCCAATATCACGGCGGACAAAGCCTTCTGGCCAATCAATACAATCGACAGCTTCATAGGCGCGTTTTTGTGCATGCATAACGGTTTCTCCCGTTGCTGTTATATTTAAAACGCGTCCACCATTGGCAATAAGTTCTCCATTGCACAATAGAGTGCCGGCTTGAAAAACTTTCACATCAGGCAGAGCATTTACCTTATCAAGATTGCGGATAACAGTACCTTTTTGGGGAGAACCTGGGTAACCTTTGGCAGCCATAACAACAGTCAAAGCAGTTTTTTCAGACCATTGAAGGTTTTTTTGTTCAAGATTTCCTTGAGCTGCCGCAAGAAGTATGGGGAGAATATCATCTTTAAGACGCATCATTAAAACCTGACATTCAGGATCACCGAATCGCACGTTAAATTCAATGAGTTCAGGTCCTTTTTGTGTTATCATCAATCCAACGAAAAGAACGCCTTTAAAGGGAGCTCCCAGTGCATTCATGCTGCAGAGAGCTGGTTCAACAATTTCTTTGAGGGCACGATTAACCATTTCTTCAGTCATGATGGGAGCAGGTGAATAAGCGCCCATGCCACCGGTATTTGCTCCAGTATCACCATCACCTACACGTTTGTGATCTTGTGCAGAGCCAAAGGGCAGAGCAACTTTACCATCACAAAGACAGAAGAAGCTTGCTTCCTCACCTTCAAGAAAAGATTCGACAACAATTTTTGTTTCTGCATCGCAGGAGGCACTTTTGAAGCAGGCATCAACGGCATTAAATGCTTCTTCTATAGTCGTTGCCACAACAACACCTTTACCAGCAGCTAAGCCATCGGCTTTAATAACAATAGGAACACCTTGTTGATGAATGTAAGCTTTGGCTTTTGCAGAATCATCAAAGCATTGGTAAGATGCTGTAGGGATGTTATTTTTACGGCATAGGTCTTTTGTAAAAGCTTTTGAACCTTCTAGCTGAGCAGCCTTTTGAGTCGGTCCAAATACACAGATATTAGCCTTATTGAGAGAGTCTGTTATACCAGCAACAAGTGGTGCTTCTGGCCCAACAACTACAAGGTCAATAGAATGCGTTTTACAAAAGTCAATAACAAGAGAATGGTCATCAATGTTTAAATCAATATTTTCACCATGTTCTATTGTTGCAGGATTTCCAGGAGCACAATATAATTTTGTTAGCAGTGGTGAAGTTGCTATTTTCCATGCTAAAGCATGTTCTCGTCCGCCTGAGCCAATAAGAAGGATGTTCATGGCTTGCTCCTATCATAGAAGATGATTAAATGATTCCTGTCATAAGAATGAAATGCCTCTATCGCAAGACTAAAGGTAAAATTATTTGATGAAAAAAAGTAAAAATATTGCACATATTCAATCCTGCGAAAATCAAGGACGCGTGATGGATGCATCTTCCAAACAGTGGGTCTATCGTTTTCTGCCCCCTTCTGTATGGTTTTATGCGCAATTAGCACGTTGGGATCGGCCTATCGGGTGGCAGTTATTGATGTGGCCCTGTTTTTGGTCCACAACGATGGCTTTTCTCTCTTATGAAGTATACCCATTGCCTCCTTTATCAGTATTATTGCATTGGCTTTGGTATCTCTTGCTTTTTCTTTTAGGTTCCATAGCCATGCGCGGTGCAGGCTGTACTTGGAATGATCTTATCGATCACCAAATTGATTCTCAGGTAGAGAGAACACGTTCTCGTCCATTGCCAACAGGTCATGTAAGTCGGTTTCAGGCAAAGCTTTTTATATTGGTGCAATGTTTGGTGGGTTTAGCTGTCCTATCACAGTTTAATAGATATAGTTTTTTTTTAGGGATTTCGTCATTGGCAGCAGTTGCACTTTATCCTTTTATGAAACGCGTAACATATTGGCCACAGTTCTTTTTAGGTATTGCATTTAATTGGGGCGCATTAATGGGATGGGCAGTTGTGTGTGGAAGTCTGAGTTGGTCACCAATTTTACTTTATATGGGATCCATCTTATGGACGATAGGCTATGATACAATTTATGCACATCAAGATAAAGAGGATGACGCAACCGTTGGCGTACGCTCGACAGCACTTCTTTTTGGGCAAGGCACCAAACGTGCTTTGGTATTTTTGTATAGTGGTTTTGTGGTGCTCATCAGTCTAGCATTTTATTTAGCAAAAGTCCCTCTTATTAGCTTTTTGGGGATTTTTGTAGCAAGCATTCATATGTTCATTCAAATAAAAGTCATTAATATAAATGACAGTTCACAATGTCTAAGGCTTTTCAAATCGAATTCATTTATTGGTTTTATAATTTTTGCTGGTTTAATATGCGGTGGTATATGGATGATGTTTTCCTCTGCGGTTTAATAACAAGTTAAAAAAAATTACGTCATGTTGAAACGGATATCTTTTATAGGATATTAAAAATGAAAGCCTGAGTTTATTGGTTTTTAAATTTATTATTCTTCGCTCTTTTTAAGAGTCTATCTACATTTGACAGATAAATTTTATTTTTTTGATCTTAAAGTCTCTTTCCGGTATAAAATTATAATCTTATCAGATTGGATCTTCCTTTGGGGTAAATGAAAAAAGCGAGGAGGCAGGAAGATATCAGTATCAAGTACTTTTACTTTTCTCTTATTTAAACACTGTTGAAAAGGCCAACTAATTTTAGTTGAAGTCCTTAAACTTTAATCATTTTTCAAGCGATACAGTAAGAAAAAGATTGTTATCAACCAAGTTTCACATAGAAAGAAAAGAGGTTTTCCTTCAAGTCAATGATCTAATTGTTCGTTTTGCAAAGGATTGTTTTATCGTTATCAGGATAAGGTTTTCAATAACAATGAAATTTTGGAGAATTAGGGATAAAGTTTTTGCCTTTGCCAATCATTTTGTTCAACACAATCGCGTGTAAAGAGGAGGCGGTCATGTAAACGAAATGAGCGATCACGCCAGAATTCGATAGAAAGGGGCTTAACGCGAAATCCAGACCAATAGGGAGGACGTGGGATATTTCCTATTGCATAACGTGCCGTATATTGAGCAATTGCTTTTTCAAGGACAAAACGGCTTTCTAATGGTCGAGATTGTTTTGATGCCCAAGCACCAATTCGGCTGCCACGTGGGCGCGATTGAAAATATGCATCTGCTTCTTGAACACTGACTTTTTCAACAATACCCCGAATTCTGATCTGACGGCGCAGTGATTTCCAGTGAAAACCTAAGGATGCTTTCATCGATTGTAAAATTTCTTTTCCCTTTTGGCTTTCATAATTGGTATAGAAAACGAAACCTTGGGGACTATAATCTTTGAGGAGCACCATACGGACATTAGGCAAACCCGTTTCGTCGACGGTTGCTAATGCCATAGCATTAGGATCATTTATCTCACGCATTTTTGCTTCTTCAAACCATTTTGCAAAAAGGGTGAAAGGTTTTTGCATTTGCATAAAATCGTCATCTGTTTGTACTTTATTGCTCATAATATCTCCAAATATCTACGAGTATGAGTGAGGAGCTCGTTAATTTATTTTGTCATCAAGAAATAAAGCGCTATTTTTTCTTACTGTAAAAAACAATGCCGTCATATACTATTATGGTATCTTTATCATTTTTATCTTAAGTATAGGATATAGTGAGTTAAATGAAATAAAATATCTATTTTATCTGGTATTTTAGTTTCTTGATAGACATATAAAGAGGAGAAAAATCATTCTTGAAAAGGGAGTGATGAAATGATGAGAAATATTGAACAACATACCAATTGATATTTTAAAAACGGAAAAATTGAAAAGAGGACAATATGCGTGATCCCTACACGATTTTGGGTGTGGCACGTACCGCAAAACCGCAAGAGATTAAATCAGCGTTCAGAAAATTAGCAAAGAAATATCATCCAGATCACAATGTGAATGATGCAAAAGCTAAAGAAAAGTTTTCTGAAATTAATCAAGCTTATGAAATTATTGGCGATAAAGACAAGAGGGCACAGTTTGACCGTGGTGAAATTGATGTAGAAGGAAAGCCACTCTATCAAACTTATGGTGCTGGTGAAAATTTTAGCAATAGCCACAATCCCTTTTCAGGAGGGAGAAAAGGTTTTGATTTTTCTTCTTCAGGTGGTGCAGGTTTTGATGCAAGTGATATTTTTCGTGATCTATTTGGTAGGGGAGACAGTTTTTCGAATTCAGCACGATATAATCGGCCTCAACAAGGGGCGCATGTTCGCGCTAATCTTGCAATAACATTGGAGCAGATGGTTGGTGCAGAAAAGGTAGAAGCCGTCTTTCCTAATGGAAAAAGGTTAAAAATTAAACTTCCAGACTATGTTGAAGATGGACAAACTATTCGTTTAAAGGGCCAAGGAGAAGAGGTGGCTTATGGGCAAGCAGGAGATGCGCTGATAAAGATTCAGATTCAAAAACATTCTCGTTTACGCGTTGAAGGAAGAGCTCTCCATCTTGATTTACCAATTTCCCTTAAACACGCTGTTTTGGGAGCAAAAGAGGAAGTTGAGACTTTAGAAGGCCGTGTGGTTTTAACGATTCCTGCTTGGTCAAGCTCCGATCGTGTTTTACGGTTGAAAGGAAAAGGGCTTCGTTTAAAAAATGGCACGAGAGATGATCTTTATGTGCATGTTCGTATTATGTTGCCAGAAGGTGGGGATGCTGGTTTAGAACAATTTTTGCAAATGCAAGAAGGTTAACGTTTGAGTGATATAAAAGCATAGTTTTTTAACCAATTACTTGAAGAAAAAGTTGACCTATGCCATAGGCAGAGGAGTAATATTAATTTTAAGTAACAATGGGGCAGTGCTAATGGCTAAGGGTAATGGTTTATTGTACGGCAAACGTGGTTTAATTTTGGGATTAGCCAATAATCGCTCTATCGCTTGGGGGATAGCTAAAGCGGCAAGTGCTGCAGGAGCAGAGCTTGCTTTTACCTATCAAGGTGATGCGATGAAAAAGCGTGTTGAGCCTTTGGCTTCAGAAGTACAGGGGTTAGTTTGCGGTCATTGTGATGTTTCTGATAATCTATCTATTGATGCGGTTTTTAAAGAAATAGAGAAGAAGTGGGGTAGGCTTGATTTTTTAGTTCATGCTATTGGTTTTTCTGATAAAGATGAATTAAGTGGTCGTTATATTGATATTAGCGAGTCGAATTTTATGATGACCATGAATATTTCTGTTTATTCCTTAACAGCTTTAGCAAAGCGTGCAGAGAAATTGATGCCGGATGGCGGTTCAATTTTAACACTGAGTTATTATGGTGCAGAAAAAGTTGTTCCCAATTATAATGTGATGGGAGTTGCTAAAGCGGCTCTTGAAGCGAGTGTGAAATATTTAGCAGTGGATTTAGGTCCCCAAAATATCCGTGTTAATGCTTTATCTGCTGGACCAATCAAGACCTTAGCTGCTTCTGGCATTGGTGATTTTCGTTATATTTTAAAATGGAATGAATACAATGCTCCCTTACGTCGAACAGTAACAATTGAAGACGTTGGTGATTCTGCTCTTTACTTTCTTTCAGATTTGTCTCGTTCTGTTACAGGTGAAGTGCATCATGTGGATTCAGGTTATAATATCATAGGTATGAAAGCTGTGGATGCGCCAGATATTTCTGTCATTAAAGAGTAAGCTTGATTCGATAAAAGTGAGTTGATCGAATTTAAAACGACCAATGACATTTGGGGATAGAAACTGTTTTATACAGCACAACATAGACTGTAGTTACGTATATTTTGACGAAGAAACGGGTCATTTTTCATGTCGCATAATACATTTGGTCATTTGTTTCGTGTCACAACATGGGGGGAAAGCCATGGAGCTGCTCTTGGTTGTGTCATTGATGGTTGCCCTCCCGGCATTATTTTTACGCTTTCAGAAATTCAAGCTTATCTTGATAAACGCAGACCAGGACAATCCAAATATACAACGCAGCGTCGAGAACTGGATCGCGTAGAGGTTCTTTCAGGTGTTGTTTCTGAAGATGAGGAGACAACCTTGGTGACAACGGGTGCCCCAATTTCTCTCTTGATTCGAAATACAGATCAGCGCTCTCAAGACTATGGTGCCATTGCTCATCAGTATCGCCCTAGTCATGCAGATTATACATATGATGTTAAATATGGCATTCGTGATTTTCGAGGTGGTGGACGAGCTTCAGCGCGTGAGACGGCAGCACGTGTTGCTGCTGGTGCTCTTGCACGTAAAATTGTTCCTGACTTGATTGTACGGGGGGCAGTGATAGCGATTGGTCCCCATACAATTAATCGTGATCGTTGGAATTGGTCAGAGGTTGATAACAATTCTTTTTTTACGCCTGATTCCGAGATAGTACAGATTTTTAGTGATTATATAGATAAAGTACGCAAAGATGGTTCATCTGTTGGTGCTGTTGTTGAAATTGTTGCAGAAAATGTTCCAGCAGGTTTAGGAGCCCCGATTTACGCAAAACTTGATCAAGACATCGCCTCATACCTTATGTCGATTAATGCAGTGAAGGGAGTTGAAATAGGTGATGGTTTTGCAGCAGCGCGTCTGAGAGGAGAAGAAAATGCAGATGAAATGCGCATGGGAAGTGATGGAAAACCACACTTTTTATCCAATCACGCCGGTGGTATTTTAGGCGGAATATCAAGTGGGCAGCCAATAATCGCGCGTTTTGCTGTAAAACCTACTTCATCAATTTTAACACCACGTCGTTCAATTGATGTTGATGGTAATGAAGTAAACATTGTAACGAAAGGGCGTCATGACCCCTGCGTTGGGATTCGTGCTGTTCCTGTTGGTGAAGCAATGGTTGCCTGTGCTATTGCTGACCATTATTTAAGACATCGCGGTCAGGTTGGACAATTTGAAAGGTAAATAATGGTGTATGACGAAGAAAAAATTGTCTCAGCACTTCAAGCTTTTGAACGCGGTGAAATTGTTGTGGTTACCGATGATAATGATCGTGAAAATGAAGGCGATTTGACTGTTGCTGCTGTCCATTGTACAGAAGAAAAGATGGCATTTATTATTCGCCATACAACGGGTATTGTTTGTGCACCTATGCCAAGAGAAGAAGCACAACGGTTTCATCTTACTCCTATGGTACCAGATAATAATTCAGCGCATCGTACCCAATTTACTGTGACGGTTGATTTTAAACATGGAACAACGACAGGGATTTCAGCACGCGACCGTACATTAGCAGTGCGTAATCTTGCGAATTCAAATGCTGGCGCGAGCGATTTTGTTCGTCCAGGACATATTTTTCCGTTGATTGCGCATGAAGGGGGGGTTCTTATGCGCTCAGGCCATACGGAAGCAGCCGTTGATTTATGTAAATTAGTTGGTTTGCCCCCCGTTGGTGTTATTGGTGAATTGGTCAATGATAATGGCAGCGTTAAACATGGAGATGAGATTACAGAATTTGCGCGAGAGAATCGGTTGCATATTATAACGGTTGCAGATTTGATTGCTTATCGCCAGTGTAAAGAAATTTTGATCAAGCATGTTGGAGAATTGCCGATTGAAACATCAATAGGGCCAGCAATTGTCAAAACTTATCAACTTCCTTGGGAAGCCATACAACATATTGCAATTGTTTTTGGCGATATCAGTGAGGGTAAAGATATTCCTGTGTGTCTGCATCGTGAAAATATTTTGCACAATGTTTTGGGGCAATCTCCAGATATTATCACTCTTATGCAGCATATAATGAAAAAAGAAAAATGTGGTGTGTTTGTTTGTTTGCGTGAAGAATCTGTTGATATACAATCAACAGTTGGCATTGAGGGGATAACGAGGAAAAGTTTGGAAGACCATGTGCAGGCAATTGAACGTGAAAAAGAATGGTGTCAAGTTGGTTTAGCATCACAAATTTTGAAATATTTGGGAATTCATTCTGTTATTGTTTATGCTTCTCAAGAGCATCATTATCTAGGTTTAGAAGGTTTTGGAGTTCATATATCCAGAACAGAGATTTTGTGAGGATTACATGAAACAAGAGACAAATAAGGGGGATATTACGGCGTTAAGTTTTGAAGAAGCACTTAAGCAGCTTGAAGCAATTGTAGAGAATTTAGAACGTGGGGATGTTCCTTTAGAACAGTCAATTGATATTTATGAGCGAGGCGAATCTCTTAAAAAACATTGCGAAAAACTCTTGAAAGTAGCTGAAGCTAAAGTTGAAAAAATTCAGCTTTCAAAGGAAGGTTATCCAGAAGGTGTAGAGCCTCTTGATTCTGAAGAACAGTGAACCTTTAGGGATATTTATTGCAAGATAGGAGATCTAATAATTGAGTTTTAGGAAAGGCATTTTATTGTTTTTTTATGAAATAAATGCGTAAAAAAAAGAACATACCATGCTACCAATAAAAAATATTTTCCAATGAAGATATGCAAAACTATCAACAAAAGAGGGGGGAGAGAAACATGTTCTTACCATTTCACTTATCTGATAAGATAATATTAAGGAGCCTTTTTTGTCTCAAAGATTGACACCATTACTTGATCGTATTTGTTTCCCCCATGATTTGCGGGCATTGCCTGAGTCTGATTTAGTAAGGTTAGCTGATGAGTTACGGACGGAAACAATTGATGCGGTTTCTGTAACCGGAGGTCATCTTGGTGCGGGCCTTGGTGTTGTTGAGCTTACTGTTGCATTGCATTATGTTTTTAATACACCAGAGGATAGAATTATTTGGGATGTTGGTCATCAAGCTTATCCGCATAAAATTTTAACGGGGCGTAGAGAGAGAATACGTACATTGCGTCAAGAGGGTGGATTATCAGGTTTTACGAAGCGTTCTGAAAGTGTGTACGACCCATTTGGTGCCGGCCATTCTTCTACTTCTATTTCGGCTGGCCTTGGCATGGCAGTAGCAAGTGCTTTGAAAGCAGAGATAAAACGCAACGTCATTGCTGTTATTGGTGATGGTGCTATGTCTGCTGGTATGGCTTATGAAGCGATGAATAATGCAGGTGCTTTAAATGCACGTTTGATTGTTATTCTTAACGACAACGATATGTCTATTGCACCACCAACAGGTGCTATGAGTGCACATCTTGCACGATTGGTTTCCCGTCCTGCTTACCGTAGTTTGCGTGAACGGGTAAAGCTACTGGGAGAAAAATTGCCTAAGTTCTTTTTAGATAAGGCGCGTCTTTCAGAGGAGTTTGCACGTGGCCTTTTGGTTGGGGGAACCTTATTTGAAGAGCTTGGTTTTTACTATGTTGGGCCAATAGATGGCCATAACTTAAAGCATTTATTACCTGTTTTGAAAAATGTTCGTGAATGTCCTCATGGTCCTGTTTTGGTACATATTGTGACACATAAGGGCAAGGGATATGCACCTGCTGAAGCATCATCGGATAAATATCATGGTGTTAACCGTTTTGATATTACAACAGGGAAACAGGTTAAAGCACCAAGCCATGCCCTACCCTATACAAAGGTATTTTCTAAGGCTTTAATAGAAGAAGCCACACATGATGATAAAATTGTAAGTATAACTGCAGCGATGCCAACGGGGACGGGCCTTGATGCTTTTGGGGAAAAATTTCCTGAAAGAATGTTTGATGTTGGTATTGCTGAGCAACATGCGGTAACTTTTGCAGCAGGCATTGCTTGTGAAGGCTATAAGCCTTTTGTCGCGATTTATTCTACTTTTTTACAACGTGCTTATGATCAGATTATCCATGATGTATCGATTCAAAAATTGCCTGTGCGTTTTGCAATTGATCGCGCAGGCTTTGTAGGAGCAGATGGTGCGACGCATGCTGGCAGTTTTGATATTGTTTTTTTAGCCACTCTGCCTGAATTTGTTGTGATGGCGCCTTCTGATGAAGTTGAACTGATGCATATGGTGCGTACTGCTGCAGCTTATGATCAAGGGCCAATTTCTTTTCGTTATCCGCGTGGTGAAGGTGTTGGCATGGATTTACCACAGCGTGGTGAGTTATTAGAGATTGGAAAAGGGCGTGTTCTGCGTGAGGGAAACAGGGTCGCTTTGGTTTGTTTTGGAACGCGAATGTCAGAAGTGTTGAGGGCTGCTGATGCGCTGACAGCGGAAGGATTATCGACAACCGTAGCAGATGCACGGTTTGCAAAGCCTTTAGATAAGGATTTGATGCGTCGTTTGGCTCGTGAGCATGAAGTGTTGGTGACAATTGAAGAAGGTGCTGTAGGCGGATTTGGAGCCCATTTATTACAATTTTTGGCGCAAGAAGGACTCTTAGAACAGGGTTTGAAAGTTCGCACCTTAAAACTTCCTGATGAATATTTGAATCATGGTTCACCAGAGAAAGTTCTTTCGCGTATAGGGCTTGATGCTGTTGGTATTGTCAACACAGTTTTTACGGCTTTGGGGCGCAAGATTCAGACAAAACAGAAAATTTGAGTGTAAGATGATTGCCGGAAAAAGGCTGGATATTTTTTTAGTTGAAAAAAACTTTTTTAAAACACGCTCTCGAGCACGTGATGCGATTATACGTAAAACCGTTAAAGTTAATGGTGAAATCATTTTAAAAGCTGGGCAAATCATTTCTGATGATGCAGAGATTATCGTTTGCGATCCGGCACAAAATTATGTTTCACGTGCGGCATTAAAATTGATCAGTGCACTTGATACATTTCCAATTATAACGGATAAAGTGACTG
This sequence comes from Bartonella florencae, assembly GCF_000312525.1. Lineage (GTDB taxonomy): Bacteria > Pseudomonadota > Alphaproteobacteria > Rhizobiales > Rhizobiaceae > Bartonella > Bartonella florencae. Next base: position 188,247 of record NZ_HE997453.1, on the reverse strand, counting down.
CTATTGATATTGGTGCATCAACAGGTGGTTTTACACAAGTTCTCTTAGAACGTGGAGTAGCGCATGTTATTGCTGTTGATGTCGGTCATCATCAATTAGATGCACGTTTATCGAACAATGGTGCGATAACCTTATTAGAAGGCTTAAATGTGAGGGATTTAAAACCAGAACATTTAAGCGGACGGGAAATAGATCTTATTGTTTCAGATGTCAGCTTTATTTCCCTCAAACTTGCATTACCTCCTGTTTTGTCTTTAGCCAAAAGGGGTGCTCAAGCTGTTTTATTGGTAAAGCCTCAATTTGAGGTTGGTCGTCAATATCTTGGTAAGGGTGGAGTATTAAAAGATCCGTCAATGGCTAGAGAAACTGCTGAAAAGCTTTTTGATTGGCTCAGTACGCAAAGAGGATGGAGTGCAAAAGCTTTGCTTCCCTCACCGATTGTAGGTGGTGATGGCAATTTGGAATATTTGTTATTTGGAGAAAAACAACAGTGAATGACAATGTCATAATCGACCATATTGGGGTAAATGGTTATGGTGTTATCAAAACATTGCATGACTTTGTTTATGTTCCTTTTACTTTACCAGGGGAATGCGCTGAGATCGCCGTTCATGGAAAATATGCCAAACTTGTAGCATTAAAGAAAAAATCACCAGAACGCATTGATGCTCTCTGCCAACATTTTGGAGAATGTGGCGGATGTACACTGCAACATTGGCATATCGATTCTTATCACAAATGGAAGAGACAACTGGTTGTTGATGCCCTGAAAGAATATAAACTTGATCTTGCTGTTTCACCTTTAATAGGTTCCACTCCCTATAGTCGTCGACGAATCACTCTCACGGCATCTATGACACCACAAGGTCAGAAAGTCGGATTTAATCGTCATCTCTCTCATGAAATTGTTTCTCTTAAAGAGTGTCCAGTAAGTTGTTCACAAATACTATCTAAACTTGGTGATATCAGGAAGCTCTGTGCTCATTTAAGCAATCATGCCAAACGATTTCACATAACGATAACATATGTTGCAAATGGTTTAGATGTTGCTTTAAGTGGTTATATTATACGCCATGAATCACTTCGTCAGAAAATGGTTCATACAGCTCTTGCATGTGGAATTACACGTTTATCTGTTGAAGATGAAGTTTTGGTTGAACGAGAAAAACCATTAATTTACTTCGGAGATGTCTGTGTTGAATTTCCTGCAGGCGGATTTCTCCAAGCAACATCTGAAGCAGAAAATATGATGGGCAATATTATTTTGACTCATTTAAAAAAAGCAAAGAATGTTCTTGATTTGTTTTCAGGGGTGGGTACATTTGCTTTACGTATGGCTAAAAAGATGAATGTTCATGCGGTAGAGAATGATGAGAAAGCATTAAAAAACTTAAGTTCAGCCGCACGTTTTGCAAGGGATTTAAAAACCGTAACTTGTGAAAAACGCGATCTTTTTCGCCGTCCACTCTCTGTGAGGGAACTTGAACGTTTTGAATCTGTTGTTTTTGATCCTCCGCGTGCTGGTGCGGAAGAGCAAGTACGTGAACTGGCTAAGGCAACAATACCCCGTATAGTGGCAATTTCGTGTAATCCTCTTACATTTGCGCGTGATTTATCTCTGCTTATCGCCGGTGGCTATACAGTAGAAAAAGTTATACCGATAGATCAATTTTTATGGACACCACATGTTGAAGTTGTTGCCCTTTTAAGTAAGCGAAAAGCAAAATCAGGCTGGAAGCTTTAGCCACAATGAAGAGGCTTTTTAAAATTCCATTAAGAATCCTTTAACAAGATTAAAGGGGTATATTTCATGACAGTGCTGTTCCACCAATTGTCATATTATTAATTCGCAAATGAGGTTGTCCAACGCCCACAGGAACATTTTGTCCAGCTTTTCCACACATACCGATACCATTATCAAGTTTGCTATCATTACCAATCATTGTGATACGTTTCATAGCATCGGGTCCATTTCCGATAAGGGTTGCACCTTTTATGGGGGCTACAATTTTGCCTTGCTCCACTCGATATGCTTCAGTGCATTCAAAGACGAATTTTCCAGAAGTGATATCAACTTGTCCTCCGCCGAATGAAACAGCATAAATACCATTTTTGAGTGAGGACAAAATTTCTTCAGGCGTTTTGTCTCCTCCTAGCATCATGGTATTGGTCATCCTTGGCATTGGCGCATGTGCATAGGATTCACGACGTCCATTTCCTGTTGGCTTCATCCCCATAAGCCGAGCATTGAGCCTGTCTTGCATAAAGCCAATAAGCTTTCCATCTTCAATAAGAACGTTATATCCTGATGGAGTACCTTCATCATCAATGGTGAGTGAACCACGACACTGGGGAATTGTTCCATCATCAACAACTGTAACACCTTTTGCGGCAACCTGTTGGCCTAAAAGTTCAGAAAAAGCAGAAGTTTTTTTACGATTAAAATCACCTTCCAAGCCATGACCTACAGCTTCATGAAGCATAACGCCTGGCCATCCATTCGCTAAGACAACATCAAATGTCCCTGCTGGAGCTGCTTCTGCTTGTAAGTTTATAAGAGCCATACGCAAAGCTTCATCAGCAGCATGTTTCCAATTTTCTTCATCAATGAATCGGCTAAATGCTTGTCGCCCGCCACATCCATAAAAGCCATTTTCACGCCGATTACCTTCAGCCGCAACCACAGATATAGAAAGACGTACAAGAGGACGCACATCACGAACCAGATGCCCGTCTGCCCGTAAAATTTCAACATGTTGTAATGAGCCGGAAAGAGCAACAGTAACTTGATGCAATTTATCATTTTTAGCCCGTAAATAAGCATCAATTTTTTGTAAAAGTGTACTTTTTTCTTCAAAGGATGGACTACCAAGTGGATTATGTGGTTGGTAAAGTCTTTTGTTTGTTTTTTGTGGTGCTATGCTATAAGGCCCAGCATGATTATGATAGGTAACAGCTTTTGCTGCTTCACTAGCACGTTTGAGTGCAGCTATTGATAATTCACTAGAGTGCGCATATCCGGTAGCTTCTCCAGCAACAACGCGCAGACCAAATCCCATATCTTGATGAAATGAGCCATTTTTGAGTTGTCCATTGTCAAATAAAAGAGCTTCGCTTTCTGTATATTCTAGATAAAGCTCTCCATCATCAGCATGACGAAGCGTTTCTTGTACAAGTGATTGCACTTGAGATGAAGCAATATCAAAATGATCAATAAGCGATTTCATAATCATTATCCTATTTCATGAGGTGCTGAGAAAGATTTTTTGTGCTTAAGAAGCTGTGAAGCGCGCTATAAAGTTTAAATCATTGAGTATACAAAAATTTTATTATGTTGGCAGAGTTGCATAAGCATCACTAAGGCCGTTGAGATCAACGAGTCCTCCAATTGCTTGCTCAGGTGTTGTGAAAATAAAGTAAGTCGCCATCTTCCCTTTAAAAAAGAGCTGCAATATGTCGTCTTTAAGAACAGCTTCAGCAACACAATTATCACCAAGACAGCGACGATATTCTAGCCTTCCCATATTTTTATCATCAATTTTAAGTCCAACACCAGGGCGCAATTCCACGCGAATAGGAACAAAAACACGCATCAAAGCTCCTTGATTTTTAGGAAGTTTATAAAATGTAACGCGCAGAGTAATATCATGGCGATTTTGTGTGTGTACATTTTGTACAATTTCACATTGTATATTAGGTGTTCCTGGTGGCAGAGAACAAACTTTTGTCCATGCACCATATGTTTGTGGGGCAGGCACATTTTGCACATGAGAGGTTTGTGCAGTAGCATGGTTGAAGGAAATACTACAGAGTGTGCAAATAATAACAGCAAAAGAAAAAAAATTTTTAAATAATTTATAAAGTACCACAGAAAACCCTAACTAGCTTACCATACACTCTTAATGTATAGCTTTACATAAAAATAAATACTCGAAGCGAAATGACAACACTGTAACACAAAACCATTTTTTACCCAAACATATTAATCTCTACGCACGCAATAAAAAGGAAAGAAAAACAAGGCTATCGTATCAGATAAGGTTTTTAGCGTTACTCTATAATGTTTGGTGGAATATTTTTTTATGGTACATTTGCACTATAAGAAATAATGTACTGAGAAAACATATTTTTGTTGCAAATGTTTCTTTTTGTTTTTAGGGGATATGTAGAGGTGTTCTAGTTCTCAAAAGAGCTATAATATTAATTGGTCATTCCCATATGCCAAACAGTATTTGTTTGTGGATGACAAAAATGAAAAAGGTCTTTGAGTGGGATGTCTGTTTCAGGAGAATTATCGGTTGCAAGTGGTAAATCAATTCCACCAAAGTCCACTATCGGTGATTATATCACGTTATTAAAACCACGGGTTATGTCGCTTGTTGTCTTTACAGCTCTGGTTGGTTTGGTGGTCTCGCCTGTTTCCATTCATCCGTTTTATGGTTTTTTAGCAATCTTTTGTATTGCTGTGGGTGGAGGTGCAGCGGGGGCACTTAATATGTGGTACGATGCTGACATTGATGCCGTGATGGAGCGTACCAAAAATCGTCCCATCCCAATGGGTAAAATCAGTCTCAAGAGGGCGTTTATTTTTGGTATGGTTTTATCGATGTTTTCGGTATTGACTATGGGGATCTTTATTAATTGGTTTGCAGCATTTTTTCTTGCATTCACAATTTTCTTTTATGTTGTTATCTATACAATTTTGCTAAAGCGTATAACGCCGCAAAACATTGTTATTGGTGGTGCGTCTGGAGCTTTTCCACCAATGATTGGATGGGCTGCGACAACGGGCACAGTGAGTATTGAGAGCTTTTTATTATTTTTAATCATTTTTATGTGGACTCCACCACATTTTTGGTCTCTTTCTCTTTTTTCATCTCTTGATTATGAAGCAGCGGGTATCCCTATGATGCCTAATGTACGAGGTGAATATTCAACAAAAAAACAGATTTTATTTTATACCATTCTTATGGCAATATGTGCTGCCGGCCCCTGTGTTACCGGTTTTGCAGGAGTTTTTTATAGTATTTTTTCAACAATTTTGAGCATTGTGTTTGTTTATTTTGCCTATCGCTTATGGAAAGCAGACACGCATGATGGAACCATTTTGATGGCAAAAAAATTGTTTTTCTTTTCGTTATTTTATTTAGCTGCTCTCTTTGGAGTTCTCTTGATTGAATCCCTTGTTTGGTCTTTTATCACTATCTAAGAGTGCGAGATGAAAGAAAAAACTTGAAAGAGCTTTTCCTGAAGAAAATACCCTAGAGATACATTATGAGACGCATATGGTATTGCCAATCGTTTCTTTTCACTGTTTATGTAGTAGATAGAAATAATTTTTTTGAACATATGCTTAAAGTTAGAGATATTAAGGATGGTTTATGTCTATACTTCCTCCTTTAACAATCCGTCTTTGTGGTCCGCGTGGATTTTGTGCAGGGGTTGATCGTGCTATTCAGATTGTTCTTCTTGCCTTAAAAAAATATGGCGCTCCAGTGTATGTTCGTCATGAAATTGTACACAACCGCTATGTGGTTGAAGGATTACAGCAACGTGGCGCTGTTTTTGTTGAAGAACTTGATGAGATTCCAGAAAAACACCGTGGTCAACCTGTAGTATTTTCTGCTCACGGTGTGCCGAAATCTGTACTAGAAGAGGCACGCCATTATAATTTGTTTTATCTCGATGCAACATGTCCATTGGTTTCTAAAGTTCATAAACAAGCGATACGGCATCAACGTCATGGCCGTCATGTTATATTGATTGGCCATTCTGGTCATCCTGAGGTAATAGGAACAATGGGACAGCTTGAAAAGGGGAGTGTGACATTAATCGAAACGATGGAAGATGCTTTACATTATCAACCAGATGATCCAGATAAATTAGGATTTGTAACGCAAACAACACTTTCTGTTGAAGATACGGCAGAAGTTCTTGATGTACTATATCGACGTTTTCCTACATTGGAGGCTCCAGCTGCCGAATCAATTTGTTACGCTACCACAAATCGACAAGATGCAGTTAAATTAGCAGCAAGGGGAAGCGATTTATTTTTGATTGTTGGAGCACCAAATTCTTCTAATTCGCGACGTTTGGTAGAGGTTGCTGAAAGGTTTGGTGCACAGCGGGCGGTTTTAGTTCAGCGTGCCGATGAAATAGATTTTGATCATCTAGGTGCTCTTTCCATTATAAGTCTTTCAGCGGGAGCTTCTGCTCCTGAGATTATTATTGATGAAATTATTTCAGCTTTTCGTAAACGTTATGATGTTACAATAGAATTGGCAGAAACAGCAGTAGAAACAGAAACATTTTTGGTGAGTCGCGAATTACGTGATATCGCTTTAACACCTCAAGATATGGCTTTTGTGAATGGTGGAGCTGAGACACTAAAAAATGAAAATCAGGGTACAATCATGCCTGTAACGAAAGCGAAGTAATGGCAGTTTATACAGATATTCAACCAAATGATTTGAAGATATTTTTGACACGTTATTCGATAGGTTCACTTGTGTCTTATCAAGGCATAGAGGAAGGGATAGAGAATTCTAATTTTATGCTTTATACAACAGAAGGGAGATTTGTTCTAACACTTTATGAAAAACGTATTGCAAAAGATGATTTGCCTTTTTTTTGCAGTCTTATGCAACATTTAAACCAGCGTGGAATTCCTTGTCCTCAACCAGTTGCACAAAATGATGGAACAATAATCGGTGAATTAGCAGGACGTCCTGCTGCTATTATTACTTTTCTAGAAGGAATGTGGGTTCGCCAGGCTAATATACATCATTGTGGTGAAGTGGGAACGCATTTAGCACAATTGCACTTAGCAGGACAGGATTTTACGCTTAGTCGTAAAAATACCCTTTCTGTGATGGATTGGAGGTTATTGTGGAAACATTGCCAAACGAGCAAAGATGCATTGTTAAGAGAGTTTGGGCAAAAAATTGATATGGAATTGGCTTTTTTACAGGAAAATTGGCCGTCAAGTTTACCCACAGGCATTATTCATGCTGATTTATTTAATGATAATGTGTTTTTTTTGAACCATCATCTTTGTGGTATTATAGATTTCTATTTTGCTTGTAATGATTTTTTGGCTTATGATTTAGCGATCTGCTTGAATGCTTGGTGTTTTGAACCGGACCATTCCTATAGTCTTACCAAAGCACGTCGACTATTGGAAAATTATCAAAAAATAAGACCATTGCTTCTCGTAGAATTGAATGCAATGATTTTGTTGGCACGTGGTGCATCTTTACGTTTTTTGCTCACGCGCCTTTATGATTGGTTTAATACACCGCCAGAGAGCTTTGTTATTAAGAAAGATCCATGGGAATATTGGCACAAGCTTTGTTTTTTCAGTAAGATAGGTTCACTGAGTGAATTGGGTTTTTGAATTGTATGTTAAATCAACAAAAAGTCGTTGAAATTTATACAGATGGTGCTTGTTCGGGTAATCCTGGAATTGGTGGATGGGGAGCAATTTTACGCTGGAAAGGTCATGAACGTGAGCTTTATGGTGGAAAAGTGCACACCACCAACAATCAAATGGAACTGATGGCAGCAATTTGTGCATTGGAAGCGCTAAAGGAATCCTGTTCTGTCGATCTTTATACGGACTCTGTTTATGTACGCAACGGTATTTCTATGTGGCTTGAAGGTTGGAAAAAAAATAATTGGCGTACTGTCTCTAAGAAACCTGTAAAAAATATGGAGTTGTGGCAAGCTCTTGAAGAGGCGTGTTCTCGTCATATGGTCAGATGGCATTGGGTGAAAGGACACGCAGGACACCCAGATAATGAGCGTGCAGACGTTTTGGCGCGCAAAGCAATTACCGAATATCGTGAAAATGGATATTTTTCAAAATAGATTTTTTACAAGCTTTGCTACTTTTATCATGGGTAGAAAGAAAAGTTTGTTGCAGATAAGAAATATTTCTCAATTCTTCTGAACTTATTCATAATGCTCTTGCTGAATGGTATAATGTAAAATTTATTGTGTAGCACCATCTTTACGTTGATGAAAACACAAACTATCATCATACTATTTGCTAGTTTAAAATGCCGCGATAGTCTTTGACACTTGAGGTGGTTCATAAAAGACATTTTTTCTTCAATCGTTTTTGTTTATACGCAAATCTTGTGTGGGATATGCAAGCAAATGATTTTGATTGCTTCAATATAAGAAAGGTTAAAATGAAGAAAATCTTAGCATATTTGGGGCAAGTTCAAGATGACAAATTCTCATTGTAAGTCAATATGTTGTCTATAAAAGTATAAATTTTCCACTGAAAGCATGATCTTTAAAAGAAATTGTATAAAAAATTGTGTGGTTTCCTTCATGTGGTATGAAATGAAGTGGAGCGCTAAAGAGTGTGTATTCTGTGTTTTCACTGACTTTTTTGGCTGGCCCAATTTGCATTTCTCCTCCATCTAAAAAAAGAGCAGAAGGTATACCCTTGTTGTTATTTTGTATTTTGATGAAGAGGGTATCTTTTTCTTTTTCAGCGCTTATTTTAAATTCATGATGCGTTGTACGGGGTAAGGCATCTTGAGCTTTTTTTAACAAGGAGAGAGGGAGATGTGTGTTTTTTTGACCGGATGGAGGAAAATCAAAGTTAACAGTGAATGGAAGACAGATTTTATGGCATAATCCAAGAGTGAAAGTACCACTTACATTTTTGTTTAAAGCAGAAATACTGAAGGGCAAAACCACTTTATCTTTATAGCCTAATGACCAGTCATTTTCTGTTTCATAGAGTTGTGGCGTGGGATAGAAGATTTCATAAGAAACTTTTTGATTGAAGTTAAAAAATGGTACTATGCCTGAATTTCCTGGATTACGCCAATATGTTTTCCATCCTGGTTTTAAAACAATTTCAATAATGCCCTCTCTTATACCAGAGATGGAAGGGTTGGTAATAGCTAATCTGACACGGCCACCCTCTGATTCATACCAAGATGTTGCAAAAAGATCTGCTTCTTTTTTTATTTGGGCACTGACAGGGGCATTAGATAATTTTAAAATTATAAATGTTAAGATTAAAGTAACGGAATTTTTTTTATAAAGGCAAATTACGATATTTTTTAAATTTGTAAATATTTGAATTTTTCTCATTAGAGCTTTATTTCCCTGTCGTACTAACTAAAGTGAATTTTATCATGTAAATTATGGAGAATAACAGATTGATGAAGCAATGTAATAGCTTTTTAGGTGGTCAATTACTCATAGCAATGCCAGGGATGAATGACAAACGCTTTATTCGTTCTGTTATTTATGTTTGTTCGCATTCTGATGCCGGCGCTATGGGAATTATTCTTAACCAATTGCACCATATTGATTTTCCAGAACTCTTACTTCATCTTGGAGTCATAAACAGTGGTCAAAAAAAATGTCTTACTGAACCAATAAAAAAGTTTCCCGTACGTTATGGTGGACCAGTTGATCCTTCACGCGGTTTTGTGCTGCATTCTGATGATTATACTTGTGAAGAAACAGTTTCTATTGCGGATAAAATCTGTTTCACTGCAACGATTGATATATTAAAAGCAATCAGTTGTGATCAAGGCCCTCAACATGCCCTCATAGCCTTGGGTTATGCAGGCTGGAAAGCTGGGCAGCTTGAGGCAGAAATCTCTACAAATGGTTGGCTCATTAGCCCTACCTCTCCCAGTTTTCTTTTTGAAAGTGATTTAAGCCGCAAATACGATGAAAGCTTGGTTCGTATGGGGATAAATCCAGCCTATCTCGCTTCTGAAATGGGACATGCGTGAAACGTCTTATTTATTTAGTATAATGCTCTATCCATTATGTTGAATTGTATAAGGAAAATGCGTTTGAACGAGGGAGATTAATTCTTCAATGGCGATTGGCTTTGTAACGAGTGTACTTTGAACATATTTACAGCCTTCTTGACGGAGGAAAAGAGCTTCTTTTTCATTTTCGACGCCTTCTGCGATGATTTGTAAATTAAGATCTGTTGCCATGTTAATAATAGATTTGAGCACGAGCTTTTTCTTAGGAGAGTCGATTGAGATAAGTGAACGATCTAATTTAACCATGTCGAATGGATAACGCACGAGATAAGTAAGTGATGAATAACCTGTTCCAAAGTTGTCGAGTGCAAGATTCATTCCAAGAGCTTTAATTTGTTCAAAAAAATGTGCTGATTGTTCAGGATTTTTTCTTAAGACAAACTCGGATATTTCTATCATCAAGCTTCCTTTTTTAAGTGGGTAGCGAAGCAAAGCAGAACGCAATTGACTAATAAAGCGAGGATGCACCATTTCGGTGCTTGGTAAATTGATGGAAATAAAGAAAGATTTTTGAGAAAATTTTTCTTGCACATTTGTAAGATCGATAACAACATTATCAATGATAAATTGCGCTAAATCCATAACGATTTGTTCATTTTCTATGATCTTGATAAAATCAGAGACATTGAGATTCCCATAATTTGGATGATGCCATTCTACAATTGTTTCAAAACCAATAATGTGTCCATCTGACAAATTCAGAATGGGATGATAGAGGATTTTAATTTCATTGCGTTTTATGGCGTAATGAATATCTTTCGCCATTGTATTATGTTCAATACCTAAGGTCCGAAAATTAGGACGAAAAGGTTCAATGTGGTTGCCACCCATTTGTTTTGCACGGATCATTGCTAGTTCGCTATCATTTAGAATATCTTTAGCTGTCGATCTATTTCCGCTCCATGTAACCAATCCGATTGATGTTGAAAGTGTTATTTGTTGTTCTATAAGTGAAATAGGTGCTGAGATTGTTTTATGCAGATGATCTGCAAATGCAGCAATTTTCTGTGGTTCTGTTTCACTGAGTAAAATGATTGCAAAGCGGTCTGCAGAAAGACGTGATAATGTATCTTGAAAATTAATAAGACGGCTTAAACGACGTGCTATGATGAGCAGTACAGTATCGCCAACAGCTATGCCTAATTTGCGGTTAATTTGACGGAAATTATCGAAGTCAATCATAAAAACAGTTGGTCTAATTTTAATATTTGCTTTAGCCAAAGAGGTATAGTTTTGGAGTCTATCGAAGAAAATTTGTTGGTTAGGCAGACCTGTTAAACTGTCGTGGATGGCATCATCTAATAAGCGTTCTTCGGATTTTTTATGATTAGTAATATTGACAATAGTGCCAATGACGCGTGTAATTTTTCCATCTTTTTGCATAGCAGGGCGTGCACGAAGAGAAAACCAATGATAATATCCACCACCAGAAGACAGTCGAAAAATTTGATCAATACGTCCTTTTTATTTTTAAGAATGATATCTAATATGGCTTGAAAGCGTTCACGATCATCATGGTGCAAGGCTGAAATCCAGTTGCGCATAGAACCATTGAGTTTATGGGATTCCGTGCCAAAAAGGGTTGCCATGTTGGGATGTACAACAATGCGATCACGCTCAACATTCCAATCCCAAATAATATTTCCAGCTCCCTTTGCGGCAAGTACTTGTTGTTCAAGGTCAGAAAATATTCCTTCATGAAAAGCATCGTGAGAAAAAGTTTGTTGCATAACAGTAAAACTTATAAGAAGAACAATAAGCACTAATCCCCCTGCTAATGCTGGCTGGATAATGTCATTGTTTAAATAACCCGCTATGCAGGCATAAGCCCCAACGCACCAAAAACTAATGAGCAACCATGTTGGGATAAGCATGATGGCGCGGTCATAGCTTCGGAGTGAAAAGTAGCTGATTAAAATGATACCAAGCATGGCAGTGAGGCCAAATGAGAGGCGGGCGATGCCAGCAGCTCTGGTTGGATCATAAATAGCAAATGCTCCAAGACCACAAAAAGCAATGATCCATACAATAGCACCATAACTAAAATGATAATGCCAGCGGTTAAGGCATAGATAGGTAAAAAGAAAAATGAAGAGTGTAGCAGTAAGTGCAACTTCTGTACCAGCACGCCAGATTGGTTGTGTTGTGAGCGTTACTGCAAAGAATTTATTTAAAAAGTTAAAATCGATGCCAATATAAAAGAGTACTGCCCACGCGACAGCAGCTGTTGCAGGGAAGAGCCCTGTTCCACGAACAACAAAAAGAACAGTTAATAAGAGTGCTAAAAGACCTGATATACCAAGAAGAATCCCATGATACAGCGTATAAGAATTAATTGCATCCTTATAGGCGTCAGGCTGCCATAAATAGATTTGTGGCAGATTTGCAGAGTTAAGTTCGGCAACAAACGTAACAACAGCGCCAGGATTCAGTGTAATACGAAAGATATCAGAGTTTGCACTAGGCTGACGATCGAGAGAAAAACCTTCACTTGGAGTGATGGATTGAATTCGCGCTGATCCAAGATCTGGCCAAAGAAAGCTTGAATAGGCCATGCGATAATGTGGAGCAACAATAAGACGGTCAATTTGTTCATCTGTTGGGTTTGCAAGAGAAAATACAGCCCAGTTTCCGGAAAAATTTTCACTTTTTGCCTGCACTTCAATACGCCATACAATACCATCTTGTCCTGGAGCTGTACTTGTTTGAAAGATAGAGCTGTTTGTATGGTAAATTTTGATTGCTTTTGAAAGATCAAGAGCTGCATCTTGAGAAGAAATTTTAACGGGCTCAATTGCTTGTGCTGACGTAAGTTGAACAAAAGAACTGATGATTACAATGAAGATAATTTCAATGATTTTACGCAAACTTTTCACAATGTCCCACTCTCAGCATTTTAGAATGTTTAATTTTAATTTAGATTTTTGAGAAAAAACGTCCACCTTTTATAATTTCCGCTACATAATAAGCGGTTATTATTTTTTTTGAAAAGTTATACTATTTTATACAAAAATGAATTCTTCTAAAATTGCTTCAATGAAGTTTAAAGCTAATAGAAAATTACATTTTTGTAAGGCAAAATCAAACTATGAGTTTGCAGATTTCATAGATAGATCTTTGCTCATTAGATACTCTATCATATGAAGTTGGAGTTGGGTAGTTTTCTCGAGCTATTTGATAAATATTCCCCAAACTTATTTAGTAATAAGAACTTTTTTGGTAATTTTTTTAAGCTTGCTTCATTTTGTATGCAAGAATTGATGTTAAATCATCAAAATTCATGAGGCAGCCAACAGGGCCAACAGCAGCTAATGTTGGAGTAGAATTGATAAAAAGGCGACGTGCTAAATCCGTTAATCTCGCAGGAGTAATGAGTTCTAAACGTTCAATTGTTTCTGATATGGGAATTGGTCGACCGTAAAGGAGCATCTGGCGGGCAATGAGATGTGCTTGACTACATGGATTTTCCCGCGATATTGTAAGGTTAGCACGATATTGCGTTTTTGCTCGTTGAAGTTCATTGGCATGAATGTTTTTGCTTATCTTAGAGAGCTCATCAAGAATCACAGGGAGTAGTTCTTTTTGTCCTTTTTGTCCAGTAGCGGCATGAATGCCAAAGAGTCCGATATCTGACAAACCCCAATGAAAAGCATAAATAGAATAGCATAATCCACGTTTTTCTCGCACCTCTTGAAAGAGGCGTGATGACATGCCCCCGCCAAGAATAATGGAAAGAATTTGGGCAGCATAAAAGTCACGTGCATGATAAGCACGTCCTTCAAAACCTAGAACAATTTGTGTATCCATTAAATCGCGATATTCACGAAAATCACCTCCAACATAATTTGCAAGGTTGGTGAGGGGTGCAGTTGAATGGGGGCGAAAAATGCTAAGACGGCTTTCAACTTCTCGCAAGAAGCTTTTGTGCTGTACTGCTCCTGCTGCCACGATGATCATACGGTCTGCACTGTATTGTTTATTCATAAAATTATGAAGGTCAGCAGATGTAAAGGATTGAACTGTTTTAGGTGTTCCTAAAATTGAGCGGCCAAGCGATTGATGACGAAAAGCTGTTTCAGTAAAGTGATCAAAAACAATATCATCAGGAACATCATGAGCGGCACCGATTTCTTGAAGAATGACTTGCTTTTCTCGTTCTAATTCCTCTTCGTCAAATTTTGAGTACATCAAAATATCGGCCAAAATATCAATGGCAAGCGGAATATCATCTTTGAGCACACGAGCAAAATAGGCTGTTGTTTCAGTACTGGTGGTAGCATTGATTTCACCACCAACATCTTCAATATCTGTTGCAATTTGAAAGGCTGTACGATTTTCTGTTCCTTTAAAAGCCATATGTTCAAGAAGATGGGCGATACCATGTTGCGTGAAGTTTTCATTGCGTGAGCCAACTTTAATCCATATCCCGAGTGCTACACTGTCAATATGTTGCATTGTATGTGTGGCGATAGTCAAACCATTACTAAGGCGACTGATATCTACACCCATGTTGTTTACGACTCCATTAAACAGGCCAAATACCCCATTTCTAAGGGTATTGGAATATTGCTGATTTAAATTAATGCAACTAAATTCAATAATATGCACGTGATTTTAAAGAAATGTAATCTTTGACTATTTTTTCATCATTAGCAAGACCTATGAAATGCTCTTTGCGTTCCATTAAATCGTTGAGACGAGAAGGCCATTGGGGATTAATTCCACAGGCACTTTTGATGGCATCAGGGAATTTAGCAGGATGAGCAGTAGCAAGAACAATCATTGGAATGTGTGGTTGTTTGTTTTCGCGCGCTACTTTAAGCGCAACAGCGGTATGTGGATCAGCGAGGTAGCCGCTTTCTTTATAAACGCTGTCAATTGTTTGTGCTGTCTCGGCTATACTACTTTTCCCAGCAGAAAAGAGAGAGGATATATTTTTGAGCTGTTTTTCGTTAAGATTAAAATATCCTGTTTTTTTCAAGTTTTCCATTGCGTTGCAAATCCACAATGGATCGCGATTACCACTTTCAAACAGCAAGCGTTCAAAGTTAGAAGAGATTTGAATATCCATAGAAGGTGATGTTGTGTGGGTTATAGGTTGTGTTTCATAAGTACCGTTTTTCAATGTGCGTACGAGGATGTCATTATCGTTTGTTGCAATGACCAGTTTAGCGATGGGTAATCCCATACGCGCTGCAACATAACCTGCAAAAATATCACCGAAGTTTCCAGTAGGAACAGTAAATGAAACAGCCCGATCGGGGGCCCCTAGAGAAAGTGCAGATGAAAAATAATAAACGATTTGCGCCATAATACGCGCCCAATTTATCGAATTAACTCCTGAAAGCGCTTTTTTTTGACGAAAATTATGATCATTAAACATTGCTTTAACAAGTGCTTGGCAATCATCAAAATTTCCGTCAATGGCGATAGCATGAACATTTGCATTTTTATGGGTTGTCATTTGTTTTTGTTGAACGGGTGATACGCGTCCTTTAGGAAATAAAATAAAAACGTCGGAATATTCTCTTCCAGCAAAAGCTTGTATTGCAGCACCACCTGTATCACCTGATGTGGCAGCAATAATTGTTGCGCGTTTGTTTTTTTTAGTCAGAATATAATCCATCAGTCGAGAAAGAAACTGCATTGCAACATCTTTAAATGCTAAAGTAGGACCGTGAAAAAGTTCAAGAATAAATTCATTTGTTCCAGTTTGCAGTAACGGACAGATTGCTGGATGATGGAAGGTTGCGTAAGATTCAGCAATCATATTTTCAAAAGCGGTGTATTCAATTTCATTATTCACAAAGGGCCAAAGAAGTGTTTTAGCAATTGTTATATAGGATTGACCACGGAGTGCTCGTAATGCATCGAATGATAATTGAGGAAATTTTTCTGGAAGATAAAGTCCACCATCATTAGCCAGTCCTGTCATGATAGTTTCTGTAAAGCCTAAAGCAGGAGCCTCACCTCTCGTGCTAATATATTTCATACATTTTTTCCTTCGTTTATTTTTGGTAAGTCGGTGAGGTTATTTATTTCATGTTTTTAATAATATTTAAATTATTAAATTGAAGGAAACTTTGTTTACCTCTTCCTACTCCATAATAAAAAGAAATAGTCTTAACTATTCCTTTTTGAAATATAAACATTAAAAACTCACAGAAATTTCGATCACATTGGCTGGATCTTCTCTGTTATTCATGGAGTTAAGTTTACAATCTGTATTCATTTATACAATTTCACAAATAATAAGATTAATACATAGGACGATCTTTCATGAAGAGCTTTCGCAAAACCTTTCAATTTCTTGTGCTCTTATTCTTTAATAACAATCAAATTCTCTAAAATAAATACTCAGATGCTCTAATCTGAATGTAGATTAAAAGATTTATAAGGTAATTTCATGGTATTTTGTTTGTAAGTGTATATTTAGAGTAATATTTTTTCTCAGTTATCGATTTTTATCTTAATTAGGGACTATATTTACGTTCTGCAGTATTATTGGTAATGAGTAAAGTTCATCATAGAAAACACAAAAAACAGCCTGCCTCTCAATTATAGGAGGCAGACTGTAAAATAGTACTTTTAAAATAGAAAAAAGTAATGAAGAACTTTTGAATAATCTACTTTTTAATTTTAGCTATTGCCCATCCTAGTATTCCACTAAATAAGGACATAAGGACTCCGGTCAAAGATCCAAAACCTAAAGCTCCCATTGTAGAAAAAAGTCCCAGTGAAATAGGCTCGAATACCTTTTCAATTTTTCCCTCAGCAGTAGCTTCACTTTTTGCATGATGAGTGAAACTGGGTATAGAGAAGAGAGAAGCTACATTGACAGCTTTCTTCTCACTTTTTTCCATTACAGAAGCAACAATATTTTCTCTTTGAGAGTCATTTTTAAAATGACTTGCCTGAACATTTATAATTTGTGAAAAAAAGAAAAATGTCGTTATTAAAACATTTAGTATATTATTTTTAAATAATTTCATCATAATTTCACCTAATAATTTTATTATTTAGAATAAATCAAATATATTATAAATATATTTATGTTTTAATGTTTATTTTAATTTTTATGATATTTATAAATATATAAATTATTTATTATTATTTGAAAGTCTTTACTATTTTACTTATTATCCACCCTAATAGCATAGCTGCCGCACTTGTTGCATATCCAATTGCCATTCCAATCCCAAAAGTTCCTATTGTAATGGGTTCAAGTACTTTCTCGATTTTTCTTTCAGCAAAAGCTTTATTTTCTGTTGCATAATTGAAATCTGGAATATGGAAAGAAACTGTACCGATTGTTTTATTTTTTTCTATTACACAATCAGCAATCTCGATTTTTTTTGAGGTGTTTTTTAAGTAATTTGCATGAACATTTGTTACTTGTGAAAAAATTAAAATTGCTACTATTAAATTATTCAATGCTTTATTTTTAAATAATTTTGTCATATTATTCTCCCTAAATAATTATTGTTTGATTAAAAAATATATATTATAAATATAGTTGTTTAAATTACATGATAATATAAATAAACTAACATATGTTTCTATTTTTATAGAGTAATTTAAACTTTTAAAGTATATTTAATAATCTATTTTTTACTATAAAGATCATTAATTTACATGAGCAGAATTGTAAAAATGAGCTTCATGAGAAATGAGAACTTTCCACAAAATGTGGATATACATTAGGATAATTGTAATAATTATGATCTGTATGAGAAGAAGTGGCAGGTGTTCTTATTTTCATTATTATCCATCCTAATAGCATAGCTGCCGCACTTATTGCATATCCAATTGCCACCCCAATCCCAAAAGTCCCTATTGTAATGGGTTCAATTACTTTTTCGATTTTTCCTTCAGCAATAGCATTGTTTCCTTTTGCATGATTTAAATATGGGACATGGAAAGAAACTGTACTGATTTCTTCATTTCTTTCCATTACAAAATTGACAAACTCCTTTTTTTGAGAGTCACTTCTCAAATCGTTTGCATGAATATTCGCGATTTGTGAAAGAGAAAACACAGTCGTAATAAAAGTACTTAATACGTAATTTTTAAATAATTTAATCATAATTTACCTCAAATACTTTATAATATTCAATATATATATGCGGACATTTATAATTTGGATATAATCTACAGCATTTATATTTTAGTAAGAGGAGCTTCATTATGCAATGAATTGCAATAAATTAATATACATAATGAAGCTATTATTCCAGTGTTATACACTGCATTGAATTATTTGAACATCAATACGATATCTTTTATCCAACTTATTATAAAAGTTATTGCATATCCAGCAACCAATACTCCCGCTCCTATGGTCAAAGGTTCAACGACCTTTTCAACTCTTCCTTCAGAGGTTGTCCCATTTTCTGTTTGGTAACTTACAGAAGGAGCATAGAAAGCAGTTGTAGAAACTGCATCAGATTTTGCATTCTTTACTTGTTCCATTAGAGAAACAGAAAATTCCTCTTTTGGGGTAGTGTTTTCCAAATAGTTTGCATGAACATTTACAGTCTGTGAAAGAAAAAAAGTGCTCGCTATAAAAACACTTAAGTAATTTTTAAATATTTTTACCATAAATTTACCTCAAATACACTCTACTCTCAACAACTGATAGAGCGACCTACCAATTCTAATAAACACAGAGAGTAGGATCTGTTTACTATATTTGTTGTTTAAAATAACTCCACTATATATTTTTAAAATAAATGATTAAAAACATAAAGAGGTTATCTCTTGGATTTTTGGAGAAAAGGTTTCTATCTAAATATCATGAGTATAGAGACCTAAATGCCATGATGTCTAGTACCATCCCTGTGATTGTGGCCACTATATTTATTCCATAACTAGCGGCTACGATTCCGGCCATTGCCATTATTGGTTCAACAACTTTTTCAACTTTTCCTTCAGTGGCAATTTCATTTGTTGTTCCATAGCTTATTGCTGGGAGATGCGAAGCCATTGCATCAGATACTTTGAATGCCGTAGCTTTCACCTGTTCCATTACGCAATCAGTAACGCCTTTTTGAGGAATGTTTGTTGAGTCATTTGCGTGAACATTTACAATTTGTGAAAGAAAAAAAGCAGCTACTATAAAACTACTGAATGTATATTTTCTAAATATTTTAACCATAACTTTACCTCAAATATTTTTTTACTTTAATAGATAAGTGCATCTGAGAATGCCTGTTTATTATAACGCAATAAAACACAAAACGCATCTACAGATTTTACTATCTGTATTTATATACTACATTATAGAATTATAGTCAATAATAAAATATATTTATTACGTGTCTTTGTTTACAAAAATATAAAAAATTATAAGTTTAACTTTATTTTTTATAAGTATTTTATAAATTTTATTAAAGACATGATATGTATTAAACATTATATAATTTATTAAAAATACTAATTTAAAATCCAATAGATTTATGAGTTTGTAAAAGAAAATAAAGACATTAAATTTTTATTGTAATTCATATTTTAAAAATATTTCTTTTGATTAAAATGAATTAAAAAGCTAAATATTATCAACATATTTTTTATTAAAATCACCATAGCATTATATGATAAATAAATTTTAATTATCATTATTCAAAGATATTTTGTAATTTTTATTTCAAAATATTTCAGATAAAATTTATAGGTCATTTTTATATTATCTAATACATTGCTAAGAGACAGATATAAGAACTGTGAAATTCTGATTTTAAAATGGGAAGTTTAAATCCAAATAGCTTCTTTAAATAAAAGACTAGCTTTGTTAGTAGAGCTTTATTCATAACTATGGTTGTTGTAGGTTATCTACTCTCAAAGATTACATTTAGATGTTATCTGATTTTTTTGTTTATCTATGTCATTATTACTAAAAAAGAGTATGCTTCATTCTTAATTCTATCAATTTCGTATTTTTTATAGAGAATAAGCAAGATGTATAGTTATCATTTACAATAAGCAGAGTGCAAATTGGCTAGAAATAATTTTTCATAAATTATGATAATGATATACAGGAGTTATTTATAATACTTAGTCAATGCGGCTATATCTTAACTCTTCTAGAAATGTTTTAATCAAGGTAAAATCATATTGATAAAAATCTACTGAGACAGTCTATTAATTAAGCGGCATTCAAGGGCGCTTTTATGATAAGTCTTGCCATACTGCCATTGCTTTTAGAACTTCTCCTAAATGAGCATGTTTGGCGATAACTGTTTCAGCACCAGCCTCTGCAAGTACATGAGAGTGACCGAGATAACTGTGTGATCCTCCAGTAAAGCCGATGACACGCATACCTGCTGCTGTTGCAGCATGTACACCATGAAGTGAATCTTCTATAACAATAGTGTTTGCTGGTTTTGCATGTAATTGTTGTGCGGCAAAAAGAAAAACATCAGGGGCTGGTTTCGCTTTTTTCGTTCCAACTTCAGGAGCAGAAAATATCTTATCATGAAAAAGATTGTAGAGATCAACAGCAGTGAGCATCTCTTTTATATCTATACTCTTTGCATTAGAGCAGATACAATAAGGATAGCACGTTTGAATGATTTCTACCGCTTCTCTTATACCATCAATAGCACGTAGTTCAGTTTTTATTTGTGCGCGAAAAAGATCTGACATTTGCTTTATGAGTTGAGCAGAAATTGGTTTTTCTGTTTCCTTTTCAATTTGTTTAAGAATATCGCGAAAGACAAGCCCCGCATAACGCTTACTCAATTCTTCAGGAGATATTTCATATCCTGTTTGTTTCAGTAATTGAGATCCAATTTTTGCTGCAAGATATTCAGAATCTACCAGAACTCCATCACAATCAAAAATAATGAGATCTATTTGAGGCATGAGATATTCCTTTATATATTATCTTAAAATTTGAAAATTTTTATAAAATGCCATCGAGAGACTTTATTTCATAAAAAGATGCTTGGAAAGTGCTTCTTATTCATTCGATAAAATAAAAGATATGAGAACAGTGCAGCGAAGGGAAGGAAAATAGGGATTTGTCAGCATGAAATTCCATTACTTTTCTTGAAAGAGTAAAAATAAATATCAATTTTGCAGGAGTTTAACGATACGTTTACTCTATTTTGTAAATATGGACGAGTAATGCGGGCCTATAAACCATTTTGGTTGATTATAGGGCAAATTCAGTTCATTTTGTTGGGTTTTTCATGACAGTTATTCATCTTCAAAAAGATTTCCTTCGTACTTCCTCACAGATGCCATGGCGCAATAAAATTTTCAAAGGAGATTGTGTTGCAGTACTAGAAAAACTTCCAAAACATTCCGTTGATGTGATTTTTGCGGATCCTCCTTATAATTTGCAATTAGATGGTGCACTATATCGTCCAGATCATTCGCTTGTTGATGCCGTTGATGATGCATGGGATCAATTTGAGAGTTTTGCTTCTTATGATGCTTTTACACGTGCATGGTTGCTTGCGTGCCGTCGTGTATTAAAACCCAATGGGACGATTTGGGTTATAGGATCTTACCATAATATTTTTCGGGTTGGTACGGCATTACAAGATTTAGGTTTTTGGATGCTTAATGATATTATTTGGCGTAAAAACAATCCCATGCCTAATTTTCGAGGGCGTCGCTTTCAAAATGCTCATGAAACACTTATTTGGGCCGTGCGAGATCAAAAGGATAAAAAATATACTTTTAATTATGATGCTTTAAAAGCTGCCAATGAAGATTTGCAAATGCGTTCAGATTGGCTTTTTCCTCTCTGTACTGGCGCTGAACGTTTAAAAGATGAAGCAGGGCGTAAATTGCATCCAACACAAAAGCCACAAGCTTTATTAGCGCGCATTATTATGGCGTCTAGTAAGCCTGGTGATGTCATCCTTGACCCATTTTTTGGTTCGGGAACAACAGGTGCTGTTGCCAAACTTTTGGGCCGTGATTTTGTAGGCATTGAACGCGAACAAGATTATATTGATGCGGCATGTGAGAGGATTGCAGCTGTTAAACCTTTAGACAAACCAGAATTGGCAATTTTGGATAGAAAAAAAGCAGAGCCACGTGTGGCATTTAACAGTTTGTTGGAAGCGGGTTTACTCTATCCTGGAGAAGTTCTTTATGATCGCAAAAAGCAAGTATCTGCTATTGTAAGGGCTGATGGTACGATCATGCATGGTGGTGAAGCTGGTTCTATTCATGCAATGGGGCGAAAAGCTCAAGATTCACAAAGCTGTAACGGTTGGACCTTCTGGTATTATCAAGAAAATGGAAGGTTGAAGCCTATAGATAATTTAAGAATGATCATACGTTCACAGATGTTAAAAACAGGTGTTGTATAAACCGATCTGACAGCATCATTATATTTATTAGCTTTTAAATGTTACGTTTTTATATTGAGGTGATTTATAAAGAGGCATATTTACTTTTTTGTAAAGCATTTTTATATACAGCTCAATTCTGCTTATGCTCTACAAGCGGAGGATTTTTTCTGATATATTATGAAATAGCTTAAAAGAGAGAAAAGCTCACCGTGCAGCTTTTCTTAAAATTGCATAACGATAGATTATTATAAATTAACGCTTCTTAATAAAGTAAAGCATAACATATTGAACTAAAAATTTCATTTTTTAAGTGGTAAGAATTATTTTAGTCTAAAGGAAACGGGAACCACTATAGAAATGGCTTTTTTTATAACAGTAGGAAGTGCTTCTTCGGCAAGATGCTGAATGTCACACCACCAGCCATTTTCCTGATCCATGGTGTGAACAGTTGTGGTATAGTAAACATCGAGTTTCAGAGAAAAATGGGTAAAAACATGGGTAATTTGTCCTTTAAATTGCCAGTCGGCAGAGAAAGGGGCATTTGGGGGCCCATTTTCATTATTTATTCCGATATTGTTAGGAATTTGGGTCATTCCACCGAGAAGCTTTTTGCCTTGTCGTTTTTCCAGATATATTTGTCGATTTTCATTCAGTATAACAAAAGCAACACCAGTTTTTGCAGGGCGTTCTTTTTTAGGTGCTTTAACTGGAAAAGATTCAGTTTTTTGCATCTTTTCTGCCTGGCACAAAGTTTGAAGAGGACAAATGTAACAAGATGGTTTACGTGGTGTACAAATAGTTGCTCCTAGATCCATCATTGCTTGAGCAAAGTCGCCAGGGCGATTTAAAGCGGTAATTTCTTGTGTTTTTTCTTTGATTTCAGCTTTTGCTTTTGGCAATATTGAAGTGATAGCAAACAGGCGGGAGACTACACGTTCGACATTACTATCAACAACTGCTACAGGGTGATTAAAAGCAATTGCAGCAATGGCTGCGGCACTGTAATCTCCAATACCAGATAGGGTGCGCAATGCTTTTACAGATTTCGGAAATTGTCCTGCGTAGTTTTCAACAAGCTGCCTAGCACAATTTTTAAGATTGCGTGCACGTGAATAATAACCAAGACCAGCCCATGCTTTCATGATATCATCTTGTGAGGCTTTTGCTAAAGATGAAAGATCGGGCCACAGTTTCACAAATTTCTGAAAATAAGGTTTTACGGCCTCGACAGTTGTTTGCTGAAGCATGATTTCAGAAAGCCAAACGAGATAGGGATCAGGACGGATCCCCTGAGCTTGTTCTTCAGGGGTAATACGCCATGGTAAATGTCGGTGCTTTTGATCGTACCAAGAGAGGAGGCGTGAAGAAATTTCATGCATGATTGTTTTCAATCATAGGGAGATATAAAATGCAAAAGAAAAAGCATTTATGTTACAATTCATGGTTTATTTTTGCCACCTTATTATAGAGACTTTGGTCAGGCGATAATTGAGCTTTGTTGATATAATAAGGTGTTTTGGAAAGTAGATTTTAGATAAAAAATGCTATTATAATTAAGGATATGGCTGAATAATGATTTAGGAAAATGAGCAAACAGTTTACAAAACGTCATTTTAATTCTCTTTCCGAGATGGTTTCCACAATGCTTGATCCGGTTTTACGTAAACGGACAGGGCTTAACGTTGCACTTATAGAGCATTGGCCACAAATTGCGGGTTATGATATCAGTGAACATACAATGCCGCTTAAAATTATTTGGAAATATTGTACCATTCAAGATGAAGTTTTCCAGCCTGCAACACTTGTTGTGGCATGTGAAGCATTTGCTGCCTTAAAATTAATGCATGAAACAGAGGAATTGATCCACAGAATTAATGTCTTTTTTGGCTATATTGCAATTGATCGTATCAAGATTGAGCAAAGACCTATATCTATTCCAGCAAATCATTTGCTGATAAAGCAAGATCCGAATGAAAAAGACAAAAAACACATAGAAAAAATGCTTAAGGAAGTTGAAAATGAAAGTTTGCGCCAATCACTTTATAAACTTGGCTGTTGCATTTTTGCAGAAAAAAATAATAAATAAGAAGATATTTTATATATAAGAGAGAGTTGGATTTTTATTCGTTTAATAACAACAGAAAAGTATTATTTATGTTCATGTATCGTTCTTTTTTATCTTTTGGGATAATTTTTCTCTTAATGGCAACCGTACAAATCAGTGCAACTGCTTCTGTAGCAGGTGGTACTAAACCAGTTTCAACTGTTGATATGGCTGAGGTTCTTCAGTCGGCAAAAGTGGTGGATCGATTTGAAGGAGAGGCGGATGCGCCTGTAACAATTGTTGAATATGCTTCATTGAGCTGTATCCATTGTGCGAGTTTTTATAATGATGTGCTTCCTCAAATTCGTAAAAAATATATTAAAACGGGAAAGGTGAGACTTATTTTTCGAGAATATGCTTTTGATCCTCGAGCAACAGCAGGTTTTATGTTGGCACGATGTGCACCAGAAGATCGCTATTTTCCTTTAATAGAGGTTTTATTTCAAAAACAGTCTGAGTGGGTTTGGGGGAGAGATGCTCTAACACCGTTGAAAAAAATTAGCTTAATGGCAGGTTTTACCGAGGAGAGCTTTACTTCTTGTCTAAAAAAATCAAACCATTTTGAACGAAGTGAATGCTTCTTTTGAGCGTGGTAAAGAGCTTGGTGTTAAAGCAACACCTACATTCTTTATCAATGGTAATAAGTATGAAGGTATCATGTCAGTAGAAGGTTTCTCTTCGGTGATTGATAGTTTTCTTAAAAATTAAGTTTTCTTTCCATGAAAATGGATATTGAGAGTTGTGGTCATTGCGCTTTTGAAAGGGGGGGATATTTGTAAAGCAATATTTTTGTTTGGCTACTGTTGATCGAATCCTTATTTTTGGTGGTGAAGTGGGATCACATGATATTTTGATGCTCATATAAGAGGAATTGTACGATGGCAAAATGGGTTTATAGTTTTGGGGATGGCAGTGCGGAAGGAAGTGCAAGCAAACGCAATCTTCTCGGTGGCAAAGGGGCTAATTTAGCGGAAATGAGTAATCTTGGTTTGCCCGTACCTCCCGGTTTCACTCTTACAACAGAAGTTTGTAATTTTTATTATGCACATAACAAGTCATATCCAGAAGAATTACAAGAAGTTGTTAAGCAGGCACTAAAACGTATTGGTGAACGAACAGGACGTGAATTTGGGAATGAAAAAAGGCCTCTTTTACTTTCTGTTCGCTCAGGAGCTAGGGCTTCTATGCCAGGAATGATGGATACAGTGCTCAATCTTGGTATGAATGATGAAACTGTAAAAGCAATCGCTTTACAAACCAGTAATGAACGTTTTGCTTATGATAGTTATCGTCGTTTTATTCAAATGTATTCTAATGTTGTTTTAGGATTAGACCATTCGTATTTTGAAGAGGTTCTCGATGAGTCAAAAGCGCGCAATGGTTATGATGTTGATACAGAAATGACAGGAGATGATTGGAAAGCTATTATTGTTTCTTATAAGACATATGTAGAAGAAAAGTTAGGGAAGCCTTTTCCGCAAGATCCTGAACAACAATTGTGGGGGGCAATTGGAGCCGTTTTTTCCAGTTGGATGACGGCACGTGCCGTGACTTATCGCCGTTTACATAATATACCTGAAAGTTGGGGAACAGCAGTTAATGTACAAGCGATGGTTTTTGGCAATATGGGGGATGATTCAGCAACCGGTGTTGCTTTTACACGCAATCCATCAACAGGACAAAAAGAGCTTTACGGTGAATTTCTAGCAGATGCACAGGGTGAAGATGTTGTAGCTGGTATTCGTACTCCTCAAAATATCACAGAAAATGCGCGTATTGTTGCTGGTTCAAATAAGCCATCTTTGGAAAAGATTATGCCAGAAGCTTTTTTGAAACTGTGTCAGATCGCACAGAAGCTTGAACAGCATTATAAGGATATGCAAGATCTCGAATTTACCATTGAAAAAGGTAAATTATGGATGTTGCAGACGCGTTCAGGAAAACGAACGGCTCGTGCGGCACTAAAGATGGCGACGGAAATGGTTGAAGAGGGTTTGATAAGCCGTGAAGAGGCTGTAATGCGCATTGATGCAAAATCGCTTGACCAGCTTCTTCATCCCACCCTTGATCCTAAAGCAGAACGTTTTATTGTTGCGCGTGGTTTGCCTGCTTCTCCGGGAGCGGCAACGGGAGAAATTGTTTTTACTTCGGAAGAGGCAGAAAATGTGTCAGCAGAAGGCCGCAAAGTTATTTTGGTACGCGTAGAAACAAGCCCAGAAGATATTCACGGGATGCATGCTGCAGAAGGAATTTTAACCACGCGTGGCGGTATGACAAGCCATGCTGCTGTTGTGGCACGTGGTATGGGAAAGCCGTGTATTTCCGGTGCTGGTAGTATACGGATTGATTATAATACAAACACCATGTTTGCGTCAGGTCACAGTTTTAAAAAGGGTGATATCATCACAATTGATGGTGGAAGCGGAGAAGTTTTAAAAGGAAAGGTTGCCATGTTGCAACCGGAGCTTTGTGGGGATTTTGCAAAGTTAATGGAATGGGCTGATGGAATGCGGCGGATAAGGGTTCGCGCCAATGCTGAAACACCCTCTGATGCACGTATGGGGCGTTCCTTTGGAGCTGAAGGTATTGGTCTCTGCCGTACGGAGCATATGTTTTTTTCTGGTGAACGTATCGTGGCCATGCGTGAAATGATTTTAAGCAATGATGAAAGCGGTCGTCGTAAAGCATTGGATAAACTTTTGCCGATGCAGCGCTCAGATTTTAGTGAATTGTTTGAAATTATGTCTGGTCTGCCTGTTACTATTCGTTTGCTAGATCCACCACTACATGAATTTTTACCAAAAACCGATGCAGAAATTCTTGAAGTTGCAACGGCTATGGGAGTTTCTACTGAAGTACTTTCTGAACGCGCGCAACAATTGCATGAATTTAACCCTATGCTTGGATTACGAGGATGCCGTTTAGCTATTACTTATCCAGAAATTGCAGAAATGCAAGCACGAGCGATTTTTGAAGCAGCAGCAGAAGCTGCTCAAAAATCTTGCTCTCCTGTTATGCTTGAAATTATGGTGCCACTTGTGGCGCTTAAATCTGAACTTGATTTTGTAAAAGCGCGTATTGATCAGGTTGCTGATGAGGTGATGAAGGAAAAAGGAAGAAAGATCCAGTATATGGTTGGAACGATGATTGAACTTCCAAGAGCAGCTCTTCGAGCAGATGAAATAGCGGAAACCGCTGAATTTTTTTCATTTGGAACCAACGATTTGACGCAAACCACTTTTGGTATTTCTCGTGATGATGCGGCACCTTTTTTGACAACCTATTTTCAAAAAGGACTTTTGGAACAAGACCCTTTCGTATCCATTGACCGTGATGGGGTAGGGGAGCTTATTTCTATTGCTGCACAACGTGGTCGTTCACGGCGCGCAAAAATAAAATTAGGAATTTGCGGTGAACATGGAGGCGACCCTGCTTCTATTGCTTTATGTGAAGAAAATGCTCTAGATTATGTTTCGTGTTCTCCTTTTCGGGTGCCAATTGCGCGTTTAGCGGCAGCACAGGCTGCGATAGCTACAAAAATATAAATTGGGTTAATATCTTTTATTGTGTGGTGACTGTTATAGACTAAAATAAATTATTATAGGCTTTTTATTTCTTATGGAAGAAAAGCCTATTTCTAGGATACGCTGAGAGTTGTAGATAGTGAGAGGAAAAAATATTTTTGATAAGTCTATAAAAATAGAAGGTGAATAATCATGATTGACACACTTTTAGTGTGTACTTTGTTTAATCATATTTTAAAAAAAGGCATATTTTTACGAAGAACAGCATGCCCATTGTGCAGTTAGATCATGGGCTTTTAGCAATCAGCTATATCCAATACTCTTCTTATTGTATTGTCTATGAGTGGTGTAATATAAGATTCATTGCGTATAGCCATATTTACACTTCCGAAGGTACAAGTCTAAACTGTGATTCTCTTTATAAGCTTTCAATATTGCGATCGCTTTTGTATTGATTGGGATAATCCATGTGAAGCATTTTATGTTTTGTATGATTTTGAACTGGAGGTTTAAAATAAAAGAATGTTTCTGTATGCGAGGTTTTTATTCAAATTACAAAACGACTAATTATTTTTATAAATCAATATATTAATATAAATATACAGAATAAATACTACGTATTCTTCATTTTCTTTTTTAAAAAGCAAAAAAATTCTAGGATGTGTTATGAGTTGTATGCATGGAAAAAAGGAGAGTGCTTTTGATATATTTATGGGAAAACTATACGGTAGAACAGTACATTATCACCCTGTTGTGAGTGGTTGCTTTATAAAATGGATGTTTACTTTCAATTCAACAAACCAACTTCACGCATTTTGACCAAAACTGTATGATCAATCTTGCCTGTTATAGGAAGATCAAACATTTTTTGAAATTGTTTTAAAGCTTCTTTTGTCTTTTTATCTTCTACACCTGTAACGATAACTTCTTGATTACCAAAAATGCGTAAAGCTTTTTGCACTTGTATAATATCTGCCAAAGGAGGGTTTAAAACAGTTTTTGTTGAGTGCGGCTTCTCTTTTTTTTCATTTGCGATTTCTATTTCACTTTGTTGAATTAATACTGCAATTTCATCTGTTGTAGTGCTGGGTGAAGCACTATTTTGCATCTCTTGTGAAATTTGTTGTCTCCATAATGCTATGGCACGACGTGTTTTAGGCCCCTCTATCCCATCTAAAGGACCATCATAAAGTCCTAGTTTTGCCAACTTATTTTGCATTTTTAGTGTGTTTTCTGACAGAAAACGCGAAGATGAATTTTTATGGAGTTGATTTGAAGAAGGCATAGAAGGAACATAAGAAATTGCGTTAAGTTTTGCTTTTTTTTCGGATAAAGTCGATTTTTTTTCTATTTCTGGAGCAAATGTAAATTTCATTTTAGTAAAGTTACCCTGATGCATTATCATTTGCGAGAATAAAGCATTAAATGAAACAAATCCAAAACTAATGGCAAAGAGAAAAGCTCCAACGAAAAAAAGAGTGTTTTTACGTGTATAAAAATAAAATGTTTTTGCTATCCAAAAAAGAAAACGAATATTTATAAGAAAAAAGCTTATAACAATACTGCTATAGTATTTATGCTTTTTCACGTTTTTTTTTCTGCCTAGCTTTCGTTTTTTTGTCATTATTTTTATTTTTTATTCCAATTATGATTGTTTCCTACATAGAAACGAATATGAATTATTTTTACGTTAAACGAGAATGAGATAACATCTCTATCCTTACTCTTTCCTTATAAATTAAAAAAAAATGAATAATGGCGTCATATAAATGTATAAGCTGATAAATGAACAATAATCCTCATCCAATTTTTTAGTTTTATATTTTATGGCATTATTAATAGGTGTAAAAAGAGTTTCAAACTTTGCGATAGCATTTTTTACACTTAATAATTCGCCTCGTCATATATCGTCATCAAATTAATAAAGAGCTATGTTATTTCCTCATTTTTTATGCAATATATTTGGCAGTATTTGAGATTAAGTTAAAATAACTTGCCTATCACACTACGGAGTTGATAGAAGTATATATCTTTTTCAAATATCTCATATGTACAGAGGTTATACCTTTATACAATGGTGTTATGGACATAATTGTCTCCTATGTCACACATATTTTAGCATAAATACCCTTTACTAATATTCGATAAATTTTATAAATATTAACGTACGTAATTTTAAAAATATCTATAGGTTTCTTCTTCACTTTTGATAATTTTTAATGATACTTGTTTATAAAACAGAAAGTTGTAATGCGTGTTATAGGAGGGTAGCGTCATCATATTTTTTGCCAGCTCTCAGTGTTTTGATAACCTTGACATTTAAGAGCATTCATAAAAGGCATTTTATTCCTTAAGTACTATGCTCATAGGCTCATCACCTTTGCGCATCACAAGAGTGGTGCTTGCTGAGGGTTTTAAATGAGAGGACATGACCATATTAGGAGCTTACACTCAATATATAAAACAATACATTATTATTGTGAATCAAAATGTTATACTATACTACTCATATATTTCATGGTTATGAGGTATCGTTTTTCTGTCGTAGTACATTTGGCTATATTACATAATGAGAGTATAAGCTTACTGATTTTAAAAGCTCTTTTTTGTCTATACAATTTTAACGTTTATTGCTAAATAAAAAGATAATGCCACTCATTTTGCACCAGCTTCATCATCAATGATATAAGTTTTCTAAACAAATGCTTAATTTTATAGAATGGTAATTTTATAAATTTTTTATAAAGAAGAAGGGTATAAAATTTCTGCTCTTGTCTCATTTATAACTGCGGTACATTGGTTGCCTATGATACGTTTTTCAATCAAATTATTATTATTTTTGTTTGTTGTTTTTGTCATCATTTCATTTTTTGTAGCAAAACCAAGCAGTAATAATTCCTCTTCTCAAACAAATAGTGAAGCAACAACGGGTGAAGTGGTTATGGCTTTTAGGCAAGCTTTAAATGATTTAAGAAAATTCTGTGATCGTAATATAGAAGCCTGCAAAGTTGGCAAGTCATTTTTAAGCTCCCTTGGCGAGCGTGCACATGATGGTGCAAGAGCAGCTTATGAATATTTTGGGCGTATATTGGATGAAAAGAAGATGGAAGCTCCCTTGAATACTACTCCCAAGATAGGCACAGAAGAATCCACACAGAAACATAAAGCATTACCTTGAAATTAAAATCTTTAGCATTCATCATTGCCACTACGCTAAGAAGAATAATTCTTATCTGTAAAATAATTGCATTTAATATGATGAGCAAAATAGGACAGGATTGATATTATGGCAGAAACGATCGATGAGATTATAGAGAATTTTTCTCTTTTGGATAATTGGGAAGATCGTTATCGTTATGTAATAGAACTTGGGAACGAATTGCCACCTTTTCCTGAAAGTGCTCGAAATGAAACGCATAAAGTGCCAGGTTGTGTTAGCCAAGTATGGCTTTTATCTTCACGTAATAATGCAGACAATCCAATAATAACATTTCAAGGCGATTCCGATGCACATATTGTGCGTGGGCTTATCTACATTCTTCTTGCCTTCTATTCTGGCAAAAAAGCCTCTGAAATCCGCAACGCTGATGCTGAAGGGCTCTTTAAAACACTCGGTTTAAACGACAATCTCACACCACAACGCTCAAATGGTCTTAAATCGATGATTGAACGAATTCGTAAAGAAAGTTATGTATAGAACTAACGTTTCATGGTAAAAGATACGCAAAACCTCCACGGAAAACACATCGAAAACACATCTACGAAAAAGCATTTTTACAATCCAGAAATATCCACTTGCTTAAAAAATGCAATTACTTATTTTTTTTCCGTTTGCTTTTACGTCCAAGTCCCATTTCTTTTGCTAAAGCGGAACGTGCTTTTGCATAATTCGGTGCAACCATAGGATAAGAACTGTCTAACTGCCACTTTTCACGATATTCTTCTGGCAACATCCCATAATGCGTCATGAGATGACGTTTTAAAGATTTAAACTTTTTCCCATCTTCAAGGCAAATGAGATAATCAGGAAAAATTGAACGTTTTGGGTTAACAGCAGGTCTTTGCTTTTCAGCTTCGCTTTCTGTTAATTCTACATTCCCCGCTTTACGAAAAGCGGCATGGACATCAGCAATCAAACTTGGCACTTCAGTCGGTCGGATAGAATTATTACTTACGTAGGCAGCAACAATATCAGCAACCAATGTAATAACTAAATTGCTTTCAGTCTCTAAGACTGGACGATGTTCCATTCTTGTTTCCTTTAATTTAGAATCGAGTAGTTTAAAATCGAGATACAGCACATATACTCACGATACAGAGATCTCATGCACATAGGTTTCATATTGTACAAAAATCTTTTTTGTCAATTCAATTATTCTATAAAATTGCTAAAACACAAAAAAATCAAATAAATACCTTTTTTTAGTCATAATATACAATAAGAAGAACCAAATACTTAGATATTAAAATATAGTTTTTTCTATAAAATTTAACGTATAAAGCAAATTTATTATATATTTGTAAAATAATATAGCGAAAAATTATGTATTTTATAGAGAATATATAAATATAAATTTTAATTTATACTTTTATAAATTAAAATTTTATTAATAAAGTTAATCTTTTTATAAAATTTATTTTTTAAAAATAAAAAGTAATTTAAATAATTTTTAAAATTAAAAAATATGATAAATAGAATAAAAAAATAAAAAATATCACAGAATAATAAATCACTTTTCATCTAGAATAGAAAGGTACTTTCATCTTCTAACATCTGTATGCAATTCAAAAACAGATCTTAATTTATATATATCCGAAAGTCAGTTTTACTGTTTAAAGAAAAATTCAATTTTGCTATCAAATAGCCTCATTTTTTTAGCGTATCACTTCTATAAAAGCGTTCTTCTCTTCAGAAGATGAGTTCTATCATATATGATATCGGGAATATAAAAGTATAATTGTGAAAACTATTACAGACTTCTCTTTGTTATTAAGTAGAAATTACGCAAATACATACTTGTATATGTTCTATGATTCTAACATATAAACAAAACTTTCAATATCTTTTACATAGGATTGTGTATGACTGGTTCTTTTGTACTTCCTCCCAAAGCATCAAAAATTGTTTATCAAGAAATGCATCACGGTATTTGTCGTGATGATTCTTATCATTGGTTACGTGCATCTAATTGGCAAGATGTTTTTAAAAAACCTAGCTGTCTTGATGCAAAGATTAGACGTCACCTCGAAAAGGAAAATGCTTATCAAGCGGCTCAGATGGCTGATACAAAGGCATTACAAGATTTACTTTTTACTGAAATGAAAGGCCGTATTCAAGAGAACGATAGTTCTATTCCTATAAAACATGGGCCTTTTGCTTATGGGATTTCTTATATTACAGGAGGTCAACAACCACATTATTTTCGCACACCAAGGAATGGTGGAGAGAGAAACGTCTATCTTAATGGTGATGCTTTGGCTGAAGGTAAAGAATATTTTAATTTTGGTTCAGTCCAAGAATCTCCTGACCATACGTATGTTGTCTGGACCTATGATGATAAAGGATCAGAATTTTATACAGCTAAAATTCGTAATTTAGAAACATTGTCTGACCATATGGACACAATTACTGATACATCTGGACAGATTGTCTGGGATGCTAAATCTGAAGGTTTTTTTTATACGAAGATGGATGAAAACCACCGACCTTCAGAGCTCTATTATCACCAATTAAACACAAACCAATCGCAAGATAAGCTTATTTTCCGTGAAGAAAATCCAGGATTTTTCTTACATGTAAGTGGTTCTAAGCTTAATGATGTTATTTATATTAATATTCATGATCATGAAACTTCAGAGATTTGGTTGATTTCAGCTAAAGAACCTCTTTCTGCTCCTCAATGTATACGGAAAAGGCAAAAAGGTATTGAATATTACCTTACAGAAGGTGGTGATGTTTTTTATATTTTGACCAATCTAGATAACGCAAAAGATTTCAAGATTATGGTAGCACCAACTACAGCTCTCCAATCAGAGAATTGGTCTGAACTTGTACCTCATCAAGCTGGATGTCTGATATTGTCTCATGATGCTTATCAAGATTTTCTTATTTGGCTTGAACGTTTTGAAGGACTTCCTCGTATAAAAATTATGGAACGCACCACAAAACAAATTCACTCCATTGCTTTTACTGAAGAGGCTTATTCGTTAGGTCTACAAGGAGCTGCAGAATATAATAGTCAAACCATTCGCTTTTCCTACTCGTCTATGACAACACCTGATCAAGTGTTTGATTATGAGATGAAAAGTCGCAAAAGAATGCTTTTGAAAACGCAAATCATTCCCTCTGGGCATAATCAAGATGAGTATGTAACACGACGTATTACGGCGATAGCAGACGATGGTGAGAAAATTCCTATTTCACTCGTTTATCATAAAACAACGACTCTTAATGGTAGTGCACCCTGTTTGCTTTATGGTTATGGTGCTTATGGAATTTCCATCCCAGCCAGTTTTAATAGCAATATACTTTCTTTGGTAAATAGAGGTTTTATTTACGCCATTGCCCATATTCGTGGAGGAAAAGAAAAGGGAGTTGAATGGTATGAGAAAGGAAAACATTCTTTTAAGTACAATACATTTACAGATTTTATTGCTTGTGGGCGTTATCTTGTAAACAATAAATTCACTTCTCACGATAGACTTATTGCTCATGGTGGCTCAGCAGGTGGAATGTTGATGGGGGCTATTGCTAATATAGCGCCACAGGACTTTGCTGGAATCGTAGCGAATGTGCCTTTTGTTGACGTTTTAGCTACCATGTTAGATGCTTCATTGCCACTAACTCCCCCTGAATGGCCAGAATGGGGAAATCCTCTTGAATCAGAAGAGGATTATAAGCTTATTGCTTCCTATTCACCCTATGATAATGTTAAAGCGCAAAAATATCCCTCTATACTTGCAATTGCAGGATTAACAGATCCTCGTGTAACCTACTGGGAGCCTGCGAAATGGGTGGCAAAATTAAGGGATTTAAAAACAGACGATAATGCGATTTTATTACGTATTAATATGGATTCAGGTCATGCAGGAGCTGCTGGACGTTTTTCAAAGCTAGAAGAAGTCGCATATATTTATGCATATATCCTAAAAATAACAGGAAAAAACAGTTGTTAATTCAGGCATCTTTATCTTTTTGAAAGGCTTTATAATTTTTGGCTTATGAAGCCTTTCATAAAACATGAAACACTAAGTTTAAAATTCACAATCTTCATAAAGTTTTAAAACATAGTCCCAATTAATAAGATGATCTACAAAAGCCTCGAGATATTTTGGACGTGCATTACGGTAATCAATATAATAAGAATGCTCCCATACATCGACACCCAGAATAGGTTGAGCACCATGAACTAAAGGATTTTCACCATTAGGCGTTTTCATAATTTCAAGCTTACCATCTTTAAAAGCGATCCATGCCCATCCAGAAGCAAATTGGGAAACGCCAGCTGCAATAAAATCAGCGCGGAATTTGTCATATCCACCAAGATCTGCATCAATAACTTTTGCTAATTTTTCAGGAAGTTTCTGACCACCACCATCTTTTTTCATCCAAAGCCAAAAATGGTTATGGTTGTAATATTGCGCTGCATTATTAAACAACCCAACATTTTTTCCAAAACTTTTTTTCACAATATCCTCAAGACTTTCATTTTCTAAGCCTAA
Organism: Bartonella florencae; assembly: GCF_000312525.1. Lineage (GTDB taxonomy): Bacteria > Pseudomonadota > Alphaproteobacteria > Rhizobiales > Rhizobiaceae > Bartonella > Bartonella florencae. The sequence continues at coordinate 152,771 of NZ_HE997453.1, read as the reverse complement.
ATCTCTCACAAAATTATTCGTATTGGTAAGATAAGTGAGGTGATGTTTATCATGATGATATTCAAGCGTTTCGCGTGACATATAAGGCGAAAGGGCATCATAGTCATAAGGCAATGGGGCCAATTCAAAAGCCATTTAAAAATCTCCTTGATTCTAATTGGTTAAGCTCACTCCACAGGTTCAATCTGCCATTTACAGCATCTAAAAGCAAATATTGAATAGCTATTTATGTTAAAATTTTGATGACGTTCTCTTCATAAGGTGCTTCTTAGTATACACGCTTGAATAAGAAAAAATACCATTTATTTATAAAAATTGCTTTTGAAAATTTTTTCATTTGTGGACTAATAAAAATCAATAATCACTTTAAAATCATAGTATGGCACGCTTATTAAATGAGCCGCAAAGATGATTGAAATGATTGTAACGCATTGTTTTTGCTTTAAAAGTGTCTAAACGCCACACAAAATATTTTTTATCCTCTTCAGATGCTTATAAAATTGCTTTTATTACGGTGTTTTGCGAACGAAGTATTGGCGCTTATTTTGGGACAAGTACTATAAAATTTAGAAATTTTTAGAAGCTCAATGTCATTTTATTTGACGAAAGATATTGATCTCAAATGCGTTTGTTCATGATCAACCAGTTATTTGTCATGCGTTACAAGCCTAATGTTTAAGTGGAAAAAGATGAATTATTGTACGTTACACGACAAGGATCGAGACTGTAATGAAAAAGACAAAAAGTCATTAACAGACAAAGCCTCTCTGTTTTCTTACTTCACTTCAAAGGGCTTGGGTTTGAGTATATTAGGATAAAGATTCTAGGGGGATTCATAAATACAGCAGTAAAGTATAAAATTTGCATTTTTGCTGTCATAAAATTATAAAATGCAAAATAATGGATAGATTATAGCTATTCCTTGTATTAAAATGAAAAACTAAAATAGGTTTCTGTGACGAATTTTGCATCAACGCAGCAGGGGTAAGATTTCAAAATTTTATGATAAAAAATGAAAAGCTTTGATTTTCAGATATTGCGCACATTCACAGGAATCGCTATAAGGTGCAAAAATAGCTGTGAGCGTGTTTTTCTTTTGGGGTATAGCCAAGCGGTAAGGCACCGGTTTTTGGTACCGGCATTCCCTGGTTCGAATCCAGGTACCCCAGCCATACTTTAATGAAATCAATGAGTTATCAGAAAGTACGGGGATTTTATTTCCATTGATTTTTTAGCTTATTTTCTGTTTTCGCCAATTCTTTTAGTTTTTTTGGGGCATTCGTGCCAATGTTCTTTCTATCAGATCAACGAAACAGTGTAATAGCAGCCATAAGAGCAACAAAAGCATAGAGACTTTTTATGCGCTAGAAGGATAAGATTCGGTAAATAACGACTAAACGTCGGTCCATTGAGTGCATGTGCACAAAAAAAATGTCCGCAAAACTCAATTCGATAACAATATAAATATATTTTTTATCATGTATTGTATCTCGAGAAAAGAATATAAGTTATTCAGTTAAATAACCCATGTAATTTCATTATTTTTTGTTTTTGCACATCACAAAATTTATTTTAGGAATAAGCGGCGTTATTCAATAGAGCATATAGGATTTTTAAATTTTTATTTATCATTTTGAGAAAGAGGGAGTGAGGCTATTTCTGTATCAAGTGCATCCATAAAATCGATAATAAAAGTGGCGTTAGATCCCAAATCTCTTGGCAAATAACGCGAGGCAGAGCGCATATCAACAAAAGTTGTATCGCCTTCATCGGTTAAACGTATGACAATGTCTGAAATAAAACCAAGATAAAAAGTTTTTGCCATTGTTTCGATATAAATTTCATGCTCTTCACTTTTGAATTCTTGTTGAGCGATAATAGGCCAATCATAAGCAGCTAATACATTAAGAACGGAATCGCGAATACGATCAGGAGAGCCATCATAACGACGCCCAGACATTTCTGGCCAGTGTGACATTTGTAATGTTGTTTGTTCGATCAAAACACTCTTAAGTGGCAAAGCATCACTGGGGCGTATTGTCCTAAAAAAAGCTGGTGGTCTTTGTGTATCCGTAGAAATATCATGAAGAGCTGGTAAAGCAAACCAAAATCCAAAAAACAATACCAATGGTGTGCCTGTGATCAATGAATAAATGATCCCTTTTAAAGCTTTCATTCCCCCAAGAGCACCATACATCCACAAACTATACAGCGCTTTGAATGCAAGAAAAAGAGAAACAACAACACAGCAAGCAGAGATGATGATCAAAATGATAAAATCAATGACATTAATTACAGAAAAACGCTGTAAAAGAATTGAAAACAATAAAATGAAGCATGCTAATCCACCAAAACGAGGAGACCATACAGCTGCCCTTGAGACTAACCGAACATATCTCTTCTTCATGAATTTTTCCCCCTCAACCATGGATTAGAAGCATAATTTTTTAGATTTATATCTTAAAAAACACCTTTAATCATACAACAAAAGTAAAGCATTTCCCTTTAAGGTCAAGGATGTGTGATACTTCATTCATTTGTGGTCTTTATTCTCGTTAACGCCTTGAAGGTAATGGCCACTGCCTTTATAGTTTACCATGGTGTGCTCTAATTTTATGAGAAGAGTTGTTATCATGTAAAAACAATTTAGCTAATACACTTTGATTGTTTTTCTATAAGTCTGTTTATTCAGGATTTTTAGTTATTTTTATGATCCTTTTTGGCAAAGGGATTTTTTTACATATTTGTGTGGCAGATTTTATAGCAAGAAGCATTTGTACAATAAGAGGTTGCTGTATTTTTATTCATTTAGCATATGACAGGTTGCAGAGGCAAAAAAAGCTTCGCTTTCTTTTTTGGCAAGGTCAGAAGGAGCAAAGATGCGTAAGAGTGCAAAACCTTTCTGCAAATTTTTAGCAACCAAAACTGCATCTCCATTATTTTGAGATTTTGACTGTTTTAGTTCTATGATTTGTATCGGTTTTCCAATGATGAGATCGAGTGCTGCATCAGGGGCTGTTCGGTCATTAAGGCTGTAAAAAATAATTCCGGCCTGTGTATAAGCTGCGAGTGACCAAAATTGTGTTGTTTTCGAAGCCTTTAAATGAACGGGGCCATTTTCGAGATCAAATCTGCAGACTTTAAGAAGAAAGAATGGATCGGTAGTCTGTTGAAGAGGATTTCGCGCATCCAAGTTGACAAATTGATAAGGATTGCCTGTTTTTTTAAGTTCTTCCCATATGTTATCTTGTGTCCAATAAGGTATCAGAAAGAGAACAGCAATATGGACAATGAGAGCGCCAATAATGGCAAGAAGTAGGGCGTGAATGAATCTAATCACAGTTTATTTGTCCTGATGGAATTTGTTCTACAGATGGCATGGTGAGCTTTTGCAATGGTGTTGCAGAGATAATAGAGGTATCGTACAAGGTGAGAATAAGTCCGAATTCTTTTTGGCTAACCGTTGCAAGCCAATTGCCGGTTTGTGGTGTTGGTGAGATGTTGATGCGTAATGAGCTATCACTTTCATAAATAATATTATCGCTGTAGAGTTCGAAAGGTAGAGTTTCGGATGAAGTATACGGTTTGAGTGATTTGTCTGCTGTATAAAGAGTAAAGAGGCGGTTTTTAGGGATGTATCCTTTAAGTAAGTAATGGCAATAGGGCTGTAGTGGTCGCCCGTGATTATCTTGCCAAATTTGAAAAATAAGCCCTTCTGTGCGCCCAATTGAAATATCACCTCGTTTGGCAGCGCGTGCACGCGTATAGGGATCTGTGTTGGATGTTCCCACTTGAGGGTAAGCATTCCATGCTCCAATTGTGAAGCGTCCAAAATAATGAAAGGAATTGAGGATATAATTTACACTCAATATTCCACATAAAATGGAAAAAGCAAAAATGAAAAAGGGAATAATGATTTTAACAAACATTATAGAATATTTTGAATTCAAAGTTTTGAAGCTCCGATAGTTTTCCTTTTTAAAGAGATTACAGATGACTTTTTTAGATCATTGTTAATCATACGAACAATATTCAATGTTTCAGGTGAGAGCATATAGGGTATTTGGGGTGCAAGTTCAGAATCATGGTGAGAAGGAGGTGTTTGTGGCTGATAAGGAAGAAGATAATCTTTTACACCATAAAGCTGTTTAAGCATGATATTTTGGTGTGCAGAAAGCATAATACGATGCCATATCATGGCAGGAACACCACCACCAAAAGCACGATTCATTGATGAAAAATCATCATTGCCCATCCATACAGCTCCCGTATAATTGCCAGTAAAGCCGACAAACCAAGCATCGCGATAGGATTGTGATGTTCCGGTTTTCCCAGCAACAAGGGTCATAGGGAGAGCTGCCCGTTTACCTGATCCTCGTGTTGTAACACCAACCATCATTTGATTCATATAAGCTGTTGATTGTTCACTGAGTACTCGATGGAGTTTATTACCATTATACTCAAAGTCCCATATCACATGTCCATCTATTGTCCTGATTTGGGTGAAACCATGGCGATTTCCAGCCATTCCTCCATTCGCAAAGACATTAAAACCAGTTGCTTGATCCATGGGGGTCATGTTGGAAGTACCCAAAACCATAGTTTTATGTGATAAAATATGTGCATCAATTCCCATATTTTTGATCAAATCTATGATGGGTTTTGTATCGCGGTTAAGATATTGATATGTAAGATAGACAGGCACGGTATTGATGGAAAAAGCGAGAGCCGTTGCCAAATCGACTTTACCAAGATAACGCCCAGAGTTATTTTTTGGTGACCAACCTCCCCAATTGATGGGGGCATCTGAGACGATTGTTGAAGGAGACAGACCATGTTCCATTGCAGATGCATACACATAAGGTTTGAATGAAGAACCAGGCTGTCTACCACCTTGTGTTGCTCTGTTAAATTGGCTTTTGTTATAATCCACTCCTCCAACGATTGCACATACAGCGCCGTTATTTTCAAGTATAACAGTGGCAGCTTGTGTGACGCGGTATTGTTGTCCGTATTGCTGTAAATGGTATGCGATGGATTCTTCTGCTACTTTTTGAATATTTGGATCAAGAGTGGTTTGAACAATTAAATTATGGCTTGGAAGTTGATCACGCATTTTTTTAATTTCATTAAATACCCAATCAAGAAAATAATCAGCTTGAGTATTTGTTATTTTTGGAAGTGCCTGAGCAGGATGACGATGAGCGTTGATAATTTGGCTCTGTGTCATAAAGCCGCTATTAACAAGATTAGCAAGGACCACATTGGCACGTGTTTGGGCCGCAAACAGATGACTGTGAGGAGCATATTTGGTTGGGGCTTTGAAAAGTCCCGCTAGCATAGCGGATTCGCTAAGGGATATACTCCCTATATTTCTTCCAAAATAAAATTTTGCAGCTGCTGCAATACCAAAATTATTTCCTCCCATATATGCACGGTCAAGATAAAGTTGCAAAATCTGTTTTTTGCTGAAGTTTGCTTCTAGCCAAAGAGCAAGATAGGCTTCTTTGATTTTTCGTGTGATGGTCCTCTCATTTGTTAAGAACAAATTTTTAGCCAGTTGTTGTGTCAGGGTTGAACCACCTTGAACCACACTCTTGGCTTGCATATTTTGTGAGATTGCGCGTGTGAGACCTTGTAAATCAATACCCCAGTGATTAAAAAAATGACGATCCTCTGTTGCGAGCACAGCTTTAATAACATAATCGGGCATTTCTTCAACAGGGACAAATATAGTTGGTAATGCACCACGGTGGCCGATGGGATTTCCGTAACGATCTAGAAAAAGAATGGAAAATTCTTTAGGCAAATACCAATCTTTTTTTGTTAATTCAAAAACAGAAATGCCAAGAATGGTGAAAAGAGTAAAACCAATTAATCCTAATGTCAGTGTTTCATCAAGAAACTCTACGATAAAACGTTTCCATCCACGAATATGAAAATACTGTGAAATAATTTTTGCCCTATTCCAGAAGGAATTGTGCGCACAGCGAATGCGATAGATTACTGTATCAAACAGTGCGTCTAATTCAATAAAGGCAGGGCTGTGGAATGGCTTGTGATGTTTTTCTTTCTTTTTTCTAAAAAAATCAAACATTAAAAAAGAGCCTATGGCAAAGCAATGCAATCAAATAAATCTGTAATAGTTATATGGAGCCAAAGTAATTTTTTGCTATAGTGCTCACAAAGAAAGAGTCTATTTTAAAATGATGACCATTTATTTTCGTTGACTATGTATTAAGCTTTTATAATTTGTTGAAAAATTTTTTCTTTTCGTTATTTTATCAAGGAAAAAGATTTTTTTCTTTTAAAAATTGGGAGCACTATGACGCTATTATTCTGTTATAGGGAGGTTAAAGCTTTATTCTAGTATGATTTTGAGAAAACAAAAAACATTGTTCATCCTATATTCATTTGGAATAGATTATGAAGTTTCTATGATGCAAAAATTTTTTTTATTCATGATGATAGCGCTTTTTTTAGGAGCAGATTCTGTTTCAGCTGCTGGTTGTGCTGAGATAGGCAGAAAGGCTGCTTCCCAAGAAAATGGGGTATTAGTACGTTCAAAATCGGTTGTTCAGGATGGAAAAGAGATGTGTACAGTTGTGGTTATTGTACCTGCCCATAATGGTGAAAAACTGCGCCGTGTTGAGGTTGTGGTTCCCGCCGATTAGCATTTGGTAGATATTGTCATGCGTATTTTAATTGCCGAAGATGATCGAAATCTCAATCATCAATTAGCAGAAGCTGTAAAAAATGCGGGATATGTTTCAGATAGTGCTTTCGATGGTGAAGAGGCTTATTTTTTAGGAAGCACAGAGTCTTATGATGCTGTGATAATTGATATAGGTTTGCCACATATAGATGGAATTTGTATTGTTGAAAAATGGCGCCAAGAAGGACGCTCTATGCCTATTTTAATCCTAACGGCGCGAGATCGCTGGTCTGATAAGGTACGTGGAATTGATGCAGGTGCTGATGATTATGTTGTGAAGCCATTTCATTTGGAAGAAGTGATGGCGCGGTTGCGGGCGTTAATTCGTCGTGCAACAGGGCATGCAACAAGCATGTTATTTTGTGGGAATGTTTCCTTGGATACCAAGACTTCTCGTGTTTTTGTTGATAGTCAGTTGATTAAATTAACATCCTATGAATTCAGGCTTCTTTCATACCTCATGCATCATCGTGATAGGGTGATTTCAAGAACGGAACTTACTGAACATCTTTATGATCAGGATTTTGATAAAGATTCCAATACGGTAGAAGTTTTTGTCGGACGCTTACGTAAAAAGCTTGGAGTGGATTTAATTGAAACTATTCGAGGAATGGGTTATCGCGTGAGAACGCTAGGTGATCAATGAATGTTTTAAAGATAAATAACTGTCTTCAGAGGTTATTTTTTTTCGTTAGTAGATCTCTGAGTTTACGGGTTATGATCTTATCAACATTATGGGTTGTTATTTCACTTTCATCAATTTCTGCAGTCAGTATTTTATTTTATAGGCGCTCAAGTGAACAAAGCTTAGAACGTATTCTCTCTGCTCATCTGTATAGTCTCATTGCTACAGTAACGGTTTCACCAGAGGGAAATTTAGAAGGGAGTGTTGGAATTGATGATATTCGTTATTCCGATCCAACAACGGGATGGTATTGGGAAGTTGTTGCAATATCACATAATCTAAAGGGAAGATTAACATCACCTTCCATGGAAACGGGGAGCATATTTTCACCCAGCGATATTGATGTGCCTTTTGATAACAAATTCTTTCGCTCTTATCGAATAAAGGGGGACAGTGGTCAGAAACTACAGGTCATTGAGAGTGATGTTGTTCTTGATAATCAAAATCATATTGCACGTTTTCGCCTTGTTGGGAATATTGATGAAGCCCATGCACAAGTGCAGGAATTTAAGCAAACTTTACAAATTTTTCTTTGGAGTTTTGGTATAGGCAGTGTTCTTATCAATATTGCTCTTATTTTCTTTAGTTTTCAACCGTTGAAGCTTATTCGACGAGGATTGAATGATATCCGTGAAGGCAGAGTTCATTATGTGAATACGGATTTAGTAAGCGAAGTCATGCCGCTCGCACAAGAGATGAATGCTCTCATTAATAATAATCAGCGTATTATTGAACGTTTTCGCACACAGGTTGGAAATCTTGCGCATTCATTGAAAACTCCCCTATCAGTAATGATGAATGAAGTTGATAAGATGTGTGGAGAACAGGCTTTTTTATTGAGAGAGCAGACGCAAATAATGCAGGCCCAAATAAATCATTATCTTCAGCGTGCGCGGATCGCAGCACAATGTGACAGTATCATTTATCATACATCTGTCCGTAGAGTGGTTGATCGTTTGATGAGGGTTATGGAAAAGCTTAATCCGGAAAAACAGTTTCAATTTATTATGGCTGTCGATGATATTATTTTTTCTGGTGAAAGGGAGGATTTAGAGGAAATTGTAGGGAATTTAGTTGAGAATGCGGCTCAATGGTCTCACACAAAAGTTCTCATCTCCTGTTTTTTAGAAGAAAATATTGAAGAAACAGAATATTTTAGTATCTTTGTAGAAGATGATGGCTCTGGTTTAACAGAAGATAAAATTGCTGAAGCTTTAAAAAGGGGGCAGCGATTTGATGAAAGTAAACCGGGAACAGGTTTAGGGCTGGCGATAGTTTCAGATATGGTCAAGGAATATGGAGGGAGTCTTTTTTTATCACGTTCTACCCTAGGAGGGTTGTGTGCAAAAGTTATTTTACCAAGAAGGAGATAAATTATTTTTTTGCTGAAGACATATATATGAAAATCCATTAGCATACAGCATTGTTTTTACATGATATAAAAAGTGATTTTAAAATTCTAAGGGTATTTTTATAATCAAAATAGAAAAGTAAAATTTTGTTTTGCTCTCCCTAGTCGTTATGAGAAAAATAAACGATAAACATTTACAATATTCGTCATAAGAAAAGAGAGATCATCATGAGTCTCTTTGTTAAGTGGGAGGAGGAGATAACTTGGCTAGTTTTTTTAATTTTCATATTGGTAGCAGAATGATATGCTCTTATTTGTTTTAGCCGTAGCTTTTCTCATTTTTTTAGCGAGTATTCTTTTTTTTCCCTCCATTATTATGGGATAAAAAAAGAATTGAGAATTCAAACCATTGATAATGATAGAATTCATATGTATTCGGTTAAACTTGGGAAGACTTATTCGCATGATAAAAAGAGATATGCTCTTAAAGCTTTGAGTATTTTTTTTGTTCTTCTTATAACATGGAGCATTTACGGCTTTACAGGCAATCCAAGAGTTAAAAGTTATTTTTTTAGTAAACTCATGCATAAGGACCCTAAAACGCTCAATAAGCATGAACAGCTTGTTCGTTTACAAGCACTTTTTTTACGTCTACCTCGTGATGGCAAATTAGCAGATGCGTTAGCAGTAGGGTACCTCGAACAAGGTTATTTTCAGGACGCCGTGAATATTTATTTAGATGCGCTGCGCTTGAATGGAGAAACGGCTCCAAGACTTGTTGGATATGGGTTAGCATTGGTTGGTTATGAAGGTGGCATAATTAAACAAGAAGCACAAAATGCTTTTCAAAAAGCAGCAGATTTAGCGCCCAAAGATTTTTATCCTCGTTTGTTGATTGCTGAAGCGCTGCATCAGGCAGGCCAATCTGTGCAAGCAGTACATTCTTTACAAAATTTTCTTGATAAAATGCCTGAAGATTTTACAGGACGATCACGTATTGAAGCCATGATTATTCAGTTACGTGATGCATCCAATTAGAAGCTCAAGAAAAGGAATTGTAGTCAGTTTAAAGGATTAAAATCAAAGGGCATATATCGGTAGTGATAAAGACATTGGATACAATGTTGCATCCCTATGCAAGATATGCCAAGCTTCTTTGCAAGATAAGGTATGTGAATACTCAATGTTTATACACCGCATTTACATTTATAAAAGAATTTCCGTAGAAAATTTATGAACAGTCACCCGTTTCATAGCACTCCTTCATTGAGAGTTATTTTAAAGCAGCGGAAAAAAAATCGATTGCTGATCGTTTTATCATGTTGTTTAGTGATAGCTATTGCAATAAGCCTTATTATTTATGCAATGCGTAATACGGTCAGTTTTTTTCGAACGCCATCTGAAATTACAAGAGAAGATATTTTAACAGGGCACCCTTTGCGTTTAGGTGGTTTTGTTGGCAAGGGGACAGTTGAATATATTGGAGAGAAAGGCGTAGTTTTTTTTATAACGGATAATACAAAATATCAAAAAGTGATTTTTAATGGTATTTTACCGGATCTTTTTCGTGAAGGCCAAGGAGTTATCGTAGAGGGGTATTTTGATCAACAGGGCTTTTTTATAGGCAAGCGTATTTTAGCAAAACATGATGAGACTTATATGTCTAAAGAAACAGCTGATCGTTTAAAAAAACATCATAGTGGGGAGAAATAATTCGATTGTGCTTATCGAACTGGGTCATATTTTTTTAGCTGCAGCCTTTGGTGTGAGCTTGTTAGAGGCTTTTTTACCTGCTTTAGGCGTTTTGTGGAGAGAGCGTTCGCTAATGCAAACAGCTGTTCCTCTGACATATATCACTTTTAGCTTATTATTCTTATCTTTTTTAATTATTGTTCATGCCCATATTGTCTCTGATTTTTCTGTTTTGAATGTGGTTGAGAATTCCCATTCGGAAAAACCAATGCTCTATAAAATCACAGGTGTTTGGGGAAATCACGAAGGCTCCATGTTGTTATGGGTTTTAAGTCTCGCTTTTTTTAGTACATTGCTAGCGTTCTTTAGCCAGCATTTGCCAGAACAGTTGAAGACGCTCATTTTAATATGCCAAAGTTGGATAACAAGCGCTTTTCTTTTATTTATTCTTTTTATGTCCAACCCATTTTTACGTGTTGATCCACCGGCATTGCAAGGAAAAGATCTCAATCCTCTTTTACAGGATATTGCATTAGCAATTCATCCACCATTTCTTTATTTAGGCTATGTTGGTTTTTCACTTTGTTTTTCTTTTGCAATTGCTACATTGATTATAGGCTATGTCGATAGGCTTTGGGCGCATTGGCTTCGTCCTTGGATTTTGCTTTCTTGGTGTTTTTTGACATTGGGTATTATGGTCGGCTCCTATTGGGCTTATTATGAGCTAGGATGGGGTGGTTATTGGTTTTGGGATCCCGTTGAAAATGTTTCGTTTATGCCTTGGCTTTCAGGAACAGCTCTTTTGCATTCCACTCTTGTTCTTGAGAAGCGAGAAGCATTAAAAAGTTGGACTTTGTTTTTGGCCATTCTTACTTTTTCTCTTTCTCTTATGGGAACTTTTCTTGTTCGTTCTGGTCTTTTAATATCTGTTCATAGTTTTGCTGTTGATCCAACACGAGGGCGAGCAATTCTTGCACTTTTATTCTTCTTCACGGGGGGAGCTTTGCTTCTTTTTGCAGCACGCGTACCTGTTTTAACAAAAGGAAGAATCTTTCAACCAATTTCGCGTGAAGGTTTTATTGTTTTAAATAATTTGTTACTCACAACAATAACAGCAACAGTATTGATTGGTACGCTCTACCCTTATTTTATTGAAGCATTAATTGGGCAAAAAATTTCTGTAGGGGCCACTTTTTTTAACCTTACTTGTGGGCCTTTAATGATGTTATTGTTATTATTAACTCCATTTGGATCAATGATGACGTGGAAACGCGGTAATTTTCTTGCAGTCTTTGAACGGCTTGGGTTTATTTTTGCGTTGGTTTTTATAGCTTGTTTTATCGCATTTTATGCAATTTCTTTGCGTGATATTTTTGCCCTTTTCGGAATTGGACTTTCAGCTTTTGTTTTCTTAGGCAGTTTAGTTGATCTTTGGGAGAAGAGTGGGCATCACAAAGTAACTTTTGGGATGCGGGTTAAGAGATTTATAAGATTACCATGGTCGGTTTATGGTGCGGCAATAGCGCATATGGGATTAGGTGTTACATTATTTGGGATTGTTTGTGTGGCATCTTTTGCGCAAGAGCGTATTCTAAATATGCATGTAGGTGATATGGTAATGATAGCAGGGAAAACTCTTCATTTGGATGGCGTCCGCGATGGCATTGGCCCGAATTATTCGGCAATGGAGTTTCATTTTACAATATATGAAAATAAAAACACTGTGGGGAATGTAACAGCATCAAAGCGGTTTTATTCAAGTCAAAATACCTCAACAACGGAAGTTGGTATCCAAAATCATGGTTTATCGCAACTCTATATTGTCCCAGGACGTATAGACGATCGAGGACTTGTTTTGCATATATGGTGGAAGCCTTACGTAATGTGTGTATGGTTAGGGGCATTGATGATGGCTATGGGTGGATCTTTTTCTCTGTTAGGTTATTTTTTTCGTGCCGGACGGCGGGATGCTTTTCGCATTAAATTTTTGAGAAAGGCGTGCAAATGAAAAAAATATTGCTTTATATTTTATTTTATTTAATCATGATTTTTCCTTTGCAGTCAGTAAGAGCCGTAGAGCCCGATGAAATTTTAAAAGATACAGTGCTTGAATCACGCGCACGAGATATTTCATCACATTTACGTTGCCCAATTTGCCAAAATCAATCAATTGATGATTCAGAGACTCTCCTAGCACGTGATTTACGCCTTTTAATTCGGGAACGATTAAAAATGGGGCATACTAATCAACAAGTTATTGATTTTCTTGTTGAACGATATGGTGCGTTTATTCTCTTGAAACCGCCATTTAATAAAACAACTTGGTTTTTATGGCTATCTCCTTTGATAATAATTCTCATGAGTACAGGTGTGCTATTTTTTCGGATAAGACAATATAAATCAAAAAATACTAATCTTAAATGTTGATGCAGCAAAATAACTAAAAAAGACGTTATATGAGAGAGAATTAAGATCGTGGAAATTGATCATTCAGTTTTATAGGCTGTGATGTGTTGTTGTGTATTTAAACCTTACAAAACTTTAACAATTTAGACAGAAAACGGTAAGGTCTGTTGTTCTATAAAGGGTCGACATTGGGATAGAGATATCATTGAATAGGAGCGTATACCAAATGGTTAAAAAAACTTTCTTTAAAACATTAGTAGCAGTGAGTTTTTCTGCTGCGTTGGAAAGTACACTGTTTTTTAGTGGATGTGGAGCAAGTTTATTCACGACGTCGGCTCATGCGAGTTCTGTATTTACTTCATTAGTGCAACAGCAGGGATTTGCAGATATTGTTTCTCAAGTAAAATCTGCGGTTGTTGCCGTGCAAGTAAAGAGCAATAAAAAAAGAGAAGAAACATTCTTTAGCAGTTTTTTTAATAGTCCAGGTATTGATCAACTCCCAGATCAGCATCCTTTAAAAAAGTTTTTTAAAGAATTTTATGATTTTGATAAGCCTAAAAATAAATTTGCACCACATTCGAACAGATTGCGTCCTATAGCTTTTGGTTCGGGTTTTTTGGTCTCATCTGATGGTTATATTGTGACCAATGATCATGTGGTTTCTGAAGGGACAAGTTATTCTGTTGTTTTTGATGATGGTACAGAATTGAATGCAAAGCTCATTGGGAAAGATCCAAAAACTGACCTTGCTGTTCTAAAAGTAGATGACAAAAGAAAATTTTCCTATGTTGATTTTGGTGATGATTCAAAGCTTCGCGTTGGTGATTGGGTTGTTGCTATTGGCAATCCATTTGGTCTTGGTGGAACTGTGACAGCAGGTATTGTTTCAGCACGTGGACGTGATATTGGCAGCAGTAGTTATGATGATTTTATTCAGATTGACGCTGCTGTTAATAGAGGAAATTCTGGAGGTCCAACTTTTGATTTGAATGGTAAGGTTGTTGGAGTCAATACAGCGATTTTTTCTCCTTCTGGGGGAAATGTTGGTATTGCTTTTGCTATTCCAGCAGCGACAGCGAAACAAGTTGTACAACAACTTATTGAAAAAGGTTCAGTTCAGCGTGGTTGGCTGGGGGTTCAAATTCAGCCGGTAACGAAGGAAATTTCTGATTCGATAGGTTTGAAAGAAGCAAAAGGTGCTTTGGTTACTGATTCATTAAAAGGACCAGCAGCAAAGGCTGGTATTAAGGCCGGTGATGTCATTATTTTACTGAATAATGAAACAATTAATGATTCTCGTGATCTGGCGAAGCGTATCGCAAATATTAAACCAGGAGAAACCATAACCTTAGGGGTTTGGAGATCTGGTAAAGAAGAGAATATCAAGGTTAAACTTGCTCCAATGCCTGAAAATGAAGGAAAAAAAGAAGGTTCAAAATATTCAAACGAACGCGGTGATTCAGATGAGATATTGGAAGATTATGGGTTAATTGTTGCACCTTCTGATGATGGCTTAGGATTGGTTGTAACGGATGTCGACTCAGATTCAGATGCGGCAGATAAGGGAATACGTCCTGGTGATGTTATTGTGACAGTGAATAATAAAGCTGTTAAAAAGGCCTCTGATATTACGGATACAATCAAGAATGCTCAAAAGTTGGGGCGAAAAGCTATACTCCTACAAGTCCGAACAAATGAGCAAAATCGTTTTGTTGCTCTTCCAATTTTCAAAAAATAGCAGTTTATTATGAGTAGGGCAGAGATTTTTTAGATTTCTGTCCTACAATGCAATTTTATAAAAATAACGGAGATGCGTTTTATGAAAATACTCGTTATCGAAGATGATCGTGAGACGGGGCGTTATCTCGAAAAAGCTTTTTTAGAGGCAGGGCATTCTGTTGATGTTGCCTATGATGGGGATACTGGATATGCTTTAGCTGAGATGGAAAATTACGATGTAATGGTTGTTGATCGAATGCTTTTGCATCGTGATGGTCTTTCTATTATTTCTGAATTGCGTGCTAAAGGCAATGAAACACCAATTCTCATCCTTTCGGCTTTAGGGCAAGTGAATGATCGTGTGACGGGTTTGCGTGCAGGGGGAGATGATTATTTGACAAAGCCTTATGCTTTTTCTGAACTTCTTGCTCGTGTTGAAGTTTTACAGCGGCGTAAAAATCCTAAAGAGGCTGAAACGGTTTATCGTGTAGGCAATCTTGAGCTTGATCGATTGGCACATACAGTGAAAAGGGGTAAGAGAAATATTCCATTACAACCACGAGAATTTCGTTTACTGGAATATTTGATGCGATATGCTGGTCAAGTGGTAACACGCACCATGCTTTTGGAAAAAGTTTGGGATTATCATTTTGATCCGCAAACAAATGTCATTGATGTTCATATCTCTCGTTTGAGAGCAAAAATTGAAAAAGATTTTGATGTACCACTTCTCCATACTGTACGTGGAGCTGGTTATATGCTGAAAGCACCAGATAACAAAACATGAATCGTCTCATCAATATAATGCGCACAACAGCGTTAAGGCTCTCAGCACTTTATCTTTTGTTGTTTGGGTTGGTTGCAACAGGGTTATCTATTTATATGACGGATTTTTCTGCCTCGTTGTTAACAGAGCAAACGCAGCAAGCTTTACATGAAGAAGTGAGATATATCGAAGATGCTTATAATTATGGTGGGCTTGCTTTATTAATACGCACTATTGATTATCGTTCACGACAACCAGGGGCTTTTCTTTATCTTGTAACGGATCCTATGGGACGCATTTTAGCAGGCAATGTTGCGCGTATTGAATTAGGTCTTTTGAATCATAATGGCTTTATTGCAAATTCTTTTTTGTATTCACGTTTTGGCGAACATGGCCAAACAAGTGAGCATCGCGCTTTGGCAATTGTTGTTGATTTGCCTAATGCGATGAAGGTTCTTATAGGACGGGATTTAGATGAACCAGAACGTTTTGCAGTCGTTATTCGTAAAGCCGTCATGATTGCTCTTGCAGCAATGGTTGGAGGAGCTTTACTCATATGGTTTTTCGTTGGTAGGCGAGCATTACAAAGAATTGATCATGTTACAGCTGCCTCAAAACGTTTGATGGAAGGTGATTTCAGTGGGCGTTTGCCTGTATCTGGAGTAGGGGATGAGTTTGATCGATTGTCCGCGAACCTTAATGTTATGTTAGATCGCATTGAAGAATTAAATATGGGTTTGCATCAAGTATCGGATAATATTGCGCATGATCTGAAAACACCACTGACACGCCTTAGAAATCGTGCTGAAGAAGCGCTTTCTGGGCAAAAGACAAAGCTTGAATATCGTCAAGCACTTGATGGTGTTATTACTGAATCCGATCAACTTATTTGTACTTTTAATGCAATTTTGATGATTTCACGTATTGAAGCCAGTAGCGCAATTGAGCATCTTGAGATGATGAATATGAAACTGATCCTTGAAGATGCCGTTGAACTTTATGAACCTTTTGCTGAAGAATCGGGTGTTTTGCTTCGGTTAGGGAACACATTTGATAAAGAGCTGAAATTAAATCGTGAGCTTATTGCGCAATCGATTTTTAATCTTATTGATAATGCGATTAAATATGCCTCTAAAGATGGCAGGAAAGCAAAAGTTTGCTTATCGATGGAATATCGTGATAAACATTTGTTGGTTGTTGTGAGTGATAATGGTCCAGGAATTGCAGAGGATAAACGTGAAAAAGTAACAGAACGCTTTGTTCGTCTTGAAGAAAGTCGCTCACAACCTGGTTTTGGTATTGGCCTTAGTATAGCAAAAGCTGTAATGAAGCTTCATGGGGGTGAATTATTATTTGAAAATGCAAATCCAGGTCTTAGAGCTATTTTATTATTCCCTTAAAAATTTTATTTCATTGTTTGCTACACCTATGATTATTTTTCTTTAAAGTATAAGGCCATAGAAAGAAAGCGAAAATGTTTTTCACGGGAGTGTAAATGAAGAAAGCTTTTTTAAAAACACAGCTTCTCCCTTTATCTCCCCTTGATAACAGTGGCCCTCAATGGTTGAAAGACCTTGCAGAACAAGCGAGAAAAGAAAATTTAGAATCCCTTATTTCCTTTATTTCCAATAAGGGAAAGCAGGTTGAATTTATCAGCGCGGTTATGACTTTGTCTCCCTTTTTGCGTGAGGCTTTAATTACCAACCCATCCTATCTTAATTCCTTATTGCATGTTGATATAGAAACGAGGTTAAGAGAAATCATAGATGATATTGCGCACCTTGATAAAAGTGAGGTTATACATGAAATTTCATTGAAGGCGGCTTTAAGACACAAAAAACGAGAAGCCCATCTTCTCATTGCTTTAGCTGACTTAAGTGGTGTTTTTACGTACGAAGTCTCATGTGTTTGGTTAACACGCTTGGGAGAAGCCGCATTAGGTGTGGCTTTGCGTTTTCTCTTAAGAGAAGCACATGATCATGGCAAAATAAATTTGTCGAGTCGTGAGAATCCGGAAAAAGATTGTGGCCTAATCGTTTTAGGGATGGGAAAATTAGGAGCAGAAGAACTTAATTATTCTTCTGATATTGATCTTATTGTTTTTATTGATGAAATGTCACCTCATATTGGTAACCTTTCTGAGAGTGTTGATCTATTCTCTAAAATGGTACGTCGATTGATCCGTATCATTCAAGAACGTACTGCGGAGGGATATGTTTTTCGTCTCGATTTTAGGCTCCGGCCAGACCCAAGTTCAACCCCTTTAGCTTTACCAGTAAGGACTGCATTGCGTTATTACGAGGGGCGTGGACAAAATTGGGAACGCGCAGCTATGATTAAGGCACGTCCAGTCGCTGGTGATAAAAAGGCAGGCTTTAGCTTTCTCAAAGAGCTATTTCCTTATGTGTGGCGGAAATATTTAGATTACGCTGCTATTGCTGATATCCATTCGATTAAACGTCAAATCCATGCTTATAAAAATTATGGTCAAATTGCGGCTTATGGACATAATGTAAAATTAGGGCGTGGGGGCATTCGTGAGATTGAGTTTTTTGTCCAGACACAACAACTCATTGCAGGTGGGCGTTTTCCTCAATTGCGTGGTCGACAGACAGTCGCAATGTTAGCAGAACTTCATACACTTGGTTGGATTAGTGAGGAAACAAAAGATAGTCTTATAAAAAGTTACGCTTTTTTACGAAATGTAGAGCATCGTATTCAGATGCTTGCAGATGAACAAACGCATCTTCTCCCAAATGATGTTTCTCAATTTGCCAGTGTTGCATATTTAATGGGGTACCAAGAGAGTAACAGCTTTATCTGTGATTTATTAAAAACGCTTCAGGTTGTTGAAAAACATTATGCTGCATTGTTTGAGAATGAACAGGAACTTGGTTTAGAAATTGGCAATTTAGTTTTTACAGGTGAAGAAGATGATCCTGAAACATTAATAACATTAGGCTGTCTAGGTTTTAAAAGAGCAAGTGATATTTGTCGTATTATGCGTACACTTCATTGTGGGCGTTATAAAGCAACGCAATCTGCAGAAGCGCGTGAAAGATTAACAGAATTAACTCCTGCACTTTTGAAAGCTTTTGGTGCAACAAAACGGGCTGATGAAGTGATGTTGTGTTTTGATCGTTTTTTACAAGGATTACCTTCAGGAATTCAACTTTTTAGTCTTTTGCAGTCTAATCCCGCTCTTTTAGATATGTTAGTGCTTATCATGGGAGCAGCTCCGCGTCTTGCGGAAATTATTACACGTAAGCCTCATGTTTTTGATGGAATGTTAGATCCAAGTATTTTTTCAGAATTGCCTACAAAATCTTATTTAGAGCATCGCCTTGAATGTTTTCTTGAAGGCATTTTTTCTTACGAAGAAATTCTCAACCACTTAAGGGTTTTTGCTGATGAGCAACGTTTTTTAATTGGTATTCGAATTTTGAACGGTGCAATTACTGGGAAGAGAGCAGGTTTTGCGTTTACTGCACTTGCTGATCTTATGATTGCAAAAACATTTGCTGCAGTTCAAGAGGAATTTTCTCGTCTTCATGGTAGTATTAAAGGAGGGCGTGTTGGCATATTGGGGATGGGTAAGCTTGGAAGTCGTGAATTAACAGCGGGTTCGGATATTGATCTCATTTTGCTTTACGAGTATGATGAAGATGCTGAAATATCTGATGGAGAAAAACCTCTCTATATTTCGCAATATTATACGCGTTTGACACAGCGTTTGGTTGCAGCTTTATCCACTCTTACAAGCCAAGGAGTTCTTTATGCTGTTGACTTAAGATTGCGTCCATTAGGCAATGAGGGGCCTGTTGCTGTTTCTTTTCAATTTTTTAAAAATTATTATCGCGGGCAAGCATGGATATGGGAACACCTTGCTTTAACAAGAGCACGAGGGATTGCTGGAGATTATGACTTTTTACAAAAGTTAGAAAATGAAGTTTGTACAATTATTGCTTTTCCGCGTGATAGGAAGAGTGTTGCAAAAGCAGTATGTGAAATGCGTGCCTTGATTGCAAAAGAAAAACCACCAAAAAACCAATGGGATTTAAAAACGATGCTTGGTGGTATCGTGGATTTAGAATTTATTGCTCAATTTGCTCTTATTACGCATGTCATGGAATTTCAGATTGGAGCGACGACAGAAGATATTTTGTCTCAGTTGCCGAACAGTTTCCTTAATCAGCTTTTTATTTCAGATTTACATTATGCTTATGGTCTCTATACCAATCTAAGCCAAATTATACGACTTTGCTTAAATGATTCTCTTGATCCTCATGAAATGCCACCTGGTTTAAGCGACCTTTTGTTAAGTAGTGTTGGGGAGCCTGATTTGCTTCGTGTTGAAAAATTGATTGAAGAAACTGGGCAATCAGTATGTTCAGCTTTTACACATGTAATGAAACATTGAATGCATTTTATAATAGTTGATAGAAAAACTGTGTAGAATTTTTAGCCAAATTATAAAAAGTAGAATAAATAATTTATTTTAAAATGTATTTTGTAAATTGAAGCAATTTTATTGTTATAATAATTTTTTGATATTTTTTTACAATTTATGCGTTTGAGGCAACCATATAGTAAAAATTGTGCTTGGTTAATTTCTCAGGCGGGTTGAAAAATTTCTATTTTAAATGAATGAATACAAGATTTTATATTTACTTGGAAATTTACAAAGCATCTTTTCTAACTATTGGTGAATGAGACTATTTGCCATTTTTATTGAATGTACACAATGGCATAACACAACCATTCATATAGAAGAGAATATTATTTAAGATATATTCGTGAACTTAGAGATAATAAAAAGTTATTTAAAAATAAAAATTGATATTAAATATTTAAAAAATACTTCGTAGTAAATCTTTGGATAATTTAAAAGATTTTTACAGCATAGATTTTTAAATTTTATTTTTTATTAAGCTGTGTTATTTTTGCTACAGATTTTTTGAAAAAAATATGAAATTATTTATATATTTGTCACTTAGCTTTTAGGGGAGCGATTATGACTAAACAATACTTAATCAAAACATCTATTTTTTCTTTAATTTTGGTTTCTACAGTACAGGCAGCGGATGTTACTATACCAGAACAGCCGAGACCTGTTGGACCTATTATTGCAGCTCCACATTTTTCTTGGACAGGGTTTTACCTTGGAGGCCAAATTGGTTATTTTTCAAGTAAAACCAGTGCAAATTATTTAGCAGATGGAGATACAGGAAGGTGGGATCCGATTAAAAAAGAATTTTTACCTAAACTTTCTGGTTTTGTTGGTGGCATTTATGCTGGTTCCAATATTGATATCGACAATAGTTTTGTTATAGGTTTTGATACGGATATAATGTGGTCTGACAAAAAGGATACAAAATATATCAGTGCGTCAGATACGACCTCATCGCATGTTAAAACAAGAGCAGTATTCTCAGAAGATTCAGAAGGCAGGAGATCCGAGGAAATTTTACGAAAGGATGATTCCACTGAAACTATTACAAAAGTTCGTCATACTATAAAACAAAAATGGTTTGGTGCTACGCGTGTACGAGTTGGTTTTCCTGTTGATCGTGTGATGCCTTATATTGCGGGAGGGGTTGCTTATACGCAGCTTCGAAATATTGTTGCGGCAGCGGAAGATACGAATGCAACAAGTAAAGCCGCTGATTTTTCTGATTGGGTGCATGATGAAAAAACGACGATGATTGGTTATACCCTTGGGGGTGGTGTTGATTATGCCGTGACTGATAATGTTATTCTGCGTGCAGAATATAGGTACTCAGACTTTGGTAAGAAAAAGTTCGTACATGACAAAGTTGAAATGAGCTATAAAACAAATGACTTCCGCGTTGGTGTAGCATATAAATTTTAAAATATTGTAGGATTAAGTAATCAAGGAGTCCCATTTTCAAATGGGGCTTTTATTTTTTGGATATGTGCTGGAAAATATTTTTCAAAAAAGAGATACCATCTTATTTGGAGTGTCTCTAAGAGTGGCCCTTTTTATTTTTTGATGTTATAAAATATTTAATTTAAACAACAAAAAGAGCGCAAATATAGAGAATGTTAAGCTAATAAGATTACGTCTAAAATATAACTTAATAAAGAGAATAGCTAAATCTGATTTTCAGAGATAAATAAGCAATAAGAATTATCAATGTATTTCATCATAGAATATCTGATATTTAAATATTTTATGCTTTATTTCATTTATGATGTTTAAATCTTGAGAAAAAATAAAAAGTCAAAATGCTGAACATTTCCCAACAGAGAATATTTTGTTTGAAAAAAGTCTCAATAGGAGGGCTTTTGGTAGCAAAGTCCCACAAAGGGATTTCGAATATAGCATTAGGAGATAGTAGAGAAAACTTATTACAAGAATTCACGGCGCGTTTTGGTGATCTACAACAAGTGGATGATGACCCCATATTTAAGAGAGAAGTCGCACATATTATAACAATGATAGAAACACCTAAGTTGGTAAGGAAATATGATTTCCCCTTAGATATAAGTGGTACAGTCTTTCAGCAGAAAGTATGGAGCGTATTATGTAAAGTACCGTGTGGTGAAACAGTTTCATATAAAATATTAGCACAACATATCGGTATGCCAAATGCTTTTCGTGCAGTTGCAAATGCATGTGCACGTAATGAATTGGCATTAATTATTCCTTGCCATCGTGTGGTGTGCAAAAATGGTTTTATTTCAGGATATCGTTGGGGCGTTGAACGGAAAAAGATTTTGCTCCAACGGGAAAGAAATGAGGAAAGTTAAGATCTTTAACTTTGTTGGATTGGCATTATAATGGTTACAGTTGTCCCTTTCATTTCTTTAGAGGTAATTTCAAGCTTTCCTTTGTGAAGTTCTAGCAAGGAGCGTGAAATGGCTAAGCCAAGACCTGAACCCGTATGGGTTTTCGTGAGTTGATTTTCAACTTGTTCAAAAGGTTGCCCAAGTTTTTTGATTGCAGATGAGGGGATGCCAACACCTGTATCTTTAATTTTAAAAACAAGGTTATGTTTTTTCTTAAAAGCGCAAACATTAATACTTCCGCCAGAAGGCGTGAATTTAACGGCATTCGAGATAAGGTTAAGAAAGATCTGTTTAATGGCGCGTCCGTCAACTTCTGCATGCAGTTCTGGGGCAATATTTGTTGTAAATGCAATATTTTTTTCTTGAGCTTGTGGTGTAAGTGTTCGCACTGCTTCACTAATGATGGGCTCTAGATCAGTATTTTTACAATCAAGGTTAAATCTGCCAGCTTCGATTTTGGACATATCAAGAATATCATTGATAAGGGTTAGAAGATGAGTTCCTGAATTGTAAATATCGTGCATATATTCTTTGTAACGTTGCGAGCCAAGAGGACCGAAGGTAGATTGCAACATGATATCTGAAAAGCCAAGAATGGCGTTAAGAGGGGTACGCAATTCATGGGACATATTGGCTAAAAATTCTGATTTAGCTTTATTAGCACTTTCAGCCCGTTCTTTTTCTGCTTTTAAACTTTTATTGAGTTTTTCAACTTCTGTTGCACGTTGTTGTGCACTTCCTCGAGCACGTTTAAGTTCTTGAATGAAAGAAAAAAGCCGTCTTTCACTGTCTTCAAATTTTTCTTGTTGTTGTTTAAGTTCAGAAATATCTGTCCCAATGCACACAAGCCCTCCATCTTGGGTGCGTCGCTCATTAATTTTGAGCCAATAACCGTCTGCAGTTTGTCGGATACTGGTTAAATTACCAGTACCATCATCTTTAAGAGGATATTCATTGATTGCAGGGCGAGCCATGGCTTCAACGGTTGCACGTTGGATTCCTGATTGTAACACCTGTTTAGGGATAGCGGCATATTCGCAAAATTTGCTGTTGGACATGACTAAACGTCCTTCAGAATCCCATAATACAAAAGATTCTGAAATATTTTCAATGGCATCACGGATACGAAGATCGGCTTGCGCTGTTTCTTCTGCAAATTGACGTTGTTCACTAATATCAAAAGCAATACCGACCAAATGGGGCTCTTTTTCATCGGTAACTTCAGCCCGAATACGCATCCATACATAATGGCCATCAGCGTGTCGCATGGGAACATTAATATCAATATGCTTTTTTTGCCCTCCCATTAATTCTTGAGCAAGATCAAAAAAATTAGCATCATTTGGGTTGATAATGGCGGTAATTTGCGAAATTGACAGCAGTGCATCTTGAGGGACATAACCGAGCATTTCATACATTGCCCGTGACCAGTAAACACGTCCACTTGCCATATTCCAATCCCATAAGCCACAGCGCCCACGTATCATTGCCATATCAATACGGTTTTGTGTTTTTTCTGAAATTAAATCTGTATTGCGTGCTCGCACAATTTGATTACAATAAGCATAGAGGAGAACCAAAATAATGCCGCCTGTTCCTATGAACAAGGTCATATTTAATGAGAAAATTTTGCGCCATTCCATGTAGACATATTGCTTCTTTTGGCTGATGAAGACACCATATTGTCCATTTCTTGTTTGGCTAAATGTAGCAAGGGCAGGAGCATCTTTGCCCATTGTAATTTCCATAATGCCAGCATGTTGTCCCAGAGCTTGTAAAGCAACACCCTCGGAGGTAAAGTCCTGTAAGGGTTTTCCTAAAATAATCTCTGAACTGGATGAGGCTACGA
This sequence comes from Bartonella florencae, assembly GCF_000312525.1. GTDB lineage: Bacteria > Pseudomonadota > Alphaproteobacteria > Rhizobiales > Rhizobiaceae > Bartonella > Bartonella florencae. Next base: position 128,775 of record NZ_HE997453.1, on the reverse strand, counting down.
CAATACCTTTCTGATCGATTACAGCAATAACAGTATGAGGACTGATAATGTCTTTATTAGGAAAATTGTTCAGGATATTTTGTAAATGATGATGAGAAAGAGCAGCAAATTTCCCTTTTTCAGTGACAGTAAGTAAGTCACGATCAATTGTATTACTAATATGAGAAGCGACAAGAGTAAGGGTAGAGCGTGTGTTTTTATCAATAACATGACGCCAATCATAGATTGATACAAAACGAATTGTTGCCAGCACAACAAGAAATGCAAGAATGACAAATGGAAGTAAACGTCGCAGCCAAGGTTCAATAAAGAGAAGTTTTTGAGAGGCTGAGCCAAAAAACAGATGAATACGCTCTGTCTTTATTTTATGATTTTGAGTGCTTGACTTTGAGTCAGCATACACCTCCGTTGGCGCATTATATGCGTCCAATTTAGCCATTTCTTGTTCCTTTAATTATGGAATAATGTGTTATAAAAACTGTTTCAATATTCATAATAAAACCCCATAGGGTGCAATGAATCAAAACAGGAGTCTTCTGTCCAGTCTTTTTTTCAAAAAAAGTATTTTACTTTTATTGAATGTGGATGAAGGAAATAAAAAGGAACTTTAAAATGACCTCTAAACGGGTTTAAATCTCCTGTTTAGAGGTTTATGATAGTTAAGTTATTCGTTGACATTATTTTATAAATGATATCATAACATACTGATTATAAATATTTTTCTACTTTAAGCGAGGAGACGCTGAATGATTTCAGCCACATCGCTTGACAATTGGGGGGCTTCCGCAATTGTTTTTAATGCGGTTTCAAATTTTTGTTGCCGAATGGGCTCTAATTGTCTCCAAGAGCGCATCATGGTGAATAATCGTGAAGCAAGCTGTGGATTTTTTTTATCAATTTCCAAAATGATTTGGCAAAGAAAGCGATAGGATGCCCCATCAATTCTATGAAAACCTGTTAAATTATGAGCGGCAAAGACACCAATCAAAGCGCGTACACGGTTAGGATTATCTTGTGAGAACAGCGGGTGTTGCATGAGCTTTTGAACATGCTCGAGTGTTGATGCTCCCGGAACCATTGCTTGAATGGAGAACCATTTATCCATAACCAAAGGGTCATGCTGATATCGATTTTCAAAATCATTTAAGGCATTTTGCGCTTGCTCACTTTTATTAAAGCGCCGTACCAAAACAGTGATACTGGCCATACGGTCAGTCATATTATCAGCTGTTGCATATTGTAAAGCAGCACGATTTGGATTGGCTTCGGTGATGGAAAGATAGTCGAGTATTATATTGCGTAATGCTCGTTTTCCAGTTTGTGCAGGAGTTGATGAATAGGGCTCATTGCTCTCCATTTGTATATAAACTTTTGTGAAAAGCTCTTGATATGTCCGTGCGAGTGAAGCTAAAAACTGGTTACGCACATGGTGAATACGCTCTGGATCAACATTTTTCCCAATTATATAGGCAAGCTCAACTTCACTGGGTAAACTTAAGCAAAATGCACGAAATTCTGGCTCAAGGCTTTCATCTGTAAGGGTATTTTCCATCAGTTTTAGCAAAGCAGAAGGCATATTCTGCTTTTCTGATGTTTTGTCCTGAATAGCCTGAATAAGAGCCTGTGTGATCAAATGATGAAGAGACTGCCAACGATTGAGCTGATTGTCATCTTTTTGTGCAAGAAAGAAAAATTCGCTTTCATTGAGGGAAGTTTGTAGATTGATAGGTGCAGAAAAATCTCTAAGCAGTGATAAAACAGGTTTTTCGCGCAGGTTTTTGAATGTAAAGCTTTGTTTTTCTTTAGAAAGCAGCATAACATTTGATTGAACATCCTCATCAGCTTCATAAGTAAGAGATTCTCCATTCTGTCCTAAAAGAGCAAATGCAATAGGGATAAGCATTGGTTTTTTTGTATTTTGTTGTGGTGTTTCTGGAATATATTGTTTTGCATGAATCGTGAGAACACCATCGCGATAATGGCTATCAATTTCCACATTGGGCGTGCCTGCTTGTTCATACCACAACATGAATTGTGAAAAATCTTGATGAGAGATTTCAGCAAAACAGGCAATAAAATCTTCAATTGTACAAGCTTGTCCGTCATGGCGTTGAAAATAAAGATCCATCCCTTTACGAAAAAGAGCAGGGCCTAAAATCGTATGTATCATGCGAACGGCTTCTGCACCTTTTTCATAAACGGTTGTGGTATAAAAGTTGTTGATTTGGCTATATTGACGAGGACGTACTGGATGGGCAAGAGGACCAGAATCTTCAGTAAATTGTGTGATTTTCAATGTTTTTACATCTTCAATTCTCTGTAGGCTACGGACATTTTGATCTGAGGAAAATTCTTGATCTCGGTAAACAGTTAAGCCTTCTTTTAAACAGAGTTGGAACCAATCACGACAAGTAATACGATTACCGGTCCAGTTATGGAAATATTCATGTGCAATGACGCGTTCAACATTTCTATAATCCTGATCGGTTGCTGTTTCAGGATCTGCAAGAACATATTTATCATTAAAGATGTTAAGCCCTTTGTTTTCCATTGCTCCCATGTTAAAGTCGGAAACAGCAACAATATTAAAAACATCGAGATCATATTCGCGTCCAAAACATTGTTCATCCCAACGCATAGAACGTTTGAGAGCATCCATTGCATAGGCCGCGCGTTTTGTTTTTCCTTTTTCTACATAAATACCAAGTTTAATATGCCGACCAGATACGGTGGTAAAGTGGTCTTCTAACTTATCAAGATTACCGCCAACCAGAGCAAAGAGATAAGACGGTTTTGGATAAGGATCTTCCCAAATAGCAAAATGATAATTATCCTCAAGAGTCCCTGTTTCTACGAGATTGCCATTGGAAAGCAAGATAGGAATTGTTTGAGAATCTGCTTCAATTTTTACCCTATAGGTAGAAAGGACATCTGGGCGATCGTAAAAATAAGTAATCCGACGAAATCCTTCTGCTTCGCATTGTGTGCAATAAACGCCATTTGAAAGATAAAGCCCCATAAGCTGGCGGTTGCTTTCAGGATTCACTTCCGTGATCAATTGTAAGGTAAAAGGAGTTACGGGTGGCTTTAGAATTTCTAAATGTGAAGGAGTGGCTTTATAAGCATTTTCAGATAATATCTTTCCATTAATAGAAACAGAAATTAATGTAAGATCATCACCAGAAAGCACAAGAGGTGTTAATTCTTTTGCGTTTTGACGTGCTTCGATCAACAATGTTGCTGTAACAGAGGTTTTTGTTGGTGCCAAACGGAAATGCAGTTCTATCTTTGGGATAGCATAAGGGGTTGGTTGGTATTCTTCTAAACGATAAATGGGAACGGCTGTTTGTTGCATAATTTTTCCTGACTGTATTTGTAAGAGTGGGAGATCGAAAGAACGTTCTATTTTGTGATGAGACAAAAAGTTACGGGAGATTATCTAAACGGTTTTTTACTTCTAGAAAATCCATCCATGTAAGCTTTTTTTGACTAGGAGTTCGAAGGAGGTAAGCCGGATGAAAAGTTGGCATAACAGGTATTTTGATATTGTCTTCGCTTTCATAGGTGAGCCATTTCCCTCGGGTACGGATAATCCCATTTTGTGCTCCCGTAAGAAATTGGGTAGCAACCCCACCAAGTGCGACAAGAATACGAGGTTTAGCTAAATAAATTTGCCTTTCAATAAAAGGGCGGCATAATGCAACTTCCCTTGGTGTTGGTGTACGATTTCCTGGTGGGCGCCAAGGAATAGTATTTGCTATGTAAACATGATTTCTTGTTAAACCAATTGATGCGAGAATTTTATTGAGCAATATTCCTGCTTTTCCGACAAAAGGGATACCTTGCATATCTTCCTCTCGCCCTGGTGCCTCTCCTATAAGCATGAGCGGACTTCCTGCTGTTCCATCTGAAAAACAAGTATTTTTTGCTGTTAATTTTAATGAGCAGCCATTAAACGCAAGGAGAGCAGATTTTAATTCATCAAGTGTTTTTGCACTTTTTGCGCTTTCTATAGCAGAAGATTCACCTTGTAGAGTGTTCAAGTTAGGCAAGGGATGTTTATCTAACTTTATGAGCGGTGATGTTTGTTGATGATGGGAAACCTTTACTTCTTGGATTGTTTTTTTTCTAAGCAAGCCGCTTGATTGAAGCGATCAATAGGTGAATCCGTCAAGACAGCATCCGCACCACTTTCTTTATAAAAGTTCAAGAGTTCCTCATAGGAGATTGAGTACGGTATTTGATTTAACATTTTATCATTTTCTAATGATCTATTGACTATGGATAGACCAGATAACATCATTCTTCAAGCACTATGATGTGAGGTTTATATCTGAAAAAATTCTATTTTCTTTAATCCAAGCAAAAACTATAAAATGAAATGATATTTTTTTCAATGTGTTATCTTATTTATTAGATTATACTCAATTGCTCTGTAATAAAAAAGGTATCAAATGTAGGAGATGCAACTTAAGATACTCGGATAGTGAGATGCTATAATTATAAAAGGTAGCTGTATAGCAGTATGTTAATATAAAAACTCTTTGAACGATATCTACCTTAATTTTAGAGAAAAACCATTATATGATCATGCAAAATGTAACAAGAAGAGTTCAATATATGATTAAGATTTTAAGAATCTTTTTGATTGTGATTGAGCAGTAATGTGTGAATATACGCTTTTGCATTTTTTATAGCTTGGGGCAGAGATTCATTTAATGCCAACTGTGCCGCAATAGCGCTTGAAAGGATACAGCCTGTTCCACGCATTGTTTCCGTTAAGCGCGCCGTAGCAATATTAATCATTTTAGTTTTATTAACAAAGATATCGGTTGCAAGAGGGCCCTCTGCATGTCCACCTTTTATCAAGAGAGAGTGTAGGCCGAATGACAAAAGTTTTCTTGCTTGTTCTATTGCTTGCTTATGATAAGATGCTAATGGACTTTCACTAAGAAAAGCGAGTTCTTCTCTATTGGGTGTTAGAAGAGTAACATGAGGAAAAAGTTTGTTGACCACTACTTCTCTAATTGTTTCTGTTGTCAGTTTTCCTCCTGAGGAAGCAACAAGTACAGGGTCAAAAATAACAGGAATATGGGGATAGTCTTCAAGTACACTGCAGATTGCTGTTATAATTGCTTTTGTTCCTGTCATTCCAATTTTTATTGCGCCTATAGGTTTAGCCTCCAAAGCACAGCGCATTTGTGCGACAATCAGTTCTTCACGCATTGGAACAATCTCAGTAACGTGGTTATCATCTTGTACATTAACGCAAGTGATAGCTAAATTTGCTTTTATTTGAAAATGGGCAGTTGTTTCTATATCACGAACAATACCAGCACCTCCCGTTGGATCGGTGCCTGCAACAATGAGAATAGAAGGCATCAACGCCATGTTTTTGTGACTTTTATCCACTGTTTTACACGTTCTTCAGGTTTTTTATGGAGAATAATATCGGTCACAACAGCAGCACTATTGGCTCCTGCAGATAAAACACCAACTGCGCGTTCTGGTGTTAAGCCACCAATGCCCACTAAAGGTAAAGCACCAATCCGCATTTTCCATTGTTTGATTTTTTCTAATCCTTGAGGTTTCCATTTCATTTCTTTTAAGATTGTAGGATAAATAGGTCCCAGAGCAATATAGTCGGGATGAACAGAAAGTGCGATATCCAATTCTCGTTCATCATGTGTGCTAAGACCAAATTTGATATCATTTTTACGAATTGCAGAAAGGTCAGCATTACTTAAGTCTTCTTGCCCAAGATGAATAAAATGGCATTTTTCATCAATTGCTATTGTCCAATGATCATTAATGATTAATTGTGCTCCCCATTTATCGCAGATGTTTTTTGCTTGCTTAATATGTTGACGGATTATTTTAAGATTTTCATTTTTCATACGCAATTGTATGAGTTTAACACCAAGAGGAACCAAACGTTCAACCCATTGTGCATTGTCAACAATGAGATAAAATGGATCTAGTTTCATGAAAACACTGCTTTTCCAATGACTGGTGTTGAAGGGACCGCCACATTGCGTGCTTCAAGCATACCTGCTTTATATCCCATACGCCCTGCTTGAACAGCTTGAGAAAACGCTTCAGCCATTAAGACAGGATCGCCTGCTTTAGCAACCGCTGTATTAAGAAGTACTGCATCATAACCGAGTTCCATAGCAATAGCGGCATGGGATGGACGCCCAATGCCAGCATCAATAACGAGAGTAACATCAGGAAGATAAGCGCGAATAGAACGCAGCCCATCGGTATTATGAGGCCCCTTAGCAGAGCCAATAGGCGCACACCAAGGCATAATAACTTGGCATCCAACATCGAGAAGTTTTTCAGCAACAATGAGATCATCTGTTGTATAGGCAAAAATATGGAAACCCTCACTATTTAAAATTTGTGCTGCTTCGATGAGGGAAAAAACATTTGGCTGTAAGGTATCCGCATTTCCGATAATTTCCAGCTTAATCCAAGAGGTTTTAAAAAGTTCTCGTGCAAGCTTTGCCGTTGTAACAGCTTCTTTAACAGTGTAACAACCAGCGGTATTAGGAAGTATTGTTATATCCAGCTCTGTCAGAAATTGCCAAAATTGTCCCCCTTGTTTGCCACCCGCCGTTTCACGACGCAATGAAACCGTTACAATTTCTGTACCAGATTTACCAATAGCATCGCGCAGAATTGCAGGTGAGGGGTACTGTGCTGTACCTAACATAAGACGAGAAGAGAATTCACATCCATACAGATTCAGCATAGTCTTATCCTCCTTGCATTGGACTTAAAACTTCAATTTTATCTCCCTCATGTAAGACGAATTGTTCTCGCGCGTTGATAGGAACAACTTCAGCATTAACAGCAATAGCAAGCCAATTACCTTTATAACCCAATTCATCAAGCAAAAGTTTAAGGGTGCTAACTTTTGTTTGAATTATTTCGCCATTGACAAATATTTTCATACTCTACTCCAATGCCAATTCTATTGCTCGTTTTGCCATTTCTGGAGACAAAAGAAAACCATGTCTATAAAATCCATTAATAAAAATATGCTTACCATTTTTGCATACGGAAGGGAAGTTATCAGGATAAGATGGGCGAACACCAACACTGGATTCAAGAATTTCTGCTTCAGCAAAAGCAGGATGCAACGTGTAGGCGGCATTGAGCAGTTCCATCATTGATCTGACAGAGATTGCACCATCAAAGTCACTTTCAATCATTGTTGCACCAATCATAAAAATATTATCTTCTCGAGGCACAATGTAGAGTGGAATGCGTGGATGAAGAAGGCGAATTGGGCGAGAAATTTTAATCTCCCTACTGCGTAAGAGAAGCATTTCACCACGAACACCGCGGATATTTTTGTCTTTTCCCAAACGTGCTATACCTGTCGCATCAATGATAAGATCAAATTTTTTTTCAGATGTTTGGGTATCAACAAAACAGGCTCCATTTTTTATAAGATTTTCTTTTAAAGCAATAAGCGCTTTACGAGGATCAAGATGTGCTTCATTTTCATAAAAAAGTGCATGGTTAAAATGTTCTGCAAGATCGGGCTCAAGACGCGCTATTTCTTCACCATTGATAATTCTGTGATGATGTGTCCGCTTTGAAAATCGTTCAAGTTCTACCTTATCTCGTGCAGGTGCGATAACTAAAGTTCCTTTTCGTATGACCAAATGGGGGAGTGTTTTATGCCACCATTCGATGGCTTGTATGCCAAGATCTTCAACAATTTGTTCAGCATTTTCTCTTTCACAGTAAGGTGCTAGCATCCCTCCTGCATACCAACTTGCCGTTCCTATAGGAGAAGAAGGTGGGGCTGATACAGTAATAGAAAAACCTTTTTGTTGTAACATAAAAGCGGCTGTTAGCCCCCCTACACCTGCACCTTTGATAAGAATGTTTTTCAACTGTTTACTCTCTTTTTTTGAAGAGGCACGGCTTCCGTATAAAGCTCACCTTCCTTTTGATACTTCTCTGCCATCGCAATCATCCCTTCATCTTTTGTTTTTTTCACGACTGTCTCACGAATATCGTGGGAAATACGCATAGAACAGAATTTTGGTCCACACATGGAACAGAAATGCACCAATTTATGAGCTTCTTTAGGCATTGTTTCATCATGAAAGGCGCAAGCTGTATGTGGATCAAGAGAAAGGTTAAATTGATCATGCCATCTAAAGTCAAATCGTGCCCGTGAAAGAGCATTATCGCGCAATTGCGCTCTGGGCAAACCTTTAGCAAGATCAGCGGCATGGGCAGAAATTTTATAAGTGATCACCCCAGTTTTCACATCATTTTTATCAGGGAGACCTAAGTGTTCTTTAGGCGTTACATAACAGAGCATAGCTGTTCCAAACCATCCAATCATAGCAGCGCCAATTGCTGATGTAATATGATCATAACCAGGAGCAATGTCCGTGGTAAGAGGACCCAAAGTATAAAAAGGTGCTTCATGACAGAGCTCTAATTGTTGTTCCATATTTTCTTTAATTTTATGCATTGGCACATGTCCAGGACCTTCAATCATAACCTGTACGTCTTTTGCCCAAGCAATTTTTGCCAATTCTCCTAAAGTCTTAAGTTCAGCAAATTGAGCTTCATCATTAGCATCGGCAATAGAGCCAGGGCGCAATCCATCTCCCAACGAAAGAGAGATATCATAGGTACGTGCAATATCACAAATTTCATCAAAATGTTCATAGAGAAAACTTTCTTTGTGATGATGGAGGCACCATTTTGCCATAATAGAACCACCCCGTGAAACGATACCTGTTACGCGGTCAATGGTGAGAGGAATAAATGGCAATCTTAAGCCCGCATGAATGGTAAAATAATCCACTCCCTGTTCTGCTTGTTCAATAAGGGTATCACGGAAAATATCCCATGTTAAATTTTCAGCAATACCCTGTACTTTTTCGAGTGCTTGATAAAGAGGAACAGTTCCAATCGGAACAGGCGAATTTCGAATAATCCACTCACGAATATTGTGAATATTCCGTCCTGTTGAGAGATCCATAACTGTATCTGCTCCCCATCGAATGGCCCAAACCATTTTATCAACTTCTTCTGCCATAGAGGATGTTACGGCTGAATTGCCAATATTAGCGTTAATTTTAATACGAAAATTGCGTCCAATAATCATTGGTTCGCATTCTGGATGATTGATATTTTGAGGAATAATAGCACGCCCGCAGGCAATTTCATTGCGAACAAATTCTGCATTATAAAATTCTGGTATTGATCCGTTTGATGTTTTATTTGATTGTACTCTCTTTTGATTTTTTATTGTGAGGCCTTCATTTTCCCGTATAGCGACATATTCCATCTCTTCTGTAATAATATCCGCACGTGCATATGCCATCTGTGTAATTGCTTTGCCATTTTTTGCGCGCAAAATAAGGCGTTTTTGTTTAAAGGAAGGTATAGGTTTTGCATCATAGCTTAACCCATTATCTTCCGGTTTCACTGATCGTTCAGAATAACATTCAGTATCAGCGCGCTTAGAGAGCCAAGGTGAGCGAATTTTGGGCAAGCCTTTTGTAATATCAATGACCATATCTTTATCTGTATAGGGGCCAGAAGTATCATAAATATTTAAAGGTTCCTCACCACTGCTATCGGTCAATGAAATCTCACGCAATGGAACACGTACATCAGGAAAAAGAGGGCTTTGTTGATAAACTTTACGTGAGGCAGGAAAGGGGCTGCAACTGATTGATGGAATCTTTTTCTGCATAAACTTTTTCCTTATAAACACAGAGTTCAAAAACAGATTGTGGGGTGAGGGGGAATATGTTCAAATCATCAATGATAGCTTCTTGAATGAAGAGGGTATAAGAATGCTTTTAATACCAAGACACTTCAAATAAATATTAAGAAGTTTTATTGAAAAGATTGGTGCAACAACTCTCATATTATTTGTCTTCCCCCTTCAAAGAGCTTTTATTTGCAAAGACATGGTTGGCTTAAATATTTATATTGTCAATCGCAAAGATATGTTTTTAACGATTTTTCTAAGTTTGTTAGGAACAAAAGCAGATAGTGTGACGTAGTGAGCAAGAATAAGAAAGTTTTCTATAAAGAAACGGTAAGAGCAAAATTCATTACTAAAACAATGGGATTTATGTTTGGCTCTTCCATGAATTGTTATTCTCCATATAGCTCTTTTACTGATCTAGAGGTGTATCTTCAGAAATCAGTATTTTTTTATAAAAAGATGTTATACTATTTTCTATTGAGCGAAAAATTTTTAAATGGTGATAGTTTTGTTTCTGAAATCATGAGGCATATTATCTTGAACTTATTATTATCTAACAAATTGCAAGCCCTATAATATGTTCTCAATGCTTTTTATGTAAAGCTCTTGTTGCTTTGAATGTACATGACTATTTCATTTTCAATAGAGTTTGAAATATTATTGCTTGCTCAGATCAAATAGAAAAACATTTTTTGGAACTTATGATGTTGTCATAACAGTCTGGAGAATCTTTATTTTTTTCTTGCCATGCAGAAAGAGAAAGTCAATAACTGTACAGGTTCTGTTCAGAAGAGTTTATTAATCTTGCAAAAAAAATCTATATATAATAAAATGCTATACATAAGTGATCGTACTAAGTGTGAAACAACAATGGGCGATTCCGATTCTTCAAAGATCAATAGTGTGTATTTTGCAGAGGGTGGGGTGCAGGTTTGCCGTTTTTCAATTCACCTAAAGGAATTTATATCCTTCAAATTTAATGAAGGTATATAAGGCATCGCTAGTATAGTGAAGTTATATTATTCTTAAATTGAAACATAGGGAATTTATTCTCTTGAATGCTATGCTCTATGAGGTGCTAGACTGTGAACAGCAGGCGTTCAAAAAGGTTTTGATGTTTATCTGGCAAACATTTTCAGAAACAACTTTCATAAAATAAGATGTCTTTTAAGAGCTCTCTATAGACACATAAAAACATGATGGACTGTGTAAAGAATTTAGGGCAAATTTTTCAAAATTTGTTTGATACAGATAACAGAAAAAAATTATAACCTCTTTAAAAACTAGAGATGAAGTAAAACAAATAAGAAAAGTTTTGCAAGAATAGGTCAAAAGACAAAAGTTATTTGTTCAAAATATAGCGAAGAAAGATAAGGGCAAATCCTATAAAATCTTTCTGGTGAAAAATCACTAACTTATTGTAATAGCTATAAATTTAATATAGCTGATAAAAATTTCAAATATATGAGCAGTTTTTATAAATCTAACAAATTGTTGCCTTCAAGAAAGGCCATATGAAATTTTCAAAAGGGATTTTATGAACAATATTTGTAAAATTTACAAAAGACGCAAAATTGCTAAATAAAGTCGCAGAATTACAACAGCACAACAAAGCTAATGTCTGATGAGATCCTTACACCGCAAATGGATACTTTGATGTTTGCATTATAAAAAACTGGGGCGAAATTAGTTTACTTCATTGGAGGGAGCAAAAAGAAATAAAATTGAGTAAATACAGATAACATAGAAGGACATGATGTATCAACGAAAGGTGACAAAGGGGAATTATTCTTTGGTGCATAGAAAAGTTATTAAGAATAACGGAGGAGTATAATGTCTAATATTTATGATTGGTCGCTAAAGGCAGATGAAAATGCGCATTCAGATAATATCATTAATTGGGCAGAAGGCCAGCCTCCCAGTTCGGTCAATGATAGCGCACGGGCGATGATGCAGCGTGTGCGTGAATATCTTACCGATAATGGCGGTTCTATTAATTCAAATTTTATGGTCAATGCGGAAGAGAAAACAACATTAATCACGTTGAAAACAGTTTCACCTATAGAGAAGTACAAAAATGATATCATCATACGTTTTAAAGCGCGTGGTGTGAATATTGGTACAACGACAATAACAGTGAATAGTATAGGAGAGAAGCATATTTATAAAGCCACTCATACGGGTGTTATACCGTTAGAAGGGGGAGAGCTACAAACAGATGGTATTTATGAAATGGTATATAATGGCGATGTTTCAATGGAAGGTCGAGATGGTTGGTATCTCTTAAATCCGACACCTCTTCCACCACCAAAGGTAGAGACTTTTCCATGCGGATTTATTGCTACATTTGCTATGCAAGAAGTGCCAAATGGTTGGCTTTTATGCGATGGTACGACCTATAAGCGTAAAGATTATCCGCGACTATTCAGGGCAATAGGCGATAAATGGGGAAAAGACAGCGATACGACTTTTAAAGTTCCAGACTTTAGAGGCATGTTTTTACGCGGTTTTGATAATGGTCGTGGTTTAGACGCGGATAGACAGTTTGCCGATGAGCAGCAAGATAGCATGAAATCGCATAAGCATATTTGCACCATGGAAGAGGCTGGTGAACATACGCATAGGTTTCAATATAGTGGAATTGGATGGGGTGCCAATGACATTGGGAGAAGGAATCCTTTTTATCACTATGAAATCATTACGGGGAACACTCAATCAGCTGGTGCGCATACGCACAAAGTAACTATTTCTGCGACGGGTGAAACAGAAACGCGGCCTGTTAATGCAACGGTTGTTTATGCTATAAAGTCATAAGATTTTTGAATAATGAATAATCTCTCCCCTATTGAAGGTATTATTAACGCGGACTAACTCCGCGTTATTTTTATGTAAATAATAAAAAAGGGGCAGAGGTAGTTAAAAAAGACATTTGGAACGGATGAAAACTCTTAAAGCAATTAAGACATCATCTCAAAGACTATGCAGAGTAAGGATATCAACTATTGACCAAGAAGTGGACTATAAATTATTTTACTTTATAAGTGTGTGATTTGATAAAAAAATACGTAAAAAGGTCATTAAAAATTTGATTTCTCACTGATATGACAAGAGATCTTTTTGTGAAGCATTTTGGAGAGTATATAAAATTATAGCATTGTTTAATATGAGCTAAAAAGAGGAAGATAATACCACAAAGTTATGAATAAGGATGAGAGAGAGCTACGAGACTTTTAGCGAATCCGAAGTAAAATAATGATGAGAATACACTTCGCTTTATACCTTATTCTCATGACAGAGGCATTTTCATGTATTTCTTACATTATTTTATAAAGACCAGAGTGGTAAGAATAGAGAAATAATTCCTAAAATTCTCATATGTTTTTATCAAATAAAGCTTTAAAAGCTCTGAAACACATAGTTTTCCCGCAAATGTTCTTAAACCTATCGCTTCCTTTTCAAAAATAAGACAGCTCTCATAGAGAAAAGAGTTGATGATAATTCCTCAATCTCTCTCCTCATTTCATTTTTCTGTGTATTTTAACTCTTGGATTTAAGCAAATAAATCTCTGAAAGATTATACACCATCATAAGCAGGATGCTGTTTGAGGGAGTATAAATGGAACATCTGTTTTAGGCAATTCAGAAACAACTAAGGAACAATGATAAACATCGCGCAGATTTTGTGTTGTCAAAACAGTAGAAGCATTTCCTTCAGAATAAATTTCTCCCTGCTTTAGCAATATCACTTTATCTGCATAATGTGCCGCAAGATTAAGATCATGAAGAACGGCAAGAACACCACCACCACAACGGGCAAAATCTCTAGCAATATCCATAACGACAATTTGATGTTGGATATCGAGGCTTGCAATAGGTTCATCTAGTATCATCCAACGAGGAATGCCATGACAAACAGGTTCCCAGATCTGACAAAGTACGCGGGCAAGCTGCACTCTAGCCTGTTCTCCTCCTGAAAGTTGATGATAATATCGATCAGCATAATCAACAAGTCCCACGCGTTCCAAAGCTTTTTGAGTAAGGCTTCGCATTTTAGTTTTTGTAATGGTGTATTGGTTTATAGAAGACCCAAGCTCGACCACTTCATGAACTAAGAATGGGAAGACGAGCACTGTTGATTGTGGTAGTACTGCACGCATTTTCGCCATTTCAGAAGCTTTTGTTTGGCTAACATCATGACCATTTAATGTTATTTTCCCACGATAAGGAATTTCACCACTCAACGCTTTGATAAAAGTACTTTTTCCAGATCCATTGGGACCGATAATGATAGTAAAAGCACCGCTTTTAGCTTGAAGATTAATATGATTAAGAATTTGTTTTTTACTGCGTTGAACGCAAATATGGGTTGCTTCAATCATGAAAAATTTGTTCCCCGTTTTTTTATCAGGATCCAAAGGAAAAAAGGTGCTCCAACAAGTGCCGTAACAATTCCAATTGGTAATTCTGCAGGGGCAACAATTAAGCGTGCAAATGTATCAGCAAAAATAAGCAGTGCCGCGCCCAAAAGAGCAGAGCAAGGAATAAGATAGCGGTGATCTGGACCAATTAACTGGCGTAAAATATGTGGAACAACAATACCAATAAAACCAATACCACCGCTGACAGCAACTGCGCTACCACACATGAGGGCAACAAGGAAAATAGCACTGTTTTTAATTCGTTGAATATGAAAACCAATATGGCCAGCAACAGCTTCTCCAAGAGCAAGAGCATTAAGTGCTCGTGATAAAAAGGGTGAAAAAAGGAGAGCAATACAGATAAAAGGGAAAATAAGCCAAACTTTCAGCCATGTAGCACCCGCTAGAGAGCCAAGATTCCAAAAAGTAATGTCACGCAATTGTTGATCATTTGCGATAAAAATGAGAGTTCCCACAACAGCACTGCTCAAAGCACCAAGAGCAATACCTGCGAGAAGCATTGTTGCAATAGAAGTAAAACTATGATGCGTTGCTATTGTGTAAAGAACAATTGTTGAGAGCAGACCACCAAAAAAAGCTCCTATGATAACTTTGTAAGGTTCTAAAAAAGAGGCAAATGAGATGGGAAAGGCAATACCAACAACAATTGCCAAAACGGCACCAAGACCTGCACCTGCTGATACGCCTACAATTCCAGGATCTGCAAGAGGATTTCGGAATAATCCTTGCATGAGAACACCAGAGACAGCTAAAGATGATCCAACCAATAATCCTAAAATAACACGAGGAAGCCTAATATCGATAAGTATGAGGTACTCGCGGGTCTTACTACTTACTGAAAAATCTTGTGTAAGCATTATATGAAGAAAATCAAAAAAAGAAACCTTTGAGGGACCATTCAAAAGTCCACCAAAAACGCTGCAAATGAGAAATGCGATAAGAATCAATAATATAATTTTCTTTAAATATGCACGATCTATTTTTTTATTCGCTTTTATTTTAGATGCATATATTACGGATGTCTCATCTACCATTTGTATTAATTCTTACCATTTTCGTTTGCACCATAAAAGATGTTAATAAGTTCTCTTGATGCTTCCGCAGTGCGTGGACCAAATCCTAACAGATACATGATATCCATCTGTTTAATGGCATGATTTTTTGCAGCAGTTGTTGCTTGAACTGCTGGTATAGCTAAAATTTTCTCAAGGTTCGTGGATTTTTTACTATGTTTTACAAGTAAAATAACATCAGGATTTGATTTTAATAATGCCTCACCATTTAATAGCTTGTATCCTTCATAATCGCTGATGGCATTGATACCACCTGAAAGCTTTATCATCGCATCGGCAGCAGTACCTGTTCCAGAGGCCATAATGCGATCATTTTGCACAGAGAGTACAAAAAGAACACGCTTTGGTTTTGTTACTTTCGCTAAAAGCGCATCATTATCTACAAAATCACGACTTATTTTTTGAATTAATACAGCAGCTTGTGCTTCACGATGAATGGCTTTACCAACGACGCGAATCTTTTCTATTACATTTTCACGAGAATAGTCTTCTGGTACAATCACTATTGGAATAGAAGTTTTCTTAAGGATGTCAATTGTTGAAGCAGGACCACTTCCTTCAACAAGTAATATGCCCTCTGGATCAAGTGATAAAACTCCCTCAGGTGATAGAGCACGCATATATCCAAGTACAGGAAGTTTGAGTGCATCTTGCGGGTAAACACTTGTACTATCACGAGCTACAAGTTGATTTTGAGCTCCTAGTGCATAAACAATTTCTGTAAGAGAACCACCGATAGAGACAATCTTTGCATTTTCAGAAAAGTGCGTTGTAGGTTCAGCAATGACTGGTTGAGAAAAGGAGATAAGAGAAAATAGTACAAAAACGGAAAAAATGTTCAAAAATCTCTGTAAAGAAAGTGCAATCATATCCAGTTTTACCTTTCTATGCAACAATAGCTTCTTGACTGGCAGGCAGACTACTTAATAATGAGCGCCAATCTTCACGTTCTTTTTGCCCTTCCTTTCGCATACCAAAGAATTGAACAATCATCTCACCATTTTTATCGAAAATCTCAAGTGAACTAACATAACCATCACTCGTAGGTTTACGAACATACCATACACGATCAATACCAGAAATGAGTAAATGTAAATCAAATTTAGGATCAAGAACATTAAGCCATGATCCCATCTGTTTAATATTTTTTACTTGCCCGCTGAAAATTTGAATACATCCTCTGTTCCCAACAAAGCACATAATAGGTATTTCTTGCTTTGCAACTTCCTTGAGCATCATTTCAACAGATTCTATTGTCACTTCATTGGCAAATTCACCACCAGCATGTTTTACAGCATCATGTCGATTAATTTTGAACTCAGAAATA
Organism: Bartonella florencae; assembly: GCF_000312525.1. Lineage (GTDB taxonomy): Bacteria > Pseudomonadota > Alphaproteobacteria > Rhizobiales > Rhizobiaceae > Bartonella > Bartonella florencae. The sequence goes on along the minus strand of NZ_HE997453.1, from coordinate 112,173 downwards.
ATCTTATGAAGCTGGTGCACATCAGTCATGTTCCGCCAACGGTCTCTGAATTGTTCAACATCAAATTCTGTAGTGTTAGATTGACTTGGAATAGAAAGTGGAAGAACATCAAGAACAGATGATTGGTCTTCATGAAGCAATTTTTCAACCAGTCTATTCCATTCTTTCATATTTGTTGTGTCTCTAGAATAAATTTTTAAGATGGCAATACCATATTGATCAAAAAATTGCAGACTTTTTGCAGACTTTCCAAGAATAATGACATCATACTCAAAAGCAAATTTCCATTGTTTTGAAAAAATACGCAAATCAATTTCACCAAGAGTAATAGGGATATGTGGACTTTGAACAATTTTTTCAAAACATCCAGTTACCTCATGAACAGCGTATTCATTGCGTGTCAACACCATAACTGTTCCAAGCAGAGGAGCATTTTCTAAGAAAGTTGCAACATCCGCTTTGAGTTTTTTTGCTTTTCCAATGGTACAATAGGCAGCAATAAGTTCTGCCTCAGAGATACCAATAGAAACCGCAAAATCACGATTTCGCATTTCTTTTTTTTCTTCACGCAAACAAATAATCGTTTCAGCTGTATATGACATAGACCTTCCTTAATATTTGTACAGAGTTAACTTTCAAAATTTTACAACTTCAAGACAATAGATTGAATCACTCTCAACAGAGGATTCAACCCATCACTAAATTAAGTTCTTATATCAACAACAAAACAAACGAAAGGCGACAAGTGAAGAATAGTTAAAGCGTTTCTTTCAACTCTTTGTGATTTAAAGAATGATAAGAATCAAAAGACAATAATTTACCCTTTTATCGATACAAATTTCCATTGTTTTAAGAGTTAACAGAAACGACTAAAACTTTTGCACGAATGACACTTTAAAATTACGACCAGGTTGACTATAGTAATCCTTTGGTGTTGAGCTTTTACCTGAAGGAAGATCTGATACATTCCAATATTTTGCATTGAAAAGATTATAAACACCAGCTCTTACAACAGGCCCATTTTCACCGAATGGCTTCCACCACCCTGTTATATCCACGACATAATATCCTGGAACTTTTTGGTAATCAGACTCTTCAGCAACTTTATCACGCTTGGCTGCCAAAGTAAGCATAATATCGCTACCCCAAGCTTCCGCAGCATATCCTAGCCCGATAATTGTTTTCAAAGGCGGTATGGAGTTCAGATATTGATTTTTATCAAGATCTTTTCCTTGTGAATAGGCAAGAGCAACATTGCTATGAAAACCACTTTGCAAAGCCAAATGTGCTTTTGTTTCAGCGCCAAAAATTCGTACGCGCGAACGGTTCACATAATGCCGACGCGCAAATCTGAATTCTTCAGATGGCCCTCTATCCTCGGTATCTATGAAATTTTTATATTGGTTAATAAAGACACCAAAAGAACCACCAAAATTCACATTTCCATATTGTATTCCAAAATCATAACCATTACTTGTCTCTGCTTTCAGATCAGGATTTCCTTTCGAGTAATAAGCAGAGGGTTTAATATAAGAAACATAAAGTTCTGAAACACGTGGTGCACGAAAAGCCTGCGCCCATTGCGCATAGAACGTTACTTGACGAATATCCCACTCCATGCGCAATTTAGGAGAGAGACGCGAACCAGTTCTTTCTGGAGGGAATTTATCAGAAATAAGAGCTTTTTCATAAGCAGAAGTTTTTTGAGGGACATATTTGTACCAATCATAACGAACCCCAGGTGTTATGCGGAAACGATTATCAGCCAATCCAATTTCATCTTCGAAAGCAAAACCAATATTGTAACTATTTGTGTCTGGTGAATCCGATCGATTAGCAGGAACAAAAAGGCACCCCCGTGCATTTTCTGGCAAATGACAATTATCTTTACCTAACAAATAGTGATGAAATTTAGATGACGAAGCACTCGTAGCAAACTTTAACGTATGGTCTAAAGTGCCTATATAAGCCTTTTTAAGAGCATGAGCATTGAAACCATAACTGGTATTACGCAAAAAATTATCTCTTAAGTAATCACCGTTGGGCGCCGATAGACGAAAGCCAGTCATAATGTGACGATCTGACTGTCTTTGCCAATAAATCTGCCCACGAAACATATCCAGAATAGCATCTCCATTACCATTATAATTATAAGAAAGAGAAAGGCGTTCACGGTTTTTATTATCTTTATCATAAACGGAACCTTGTGCATATCTTTTAGATGCATCTAATGAATGTGTGTTACTATTATGAGCAAAACGTTCCGCAGTAAAACCAACCCAGTGACGGTCATTCAAATATTGATGAATTTTAAAGAGCAAATTGTTTTTGTCAAAATTGGATGGGTTTTTAAGTGTACGCCCATCATACCCTCCTACAGTTCCCATATTTTTGCGCTCATGCCCTTCCACATGAGATCCTTGAAAAAGCAAAAATGTTTGTTGTGCACGCACCGCAATAGCTTGATCTACACGCCAACTGTTATCAACAGAGTGGTAGCCACCTTTTGTAAGGCCTCCCCAATTTTTTCCGTCACGAATAAGATCTTCAGGATTAAGCGTACGCAAAGCAACAATTCCCCCTAAGGCACCAGATCCATAAAGGCTAGAATCCGAACCTTGAATAATATCAAACGTAGAAAGTGCACTAAAATCAAAAGTCGTGTTTCCACCATTTCCACGGAATATGTCATCAAACCATGGAACAGAAATGCCATCCATTGTTGTAAGAATACGGTTTGCATTTAAACCACGGATCACGAAACTGTTATTGAGTGAGTTATAGGCAACCGATGGATTAAGACGACTAACATCATGAACATCACTTATTTGTTTTTCATCAATATCCCTAGCAGTTTTTCGATCAGTCAAAATAGTTACTGAACCAGAAGCATCTTCTATTTTTTTCCCTTTAATAACAATCGGCTTAAGCTCAGTCACAGCATCTTTATTGCTGTTTTGTGCAAAAACAAATGAAGGTACACAGACCGACAAAGCACTTAAAATCACGCAGCTTTTATGGATGTTTTTTTGTTTTATTTGCATAACACATAATAACCTTTATTTTAACAACCCCCTCCAGCTTAAAATTCATTAAAACGTTTGACTTAAGAAGATCACAAATTAGCCAGCCAAACATAAAGTGATTTATTGAGCACAAAACCACGCTGAAAACATATTAAATATGACAAAATCAGTCAAGAAAAAAGTTGCATTTTTTAAATAGCCTGTTTTAATGAATTTTAACAACAACTATTAAGCTTAGAATAGTGGCGGAAAAGTATGTTTTTTGCAAATACAAGGCGATTATTAGCTCTTTGGATTTGTGGATTTATTTGTGCCTTCTCTTTGCATATAGCATTGGGAGTACAGTTTTACTTTTACAGTGCCGGTGTAAGTAATGGCACGTCCTCTTTCCCGATTATGCTGACTTTTACTCAAGAGGTTCTTTCTCCGGATTTTGATACAGATTCGGCTAATATTGATACGGATCTATCAAATGTTAACACTGAGCCAGAAATATTGGAGCCTGATCTTCCAGAGCAGGAATCAGAGATGTTGGAAGCCGTGAATGAGGATCAACCGGAAGAACTTTCACCTCAAAAAAGTGAACATGAAGTACACATCAAAAAAACGATACCAAAGATTGTTGCAAAGCGTTCCACTATAAAAGCCAAGCATTCTTCTAACACCTTCAAGGGTGGTGATGCGGTAACACGTGAAGATGCACTATTAATAGAATGGTTGGCAAAAGTACAAGCGCAATTAGAAAAGCAAAAAAACTATGTTGTGGGACAACGTGTCAGTCGTGCAAAAGGAACAGTGAAGCTAGAATTTAGGGTGCATGAGCAAGGGAATATTTTTTCTAGTCGCGTTGTGGTTTCCGCTGGTGATCCAGAACTTGATCGATTAGCCATAGCGGTGCTTCAACGTGTGAGCTCTTTTCCTCCACCACCACCATCAAAAGTCAATAAAATTATCAGAGTATCTTTGATATTCAGTTGATTTTCAGGAGGAGCTGAGATTTTTCCTAATTCATTACCACAATATTGTTGTTTACGAGTTGAGAAACAAGAATGAACGACTTAAGGGTGAATTGAGACTGGATTATTTCCACCGGCCGAAAAGAAGATCGGCTTTTATATCCGTTTTTCCAGTCAGTCTTGTTTTGTAAACTCCGTAATTTTCCATGACACGCATCACGTAATTACGTGTTTCTGTATAGGGAATACGTTCAACCCAGTCGATGACTTTATCAAGAGACTGTCCTCGAGGATCACCATAACGTTTTATCCATTCATCAACCCGACGGGCTCCTGCATTGTAACCGATAAGAGTTAAGATATAAGATCCATTAAAGCGTTCCAATTGTTCGCTTAGAAAATAGGCACCTAATGTTGCATTATAACTAGCATCACTGTTTAATTTTTGAGGTGACCATGCCATTGAATATTTTTTTGCGAGTGTTTTTGCTGTAGTAGGTAACAACTGGAGTATACCTCGTGCGCCTGCTTTTGATATGGCTGTTGGATTAAATTCACTTTCTTGACGGGCAATAGCATAAACAAGCGCTTGTCCTGCGCCAGAAACATTTGCAGAACTTGGTATAGCACCTATAGGATGGGAAAGTGCACCAACATTTTTACCTTTAAAAACAGCCGTTTTTCCAATTTTGAGGCTTGTATAATAGTCGCCATTTTTTTCTGCCATCACAGCGAGAAGAGCTAGTTCGCCAGGACTTTCTATTTTTTCGCCGAGTTCTTTATAAAAGAGTTTAGCGAGATTAGCATACCCAGCTGTTTCAAGGCGTTTAATTGCTTTAATAGCTTCTCGTGTACTAAACCGCTGTCGTTCAGTCGCTGTTGGCTTAGGAAAAGAAATTTCGAGTTTTTTTTGATTAAGACGTGAAGTTGCTAATTGACCATAATAAGTTGCACCAAAATGGGCGGCGCGATGAAAATAATTCTGGGCATTTTTATGTTCTCCTAGTGTTTCAGTAGCTCGTCCCATCCAATAGTATCCACGGGACAAGGAAAGAGGTGCGGAAGATAATTGAGGAATACGTGAAAAATGGTGCATTGCCAATTTAGGATCATGAAGAAATCGTAGCGCATACCATCCTGCGTGAAATTCAGCATCCACTGCTAATAAAGATGTCATATTATTGTGCATGGCAACGAGTTGATAAGCGATTTTAGGTTTATTTAAATCGAGCATTTCGCGAGAAAGGGCGCGTCGCTCTTTCCATAATGCATGAGGATCCATAAATTTTAGTGCATCCTTTGGTGTTCTCATCATAAGTGTTGCTGCTGCATTATATTGTCCAGTTCGTCTAAGATGGCGGATTTGAGCAAATTGTAAAAGGGGATGTTTTTGCCATGAACGCTCCACAAAACTTAATTTTTGTGCAGCTCTAAGATCATTTTTTTCAACGGCAACAAAGGCATTAAAAAGAGATTGGGCACGGGCTAATTTTGCAACGCGCTCTGCTGAATCAAAGCGATGAGCGTAAAGCATAGATTGCATACGTTTCAGATGATCTATAGGTTTTAATACAGCGCTTGCATTTTTAAGAATAAGCTCTTCTTCTTTTGCATTGAGTTTTGCTTTATGCCACCACGGTGCAATAATTTGTTGAGCATGGGCGATTTGTTTTGTTGCAATAAGTGCTTTTGCAAACCGAGCCATACCTTGTACTGTTAAAGGGGGATGATGAGAAAATTTTTGGAGAATGACGTGTGTGAAATTGTTTTCGTTGATAAAAGCACGTTCAGCATTACGTTGCATAATATCTATGCCTGGCCATCCTTTTAACTCTTTTATTGCATTGAATATTTCAGAGCTTGGTATGTTGGCTTGATTTGATATAGCGATTACCCATGTTAAAATATGACGATCAAGGCTCTTCTTTTCCAATGAATTACGAAGACTTATTGTTTTTGCAATATTGTTATTTAAAAACGCTTCTAAACCGGCTTTAAGCTGCTTGAGAGTAGAATTATTATCGGGCGTAGGAGGGTGTGTTGTGTGAACCTGTCTAAAAGGTTTTGGCACTTCTTTTTTTAGGGCAACGGGGTTGGGACGAACCAAAGGGATTGGTGCTTTCCCATGTACAAGGGGTGTTTTAGCCCATGTAGTTGAAAATAAACACGTACTTGAAAATAAAATTGTTGTCGCCAGTATAAGTGCAGTAAAGGTTTGTAGACAAAAAATAGCAGAAAATGCACGCATAAGAAAAAACCTAGAGACCTTGCTATTGGAGGAACATCAAGAATTTTTATAAGAGAAGCGTGAAAAACGGGTTAATGTGCGCTAATCATCTCAAGAGATATTCAGAATTGAAGGAGATATATGTTAAATCTTGAGAGAGTTATTCTGAAATTCATCTTGCTTCAATGATAGAGCAAGATTATGCTCTATCATTGGGTAATTTATAAGGCCATTAAAAAATAAAGAGAACATTACAGGGAGTTTATCATGCTCAAGGGAGCTATCACTGCACTTATCACACCATTTGATGATAAGGGTGCTATTGATGAGAAGGCATTTTGCAATTTTATTGAGTGGCAGATTGCACAAGGTATTAATGGTGTAAGTCCTGTTGGAACAACGGGTGAATCGCCGACTTTAAGTCATGAAGAACACAAACAGGTTATAGAATTGTGTGTTAAACAGGTTGCCAAGCGCATTCCTGTTGTTGCTGGAGCAGGCTCAAATAGCACAAGTGAGGCTGTAGAGCTTGCCCAACATGCACAAAAGGCAGGTGCAGATGCAGTTTTGGTTGTCACTCCTTATTATAACAGGCCTAATCAGGTTGGTTTATACAAGCATTTTTCGTCCATTGCGAAAGCTATTTCTATACCTATTATAATTTATAATATTCCCGGTCGTTCTGTTATCGATATGGCTGTGGAAACCATGAGAGATCTGTGTCAGAATTTCAAAAATATCATTGGTGTTAAAGACGCGACGAGCAAAATTGAGCGTGTTAGTGAACAACGTGAAAAATGTGGTAAAAATTTTATACAGCTTTCCGGTGATGATAGTACGGCATTAGGTTTTAATGCACATGGAGGTGTGGGGTGCATTTCGGTATCATCCAATGTTGCTCCAAAGCTTTGTACAGAGCTTCAAGCTGCTTGTTTGCGTGGTGATTATAAAACAGCACTTGAATTAAATGATCGTTTGATGCCTCTCAATCGTGCAGTCTTTATTGAACCAAGTCCTGCTGGTATAAAATATGCTGCTGGAAAATTAGGGATTTGTGGGAGCGCTGTTCGTTCACCAATCGTTCCACTAACAGATACCACAAAGGAAATTATTGATGCAGCCCTCTGCCATGCAGGACTGCTTAAAGACGAGATATTATAAGGTTGCCATGAGTAAAAAAAAGAACGCGCCAGTACGAAAAATAATAGCAGATAATCGTAAAGCACGTTTTAATTATGAGATTCTCGATAATCTTGAAGCTGGCTTGGTGTTACAGGGCGCAGAGGTTAAGTCTTTGCGTTCTAATCATGCAAATATTGCTGAAAGTTATGCCAGTTTTGAAAATGGGGAGTTATGGTTGGTGAACAGCTATATTCCTGAATATACACAAGCTAATCGTTTTAATCATGAGCCACGTCGTTTGCGTAAGTTATTAATTTCAAAGCGTGAAATGGCACGTTTTTTAAACGCGACTTCTCGTGAAGGAATGACACTTGTTCCTCTCAAACTTTATTTTAATGAAAAAGGGCGCGCTAAGTTGGAAATTGCTCTGGCACGTGGGAAAAAGCTTCACGATAAGCGTGAGACGGAAAAGAAACGTGATTGGGGACGTGAAAAAGCAAGACTTTTAAAGAGATATGGATAACGGAACTACTATCCTTTATTTTTAGCATTGATCTAGATATGTTCTCGCTGCTGCAAAAATCTGATGGAACATAGTATCCGTTAAGCGGCCGGTATTGGTATTATAGCGTGAACAGTGATAACTTGAAAAAATACGTAATCTGCCAATATTATTGACTTCTCCATGCCCAAAGGGATGAGCTAAAATTTTTGCATTGAGGGCACGCAATGTTGAGTGATGTGCAATGGTACCGAGGGTAACAACAGCTTTGAGTTTGGGAAGATTTGTTAAAAGAGGTGCAAAGAAATATCGGCAAGTATTAATTTCTGCACCAGTGGGCTTATTTTCTGGCGGCACACAACGAACTGAATTAACAATTGCAGCATCAATCAATTCAAGACTGTCATCGGCTCTTTCTTCAAAAGTACCTTGGGCAAAGCCAAACTTTTTGAGAGTGGAATAAAGTAAGTGTCCAGCATAGTCACCAGTGAACGGGCGCCCAGTTCGATTTGCTCCACGCAGTCCAGGAGCAAGACCCACAATGAGAAGTCGTGTTGTGGTTGCACCTTTATAGGGAAAGAATGGATGCACAGGTGCATTATACCAGTGTGGTTCTTTCATGCGCCAGTCAGAAATGAAATTGTGCAAGCGAGGGCATAGATTACAATTTTGAGGTGGTTCTGGGCAAAGCGGTGTGAATTGGTTATTCATGGAGCAGCATTTATCATTTTTTATAAAAATTATTTTGAGATATATGATGGATCATGTTTTTGTGAACAACCATAATGAATATAGATGAATTATTTAATAACAGAGTTTAACATAAAATATTGCTTTATTTTTCAAAGAGAGACAATTATTCAGTGATTTATTCGATAAATTAAAATGGATATGAAGACGACATTTAATGGGACAATATTTCTGATTTAAATGAATACTTTATCATAAATAATGTGTATGAGATTATCTTATAGCGAAAGATTTTTAATGAAATCATTTAGCAAAAAATATGAAAGCTTGCATTGTTTTTCTTGTGTTTTATTTTGTTTATTGTATATACTCTGCTCTTATTAGGAAAAATTTTTAATCTTTAAGAAAGAAGCATAAATGGCCCGCGTAACTGTAGAAGATTGTATTGATAAAGTCGATAACCGCTTTGAGTTAGTGCTTTTAGCTGGGCATCGGGCGCGTCAGATTTCACAGGGGGCACAGATCACAGTTGGTCGTGATAATGATAAAAATCCGGTTGTTGCTTTGCGTGAAATAGCAGAAGAAACATTATCACCTGCCGATTTAAAAGAAGATCTTATTCATTCGTTGCAAAAACATGTGGAAGTAGATGAACCAGAAACGGTAAGTGAGCTGATCACGCATTCAGGGGAAGCTGAAAGTGTTTTGGGAGCATCAATGGAAGAAGAGGGGGGAGTATTCGATCATATGTCGGAAGAAGAGCTTTTAGCGGGTATTGAGGGTTTGGTTGTTCCGGAGAAGAGTGACGATTATTAACTACAGCGATTTATATTATGGGAGAGGATATACATTGTCATGCAGTAGTTGTTATTTTCTGGTCTTTATGGATGGGATGTTTGTATTCAATAAGGATTAAATTGTGAGAAGATAAAGGATATACTCGTATGATGCGTCAGTGTGAGCTTGTTGAACGTGTTCAACGTTACAAGTCTGACGTAGATGAATCTCTTTTAAACAGAGCCTACGATTATGCAATGCAAAAGCATGGTCATCAAAGGCGTGCTTCGGGTGATCTTTATTTTTCTCATCCCTTAGAAGTTGCTGCTATTTTGACGGATATGCGGTTAGATGAAGCAACAATCGCCGTTGCTCTTTTGCATGATACAATTGAAGATACGAGTGCTACACGAGCAGAAATTGATCAACTTTTCGGGTCTGAAATTGGTAAGTTGGTGGAAGGACTCACAAAACTTAATAAGCTTGATCTTGTATCGAAGAAGGCAGTACAAGCAGAGAATCTCCGTAAATTGCTTATCGCTATTTCTGATGATGTTCGTGTTCTTTTAGTCAAGCTCGCTGACCGTCTTCATAACATGCGCACCCTTGGCGTTATGCGTGATGATAAACGCCGGCGTATTGCTGAGGAGACAATGGATATTTATGCGCCACTTGCAGGTCGTATGGGTATGCAAGATATGCGCGAGGAATTAGAGGATCTTTCTTTCTTGTATTTAAATCCAGAAGGTTATCGTACGATTACCAATCGGCTTTCTGAATTATCAAAGCGCAATCGTGATTTGCTCTCTCGGATTGAAAATGAACTAGCAAAACTTTTTTTCGAGAATGGCATTAAAGCAGATGTTAAAAGTCGTCAAAAGAAGTCTTATTCAGTTTTTCGTAAAATGGAAAGTAAGGCATTATCCTTTGAACAATTATCTGATATTTTTGGCTTTCGCGTTATTGTTGAAACAGTGAATGATTGTTATCGTTCTCTTGGTGTCATTCATACGACCTGGCCAATGGTCCCTGGTCGTTTTAAAGATTATATTTCTATCCCAAAGCAGAATGATTATCGCTCCATTCATACAACGATTGTAGGCCCTTCGAGGCAACGTGTTGAACTACAGATTAGAACTGCTGCTATGGATGAAATTGCTGAATATGGCGTTGCTGCACATTCTATTTATAAAGAGCACGGTTCCAATTATTCGATTTCAAAGTTATCAAACGAAACCAATGCCTATGCGTGGTTGCGTCAAACGATTCAATCTTTGTCAGACGGAGATAACCCAGAAGAGTTTTTAGAACATACAAAGCTTGAACTTTTTCAAGATCAAGTTTTTTGTTTTACGCCCAAAGGCCGACTGATTGCCTTTCCAAAAGGCGCTACCCCTATTGATTTTGCTTACGCGGTCCATACTGATATTGGTGATTCTTGTGTTGGGGTAAAAATCAATGGTCGTATTATGCCTTTAATAACAAAATTAAAAAATGGTGATGAAGTTGATATTATACGTTCACAAGCACAAATTCCACCAGCTGCGTGGGAGTTTCTCGTTGTAACAGGTAAAGCACGTTCAGCCATTCGCCGCGCAACCCGCGCAGCGGTACGTAAGCAATATTCTGGTCTTGGATATCGTATACTTGAGCGTTCATTTGAGTATGTAGGAAAACAATTTTCAAAAGACGCTCTCAAACAAGTCTTACCACGTTTAGCACGCAAAGATGTAGAAGATGTATTGGCTGCTGTAGGACGTGGTGAGTTACCCTCTGCTGATGTAATTAAAGCAATTTATCCTGATTATCAAGATCACCGTGTCGTACAAAAGTCATCTTTTAAGCCTGGAGAAGAAGGTTGGTTTAATATTGAAAATGCTCAAGGTATGATTTTTAAAGTTCCAGAAAATGAAAAGGATGCAACTGCACAGAAACATCAATCCAAAGCATTACCTATTCGGGGAACTCATGGTGATATTCCTGTACAGTTTTCTCCTGAAGGTGCTGTTCCGGGGGATCGGATTGTTGGTATTATGCAACCCGGTGCTGGAATTGTTATTTATCCGATACAATCTTCGGCTTTGATGGCATATGATGATCAGCCAGAACGATGGATTGATGTTCGCTGGGATATTGATGCCCAAATGAATGAACGTTTCCCAGCTAGGATTAATATTTTGGCTGTTAATAGCCCTGGTTCTTTAGCTGAAATTACTCAAGTCATTTCTGCCAATGATGCCAATATACAAAATTTATCTTTTATTCATACAGCACCAGATTTTACAGAAGTTATGCTTGATTTGGAAGTTTGGGATTTAAAACATTTAAATCGTATTTTTTCTCAGTTAAAAGAGGCAGGTTCGGTTAGCGCAGTACGACGAGTTCATGGATGAAGAAGAAAGATTTCGCGATGAATACACAAGATGTGATTAATATTTTTAAACAAGCAGATGCTATTTTGGAAGGACATTTTATTTTAACATCAGGTCGTCATAGTGCTATTTATATGCAGAAAGCGAAAGTATTTATGCATGCTGATTTAACAGAAAAGTTATGTTGTGGATTGGCTGAAAAAATTAAAAAGTCTATTGAAGGAAAAATTGACTATGTAGTTGGTCCCGCGATTGGTGGTCTTATTCCCTCCTATGAAACTTCACGTCATCTTGGGGTTCCGTCTCTGTGGGTAGAGCGTGTAAATGGTATATTTGAGTTGCGTCGTTTTGAAATCAAAAAGGGTGCACGGGTTGTGATTGTTGAAGATATTGTAACAACAGGTCTTTCCATTCGTGAGACGGTTGATGCTCTGGTTGCAGCAGGAGCAGATGTGTTAGCCAGTGCATGTATTGTTGATCGTTCTGGTGGTAAGGTTGATGTTGGAGTTCCGTTGATTGCACTTGCTGAATATGAGATAGCATCTTATGCTAGTGATGCACTTCCTGCTGAAATTGCAGCACTTCCAGCGATCAAGCCGGGGAGTCGAAATATTTAATTGTTTTTCTATTTTTTTGCAAAAAACTTGGATAAACCTATTTAAACTATGCGAATTATTTCATTGTCACAAGATGTATACTGAGAGGCATATGCTTTTTCGTCGTCGAGAACCAGTAGATTTTATAAAGCGTGTTCGGCTTTGGTTATGGCCACGTCGTTCATTTTCTCGCTCATTTTGCTACATACGTAAACGTATTTTGCGTATATCAGCAACACCGCATGAAGTTGCATTGGGGTTTGCCATAGGCATTTTTCTAGCTTGTTCGCCTCTCTTTGGCATGCATATTCTTTTGGCAATATTTTTTTCTTGGGTTTTACGGGCAAATTTTGCAGCAGCAATTATTGGAACGATTTTTTCTAATCCACTGACATTCTTGCTCATTGTTATAGCTGATTATAAAATCGGTTATTTCTTTCTATCACTTTTTAGCAATGTAAATGAGACTTCTCTTTCGCAAATTCGCACCCTCTTTGATGGTTTGACACTTTCAAATATCTCTCTACTCTTCAAGGGAGCATGGGATTCAATCATGAGACCAATGATTTTAGGTGGCACCCTTTTGGGGGCTATTTGGGGTAGCTTATCTTATATAGGTGTTTATAGAGCAATTTCCCGTTTTCAAAAGAAGCGATATCAAAAGATTATAAACAAAAACCGTATGTGGCAAAAAAAAACGGATGATACCTTATGATCATCGGTATTGGGAATGATCTTGTTGATATAAGACGCATCGAAAAAATGTTGATTCGTTATGGCGATCGTTTTGTTCAACGCATTTTTACTGATATTGAACAGATCAAATCTGAAAGTCTTCAAAAAAGATCTTCTTCTTATGCCAAAAGATTTGCTGCCAAAGAAGCATGTGCTAAGGCTTTAGGAACAGGTATTGCTTGCGGTGTAAGCTGGAAAGGTATGGGAGTGGAAAATTTACCATCCGGAAAGCCAATCATGAAACTAACAGGTTGTGCGCAAATGCGCTTACAAAAATTACTGCCTCTTTCTTATGAAGCTATCATTCATTTAAGTATAACGGATGATTTTCCTTGGGCGCAAGCATTTGTTATTATTGAAGCACTTCCACGTGAATAGATATTGTGGGAGATTGTACTTTTGTTATTTGAACATTATGATAAAAGATGAATTATATCTGTAATGGGAAGGGTGTCTATAATGATTGAGAAAGAGAAAATGCGTCAAAAGGAAGAAAAAGGTGGAATTCTTGAATTCATTTGGGTTTTGATACAGGCTCTATTGTTAGCAGCGCTTATTCGTACACTTTTTTTTCAGCCTTTTAGTATTCCTTCCGGTTCTATGCGTCCTACCTTACTTGTAGGCGATTATCTGTTTGTTTCAAAATATGCATATGGCTATTCTCGTTTTTCTATTCCTTTTTCTCCCCCTCTTTTTTCGGGGCGGATTTGGGCATCTCAGCCTCAGCGTGGCGATGTTGCTGTTTTTCGTTTACCAAGTAATCCAAAGATTGATTATATAAAACGTGTTATTGGATTACCAGGTGATCGTATACAAGTGCGTCAAAGTGTTCTTTATATTAATGACGAGGCTGTTTCACGTCATTTTATGGGGAAGATTGATAATTCTGATATAACGGAGGTTAATGACCCTGTTGACGTCTATCGTGAGACACTGCCCAATGGTGTGAGCTATGATACACTTGATTTAGCTTTTATTCCAAAAGTTGATGATACAGAAGTCTTTGAAGTTCCAGCAGGTCATTATTTTATGATGGGCGACAATCGCGATAATTCAGACGATAGTCGTTTGGATGTAGGTTATGTTCCAGAGGAGAATCTGGTTGGTCGAGCAAGTGTGATTTTTTTCTCTATTAGTAATGGTTCAAGTGCTTGGCAGCTTTGGCGTTGGCCATTAGATGTACGTTGGAATCGTTTGTTTTCTTTCATCAATACTGTTCATGATTTGCCGCTTATCAAACAAGGAAACAATAATGAAGCGTCCAATAATTGATCAGCTTGAGAAGCTGACGGGGCATCGCTTTAAAGATGAAGAGAGGTTAAAAAGAGCATTAACACATTCTAGTGTCCAAGATTCGGAACAAGGGAATTATGAGCGGTTGGAATTTCTAGGAGATCGGGTTCTGGGGCTTTTGATTGCAGAAATGCTCTATCAATTTTTCCCACAGGCAAGTGAAGGCGAATTATCGGTGCGCCTCAATGGTTTGGTGAATGCACATGCATGTGCCGATGTTGCGCGAGAAATGGGGTTGCCTCATATGATCCATGTTGGTTTTGAGATGAGAAATTTCGAGGGGCGCCGACTCATCAATATGCATGCTGATGTGGTAGAAGCTTTAATTGCTGTGATCTATCTAGATGGAGGATTGGAGAGCGTTCGCCCCTTTATTCAAAGATATTGGCAAAGCCGAGCAAAAGAAATGGATGCTGGTCGGCGTGATGCAAAAACAGAGTTACAGGAATGGGCTCATATGCAGGGTAATGCACAACCACATTATCGCGTTATAAAGCGTTCGGGTCCAGATCATGATCCTGTTTTTATGGTAGAGGTAAGCATTGTTGGTTTTGCTCCAGAGATTGGGCAGGGCAGTTCTAAAAGATCTGCCGAAAGAATGGCAGCTGAAAAAGTTTTACGACGAGAAGGAATATGGGAAACAATGGGAAAAAGTAATCATGGATGACGTTATGAAAACGCGTTCTGGTTTTGTTGTACTTATTGGGATGCCAAATGCTGGCAAATCGACATTAGTAAATCAGTTAGTTGGGACAAAGGTTTCAATTGTAACGCATAAGGTACAAACAACACGAACTTTAATCCGCGGTATTGTCATTCATGATAATACGCAAATCGTGTTGGTTGACACACCAGGTGTTTTTCGTCCTCATAAGCGGTTAGAGCGCGCGATGGTATCTACTGCTTGGGGGAGTGTTAAGGGGGCTGATGTTCTTTTAGTTTTGATTGATGTTCAAAATGGTCTTTCGGATGACGTTTATACAATGTTAGATATTGTAAAGAATATTAAACAAGATAAGATTCTCGTCCTTAATAAGATTGATACAATTGCAAAAGAGTCTCTCTTAGCGTTAACTGCCAAAATAAATGAGCATGTGAAATTTTTGCAGACATTTATGATTTCCGCTCTAAATGGTTCTGGTTGTAAGGATTTGCTTCATGCGTTGAGTGACATGATGCAGGAGGGACCATGGTATTATCCAGAAGATCAAATTTCGGATATGCCTATGCGTCATCTTGCTGCTGAGATTACGCGCGAAAAACTTTTTCTTCGCCTTCATGACGAACTCCCTTATTCTTCAACAGTTGAAACGGAGAGCTGGGAAGAGCGTTCAGATGGTTCCGTTAAAATTAACCAAGTTATTTATGTAGAACGTGATAGCCAGAAGAAAATAGTTTTAGGATCAAAAGGCGATACAATTAAAGCGATTGGTCAAGCAGCACGTAAAGAATTAATGGAAATCATGGATCAAAAAGTTCATCTTTTTCTCTTTGTGAAAGTGCGTGATAATTGGGACAGTGATCCGGAACGTTATCGTGAAATGGGATTGGATTTTCTAAAATAAAATGAAATGGAAAGAGCAAGCCATTATCCTTGGTACACGCCAATATGGTGAAACAAGTGTTATTCTTGAAATTATGACACGTCAGCATGGTCGTTATATGGGGGTGGTAAAAGGGGGGCGTTCGCGTCGTATGGCAGCTCTTCTTCAACCTGGCAATTTTGTTGAGGCTGAATGGTGGGCACGTTTAGACGAACATTTGGGACTCTTTCGCCTTGAAGC
This sequence comes from Bartonella florencae, assembly GCF_000312525.1. GTDB lineage: Bacteria > Pseudomonadota > Alphaproteobacteria > Rhizobiales > Rhizobiaceae > Bartonella > Bartonella florencae. Next base: position 96,093 of record NZ_HE997453.1, on the reverse strand, counting down.
GATTGATTTACATGCAGCACGATTAATAATTTTACCAGAAGCACTGTATGCTTTGCAGTTATTGGCTTTTCATTTGCGTCTTCTTCCTGAGCGTGATCCACATCCCATTTTATATGATCTGTTACATCTTTTTATACAGCATTTTGATGAACCATCTGTCATTGCAGAATTGCTTGTACGTTTTGAAATGCGGCTGCTTGAGGAGCTTGGTTTTGGTCTTGATTTATCTCATTGTGCTGCAACAGGAAGCTTAGAAAGACTTATCTATGTCTCACCAAAATCGGGACGGGCTGTTTGTGAGCAAGCAGGGCGTCCTTGGAAAGAAAAACTTCTCACTCTTCCTCAGTTTCTTGTGCGAAGAACGATTCGTCCTGTAGATTTTAGTGACATAATAAATGGTTTTATTTTAACAGGCTTTTTTTTAATGCGCCATGTCTGGGAACCACGAGATATAAAACAACCAATGGTGCGCATGAATTTGATACAATTATTTGAACGGCGATTTCGTGTGCAAGCTTTAACTTGTTAATTTAATAAATATTAAAGAGAATATGAAAATGCGAATTTTAAAAACGATTGCTGAAGTACGTCAATATATCACCGAAGAACGACGTTTAGGGTTTTCGATTGGGTTGGTTCCCACTATGGGAGCATTACATGAAGGCCACCTCGCATTAGTACAGCAAGCAAAAGCAATGTGTGATTGCATTGTGGTTTCTATTTTTGTCAATCCGAAGCAATTTGGTCCCCATGAAGATTTTGATAAATATCCAAGAGATTTGCAGGGTGATTGTGCTTTATTGAAAAAAGCAGGTGTTGAATATGCTTTTGCACCTACTACCGATGAGATGTGGCCACGAGGAAATGAGACAATTGTGAAGGTAGAAAAACTATCACGCATATTAATCGGAAAATTACGTCCTAGGCATTTTTGTGGTGTGACCAGTGTTGTTGCTAAACTTTTTAATATTGTTCAACCGGATAAGGCTTTTTTTGGAGAAAAAGATTTTCAACAAATCTCGATTATTCGACGGATGGTTGAAGATTTGGCTTTTCCTATTGAAATTATTGGTGTGCCCATTTTACGTGAAGCAGATGGTGTAGCGTGTTCTTCACGGAATAAACTTTTAACATTAGAAGATCGTAAAGCAGCAAAAATTATTCCTGAAAGTGGTAAAACTGCTGAAAGACTTTATAGCCAAGGCGAGCGATCTGTTGAGAAATTATGCAAAATTGTTCGCAATATTTTACAACAGGAATCACGTGCGATTGTTGAATCCATAGATTTACGGGATATGGAAACTTTGTGCAGCGTTAAAGGAAAATTAGAAAAACCTGCAGTTTTATTGCTCACAGTTCGCTTTGGTGCTGTGAGGCTTATTGATCAATACATATTGCAAGAGAAGGCTGAAAAATGAGTATACATACTAAAACCGTAAAGCGTATAACTTCTGCTGAAATACGCTCAAGAAAAGGGCAACAGCCGATAGTTTCGCTCACAGCTTATCAGGCTTATACTGCACGGATTGCTGATCCCTATTGTGATATACTTTTGGTTGGTGATAGTGTTGGTATGGTGGTATATGGATTTGAGACAACACTTCCTGTTAATTTAGATATGATGATTTTGCATGGGCAAGCAGTGATGCGTGGTTCTCAAAAGGCGCTTATTGTTGTTGATATGCCTTTTGGTTCTTATGAAAAAAGTCCAGAACAAGCCTTTTTGAATGCGTCGCGTGTTCTTGCACAAACAGGATGTGGGGCAGTTAAGCTTGAAGGTGGTATTTATATAGCAGAAACAATAGATTTTTTATCTAAACGAGGCATTCCAGTCATGGCGCATATAGGCCTTACGCCACAGGCGGTGAATCATTTTGGTGGTTTCAAGACACAGGGATGCAAACAGAGCGATTGGCAAAGAATTGAAGACGATGGGGCGGCGATTGAAGAAGCCGGTGCTTTTGCTGTTGTTATAGAAGGAGTTGTCGAGCCTCTAGCAATAAAGCTTACAGAAAAACTTTCTATCCCAACTATTGGTATTGGTGCATCCAGTCAATGTGATGGACAAATATTGGTTATGGAAGATATGTTGGGCTATGGCGCTCACGTGCCCAAATTTGTTCGTCGTTATGGTGCTCTTGAACAAGCAATGGAGACAGCTATCAAGAATTATGCAGAGGATGTCACATCACGTGCTTTTCCAGCAGACAGAGAAGTTTATAAACTAAAATAAATCCAGTTTAATGTGAAAATCTTAAAGCAAGCGGTATTGGTGATCAGCTTTGATAATGAAGAGAACAAAAGAAATTTATTCTTTGTTATGGTTGCTCTCAAAGAGCTGTTTTGACAAGAAGGTGGAGGTTCCATATATTCACTTTTTAACTAAAATGATAAATGCTACAAGGAGCATTAGTGTGCTCTCTGAGCATCAAGGTCGTTAAAGCGCCTTAAAAAGGCATTTTCAATTTGTTGTGTAGAATATGGCTGCAAATTAAGATCATCGCATAAAATATTATTGGGAGAACCAAAATAGCGAAGAGCTTCTTCTTTATTAAATCCAGCAAGTGTAATAGCTTCGTAGAATGCAGCAATACGATCAGCTTGTTTGATTTTTTTCACGAGTTTTTGCGAGGGATTAACTGGGAGAGAAAAGCGCATATGGATAGCATCTTGTATACGTTTTTCGATGAGTTCATATTGTTTTCCGATGACAGCTTTAAAAGGCGAAATAATATCACCGATGACATATTCTGGTGCATCATGAAAGAGAGCACATAGACAATCATTACTATGCGATTGCGGACAAAGCTTTTGAAATATTTGTTCTACCAAAAGTGAATGTTGTGCAACAGAATAGGCATGCTCTCCTTGTGTTTGACCATTCCAACGCGCAACGCGGGCAAGCCCATGGGCAATATCTTCAATTTCAATATCAAAAGGAGAAGGATTTAGGAGGTCAAGTCGCCGACCAGAAAGCATTCTTTGCCAAGCACGTGCTTCTCCTTTTTTTTGATAATTCAGCTTTAGCCATCAGTGCGTTTCCATAGTGCTTTCAGGGAAGGTAAAATTCATATTTTTAGCAATGCTTATGGTAACGGGAACATCTTTTACTGTAAATGGAATATTATTATCCATAGCATTCTTAACATGGTCAAGACGGGTTAAAACGAGAGCTTCATTTTCAGCACATGTTCCCAAATAACCAAGAATTTTTGTTCCTGCTATAACGCTGGAACTTGGAGTTAATGCATGTTGGCTTTTTACAATCAAAACACGACGGCGCACTGTGTGGCGGTGATGCATTCGTGAAACGATTTCTTGTCCGATATAACATCCTTTATTAAAGGCGAGTCCATTAATTTGATCATAATTAATATCATGGGGAAAGACTTTACCTATTTCATAATCTTGACCACTTTCTGTGATTGCATAATGCACACGCAGTCGATTCCAAGTATCACAACATTCTGAGGCTAAAAAAGGTGTTGTTCCGTATGTCCGTATTATTTTTTCTTTTTGTGGAAAGCGTTTATCAATAAAACTTGAATCAAAATCTAAAGTATCTGATTCATTATTCCAAGAAACTGTAACAAGTTCTTGGAATGGTTCTGTAATTTCTACTTTTTTATGCAGTTTATAAAGGAGCAGGCGCTTGTAAAAGGTATCAGCCAGAGAGACAACGATATCAATCAGATAATCATCATCTCTTTTGCCGATAAGAAAATCAGCAATAACTTTTCCTTGTGGGGATAAAAGCGCTCCAGGAAAAATTTCTTGTGGGCCGATTTTGGTTATATCTGTTGTGAAAAGAACTTGTAGAAAATCTGTTGCTTCTTGACCAGTAACTTTAATAATTCTACGGTTTTTTAAGAGAGTAGCATTTTGTTTTTGAATCATGGTTCTTGCCTTTCTGCCCAAAGTTACATAATCGATAAAGAAAGGATATGTGAGGAGTACGGCTATGTTTAAAACATTTGATACAATTTTAAAAGGCGCAACGGTTGTAAATCATGATGGAAAGATTCAACGTGATATTGGTATTACAAATGGCCGTATTGCTGAAATTGGTGACCTTACATGCGCATCTGCTGGAGAAGTGATTGATTGTACAGGGCTGCATATTTTGCCAGGAATTATTGATAGTCAAGTTCATTTTCGCGAGCCGGGCAACGAACATAAAGAAGATTTAGAAAGTGGCTCCTATTCTGCGGTGTTAGGGGGAGTGACGGCGGTATTTGAAATGCCTAATACCAATCCATTAACCACATCGGAAGAGGCTCTAGCTGATAAGGTGAAACGCGGCTTTCATAGGATGCATTGTGATTTTGCATTTTGGGTTGGAGGAACACGTGAAAATGCCCATGAACTTTCTGAGTTAGAAAGATTGCCAGGCGCTGCTGGAATTAAAGTCTTCATGGGATCTTCTACCGGCAATCTTTTGGTAGATGATGATGAAAGTGTGCGTCTTATTTTGAAAAATACGCGCCGTCGTGTGGCTTTTCATTCTGAAGATGAAGAAAGGCTTAGAGAGCGTAAAATATTACGGATTGAAGGGGATGCATCATCGCACCCAGTTTGGCGTGATGAGGTTGCCGCATTAAAATGTACACAACGCTTGGTGAAAATTGCACATGAAACAAAGGCACGTATTCATGTGTTACATCTCTCTACAGCAGAAGAAATTGATTTTCTAAAAAAGCACAAAGATGTGGCAACAATTGAAGTTACACAGCACCATTTGACTTTAACGGTTCATGATTATCAACGCTTTGGTACATTAATTCAAATGAATCCACCGATCCGTGAGAGCCGTCATCGTGAAGCTCTTTGGTATGGTGTGCAGCAAGGTATTGTTGATGTATTAGGTTCTGATCATGCACCTCATACGCTTGAAGAAAAGCATCAACCTTATCCCGCTTCACCTCCAGGGATGACAGGTGTGCAAACAACAGCGGCAATTATGCTAACGCATGTAAATGCAGGAAAAATGTCTCTTGAACGTTTTATTGATCTTACCTCGCATGGTCCTAGCCGCATTTTTGGTATAAGTTGTAAGGGACGCATTGCTGTTGGCTATGATGCTGATTTAACTATCGTTGATTTAAAGCGAGAAGAAATAATTACCAATGCATTGATTGGTTCGCGCGCAGGTTGGACACCTTATGATGGTCAAAAGGTTAAAGGCTGGCCTGTTGGGACCATCATTCGCGGCAAGCGTGTTATGTGGGAAGGTGAAATTGTTACACCTTCGCAAGGTGAGCCTGTTAAATTTATAGAATCTTTGGTTTAGCCAAATAAAGTTGATGGATTTTACAAAATAGCTTTATTTATTGCAAAGGGCTCGCATGGTAATTTTATCAGATGAAGTTAAAGACATATTGCCAATTATTCTTTGAAAATGACTATATGTATAGCAGAAGCGGCTTATGAATTTATTCATTTTTTGTCAGTGGAATGGCTTAAATCGATAGTTTGATATTTTTGTAAAGATTGATTGTTATAATGCATAAGAAGGCTTTCGGATAAGGCTCTTCCTTCTTTAATATATCTTTGATTTGCTTCAATTGCTGATTGTGTGCAATAATGATAACTTTCTGAAAAAGCACGATATGCTGTATTAAACGCTTCATAAAAATAAATGCGTCTTTGTGGTGTTGGGTGTTCTGCTTCAATCAGTGCATGCATGGAGTCATACCATTGATTTGTTGGAGGCTTACAAAAATTTTGTAAAGCATGCAGAGATCCTAAAATTTCTGCTAATCGTAGCAATTTTTCCTCATAGGGTGGTGATTGTTGTGCAAAGGCTGGTATTAAAGCGAAGAAAAATGTCAGAAAGGTAATTTTTATCAATATATTACGGATCAATTTTTTGCTTTCTTTTAATAAACTTCTCTACAATTATAAGCGTGAATAAAGTCGTTTATGCACCATTACAAATAGCAGCTATATTATAAAATTTAGGGCATGAAAGAGGATAAGGAAAGAGCCATAGGGATATATTGCAAATTCTGATAAAGCTTTTTGTAATTAAAAATTTCAAATTTTCTGTATAGAATTTGTTTTTCATGGGAATGTACATTCTATTGATATTACGCATCGCAGATTTTATTCTGTGATGATTTTTTCATTAAGAAAAAAGAGCTATCGATAGAATATTCCAATCAAATAAAAGAGATTGTTTTTGTTACAGATGGTGGATACAGCCTAGATGAAGGGGGAGGGATGTTATGAGAATTTTACAGAAGCTATACGAAAATTTTCGCTTAAATTGCATAATGGCGATAATTTAAGAGAAATTTCACCCTGAGCGGCGGTAAGTTGAGTGCTAACGGAGTATAATAATGAGTAAGTTGCGATTTTATAATACGCTTACACGTAAAAAAGAAAATTTTACACCGATAGACGCCCAAAAAGTGCGTCTTTATGTCTGTGGTCCGACAGTTTATGATTATGCCCACATAGGGAATGCACGTCCTGTAATTGTTTTTGATCTGTTATTTCGTTTATTGCGTCATGTGTATGGTAAGGACCATGTTATATATGCGCGTAACATTACTGATGTAGATGATAAAATTAATGCACGAGCAGCTCACGAGTATCCAGAGTTAGCACTTAATGAAGCTATTCGTCGATTAACGGAACGTACTTATTCTCAATTTCAACAAGATACAATGGCACTTGGCTGTCTTTTGCCAACTAGTCAACCACGGGCAACGGATCATTTAGATGAAATGCGTGCCTTAATTGAAAAGTTAGTTAAAAAAGGGCACGCCTATAAAGCTGAAAATCATATATTGTTTTCTGTGAGTAGCATAAAAAATCATCCCCATTATGGAGAACTTGCAAAACGCTCGTTAGATGAAATGAAAGCGGGTGCGCGTGTTGATGTTGCTGCTTATAAAAGGGGGGAAATGGATTTTGTTTTATGGAAGCCCTCTGCGGCAGGAGAACCAGGTTGGTCTTCGCCGGCAGGAATTTCTGTTTTAGGACGCCCAGGTTGGCATATTGAATGTTCAGCAATGTCAATGGCAAAGCTGCTTGCACCTTATGGTGGAGGTTTGCACTGCGATGATCCAACAGCAAATATTTTTGATATTCATGGTGGTGGGCTTGATTTGATTTTTCCGCATCATGAAAATGAGATTGCGCAAAGTTGTTCAGCTTTTGGAACTGAACGAATGGCTAATTTTTGGATGCATAATGGTTTTTTGCAAGTTGAAGGTAAAAAAATGTCGAAAAGCCTTGGAAATTTCATAACGATTCGTTCTGTTTTAGAGAATAATTTTTTTGAATTTAATGATGCATTAACCGATGAAATAAAGCAAACTTGGACTGGCTTGTCTGCACGTTTTTCGATGTTACAAACGCATTATCGTGAACCATTAAATTGGACAGCTCAGCGTTTAGCAAACTCTAGTAGCGAACTTTATCGTTGGTATGAATTACTTCGCTGTGAAGCTGAGAGGCTGGAGGACAATGAAACGGTTGAGAATTCTTTGATAAACGCTCTCAGTGATGATTTGAATACTCCAAGTGCATTTGCTTTTTTACGAAAATTTTATAAAACAGGTGATGCTGTAGCTCTCGCAAATGGGATGCGTTTATTTGGGCTCTTACGCCAAGAGTGGGTGAGAGATAGAGAGTGCCCATTGTTTATGAGAAAAGCTTCTCTTGATGCAAAATTTATTAATCAACGCATTGCCGAAAGGCTGCAATTTATCCATAATAAAGAGTGGGCAGCTGCGGATACAATTCGTGATGAGCTTGCAGCCAAGGGGGTTATTTTAAAAGACGAAAAAGACCCACAGACTGGTAAGCGTATGACGTTGTGGGAAGTAAAGCGGTTATAATTTTCCTATTCCAGCAGCTTTCATAAAAAGGGAGGATGTAATGGAATTTGTATATAGTTATGGATATGTTGCGCTTAAATTAGCTGTAGGTCTTATAGCTTTTCTACTCATTTTAAGAACGACGGGGCGTGGTAGTCTTAGTCAAATGACACCTGTTGATTTGGTTAGTAATTTTGTAATGGGGGGTATCATTGGAGGGGTGATTTATAATCCCAATATTAGTATTGTTAAATTATTGGTTGTTTTATGTATTTGGCAAGCATTGGTTACATTTCTTAATTTTTTTGCACACTATTCCGTTTTTTTTCGTCGTCTTGTTGCAGGACAGAATGTCCCATTAGTTTTGGATGGTGTATTTCAAATGGATAAGATTAAAAATTTGGGTATTACCGTCAATGATTTGATTACAATGTTGCGCATTAAAGGCTGTAGTTTACATGAAGCAGCTTTTGTTCATTTAGAAACGAATGGTGATTGTTCTGTTGTTAAAAAGGAAGAAGGTAAGAAGTCTGTCATTTTAGTACAAAATGGCGAAGTTTTTGATAAAGGGCTTAAAGAGATTGGTAAATCAAAAACATGGCTTCAAGCAGAATTGAAAAAAAACCATGTTAAAATTGAGAGTTTGTTTGCAGCAGAATGGTATGAGCATACAGATCAAAATAATAAACTTTCTAAAGGATTATTTCTTGTTCCTTTTTTAAAAACAGTCTAACCTTGAACGCTTAAAAGATAGAACTCATTGGAAGCGTATAGAAGAGATAATATGGGAACAGTGAGTAACAATGGGGAGCTCTATAGTCTCTCCTCTTGAGAGATGATAAAGAAGTAAGGGCTTTATGAAACGCAACAAAACGGTAAAGACTGTATCATCAGAGACAGGTCAGACTTTTCACACACTTTACAATTTATGGCCCTATATGTGGCCCGCAGATCGCCGTGATTTGAAAGTGCGGGTTCTATGGGCAATCTTGTACCTTATTCTCGCCAAGCTGTTTCTCATCTCTGTACCCTATTTCTTTAAGTATGCTACGAATACGCTTGATACGAATTTTAATTTCCCAATATGGCTTTCATCCAGTTGGATTGTTCCCATTATGCTTGTTTTGGCATATAATATTGCGCGCATTGTTCAGGCTGCATTAAATCAATTACGTGATTCTCTATTTGCAACCGTTGGTCAACATGCTATTCGCCAGCTTGCTTATAAGACTTTTGTACATATTCATGGATTATCTTTACGCTTTCATTTAGAAAAGCGAACTGGTGGGCTTTCTCGTGTGATTGAGCGTGGTACGAAAGGAATTGAAGCGATCGTTAGATTTTCAATTCTCAATACGGTACCAACGGTTTTAGAGTTTATTCTGACAGCACTTGTGTTTTACATCAACTATGGGTGGTATTACGTCTTCATAGTTGTGATAATGGTTAGTATCTATACTTTGTTCACAATCAAGGCGAGTGATTGGCGTATTCGTATTCGGCAAGAGATGAATACAGCAGATACAGAGGCCAATACGCGTGCTGTTGATTCTCTTTTGAATTTTGAAACAGTCAAATATTTTTGTAATGAGACTCTAGAAGCGCGTCGATTTGATTCTTCTATGGCAAGTTATGAAAAAGCAGCAACAAAAATTTGGACATCATTAAGCTGGCTTAATTTTGGTCAGGCTCTTATTTTTGGCATTGGAATGACTATTCTGATGTTGATGTCAGCTTACGAAGTGTTTTATAAGACACAGACTTTAGGGGATTTCGTTTTTATTAATGCGCTTTTAATACAGCTTTCTATTCCACTAAATTTTATTGGTTCAATTTATCGCGATATTCGGCAAGGACTCACTGATATCGAAGCTATGTTTGATCTTTTAGACGTTGAGCAGGAAATCGTTGATAAGGTAGATGCCAAACCATTGGTAGTAGATGGTGGCAGCATTTGCTTTAATCAGGTAAATTTTTCCTATGATCCGTCTCGCCAGATTCTCAAAGATATTAATTTTGAAATTCCGAGAGGAAAAACTGTTGCAATTGTTGGGCCATCAGGAGCTGGTAAATCGACAATCTCTCGATTACTTTTTCGTTTTTATGATGTTAATGCAGGCTCCATCACAATTGATGGGCAAGATATTCGTGATGTAACGCAAAAAAGTTTGCGTGAAGCAATTGGTATGGTTCCCCAAGACACAGTGTTATTTAATGATACAATTGCTTATAATATTTGCTACGGGCGCCCAAGTGCTACAGATGAAGAGATGCGCAAAGCTGCTGAAATGGCACAGATATCGAAATTTATTGAGATGCTTCCGGAAGGTTTTCAGTCTATGGTAGGTGAGCGTGGTCTCAAACTATCAGGTGGCGAAAAGCAACGGGTAGCTATCGCTCGAACATTGTTAAAAGCACCTCCACTTCTTATTCTCGATGAGGCAACTGCAGCTCTTGATACAGCTACGGAACAGGAAATTCAACAAGCATTGGATATTGTCAGTCGTGGGCGGACAACATTGATAATTGCCCATCGTCTTTCTACTGTTATCAATGCGGATGAAATTTTGGTCCTCAAAAATGGTCGTATTATTGAAAATGGGACTCATAAAGAGCTTTTACGTAAGAGAGGTTTATATGCTTCGATGTGGAATAAACAACTTGAGGCCTCGCAAGCTGAAGAAAAATTACGTAAAATGCGTGAAGAAGATGAAATAGGCGTTGTTAATCGTAAAAAATAAGCTGCGCAAAATGTAATTTATAACTTTATATGGAGTGATTGGTTCAGTACAGAAAGGAATAAGGAGGAACAAAAGGATTTATGACTTAGTTAAGTTATACGATGAATAGGAAATTATATGAGTATTTTACAATCTATCCATAAGAGTTTTACGCCAATTCATAAAGAGGGCTATCCTTTTATTGTTGCGTTTTTTATTATTTCTCTCTTTCTTGGTTGGCTATGGAATCCATTGTTTTGGTGTGGTCTTGTTCTCACTATTTGGTGCATATATTTTTTTCGTGATCCAGATCGTGTGATTCCTTTGAATTCCAATTGGGTTATGTCTCCTGCTGATGGGCGCATCTCATGCGTTGAAGCATGTGTTCCACCTGAAGAATTGGGATTAGGTAAAGAAGAAATGATCCGGATTTCTGTGTTTATGGATATTTTTTCATGTCATATCAATCGTATTCCCATAAATGGTACTATAGAGTCTATAGTTTATCGTCCAGGTAGTTTTGCCAATGCTGAGCTTGATAAAGCGAGTCGATTTAATGAGCGTAATGGAATGGTGATTGACAGCAAACATGGTAAAATTGGCATGGTACAGATCGCCGGAATGATTGCGCGCCGGATTGTTTGTTGGGCAAAAGAGAATAATTCCGTTACAGTTGGAGAACGATTTGGTTTGATTCGTTTTGGTTCTCGCCTTGACATTTATGTACCAACTACAGTGAAATTACGTGTTGCAGTTGGCCAAACAGCAATTGCGGGAGAAACAATTTTAGGTTCTTTTGATGAAAAGAGTGCTACAATTGACTTCAGATTTGATTAGGATGAACAATGAAAAACTTTTCGCTATTTTCTTCATTTAATCCTGAGGGACAACATGATGATGTTGCCAATCGGTGGCGCTCACCTACCCCAATGCGCTATATCATCCCCAATATTATAACTATTTTGGCGATTTGTGCAGGGATGAGTAGTATTCGTTTGGCTTTCGATAATCGCTATGAGGGAGCTATTTTAATGGTGCTTTTAGCGGCAATTTTAGATGGCACGGATGGTCGTATTGCTCGTTTGATAGATGGGAGTTCGTCTTTTGGTGCGCAGATGGATTCTCTTGCTGATGTAATTAATTTTGGTGTTGCACCTGCACTTATTGTTTATTCCTTTATTTTAACGCAAGCGCATCAAGTAGGGTGGGTAGCAGCACTTGTTTATTGTGTTGCTTGTTGTTTGCGATTAGCACGTTTTAATGTCATGTTAGATAATGCTGATATACCAAAATGGCAGGAAAGTTATTTTGTTGGTGTTCCTGCCCCAGCAGGGGCATTATTGCTTTTATTACCTATGTATCTGGGAGCTCTTGGTTTGGTACCAAGTTGGGGTTGGGCATTATTTTTTAGCCTTTATACGGTAATTATTGCATTTCTTTTGGTCAGTCGTTTACCAGTATGGAATGCAAAAACAATTGATCAAAATCTAAGACGTGATGTCGTTGTACCATGCATGTTAGGAATTGTTATTTATGTAGGCTTTATTGCAACCTATACATGGTATACTTTATTGGTCACAGCTGTTGGCTATATGATTTTTCTCCCCTGTAGTTTTATGGCTTATAATAAACGGGCTGCTTTAGAAGAAAAAAACAACGACGCTAAAGCTATTCAAGAATCATAGAGCTTTGTTTATTTTAGCAAGAACGGTAGAAGTACAGAGAAATTTAATTGAGGTTAATTCCTTCTATTCTCTGTCTATAATTAATGAGCGCAGATTCCTTAAAGAGAGTAATGGGTCATTATATTGCTCATTTATGGAATTACTTTAAAGAAGCCTTTTTTGTTGCTTCCAATCTCATTTTACAGCGAAGATAGTAAAGGGTATCATACCAGATCTATTTTATACTATTGTCTTTACACTTATAAAAATACGAGCTGGCACCATCATTTTTATTTATTGGCTTTTAATGTGGTACTTTCTTTCGCATTTACAACCATAATATCGATTTTTTCCAGTGTTTAGCAATTGCAACAGCAAGATTTTCTAAATTTTTCATAGAAAGCATATTATTTTTTATAATTTTTTATGGCATGCAAGCGAGTACTTTTTAGTGAGAAAAAGTTTCAATTGTATTTGCAACATTTGTTGAAGTTACAGAAAGACGAATTATTCTTACAAACAAATCCGTTGCCTTAATCAGGGATATGATAATTCATAAATCGATTTTTACGGACATTAAAGAGTTTGCCTGTTTCTTTCAAATCAGGTGAGGATAAATGGACTATCTTTGCAGCGACTTCTTGTGGTGCAGGGAGTGTTTGAGGATCCTCACCAGGCATAGCTTGTGCACGCATAGCAGTGCGTGTTGCACCAGGGTCAACACAATTAATTTTAATAGGAGTTTGCTTTAACTCTTCTGCCCAGCAACGAGCAATGATTTCTAAAGCAGCTTTAGAGGCTGCATACGGCCCCCAGAAAGTGCGTGCAATATGAGCAACGCTTGAAGATAACAGAATTGCTCGTCCAGCATCAGATTTACGCAATAAAGGTTCAACAGCTTTCATTAAGCGCCATTGGCTGAAGAGGTTTATTTGAAAAACATCTTCAAATACCGTATTTTCGGTATGTGCTATTGGTGAGAGTGTTCCAAGAATTCCTGCATTTGCAACCATAATATCGAGTTTTTGCCAGCGTTTAGCAATTGAAACAGCAAGAGTATCAATGTTATCCATATGATGTAAATCGAGTGGGACGAGTGTTGCATGAGCGCCTTTTTTTCGGATTTGATTATCCAGTTCAGTAAGGCCACTAACCGTACGTGCAAGGGCGATAATATGAGCACCACGTGCTGCGAGCTCTAAAGCTAAATGGTAGCCAATGCCTCTTGAAGCACCTGTAACAAGTGCAACACGACCAACAAGACTAAAATCAAATTGTGTCATCATTAATTTCTTGTTTTCAAGACAGACAATCGATGAATTTGAGGAATGTTTTCTTGATCAACCAAATGTGTAGGATAGTGTCCAGTAAAATAATGGTCAGTAAATTGTGGATCAGAATTATTTCGTTTTTCACCTAACACAGCAAGATACAGACCATCGGTGGAAAGGAACTCTAATGAGTCAGCTCCAACAAAATGACACATAGATTTTAAGTCTGGATATTGATTAGCCAATAAGCTTTCAACATTGGGTGTATCAATACCATAAAAATCAGGATAAAAAATCATGGGGCTAGAAATGCGCATATGAACTTCTTTTGCTCCTGCATCACGGAGCATTCGTACAATTTTGAGGGAGGTTGTTCCACGCACAATAGAATCATCAACCAAAATAACACGTTTTCCTTTGATAACAGAACGATTTGCTGAATGCTTTAATTTTACACCAAAAGCACGAATTTGCTGTGTTGGTTCGATAAAAGTGCGGCCAACATAATGATTGCGAATAATACCAAGTTCAAAAGGAATTCCAATTTCTTGTGCATAACCAATTGCGGCAGGTGTTCCACCATCTGGAATGGGAACCACAACATCACCCTCACAAGGTGCTTCTTGTGCCAAACGGATTCCCATATTTTTACGTACCGTATAAACATTACGCCCTCCAACAATTGAATCAGGACGTGCAAAATACACATATTCAAAAAGGCAAATTTTTTCGGGTTTCTCACTCTCTGGTTTTATAATCTTTTTCGTAATTTCGCCATTTTTTTGTATTTCACAGATGATAATTTCCCCATTTTTGACATCGCGTACATATTTTGCTCCAATAATATCAAGAGCACAGGTTTCAGAACAAAAAATTGGTTTACCATCAAGCTCTCCCATCACCAGAGGCCGAATACCTGTGGGATCGCGTGCAGCAATAAGCTTGGTGCGTGTGAGTGCTAACATGGCATATCCACCTTCTACTTGCCGAATAGCATCAACAAAACGATCAGAAGAGGATTCATGACGTGAACGAGCAATAAGATGGAGAAAAACTTCTGAATCCGATGTTGATTGGCAAATAGCGCCTGATGCAATGAGTTCACGGCGTAATGTAAGACCATTGGTGAGATTACCATTATGGGCAATAGCAATACCTCCAGCTTTTAATTCAGCAAAAAGAGGCTGAACGTTGCGTAATGCTACTTCCCCAGTTGTTGAATAACGGGTATGGCCGATAGCACGATTTCCCGGTAAACGAGCAAGTGTTACGGGATTTGTATAGTGATCACCAACAAGACCTAGATGCTTTTCTTGATGAAACATTTTATTATGATAAGAAACAATTCCAGCAGCTTCTTGTCCACGATGTTGAAGCGCATGAAGCCCGAGAGCTGTTAATGTTGCGGCATCTTCATGCCCAAGAATACCAAAAACTCCACATTCTTCATGAAGAGTATCATCATCCAATAAAAAATCCTGACAGGAAATGTCGCTTTGTGTCATTATATTCTTTCAATTGTACTATGAGGAATAACCATATTACTCTTACACATTATTTGGAACTTTAGGCTCATGATAAACTATTCCTTATTTTGCTGAATAAGCTTTTCATGAGAGTACTTATTCTGTGTGGGAGCATCATCTTTTTTGAAGATTTTTTCTGCTTTTTCAAGCACAATATCGAGGTTTTTAGGAAGTCTTTCCCAAACTTTTTGCCCCAATGAATCTAAGATGGGTTTTGTTCTGGCATTTTTTAGCCAATTTGCTTGGTTTTCTGGTTTAATAAGTGCATTAAGAAGCAACATACCGATGACCACGATGAATAAACCGCGAAGTGTTCCAAAAACAAAACCAATAGTGCGGTCAAGGATACCAATTCGACTATCAATAATAAAATCGGAGATTTTCATTGTAATGATTGAAGTAATAATGAGAACAATAATAAAAATCGTAACCAATGTTGTGATTAATGCAATCGTTTTATTAGAGAGATATTGCTCAAAAAATGGCAAGACAGGTTTGAATAAAAACAGTGTAGCAACAGCAGCAATTGCCCAAGAAACCAACGAAAATACTTCACGCGAAAACCCTCTAAGCATAGCAAGAAAAGCGGACAACAGGATGACCGCTACGACAATTCCATCAAGGACTGTTATGATCATTTGTTTGTTCCTTATACATAAAGTTGTGTTCTTATAAGTTAATATACAAATACGTTTCTTGTTATGTCATTTTTTATTCTTATAGCAAGCGTCTTTTGTATTTTATAGAGTTTTTTCTATATTATTATCATGTGTATGGGGCGGCAGATTTTTTACCTGCGGTAAGGGCAGCAACCAGCTCAGGAAGATCGGAGAATGTTTTTTGTTGAAAATTGAGCAATTTTATTGTTTTGCTTGTTGTCGTGGGGTGCACAGCTCCTTGAAAGCCAAGTTTTTTTGCTTCATTGATGCGTTGTGCTGAATGTGCAACAGTGCGGGTAGCACCCGAAAGGCTGATTTCACCAAAATAGACGAAATCCGCTGGGAGAGGAATGTTTGTAAGAGAAGATACCAAAGCGGCTGCAACGGCTAAGTCCGCCGCGGGTTCTGATATGCGATATCCGCCTGCAACATTAAGATAGACATCATGTTGTCCAAAACGGATACCACAATGGGCTTCTAAAACAGCAAGAATCATTGAAAGACGATTTCCATCCCATCCCACAACAGCGCGTCGTGGTGTTCCAAGCGAAGTGGGAGCCACAAGTGCTTGAATTTCTACTAATATCGGACGAGTTCCTTCCAATCCTGCGAAAACAGCAGATCCTGGTGCTTTTTCATTTCGCTCACCTAAAAATAGTTCGGATGGATTGATGACTTCTTGTAATCCTTTATCAGACATTTCGAAAACACCAATTTCATGCGTCGGTCCAAAGCGGTTTTTTACAGTTCGCAGGATGCGATAATGCTGTCCTCCTTCACCTTCAAAATAGAGAACACCATCAACCATATGTTCGACAACGCGAGGTCCTGCAATTTGCCCATCTTTTGTCACATGGCCAACAAGGACAACAGCTGCTCCTGTTTTTTTTGCAAAGCGGATCATGGCTTGAGCACCAATACGCACTTGTGTGACGGTTCCAGGTGCTGAATCTGCAGCATCTGACCATAGAGTTTGAATGGAATCGATAATAACCATATCGAGGTTTTTATATTCACTTAAGGTTGCAAGAATATCTTCAACATTCGTTTCGGCAGCAAGCTTAACTTCTGTATTGGCAGCCCCAAGCCTTTGTGCACGCAGACAGATTTGTGCAATAGCTTCTTCCCCTGAAACATAGACGACATTGTATCCTTTTCGCGACAAAGCAGCAGCTGTTTGTGTGAGCAATGTTGATTTACCAATACCAGGATCGCCACCAACAAGGAGTGCGGATCCACGGACAAAGCCTCCACCGGTAACACGATCAAGTTCAGCAATACCAGAATAGATACGTGGAGCATCTTGAAGGTTTTCAGCAAGGGATGTAAGAGGAACTATGCGTCCTTTGCGAACATTTTGCATTGGACCAGTGCCAATACCACCATGCACATTTTCTTCGATCAAAGAATTCCATTCGCCACAGGAGCTACATTTCCCAGCCCAACGTGAATGGATGGTGCCGCAATTTTGGCAGATAAATTGAACACGATTGCGTGCCATGATGATTTAACCAATTTGTTCTGGAAGATAATTGCTATCTGCCAAATCGCTAAAGCGTGTGTAATCAGCTTGAAAAGCAAGAGGAACGGTTCCTGTGGGGCCATGACGTTGTTTTGCAACAATAACATCAGCTTTCCCCATAATTTTATCCATTTCATCTTGCCATCTCTGATGTTCAAGAGTGCCCAATTTGGGTTCTTCATTTTTGAAATAATATTCTTCACGATAGACAAAAAGGACAATGTCTGCATCTTGCTCAATCGAACCAGATTCACGTAAATCTGAGAGTTGTGGCCGTTTATCTGTTCTGTTTTCCACTTGACGCGAAAGTTGTGAAAGAGCGATGATAGGAATATTCAATTCTTTTGCTAATGCTTTTAATCCTGTAGTAATTTCTGTAATTTCCTGAACACGATTTTCTGATGAACGCTTTGAACCGCTTGTCATGAGCTGAATATAGTCAATAAACAAGACATCCAAACCATGTTGTCGTTTGAGACGTCGTGCACGTGCAGCCAGTTGTCCGATTGATATCCCACCAGTTTGATCAATATAAAGCGGTGCTTTTTGTAAGCGATTCATGGCACGAATGATTTTTGTAAATTGCTCTTCTGAAATATTTCCCCGTCGGATGTCAGAAGAAGAAACCTCTGTTTGTTCGGAAATAATACGGGTTGCAAGTTGTTCTGATGACATTTCCAATGAAAAAAATCCAACAATACCTCCCTCATTTCCTTGTGTTTTGTTATCACGATTGCAGGCATTAGCAATATTAAAGGCAATATTGGTAGCCAGTGATGTTTTTCCCATACCGGGGCGTCCAGCAAGGATAATTAAGTCTGATGCTTGTAATCCGCCCATCTTTTCATCAAGTGTTTTTATATGGGTAGCTATCCCTGATAAGTGTGAAGAACGCTGTTTGGCAGCACTTGCCATATCAACAGCTTTTTTGATAGCTTCGTTGAAATTTTCAAATCCTCCTCCATACTTTCCCTTTTCTGCCAATTCAAACAACTGATGTTCAACAGTTTCAATTTGTTGTGATGGCGTAAAATCTACAGGAGCATCAAAGGCTGTATTAACAACTTGAGTTCCAAGATTAATTAAGGATCGCCGGATAAAAAGATCATAAATAACCCGTCCATAATCTTGCACATTAATAATTGTTACTGCTTCTTTTGCTAAACGAACGACGTAATTATATACGGTGATATCACCAATTTTTTCATCAGCAGGAATAAAGAACTTAATGGTAACTGGGTCGGCAATTTTTCCTTTTTTGATAAGTTGGGATAAAACATCATAAATTTTTTGATGAAGTGGTTCAAAAAAATGTTCGGGTTTTAGAAAATCTGAAACGCGATCATGCGCATTATTATTGATGAGAAGTGCACCAAGCAATGCTTGTTCAGCTTCAATATTATGCGGGAGTTGTTGAAAAGAAGAGGAGTCTTCTTTTTGTGAAGAACTGAAACTGACAACGCTTGCTTTTTCCATAACAGTTTTTTCCACTAAAATCTCATCTTTCGCTATTTTAAGCAATCAATTAAACACTGCATCTTAAAAAGATAGGGGACTAGATCTTCATTTTAAGTTAAAATGGCACGTTCAATTTCTGATTCACCATTTATTTATGTGTTTTTATATGTAGCTTATTCCTTTATAATTTATTTTTATAGTACGGAAATTTTAGAGAGTATATAAATTTTCCAAATTGTACTTTTGGTATTTTAAAAAATACAATTTCATGTCTCGAATATTTTGGCATTATATGATTTCAAAATTTAATATTGTTACAGGTAAAATAACTTTTTTATTTTAGATAACAGGATGTGATTGAACTACCACTGTGTACAACCTCTCTTCTTTTTAAAAGTAGGGAAGAGGTAATTTTTCATTTTTATAACAAAATAACGTGTGTAAATATTTTTGCTTACTGTGGGCATGGTCTTTAGTATGGGCTGTTTTTACATAATATGCTAAACATCACCTTCCCATAAAAATAGAATTTTTTTATGATAAAATAATAAAACACTCAACTTTTTAGGCTGAGTGCTTTTATAACATATTAAGTTATTAAACGATATAGAAAACAATTAAACTTTGCTTATTAATTGTTGTTTGTATCATTTTCTTCTATTAACAAGTCTTCTTTTTTTTCTTCATCCGTTTCTTTCTGAATATCATATATTGCTTCAGCAGAGGTTAAATTTTCACCTTCTGCTTGACGTTGTGCTTCACTCGCTGAACGCGCAACATTAATAATCACAGAAATTTGAACTTCAGGATGCAGACTAAGAGTGATGGTATGAAGGCCGATGGTTTTTATTGGATGATTAAGTTCAACCTGATTACGTCCAATAGAAAAACCTTCACTTGTTATAATTTCAGAAATATCACGCGTTGATACAGATCCGTAAAGCTGCCCTGTTTCACCGGCTGAACGAACGGCAATAAATGATTTACCATCAAGCTTTTCAGCAACTTCCTGTGCTTCGCTTTTGCGTTCAAGATTGCGTGCTTCAAGTTGTGTGCGCTGTATTTCAAAATGTTTTTTATTATCTTCATTCGCGCGTAAAGCTTTTCCTTGAGGCAAAAGAAAATTACGTGCATAACCATCTTTTACTGAGACAATATCACCCATCTGACCGAGACGAGGAATGCGCTCAAGTAGAATAATATCCATAGTTTTTCCTTTCGAATAAATAAATTTAATGAAGTTTTTTGTGTGATTGAAAGTTGTATTGAATAGCTGCCCAAATACCCATTAAAAGCGTCATGAAAGAAATAGGTGGAGCAAAAACAACGGTTAAAATGGCAATATAAACCAGAGAGAGTATAACAATCCGACCGTTTATCCCCTTTGTAATATTATGGAGATATGCTAGACCACTGATTGATATGATCACAATATATGCAGAGCTAAAGACACGTGTACTCAAATTAGCAGCAGCGCTAAAATCAATCATAGATGCTATGCAAACAAGAATAAAAATAAAAATTCCAGAGATTGGAAGACGTAGAGTTTGGCTCCAATCATCACGGGGTCTTTTCAACCATTTCATATATTGTGCTGTTATCACCGCAAAATAAAGATTACCAATAAGAAAAACCAAACTATAAATGGTGAGAGCAATAGCAGTAAAAGTTGCTGCATGTGTTATTAAAAGCTCACTAAAAGCGCGTATATCGGTTTCTGTTATTGACCGCGATTGTTGCATAGCTTGTGTTATGTTTGCAGTGATTTTTTTTGCAATGAGGGGGGTGGATGGACGGGTTTGAACATAGAATCCGATAAAGGTTGCTATAAGAGCGATAAAATTGGTTAAATGAAAAATCACTGATGATAGTGGATACCATATCAGGGTATTTTCTTTTTGCGTTAACCGTGCAAGTCCAAGGAGCCAAGAAGCATAGACAGCAGGAAGGAAAAATAACAGCATAAAGCCAAGAGCAATATAGATATCAGTGGTGATAATAAGAAAAATAGTGGCAACTATAAGCGCAACGAGACTGGCTAATGTTCCTTGAGCGAATGCAACAATGAAAATTGGCGATGAAAGACAGCACCCAAGAAGAAGAGAAAGATAAGGCACAATATTTGCAACGCTGATAATTGCCATTGCTATCACAACGGCAAACAACCCTGCTAAAATACCAGTCATTACTTTATAAAGATGAAAATTTTTCATTTATCGCTGTCCTGCCTTTTGCAGTTAGAGGCACTATGAACACCTCAACTATTGGTATTTTATATATCTTAATACAGTGTATAATTAGCTATATAACTAAATCATACAAGGAAAAGCTACTGGGGAATTTTCCCAGCAGCGTAATTCATGGATAGTTTACCTTATAACATATGGAAGTAAACCTAGAAAACGAGCACGTTTAATGGCATTAGCTAATTCACGCTGCTTTTTTTGGCTAACGGCAGTGATTCTTGACGGAACAATTTTTCCACGTTCTGAAATATAACGCTGCAATAATTTGACATCTTTATAATCAATTTTAGGAGCATTTGCACCTGAAAATGGACATGTTTTACGACGACGATGAAAAGGACGACGTGCTGCAGCTTGATTAATGTCATTCATCATTCTACTCCTTCTATGACATCTTCACGTTGACGACGCGGGGAGCGAGGCCGTTCTTCACCAACATGAGCATTACGATCAAGGCGTGAGAGCACAACAGATTTCTCTGTTTCATGTTTTTCTACACGAATGGTCATGTAACGCAAAATATCTTCATTAATGCGCATCTGACGTTCAACTTCAGCAATTGCCGCAGCTGGTGCATCAACATTGATCAACACATAATAAGCCTTACGGTTTTTGCGGATACGATATGCAAGGGGACGAAGACCCCAATTTTCTACACGCCCAACTTTTCCACCATGCGCTTCAATGACACCTTTGTAGAGATTCAAAAGTTCATCAATTTGCTGCGGAGCAATGTCCTGTCGGGCAAGGAACACGTGTTCATAAAGAGCCATTGTTTTGCCTTTCTTCAATTAAACTTTACCGGTTTTAGCGCAAAGCCTCTGCGACTTGTCTTTTTTGGAGACCCAAAGAAGAAAGGACGCGTTTACAATTCGAGACATTCGAGAGCGGAGACACAGAAGGCCGAAAACATTGCGTCTTCTACTGGTTAATTTCCAGCCCTTCGTTCAATCCCCAGCTAAAGTGTCGGTAACAAACGTTTGACATTTACAGCTTATCTTTAAAAATAGCAAGTTTATGTGCATAAAAAATTGATTCATTAAATCTTGATATTGTTTATATCACTTTCTTTATAAAAGGATGACGCTGTAAAGCCATAAACATGGAGGAGAGAAGTATGGATTTTTTAAACCGGATTGACGTTGCACTTTTGGGAATATTTACTGGCAATCATCAATCTTGGTCAATTCTAGTGTTATTTAGTATTTTTTGCGCAAAATTTTTGATTTATATCATTCCACTACATCTTTGTGCATTGTGGTTTTGCGGTGAAAATATGGAACGACGTGTCGCACTAAGTATTTCTGTGAGCATTTGTATGGCTCTTTTTACAGGTTATCTTATTTCACTCACTTATTTTCACCCTCGTCCGTTTGTTGTAGGGTTGACAACTCCACTCATTCAACATCGTGCAACAGCTTCTTTTCCAAGTAATCATGCTTTGACCATTGCATCCTATACGGCGAGCCTTTATTTTTATCGATATAAAATTTTTTTTAGAGTTTCTGTGGTGTTTTTATGCTTGATCTGTTGGGGACGTATTTTCGTTGGTGTACATTATCCTCTTGATGTTATTGCTGGTACCATTTTAGGAAGTTTCATGAGTTGGGGAGTTATTAAATTTATGGCACCCTATTTCCCTAAGTTTTTATACCAAATTCCACCCTTAAAATATAACTTTAAGGGAAATATTCATTTCAAATAAGGTACTGCATCTTGATTTGCACAAATGAATAAGATCAAAAGAAAATAATTAATTGCAAAATGTTTAGGAGTCGATGAATGACGACAGCTTTTATTTTTCCAGGGCAGGGAAGCCAGCTTGTTGGTATGGGCAAAGCGCTTACAGAGCAATTTATTGCAGCACGTATGGTTTTTGAAGAAGTTGATGATGCTTTAGGTGAGAAATTATCAAGTATCATTTTTGAAGGCCCAGCAGATGTTTTGACACTAACAGCAAATGCGCAACCGGCATTAATGGCTGTCTCTATGGCTGTTATTCGTGTCATGCAACAATTGGGGCTTGAT
Organism: Bartonella florencae; assembly: GCF_000312525.1. GTDB lineage: Bacteria > Pseudomonadota > Alphaproteobacteria > Rhizobiales > Rhizobiaceae > Bartonella > Bartonella florencae. The sequence goes on along the minus strand of NZ_HE997453.1, from coordinate 73,170 downwards.
ATAGAAAAAAAAGTGAAATTTGTTGCAGGCCATTCTTTAGGTGAATATTCGGCTCTATGTGCAGCTGGTACATTTAGTCTTACGGATACAGCAAGACTTTTGCGCATTCGTGGAAATGCTATGCAAGCTGCTGTTGCTGTTGGGGAAGGTTCTATGGCAGCGCTTATTGGTTTGGAAGAGAAAGATGTAGAAGAAATTTGCCAAACGGTTTCTGGAGAAGGGTTATGCCAGATTGCTAATGATAATGGGGGAGGGCAAATTGTTATTTCAGGTGAAACAAAGGCCATTGAGACAGCCGTAGAAATTGCTTCAAAAAAAGGTGCTAAACGTGCTCTTCTTCTTCCGGTTTCTGCACCTTTTCATTCAGCTTTAATGCAGCCTGCTGCTGATGCCATGAAGAAAGCACTTTTGTCTGTTAATAAAATGGCTCCTCTTGTTCCTTTAGTTGCCAATGTTTCTGTTGCACCAGAAACTGATCCAGAGCGTATTGTTATGCTTCTTGTTCAACAAGTGACAGGGAGAGTGCGCTGGCGCGAAACAATAGAATGGATTGGTACCAATGGAGTTGATACACTGTTTGAAGTTGGTTCTGGAAAAGTGTTAACGGGTTTAACGCGCCGTATTAACAAGGATATAAAAGGGCTAACAATCGGAACTGTTGAGGAAATAGAAGCAGCACTACAGGTGCTTGGTGTTTAATCTATCAAGGAGTCTAAAAAATGTTTAAGTTAACAGGTCGTAAAGCTCTTGTAACAGGAGCATCAGGAGGAATTGGTGAGGCAATTGCACGTTGCTTTCATGCGCGGGGAGCAATTGTTGGGCTCCATGGAACGCGTGAAGACAAGCTGAAAGAAGTAGCCACAGATTTAGGGCAGGATGTTTTTGTCTTTCCTGCTAATCTTTCTGAGCGCGGATCTATTAAACAATTGGCTGAAACAGCAGAAAAAGAAATGGGTGGTGTTGATATCTTAGTTAACAATGCAGGAATCACTCGAGATGGTCTTTTTGTACGTATGCAAGAGAAAGACTGGGATGATGTTTTAGCAATCAATCTCACAGCAGCAGCTGCTTTGACGCGTGAATTAACACATTCTATGATGCGGCGTCGTTATGGAAGAATTATTAATATAACATCTGTCGTGGGTGTTGTTGGAAATCCTGGTCAAACAAATTATTGTGCCACAAAAGCTGGCTTAATAGGCTTTTCTAAAGCATTAGCGCAAGAAATTGCCTCACGAAACATCACTGTTAATTGTATTGCTCCAGGATTTATTCAGTCTGCCATGACCGACAAACTTAATGAGAAACAAAAAGAAACCATTATGGCAGCGATTCCAATGAAGCGCATGGGGAATGGAGAAGAAATAGCTTGTGCTGCTGTTTATTTAGCGAGTGATGAAGCAGCATATGTGACCGGTCAAACACTACATGTTAATGGCGGGATGGCAATGATCTGAGTATTTGCTTTATTGCACATTGATTTATAAGTCATATTATTTTAGATAATAACGAATGAAATGGGCAGATACGTCCATTTCTCTAAAAATTGTAGGTTAATCAATTTATATCGGAATGTCAGACTATCAGATTGTTTCATTTTGTAGGGAATATCCACAGGATGTTTTAAATTACTGCTAAAACTTTTAGAGCAATGCATCTATTGCTTGATTAGATGAGCCGATATAGCTAACCAGATTATAGGAAAATAAATTTGAGGATTTCAACATGAGTGATACAGTAGAGCGCGTTAAGAAAATTATCGTGGAGCATCTTGGAGTTAATGCAGATAAAGTCGTGGAAAATGCGAGCTTTATCGATGATCTAGGAGCAGATAGCCTTGATACGGTTGAGCTTGTTATGGCTTTTGAAGAAGAATTCGGTGTAGAAATCCCAGATGAGGCCGCTGAAACGATTTTTACAGTAGGTGATGCTGTAAAGTTTATTGATAAAGCTTCTGCATGAAATTGAAAGGCAAAAGCATAAAATGCTTTTGCTTTTGTTTTTGGGGGACTATTTAAAGAAGAGAACTTTGAGAGATAAATCTCAATCCAAGGTTTAAAAGTTATGAGACGTGTTGTTGTTACTGGTTTAGGGTTGGTGTCTCCGTTAGCTGGTGATGTTAAATGTAGTTGGAGGCGCCTTCTTGAGGGGAAAAGTGGAGTTCGACGCATTACTGAATTTGATGTGTCCGATTTGCCGTGCCAGATTGCTGCTCGTATTCCATTAGGAGATGGAACAGATGGTACATATAATGCTGATTTGTATATGGATCCCAAAGAACAGCGTAAGGTTGATGCGTTTATTGTTTACGCAATGGCTGCTGCTGGTCAGGCACTTGCGGATGCAGAGTGGTTTCCCAAGAATGATGAAGATCAGATTTGCACGGGTGTCTTGATTGGTTCGGGGATTGGTGGCATTGAAGGTATTGTTGAGGCTGGTTATACGCTTCGTGATAAAGGTCCACGGCGTGTTTCTCCTTTTTTTATTCCAGGACGTTTAATTAATCTTGCTTCTGGCCATGTGTCTATTAAATATGGTTTGCGTGGTCCTAATCATTCGGTTGTAACGGCTTGTTCGACAGGTGCGCATGCCATTGGTGATGCAGCACGTTTGATTGCGTTTGGCGATGCAGATGTTATGGTGGCAGGGGGAACTGAGTCTCCAATAAACCGAATATCTCTTGCTGGTTTTTCTGCTTGTAGGGCACTTTCTACTTGTCGTAATGATGATCCTGAGCGTGCGTCACGTCCTTATGATGCTGATCGTGATGGTTTTGTAATGGGAGAGGGCGCAGCGGTTGTCATTTTAGAAGAGCTTGAACATGCAAAAAGACGCGGTGCTCGCATTTATGCTGAGATTATTGGTTATGGTTTATCTGGAGATGCTTACCACATTACTGCGCCTTCAGAGAGTGGCGAGGGTGCACAGCGTAGTATGATGGCTGCTCTTAAACGTGCTCAAGTGAATGTAAGTGAACTTGATTATATTAATGCCCACGGAACTTCAACGATGGCAGATGTCATAGAGTTGCGAGCTGTTGAGCGCGTTTTAGGGCATTATGCGCCACAAGTATCCATGTCATCAACAAAGTCTTCTGTGGGGCATTTACTTGGTGCAGCTGGTGCGGCTGAGGCTATTTTTTGTGTTTTAGCTATACGTGATAATATTGCTCCCGCAACACTTAACCTTGATAATCCATCCATTGAAACAAAAATTGATCTTGTTCCGCATAAACCGCGTGAACGGAAAATTGATACGATTCTTTCCAATTCCTTCGGCTTTGGTGGGACGAATGCATCTTTAGTAATGCGGCGCTTTGCGGAATAAGAAATTATTTGTTTTTTCTATGTTTTCTACTTTATTATAGAATTATAAAAATTTAAGCGAGAAAATTATAATACTTAAAACTTGTTGAGGATGAGAGTTGTGTCCGATGTGAAAAATGGAAGACCACTAAAGGACGTAAAAGATGCTTCTTCGGATCATAGAGTAGATAATAACGCTATGTTAGCATATAAGAAACCAAAGAAATCATTTATCGTACGTAATCCATTGGTTATTCTCGGCCATTTTTTTCTGATGCTGATTGTAGTTATTATTTTAGCCATAAGCATTCCTCTTTATGTTGGTAAAACTATTTTTGAAGCAAAGGGGGGAGCTGAAGAGGAGCAAGTTGTTCTTATCTATCCTAAAACAGGAATTCGTGAAATTGCTTCACTCCTTGAAAAACGTGGTCTCATTCGATCATCTGACGTTTTTGTTTATGGAGTTGGTTATCACCAAAAAACAACACATCTCAAAGCTGGTGAATATTTAATCCCAGCACATGCTTCGATGCGCGATATTATGGATATCCTCGTGAAAGGTAAATCTATTGAATATACATTTACGGTACCAGAAGGTTTAACGGTTCAACAAGTTTTTGATCGATTAGCTGCGAATGAAATTTTAATTGGGGATCTTCCAAAAGTTTTGCCTCCAGAAGGCAGTTTGATGACGGATACTGTTCGTTTTATTCGGGGAACAACGCGTCAAGAAGTTATAAACAGATTGCGTGAAGGACAGACGAAATTAATTCATGCTATATGGGCGACACGTTCACCTGATTTACCAATAAAATCCATTGATGAATTTGTCATATTGGCATCAATTGTTGAAAAAGAGACAGGGATTGCAACTGAAAGGCCTAAAGTTGCTGCAGTTTTTTATAACCGTCTTGCAAAACATATGCGGCTTCAATCTGACCCAACAGTTATTTATGGTCTTTTTGGTGGAAAAGGAATACCATCTGGTCGTGCAATTTACCGTTCAGATCTTGAGAAAGAAACACCATATAATACTTATAAAATTAATGGTTTACCACCAACAGCTATTGCGAATCCAGGCAGAGATTCTCTGAAAGCGGTTGCGCATCCACCAATCAGTGATGTGCTCTATTTTGTCGCTGATGGTTCGGGAGGGCATGTTTTTTCTAGAACGTTAGAGGAACATAATATGAATGTTCGCAAATGGCGGGTGTTTAAAGCAGCACATTGATTTTTGGGTTATAGAAACCCACTATTGAATTTTTGAGAAAAGTAGAACAGTATGATGACATTCTTTGGGGATGAATCCCGTGCTAGAAAAGGAACCCAACGTCGCGGTTTTTTATTTATCCTCTCTTCTCCTTCAGGAGCTGGTAAATCAACTCTTTCTCGATTGCTTTTAAAAGATATACAATTAGAACTCTCTGTAAGTATGACAACACGGAAAAGACGTCCTAGTGAAGTAGATGGTCTTCATTATCATTTTATTTCAAAGAAAGAGTTTGAATGCAAGCGTGATGGAGAGGAGTTTATTGAATGGGCAGAAGTTCATGGAAATTATTATGGAACTTTACGCAAAAGCGTTGAAAATGTGTTAAAAACTGGCCGAGATATGTTATTCGATATTGATTATCAAGGTACCGAGCAGCTGCAAAAAAAGATGCCGGATGATACTGTGTCTGTTTTTATTCTTCCACCATCAATGAAAGAGCTCATCTCGCGTTTACATCGTCGAGCAGAAGACAGCCAAGATATCATCAATTTACGGTTGAAAAATGCACGAACGGAAATGCAGCATTGGCGTTCTTACGATTATGTTGTTATTAATGAGGATTTAAATCAGTCCTTATCCCTTATTAAATCGATTTATTTAGCCGAAACAATGAAACGCGAGAGATGTGCTTTTCTTGAAACTTTTATTGATGGACTTATTGCTGAAGAGATTGATTAATATCTTTATTGTTTTAAAAAATTTATACTTTTTAGGTTATCAAATTCGCTAAAGTTACAAATTCAGAAATTGAAAGTGTTTCAGCACGACGTACTCCATCGATACCAGCTTTTTCCAAAAGTATTTCACCTCCAAGAGTTTTAAAATTTTGACGAAGCATTTTTCGTCTTTGTCCAAAAGCAGTTTTTGTTACAAAGCTTAGCTTCTGTGCGGAACAGTTAAGAGGTTGTATTCGCGGAATGATATGAACAACAGAAGAAGTTATTTTGGGTGCTGGTGTGAAAGCTTGAGGAGGAACATCAAAAGCAATTTTAGCAATAGTACGCCATCCCGTTAAGACACTAAGACGCCCATAGTGGGGAGATTGAGGTTTTGCTGTAATACGTTTGGCAACTTCACGCTGAAACATTAAAGTCATTGATTCATAAAAAGGAGGCCATGGTTCCACCAACAGCCAGTTTAATAAGAGTTGTGTTCCAATGTTATAGGGAAGATTTGCAATAATGCGTGGTTTTTCTAGAGATGGTTCAAAGAGTTTCGCAAAATCTTGCTTTAATGCATCATTACAAATAACTTTTAGTTTTTGTGGGTAGTGCTTTTCTATTTCTAAGAGAGCCGGTATACATCGCTCATCACGCTCTATCGCTGTTACCACGGCACCTTTTGCAAGCAAAGCACGCGTTAAACCTCCAGGTCCAGGTCCCACTTCAATAACAGGTTTTCCTTCTAGATTTCCTGCCTGATGAGCAATTTTGGATGTTAAATTAAGATCGAAAAGAAAATTTTGTCCCAAGGATTTATGAGCTTGCAATCCATATCTATCAATGACCTCACGCAGAGGAGGTAAATTATCTATTGCCATATTATCAAACTATTTTCTATTTTCTGCAAGTTGATTTGCCAGTTTAAGAGCAGCAATAAAGCTTTCTGGAGAGGCTATTCCTTTATCAGCAATATCAAAAGCAGTTCCATGATCTGGAGAAGTACGAATAAAAGGTAATCCTAATGTGACATTAACAGTAGTATCAAAGTCCAATGTCTTAACAGGAATAAGGGCTTGATCATGATACATGCAGAGGGCAACATCATATGTTTTTCGTGCGCATTCATGGAACATTGTATCGGCAGGTAATGGACCAACAATATTAAGTCCTTTTTTTTTGAGATATTCAATAGCGGGAATAATAATTTCAATATCTTCTTTTCCCATTGCTCCCTCTTCTCCAGCATGAGGATTTAGTCCTGCAACGGCGAGACGGGGTGACGTTATTTTAAATCGTGTTCTTAAGTCATATTCAGTAATAAGTGCCGTTTGAATGATTAAGTGACGGGTGAGTTGTGAAGGAACTTCTTTGAATGGAATATGAACAGTAATCGGTACTGTTTTTAGCCGAGGTCCAGACAACATCATAACCGGATGATAATATTTATTAGCGGAGTGATGCGCTAAATTGGCTAAAAACTCTGTATGACCTAGAAATTCAAATCCAGCATCGTAAAGATTTTTTTTTGCAATAGGACAAGTAACCAGTGCAGAGGCATGTCCACTTTCAATCAATTGGACACCACGTTTAATTGATTCAATTATTCCAGCCGCATTATTGGGAGAAGGTAAACCGCGTTGATCGCTTTGTCGATTTTTTAATGGTATTACAGGAAGAGCAGCTTGAAAGTTTTTTACCGGATTATTTATTAAGACAGATTCTATCTCAACATTGATTTGTAAAAAACGAGCTCGCGAACGAATAACATCTGGATCAGCGAGCAGAACAAAAGGCGGAATTTGACGTGTAACACGCAAATTCCACGCTTTTAATGCTATTTCAGGTCCAATTCCAGCCGGATCACCACCACTAACAACAAGTGCAGCCATTATGAGTTTTTAATACGCGCTACTCGACGCAATTCTTCTAAATATTTTTCACTTAATTTTTCGAGTTTCTGCGTGCTGCTTTGTTTATTATCTTGGATGGAAAATATCAATCGAGCTACATAATCATCAGAAACTCTCTTTATTTTGCAGACAGCAAGCGCCTCAATCCCATCAGATGTTTCCTGAAATTGAGTCATTCTTCCAGCAGGAGTTGCAAGGATAGCCTGTTCCCAAGCACTAGGGAGCTGAGGTTCGAGAAATTTTCCCAAGTTTCGGATAGTAACATCTAAAATACCCCTAGCTTGATTGTGAGCATTTGCACATCCACGGAAATGCGCGCGGAAGTTGTTAGCTTCTCTCTGGCGTCTTTCAAAGATTTCTGAATGACGATGCGCAGGAATAACAAAAACAATTCGCTGTAATGTATATTCATTGGTTGAAGGCTTTACTCCACCATTCTTCAATATTCTGCGAACAGCTTCTTGTTCACTAATCATACCCGTTTCAGCTTGATAGCGTGCATTAACAAGACGTCCCCATCCTATTTGTCCACGGATATAATCCTTAAAGTGTTGCACTGTGATATCATTTTGAATCAAAATTTGATTGAGTTGATCGATAGCCATATTATTTTGCATTGCAAAATTTTCAAAAGCTTTATCAACTTCATCATTTTTTACCTCAATATTTCGGCGTTTAATTTCAATATTTTTGAGGGTTTCATTGATAAGTTCATTTTTAGCTTGCAAGGAAAGATTACCTTGTTTTTGTTGTAATCTAAGAAAAGCTGCACGTCTTTGAATATCGTAATTGGTGATAGGATTACCATTGACGGTAACAACAATGCTCGTTTGTGCGAAGACTGGTGAGATTAAAAATTCACTTACCAAGAGGTTGCTCACACTCAAAGGTGCAATACAAAACAAAGCAACAATACGCTTTTTCAATTTATTCATGTAGGTAGGCCTTCACATTGTTTATTAATTTCCATCAACCTTTTAAAATATACGTTTTTTTCATAAAAACAATGGTAAGTCAAATTGCCTATACATTCTCTTTACAAACTTTAGTTTATCTTCTTTCCAATGTCTGCAATCGTGCGCAATGAAAGAGAGAAATTAAAGTTTTGTAGAGGTGTTTTTTTGCTTGGATCAGTTATTTGCTGATAACCAAATGTGAGTCCAAAACATTCATCTGTATAGTTTAAACTGATTCCTCGTTTTATGAATGTACCAGATACTAAATCATAACCGGCATTGCTCTTAACAGACCAATAGTTAGCTAGTTTAATGCCCGTTTGAAAAGAAACTTCTTGGCGCTCTTGTGGATACTCATAATCTGGTTGACTTGCGATATAAGCATATTGCACGGCTCCCCAAAAATTTTTCCATTTCTGTGCTACTTCAATTTCGCTGCGGCGGATTTTTCCTGTTTTTTTATCAAAACGTCCACGCGTTTCTAAGGAAAAGCCGTTTTTATTATTTGCACCAAACATTGCCACATAGTCTGAACGTGTTGCCTCTAAGCTGGAGTGAATACCTACATTAACCAAATCCTTTTCTGCAAAGGAATTTTTTCCTGCAAGATGAAAAGATTGACCAACAAGGCCATAAAAAGACCAATTATTGTTGAAATTTCCAGAATATCTTAAGCCTATATTGGCTCTTGTTCCACCTTCTACACGATCATAACCAGAGAATTTATCACGTTGAAAGAGAGTCGTTGCGTCAAATATAAAGCTTTGCGCATCTTCATTAGGGATTTGTCCTATATAGCGTTCATTATTGCGTATAAAAATTTGTGCGGTTGGCTCTATGATATGTGTAGAGTTTTCCAACGTAATGAGAAAGGGATAGCGTAATTCTAAGCCAGCAGTTGCCATGCCACGAACTGTTGAACTACGAAGAGTCGATGAGAAGCCATTTGTGCTATGATCAGTATTGTTTTCGTGTATATTTGTTGAAATGATATCAGCACGTAAAGAAAGGAGAGGAGTTAGTATCAGCCCACCGCGCATGGAGAGACGTCTTTTCCATTCTAGCTCATTTGTTAAACGGAAACTATTTCCTGCAATACCAGAAATCCTAACACTGTTGAGGGGGGCCCCATTCCAGTCAGTAGAGCTAAAATCAGCATGACGACGGTAAATTGATTGCATATTGCTATGAAAAGTGAGCTCTCCATGATAAATTGGCTCATTTGGTGTAAAAAAGTAATCAATGCGGGGAAGAACCCATGCTTGCCGAGAATGACGTTCATGGGAATCATTCAATATTAAATCTTGAACTTTGAAATGGTAAAAACGCATATCGAAGTAGTTTTTCCCAGCCAGTCCATTCAAATAAAGCTGAGAAAGTTGCGTAGGATTATTATAGTTTTCAAGTTTATAAGCACGACTAAAATGTCGATCAGACTGTGAAAAAATATCCCATCCATAAGTCCAGTGTGAATTAATACGAAAATCCCCTTTTGTTGCGAGCATATAACGATTTTTATGCTGTGCATCAATTGTATCATTGTTAAAGTTTTGCGGTTTCATTTGATAGATATGCGCAAAGTGAATGTTATAATTGCCTGTTTTAAAACGTTGGCGCCATTCAGCTTCGGTTAAAAGCCCTTGTTGAGTATAGAGGGTCGAAGAAAGTGTAACATCATAGTGAGGTGCGAGATTCCAAAAGTAAGAATTTTTTACACCCATACCAAGATAATCGGCATAAAAAAGACGAGGAGCAAGGAAACCGCTTGCACGTTTCACCGTTGGATCATTAAGTTCAAAAGTTGGCAAGTGTAAAATCGGCATACCAAAAATTTCAAAAGAACTATTTTCAAATCGAATTTTTTTGGTAACGTTATTCCATATAATCTTTCTTGCTTTAATTTTCCATACAACTTCCCTATCTGGTTTATAAGAGCAAGGTTCGCAGGCTGTGTAAGTGGCATTATCAAAAACTGTTATCTGGCTGTTGGTGCGTGTGGCATTTGCTGCTGCAAAATGGACGTTGTTAGCGGTATCAATGCGTAAAGCCTTTACGAATCCTTCACCAAAATCTTTCGTCATATCAATTTGGTTAGAATAAATTCTGTTCCCATCTTTTTGAATAATTTCAACATTTCCTTGCGCTATGATTCGTCCTGTTTTTTGATTGTAAATGACTTTTTGAGCGACAACCTTGTTGCCATCATATTCGATTTGGACATTACCTTGTGCAGAAACAGTGTTTTCATCACGGTTGTAGATGAGTTCATCTGCAGAGAGTGTGAGAGGACTTACCGGATTTTTGATGTGACTTTGAGCAAAAAGAGGAGAGCTTTTGGCATTTACAGAAACAGAACAAGATATGCCTAAGAGACAGCCCATAATACTTTTCAAGGTAAGGGTACTTAATTTTGTCAAAACCACTTTTTTACTTATTAATGCTTTCACTTAGCCATCCTCTTTATGCAGTAAAAAAGAGATTCCCAAAAATAATGCAATAACCACTGGTGTCCAAGCTGCAATAATTGGTGGAATATGTCCAGCGTTACCAAAAGCCTGAACAAGTACAGAAATAACATAAAGCGCGAATCCAGCAAGTACACCACCAAGAATTAATGTTCCAGATTGTCCAAAGCGTGTGAAGTTCAAAGAAACAGTTGCTGCAATCAGAGTCATTGCCACAAGCAATGCAGGTAATGCAATCAAAGATTGTAAATACATATCAAAATTATTTGCAGAATAGCCAAATGAACGCGCAATCATAATTTTTTTGGGTAATTGGTAAAATGGGATAGTTGCTGGATTCGCTAAACGTTCAGTTAAAAATTCAGGCTTTAGATTAGTTTTTATTTGAAATGTCGTAAATTTTTCAGGAGAATGACCTATTTTGTAGATAGTTCCATCTGTTAACAACCAAGAACCATTTGTCAATGTTGCTTTTTTTGTATTAATCCAATTTTTAACTGTTGCATTATCGTTGTATTGTACAAAGGTTGCATTGATAAGAGAAGTTCCTTGATCAGTGATAGATTTAGCTCCAATGGTTGTTCTACCTGAAAGGGTGCGTTGTGTTAACCATGGGATACGTGTGTTATGAAGAGATGTTAGTACATTGTTACTACGCCACTCAGTCATCATTTTTTCTGCTTGAGAGAATCCCCATGCGGCAAGAGGATTAATCAAAAAAATAGAAAATAATCCCAAAAGAAAAGCGCCAAAACAGGCAGGTGTGAGAAATTGCCATGCAGAAACACCAATGGAGCGAGTTACAACAAGTTCAAGTTTTCGATTAAGCGAGATGAGCATGACCATTGCAGAAAAGAGTGCAATAAAGGGAATAAGTTGTTGCATTATAAAAGGGATGCGTAAAACGGAGATAAAAAAAGCATCTCTTGCTGTATAATGGGGAAGGTAGGATAGCCGAGCAGAGTTTTCTGTAAAATCAATCAAAAAAGCAAGAATAAAAATCCCCCCCAAAAAATAACAGGTTATTTTAAGATAACGTATAAAGAAATATTGTCCAAGTGTCCAGCCGATCATGATACCTCATCTGAGGGATATTGAGATTTTCGAGAGACAAATTTTCTTCTCACTTTTTGAAAAATGATTTGAAGTGTCTCGTTAAGTTTCGTAGGGATACCAATTGTATGATTTGTTAAGAGCATGAAAAAAACCAGAGCACTCATTCCTATGGGGGTCATATAAAGAAGTGGAACATATGCAAGGTCGCTTTTTGCTTTTTCAGCAAAAAAGTATCCCATCCAATAGACAAGCAAAGAAAATGCAATAGCAGAGAAGTTTGCAGAATGATGTGCTTGTCGATATGAGCGTGTATTTCCTGCCGCTGCTAATGCAATGAGTGAAAAAACAACAGGATAAAGCCATTCTGTAAGCCTGCGGTGAAATTCAGCTTTATATTCTAGTGGTTTTCGTTGATAGTAGGGGTCTTGAGTGTCAGGGCTTAATAAATAAGAAAGGGAGCGATCTTTTGGATAAAGTGTAGGTTTTTTATCGTTGGGAATGAATTCACTCAAGCTAAAGGTGTATGAGCTGAATTGAACAATTGAAACGCTGTCATTTTGATGATTGATTCTTTCTATTTCACCGTTATTAAGGACAAGAAAACTTCCACTTTTATTGCTCACAATTGATGCGCTTGTTGCATAATAAAAAAGATCATTTTTAGGATCGCGTTGATCGGCAATGAAGAGACGCTCAAGCATCCCATTTGGATTGCGTTCACCAATTTCTATATAAAGATTATTGGTGAGTTTTTGGAAGCTACCTTCACTAATAAAAAGATTAATAAGATCAACATGAGCACTTGCTAACATTTTTCGCATATTAAGGCGTGCTTGTGGAACAACAAAATTGGCTATAAAAAAGGAGAGGCATGATGCAATAATAGCGAGAAGAAGAATAGGTTTCCACACAGTGCTTTTAGGAAAACCAGAGGCGCTGATGATGGCAAGCTCTGAGTCTTGATTCATTGCTGAAAGGGTATTTGTAATTGCAATTACTAATGCAAATGGAATGACAAGAAAAATAACAGAAGGGACCAATGAGAATGAAAACTGCAAGACTGTTAGGAGCGTTTGTCTACTTGTTGTAAGAAAGTTTATTCGTGCAAGAATTTGTACTGTCCAACTTATACTAATTGCTGCAATCATAACAGCACCAAACAGGATAAGAACACGTTTCAGGATGTAAAACTCAATAATACGCATAAATTGGATAACATCCTCATATCTTATCTAAAGAGCAGGGATTCTACACTGCCTTAGATGAAAAATATAACAAAAACTTAAAATATTTTATATCTTTTGCACATTTATTACCAAATAATAGGGTGTAGAATTGTAAAATAATTTCAACCCATTGTGCTATACAATATATTTTATTTTTGAATGAAAAATTATCGAGAAGCGAGAAACTGAACTCGAATAAACCTTTTTATGAACTTAGGAAATATAATTTGTCTTTTTTCTCTCTTTAAGACAGATGAAAAAAAAGGTAATACGCATTATGAGAATAAAGAGAAAATGTTATGTTTGTAACCAGCTCCTTTTATGATGGAGATGGTAACAGCTTCTCCTCAAATATGCTGATTTTTTTATAAAGAACGACGAGGGCTAAGAGGGTGGACATTTTATTTTATCATTTAACGCAATCAAAGCTAGGAGATATTTTGCCAAGGCTTGTGGAGCGTGCACTAGTTCGCTTTTCTAAGGTTACAATACAATGTGTGAGTGAAGAACAACGTGATGCTATAGATATGCGTTTATGGGTCTATTCTGATGAAGCATTTATTGGGCATGGAACTCAGTGTGATCAATATCCAAATTTACAGCCTGTCTTTCTTACCACAGGGCAGGAAAATCCGAATGATTCAAAGATACGCTTTCTTATAGAGGGAGCGGTTTGCTCAGATATTGAGGCTTATCAGCGGCTTGTCGTGATATTTGATGGACAAAACGATGACCAGTTGAATTTTGCTCGGGTGCAGTGGAAAAAATATAAAATGGAAAATCATCATTTAACTTATTGGCAGCAGACGGAAGATCGCTGTTGGGAAAAGCAGGTTTAATGCGTGTTGCATCTGTTATTTTGATTTTTATAGGATTGATAGGAATAATGAATCCGACACTCTTTATTGCGGAAATATCAGGAAGAGGCCGTTGGTTATTGTAATTTTTCTTTGGGGAACAATAAAAATATAGCCTACAATCAAAAAAATAAATGGTAGTGATGGAATGATTATTGATCGAATTTTGCTTGTTTTATGGGCTGTGACGTTAGCTTTTTTTTGCGTTTCATGGTTGGGTACAACGCACATTTTATCGCAAATATTTACTGCTACTTATATAAGCAATGTCGCGGATATTTTATTCTTTTTTTTGAGTGCATTATTTGCGAGCATATTATGGTGGTGTCTTCCTCAACCACTGCCTTTAAAAATAAGATTGGCAGCATTTCTGCTACCAATTTTATTTTTCTTATTGTTTTCTAGCTAGATATCTCATCATCTTTAAATCCGACGAAGCAAAGCAATGAGATGAAAGAGGCAAGAAGTAAATAATAACCAATATAAGAAGTATTGAAATTTTGTACCAAGTATTCTGCAATATAAGGAGCAAGAGATCCTCCAACGATACCAGACAAATTGAAGGTTACAGAAGCACCTGTATACCGAACTTCTGTTGGATATGGTGAAGCCAAAACAGCACCAAGAGGACTATAGATCATTCCCATGAGCGATAGACCAATGATAGACATTGCAAGAATTCCTATAACTCCAGAATTTAAAAAATAAGGAATTGCGAAAGAATAAAGACCGGTAATTATCGTGATCAAAATCATCAAAGTTCTACGCTTAATACGATCGGCAAGTTTTCCGGTTATAACAGTAAAAATTCCGCAGAAAATAGCACCAATCACTTCTACTTGCAAAGCCTGATGATATGGCAGTTTCAGGTGATTTGTTGAATAGCTTAATAAATATGCGGTGACCAAGTAAAATAAAACAAATGTCGCCATACCAGAGAATATTCCAAGAAATAGAACTCTTGGATATTTGAAAAAGACATCAATGATAGGAACTTTGACACGTTCTTTACTTTCGAGGGTTTTCTTGAATTGAACGGTTTCATTGATTGAAAGGCGAATCCACAAGCCTATAATCATAAAAATGATTGAGGCAATAAAAGGAATGCGCCATCCCCATGCTAAAAGTTCATCATGATCAAGAAAGTGCAATAAACCTAAGTAAACTATAATAGATAAGAATAAACCGATTGGAACGCCCAATTGAGGGAACATTGCATACCATCCGCGTTTTTCTGGAGGAGCGTTTTCTGTTGCAAGCAACACGGCTCCCCCCCATTCACCTCCTAAACCCATTCCTTGTCCAATACGACACAGGGTTAAGAAAAAGGGTGCCCACCATCCAGCTGTTTCATAAGTAGGAAGGAAACCAATAATGACTGTTGAAAGTCCCATTGTGAGAAGAGAGGCAATAAGCGTTACTTTTCGTCCAATTTTATCTCCAAAATGTCCAAAAACAATCGATCCAAAAGGACGTGCAAAAAAAGCTGCTCCAAAGACTAGGAAAGATTGCAAAATAGCCAGTTGATCATTTTGTGTTGGAAAGAATACATGAGGGAATATAAGGGCTGCAGCAGTTGCAAAAACATAAAAATCAAAGAATTCAATTGTTGGACCAATAAGACTTGCAAATAAAATTCGGCGAGGAGAATTTTTTTTGCTTTTTATTTCTGAGCTTATAGACATGAATAGAATGTCCCTTTCAGTATGCGAACAAATCAAATTACAAAATTGAACTGCTATAATTATAAAAATTTTAGATCTGTGTCGAGTCGGTTATTATTATGCTCTTCATAATAAACAATGGTTATAGTATGAAAAGCATGTTCTGAGTTTCTATATGGAGGCATATTTTTTACTCTATTTAGAAATCAATCTAATTTTTGGGATTAATGTTTAATATCTTAAAAATATTTAAAAAATTTTTTATACGTGCAATAAAAACACTTTTTAGGCGTATTAAGAGAATGTTTTCATCTTTTGTTGTGTATGAATTTTAAAATACACACTGCAGTTTTTGATGAGTTAGAGCTTCATGTGTTGGGTGATTCTTAATATGTCATTATACACTTTATTTCATTATGCAATTTTTTTGAAATTGTGGAATGAGAATGCAACGTAAATTAAGTTTAAGTTTTGGGACATGAATGACCATTGGTTTTCTTATAGAGAATCTTAATGCAGATGGTCTCGCTGTGTCAGAAAAAACTTCATTAATATCCGAAGACATAAATGAAAATTTAGAAAAAACGGGAAATATTATCAAAAGTGAAAGGGGAGAATTCAAAAAGCATACCGAATAAACACAGAGATAAGTTATATGAAGAAGAGTGAAGGAGAAGAGAAGCCTTTTTCTTTAAGGTACTAACAGATTCAATAATCAGTGGTGGTACTGCCATTTATATTACCAATCATGATTCTGAAGCTTTTGGTAAAAAAGTAAAAAGCTTCAATTATAAGGATGGAGGATATTCCATGCATAATACAGTTCAGGATGGTGGGAGGCTCTGTATGGATGAAGCAAGTGTTAGGAGGGATACCACAATTGAGAGTGGTGGTGTTGAGTTTTTTGAAAATCTGAGCAATTCAGGATATGCCATTATTTAAAAAGGTGGAAAGCAAATTGTTAAAAGTGGTGCAAATGCATAAGGGGCTAAAATCTACGGTGGTAAGTAGGTTATTGTTGGTAAGGGGATTCTTGAAGGAAAACTTAGGGAAAGCAGCGTTTATTATACTGAGATTTATAGTGAAAATAGTATATCAGGACAACAGAATATATGATGAGGGATAGTTTTTGATACAAAGATTATGAAAGGAGGGCTACAGAATCTTTATGGCACAAAGAGTTTTAGGTATGAGGTTTTGAAGGTATTGATACAGAAGATCAGGAGGCCGCCTTAGACGGCGGTATTTTTACAGTTTCTACCGAAATTTTAAAGGATGGTATGCAGAACAGCTTTGCAGAAGGAAATGCAAGTGAGATTATGCTCTATGATAGAGCTCCTCAGCAAGCATATAACAATGCATATGTGAATACTCTAACAGCTAATCATCAAGCAAAATCATGGGTATATTTGGATGCAATAATCTATAAAGATACAATTGTTAATGATTTTGGACGGATTTATCTTTATGCTGGTGCTGAACAATGTCGTACGGAAGTAGAAAAAGTTATTTTAAGTTAAAAAGATACGAGCTTATACTCTATTGCTTCTAAAATTGATGGTAATAGCTCTTTAATTGAGGATTTAAGTGGAATTGGCAGTGTTATTTTTACTTCTAGCCTGTTTGATCCACATTATTCTCGACTTGAGATTAATAATCTTTCAGGTCATTTACATTTTAGGTTTCATAAAAGTTTTGTAGAACAATGTGGTGATTATCTCCTTATAAAGAAGGGTATGGGCCAACATAAAATAAGCGTTATTGATTCTGGTATTAAAATTACCAATTCTCCTTTACTCAATCAGGATTTATTTTTTCAGCTTGATTTAATCCATGATCAAAGTGGAAAAGCGCATTTTACTCTAGCAGATTTTCTGGTGAAGAGATTGTTGCTGTTGATAATGCAGTTACATATACACTCTAAGTAATAAAAATCATCACGAAGGGAAAATTTGGTCTTTGATTGCGGTTTATATTGATAATGTAGCACGTAAAAGCATATCTTCTCGATATTTAAACCAAAATCAATTTGTTTTTATTCCCTCAGCTGTTTTATCTTCGAAAGATCAATCCTTACATTCCGTAGACCATCCTTCTGATGAAAAACAGCAGGCTGTAGTTTTAGCAGATGCTTCATTGACAGTGGATCAGATGGTTTTACGCCCAAGCAATCAGCATCAAACTTCTCCACAATCACGTAAGGAAATATCAAAGCCTCGTTTTTTAACCACTCCTTCTACGGATGCAGTGTTGTCCATGTTTGTGGCTCCAGGGCTTATTTTTCACAATGAGTTGCAAGCTATACGTGCGGGGA
>NZ_HE997453.1:49642-54817 GCF_000312525.1 Bartonella florencae | reverse complement strand
GGGCGTTGGTTTAAGCAGTTTAGTCAGTGATCAATTAAGGGTTTATGCACAAGTACATTATGTCAAGGGACGTAAGATGAAACAATCGCTTCAGGGCGTTTTAGGTATACGCTATAATTTCTAAATAGGTATTTGTTGAATGAAGTGTTCAATGAGTGATCAGAAAACAATTTTTGAGGAAATGTTGTTGCGCGTCTTATGTTAAATTGTGTATTTTAAATATATACAGCATTTTGCTTTTTTTATTTGGCGGAGAATTTCTGAAAGAAAATAAAAAACAACACAAAAACTTTATTTATATTCTCAATAAAAAGCATTAGAAAGAATATTAAAGAAGTGTTTCTTGCGGGGGCAAGGAGAAACCCCAGAGGAATTGTTTCAGCCATAGGTTGAAAATATATTTTGCAGAGCTAATTACACTTGATGTCTAATCAGACATACAGGGGGAGGGTGTAGTCATGCAATATAATTGGAAACGAAGTTGTTGGGCGCTTATGGTGTGCAGCTATTTGGTGCAAACAGCTTCTGCAAGCGAGGGGGCGAAGGAATTTTTTTGTCATTCTTCAAGTTATAGTAGAAATAAGAAAGCACTTCATGATCACTATAATGAGGGAGTGAGAACAGAAGAGTGTATAAAAACTAGGGCATCTATAAGTGATGTTGTTATAGAAACGCACGGTAAATCAAGCCTTTTTGAAAGGCTCAGTGGCGTTACTAAGGATAAAAATACTAAAATATTGGCCAGCAAACTACAGAATCTTGATGGCAATTCTAGACAGAATATACAAGAAAGAAATATTGCCACGCTTAAAAAGCCTGAGCTCATCTTTATTAATGATGGAGCTATACTAGAGAATTTTATACTCGATAATGATGGAAAAGCTTACATTTCTAATGATGGAGAGAGAGATGAACCAGGGCGGTCTATCAATAACACGGTGAGAGATGGTGCAGAGATTTACGTTTATGCAGGAGGTCTCAGTGAGAATAGCAAAATTGAACATGGTGGAATTGAAAGTGTTTATGCATCAAAAGGAAAGCAAGGTTTTTCAAAAAATGCTGTCGTTAAAGAAGGTGGGCAGCAAAGTGTTGGCAATGGAGGAAAAGTAGAGGGGACAAAAATCTATGGTGGTAAACAGCTTGTTTTCGGGGAAGGGGATGTTGGAGGAAAAATTAAAGGGAGTAGTGCTTCTAATACCATAATTTATGGTCAAGACGAAATACTAGGACAACAAAAGGTATATGATGGGGGAGAGGTTTGGAATACGAAAGTTATGAGAGGCGGGGTACAAGAGATTGCAAAAAAATCTCAAAGCGCAAAAAGTGGTGGTTTCGCATTTGATACACAAATTTTTGGTGGCGGTAAACAGCGTATCTTAGAAGGAGGTAAGGCTATTGAAGTGACTTTAAATGAAACTGCTCTTCAAGAAATATATGCTGACGGATCTGTAAAAAATCTAACAATGAATGATGAAGCAAAATCATTTGTACATGCTGGGGCAAAATTAGAAGGCAAAACCCTAGTGAATCATTCTGCACAGCTTCATTTATATGCCGGAAATGATCAACATCGTACCACAGTAGAAGATATTATTTTAAATGGACAAGATACAAAATTGTACGCTGTCACTGATGAGTTTGATGGAAAAAGTTCTCTCATTCAAAAATTAAGCGGTCAAGGGAGTGTTATTTTTGCATTTACTGGCTCTGATCCGTATTACTCTCAGCTTCATGTTAATAATCTTTCAGGAAGTTTACATTTTGCATTTAACACTACGATTGCAAAGAACCGTGGTGATTATCTCTCCATTGAAAATGGTGAAGGGAACCACACAATAAGCGTTGCTGATTCTGGAGTTGAAATCACTGATCCTTTTTCAAACAAGCGTGATTTAATTATGGATCAAAGCGGTGGAGCACATTTTTCTCTGACAAATCTCTCTGGAGAAAAAATTCATGCTATCGATGGTGGAACCTATATGTATGATTTGAAGCAGAGAAAGGATGAAAATGGGAAAACGTGGTTTTTGTCTGCGGACCGTATTAGTGGACCAGATCCTTCTGTTCCCAATCCGACAGACCCATTTATACCTGGTGGATCATCAACGACTCCTTCCGTTGATGCAGTACTCTCTATAGCGGCAGCTTCGGGACTTATTTTTAACAATGAGCTGGAAATTGTGCGTACTGGAAGAGGAGTTCTGGATCAAAACAAGAAAGATACGAATCTATGGGCTTACGCTATTAAGAGGAGAGAACGTGTTGCTACAGGCCATACACATTTTAAGCTTGATCAAACAGGTATAGTATTTGGCGCTGATCAGTTGAATGAACTAACGCATGGAGATTTGTATGTTGGTGGTTTTGGCAGCTATGATCGAGGACGTGTTACGCATAGACGAGGTGGTGATAGCAATTTAAACACTTACAGCATTGGCGCTTATGCAACTTATTTTGATCATCATGGATGGTATTTGGATAGTGTTTTGAAATATAATTATTTTCGAAATAATTTGAAAGCCATTTCAACAAATGGTTTAGCTGTTCAAAGCAATTATAATCAGTGGGCGATAGGTGGTTCATTTGAAATAGGCTGCCGTTTTGAGCCAGCTCAAAACACTTGGATGCAACCTTATGTTAAATTAACAGGTTTGCAGGTTGAAGGTAAAAAAATCACACTTTCTAATAAAATGACCGCTGATATTAGTCCATTGACGTCATTACGTAGTGAAGTTGGATTAACTGCAGGGCACGAATTTATAATAAATGCCGAAACTTCATTAACAGCTTATATTACAGCTGCATGGTTGCGTGAGAATATAAACAATAATCATACGACAATTAACAACCGACACAAATTTATCACAGACTTGTCAGGAAATGCGGGTAAACTTGGAATTGGTTTAAACAGTTTGGTTAATGATAAATTAACACTTTATGCGGAAGCACATTACCTAAAAGGACGCAAAATCAAGCAGTCACTTCAAGGTATTTTGGGATTACGCTATAGTTTCTAAACATACGTTTTATGATTGAAGGCTTCAGAAATAGAATTGTCTTGTAAGTTAAACCTACAGAATTAACTTTAAGATCTCTTGGGAAGGTAGAAATCATGAGGATGATCTGGTTTTTTTGATCAAAGTGATACCGTTTAATTTGTCCATCATTAAGAGTATTGCAAATTATGCCTTAAATACAAAGGCATAATTTGCATTTTATGAATTAGACGGCCTTAGATGCAAAGAGTTTCTTATAAAAAATAATACAATTTATTAGTGTATTATTTTTTATAATGCACTAATAAATTGTATTTAGACATAAATAAAACACATTACGATACATTCTAAAATGAGCTAGCTGCTTGGTAGCAGGGTATTTTTTGAATGATTAAAAATGGAGTGTGGATGATGCAAAATAAACATAAATTGAGTTTTTCAGTGTTGTTGATGAGTACTTGTCTTGTGCAATCTACAACTGCAGCTGAAAGCGGGAATGGAGAACTAAAAAGAATAGGAAGTGTGGGGGGAGGAGGAACGGTACCAAAAGGCTCTGCACTGATTACAAATGTGCTTCCCAGTAATAATATTAAAATTGAGGATGGTGGTGTTGAGGTTGTTGATAATGGAAAAACCTCTATAGGGGCTACTATTGAAAAAGGGGGAATGCAAATAGTTACACGTGGAGGGACTGCGATAAATACTAAAATCCTCGGTGGTAAGCAGTTTGTTCATGAAGAGACGGGTCTTGATCTTACAAGGGTGAACAAGCCAAGCAGTGCTTATGATGCGACAGTTAGTGGTGGTGGTGGAGTAATAGGGCTGCAGAACATATATGATGCTGCAACAGCTTGGAACACAAAAGTGGAAAAAGATGGAGAACAAAATCTTTATGCAGGGCAAAGAAAAGAGGGGGGAAAAGCAATGAAAACGGTAGTTTCTCAGAATGGTAGGCAGCATGTTTTAGCATTAGGGGAATCTCATAATACTACCTTACAGGATCAGGCTATTCAAGTTGTATATCCTAGTGGTCTTGTGAATGGTTTGACGATTAACAGCTCCGCTAGCTCGTGGCTACATGTTGGTGCACAGGATGTAACTGGAGCAGTAAGGGTTAATAATGGTGGAAAGCTTTATTTATTTGCTGGTGATAGGACAAATCATACCACAAAAAAAACAATTCCTATACAGGAAAGAGCTGCTGAAACAATATTTTTGGTTGGTGAACGAAATACAGGAGAAAAACCTGAAATTAATATTAAAGACTTAGGTGGTAATGACGGGACTGTGATTTTTACTTCTATTCCTTATGATCCACGTCATATTTCTCTTCGTGTTGGAAAGCTTTCAGGGAATTTACATTTTCGTTTTAATATAGATACTACGGGTGGTAGCGATTACTTGTCGATTGAAGAAGGTGAGGGTGATCACAAAATAAGTGTTTCTGATTATGGTCGTGAAATTACAGGCTCTTCACCACAAAAGAATAATTTAATCACTGAGATTTTGTTAATTACCGATAGAAGCTCAAACGGAGGAGCTAATTTCACTCTAGAAGATTATGTTGGTAAGGCAATAGAATCTGTTGATGGTGGGACTTATATGTATTCTTTACGAAAGAGAGAAAGATGTGCTGAATATAGTGGTGATTCCACAATTTGGTATTTAGGTTTAAGTGCTGATAATGCAGAAAATTCAAATACTGAAGTACAGTGCGCAAAAAAGAAATCAAAGGTTCCTATGTCGTCATTTGTTTCATCTACTGATACAGGCTCTCATCAGGAGGCGTCTTCTCGGCGAAGAGGTTCTGGTTCTAGGAAGCCTAATAATAAACAGGAACATAGGCCACGCCCTCCACGGCATTTAAGAGATGTACAAAATGTAACGGCTCTTTCAGCATCACCTTCTTCAGAAAATCGGTCTAATATGGTATTCTCTCCGGCAGATCGCCCTCATCCTTCTGATGAAAAACAGCAGGCTGTGGTTTCAGCAGATGCTTCATTGACAGTGGATCAGATGGTTTTACGCCCAAGCAATCAGCATCAAACTTCTCCACAATCACGTAAGGAAATATCAAAGCCTCGTTTTTTAACCACTCCTTCTACGGATGCAGTGTTGTCCATGTCTGTGGCTCCAGGGCTTATTTTTCACAATGAGTTGCAAGCTATACGTGCGGGAA
>NZ_HE997453.1:0-48736 GCF_000312525.1 Bartonella florencae | reverse complement strand
AGGCGTTGGTTTAAGCAGTTTAGTCAGTGATCAATTAAGGGTTTATGCACAAGCACATTATGTCAAGGGATGTAAGATGAAACAATCGCTTCAGGGCGTTTTAGGTATACGCTATAGTTTCTAAGTAGGTATTTGTTTTTTTTTAGCATACGAGGTATTTGGTAAGCGAGACAGTATTGTTGAGATTTGATTTGAGAGAGGTTTGGCTGTTTAGAAAGGCTATATATTCTCTTCTGCTGAGCATCTTTCTTGTACCTTTCCTCTCATTGAATTGGTAATTTTAAAGAAAAATATTTAAGGTTATGTAAGGTGTTTAGCATTATCAGAGGGGGCTATGATGGGGTGGTCAGATGCTGCAGGTGTTTTTATGCTTTATGGTAACTTGCACAATTCCAATGCACCTTTTTGAAATTTGCTATGGATTTTTCCACAATCTCTTGGCAAAAGGCTTCTTGCTCGCTATAGAACGGCCAGATAATGTTATATAAAGGTGATGATATGGCTATAGAACGTACTTTTTCGATGATAAAACCAGATGCGACGCGTCGTAATTTGACAGGAGCAATTACCAAAATGCTTGAAGATGCAGGGCTGCGTGTTGTTGCATCTAAACGTGTATGGATGAGTCGGCGTGAAGCTGAAGGATTTTATGCTGTTCATCGGGAGCGTCCATTTTTTGCTGAATTGGTTGAATTTATGTCTTCTGGTCCAACAATTGTGCAAGTTTTAGAAGGTGAAAATGCAATAGCTAAAAACCGTGAAGTAATGGGTGCTACAAATCCTATGGACGCACAAGAAGGGACAATTCGTAAAATCCATGCTCTGTCAATTGGCGAAAATTCCGTTCATGGTTCAGATAGTCCTGAAACCGCGAAAATAGAAATTGCTTTTTGGTTTTCAGAATTGGAAATTGTTGGTTAATAAAAGCATGTATAAAAGGAAGAAAATCTCCAAATAACATATTTGGGGATTTTCTTATGGGGCTCATAGATTTTTTAGAATATGTAAGGCGGATAATTTTTCATGTGATAACATGTTTTAAGCCTGCGCGAAAATAATCCCATCCTGTCCATAATGTGAGAAGAGCAGAAATCCATAGCATTGTGATGCCAAATTCTACTGTATAAGGGAAGACTTTATCACCAGCGGGCCCTGCTAAGAGAAGAACAATTGCGATCATTTGAACAAAAGTTTTCCATTTTGCAAGACGCGAAACAGGCACGCTGACTTTCAATTCAGCCAAATATTCACGTAATCCTGATACCAGAATTTCCCGACAAAGGATAATAATAGCTGCCCATAATGTCCATCCAGCAATTGTACTGTCTGCAGCAAGCAAGAGCAAACAGGCAGAGACGAGAAGCTTATCTGCTATGGGATCTAACATGCGACCAATATTAGAGGTTTGTTCCCAAATACGGGCAAGATAACCATCAAGAAAGTCCGTAATAGAAGCAATAACAAAAATAGAAACAGCAATCCAACGTGTAATATCACTTGATTGGAGTCGTCCTTCTAAAAAAAAGCAGGCAACAACCATTGGCACCGCGATGATCCGTGCATAAGTGAGAATATTTGGAAAAGAAAAAGTATGATTTTTCATAGAGCAATTTTCAATTCTTTGTAAGATATGATTTATTTTATTATAAAGGTAACAAGGCAAATATAATGAAACAAGCTTATTTTTCATTAAAATGGTTATGAATTTTTTGTGCAATGCTAACAGAAATTCCTATCACTTTTGTTAAATCTTCAAGTGAAGCATCGGCTACGGCTTTTGCGCTTCCAAAATGATGAAGCAATGCACGCTTTCTTGTTGGGCCGATATTTTCGATTTCATCAAGCGGATTTTTGAATGTTGCTTTTTTTCGTTTTGCTCTATGTGTTCCAATTGCAAAACGGTGTGCTTCATCCCGGAGACGTTGTAAAAAATAAAGGATAGGATCATGTGGGGAAAGTGTAAAGGGTATTTTGCCTTTGATAAAAAAACGTTCACGTCCCGCATTACGCTCTATGCCTTTAGCAATTCCAACGACCGTGATGAGATCATCTAATTTTAATTCAGAGAGTATTGTATGTACACTACTGATTTGTCCTTCGCCACCATCGATTAAGATAAGATCAGGCCAAAGGGGACAAGAATCATCGTTTTGATTTTTTATAGCATTGCTTTTATCAGGCAGGTCATATTCCTTAATGAGACGTGAAAATCTTCGTTTAATGACTTCCTTCATCATAGCAAAATCATCACCAGGTGTGATATTGTTGGAGCGAATATTGAATTTGCGATATTGATTTTTAACAAACCCTCGTTCATCTGCGACAATCATTGCCCCTACTGCATTGGTTCCCATAATATGTGAATTGTCATAGACCTCTATACGGCGCGGGATATGGGGCATTTGGAATATTTCAGCGAGGCCTTGCAGTAATTTTCTATGTGTAGCTGTTTCAGAAAGTTTGCGCCCAAGGGCTTCATGTGCATTGATAGAGGCATGATTGACAAGAGTTTTTCGTTCACCTTGCTTAGGTAAAGAGAGAAGGATTTTACGGTTTGCTTTTAGACTGAATGCTTCCATAAGTAGTGCTTTTTCTTCGATTGATTCAGATAAAAGGATAAGTTTTGGCAGTGGTTTGTCATCGTAAAATTGGGCAAGAAAGCTTGCTAAAATTTCACTACGAGAAAAAGATGGATCTGCTTTAGGGAAATAGGCACGATTTCCCCAATTTTGTCCCATGCGGAAAAAAAATACTTGAATGCAGGTTGCTCCTTCCTGTTGCGCAATTGCAAAGACATCTGCCTCTTGTATCGTTTGAGGATTAATGCCTTGATGGCTTTGTATGTGAGAGAGAGCTGATAAGCGGTCACGATAGGCAGCAGCCTGTTCAAAATCAAGGTTTTCTGCCGCTTTATGCATGGCTTGGACCATATCATTTTTAATAGATTGGCTTTTTCCTGAAAGGAAAGCTTTTGCTTCTTTTACCAATCTTGCGTAGTCACTAACACGAATTTCATCTGTACAGGGTGCAGAACATCGCTTAATTTGATAAAGCAAACAGGGGCGTGTACGATTTTCAAAAACGGAGTCGCTACAGGTTCGCAAGAGAAAGGCACGTTGTAAAACATTGATTGTTTGTGTTACCGCACTTGAAGAGGCAAAAGGACCAAAATAATGGGCTTTTCTTGTCCGAGCGCCCCGATGTTTGTAAAGTGCAGGTGCTTGGTGGTCATCAGTAATAATAATATAAGGGAAACTTTTATCATCACGCAATAACACATTAAAACGTGGATGTAATCTTTTAATGAGGTTAGCTTCTAGAAGGAGTGCTTCTGTTTCTGTATGGGTGACGACAAACTCCATATGATAGGTTTCACGAATCATACGAGTAATACGGTTATTGTGCCCTTGTTCACGTGTATAGTTTGAAACACGTTTTTTGAGATTACGTGCTTTGCCAACATAGAGAACTTCACCATTTTCATCCACCATTCGATAAACTCCCGGCTTATGCGGAAGATATTTGGCAAATTCTTGGATGAGTTTGGCACCTTTAAATTGATTTTTATCATTTTCTTGATTGCCATTATCCCATGTAATAGACGAAAGAAAAGAGAGCTTTTCTCTTTCATTCTGGCAATAAGCTATGTTATTTTTCAGGACCATTCATTTTATCCAAAAACATTTTATGTTTTGCATGTAAAATGCTCTTATTTATAAAATACTACTATTTATGTAATGAGAGTTATTTTTTTCCTATAAATGATGTATTGCTGTATAAAAGCATTCAATTTTAGAGTTATTACTTTACATCAAAAATAAGGATCATTTTTAAAAACATTTTTATGTGTTCGCCAATGCCATATATTGCTGATAAAGA
Source organism: Bartonella florencae (assembly GCF_000312525.1). Classification (GTDB taxonomy): domain Bacteria; phylum Pseudomonadota; class Alphaproteobacteria; order Rhizobiales; family Rhizobiaceae; genus Bartonella; species Bartonella florencae. The sequence continues at coordinate 44,857 of NZ_HE997453.1, read as the reverse complement.
TTATTTTAAGAGCGGTTTTATTTAAAAAATAAAATTTGCACGACTAACGATGATGTGTATTCAAAGCTAATATGTTTCTAAAGTCAAGGAAACCAAGAGCTTTAGTAATGTTTTGAAGTACTTTAAAACCTTCGATTTTAATCAAAAAGATTTAAGCTTAAGGCAAATCTTAAATAAAAAAGTTAACATATTAAATGTTCCTTTTGTATCCATTTATGCGTTATTTGTGCATTTTCATCTTGTCCAAGACGATTGATAAGAAACGGTTCTAGTTTTTTCATTTCCTCTTCCAAAAGATAGGGAGGATTAATAAGAATCATCCCACTTCCACACATTGTAGGTGGTATTGAACTTTTCCGAACACGCATTTCGAGTTGTAAGATTTTCGGAATCTTTGTTTGGTAAAGTTTATGAAGAAAAATTTCAATTTCTTTGTCATATTTAACAGGATACCATAAAGCATAAATTCCTCTAGGAAAACGCTGATATGCTTTCATCAACCCTTCAATAAGGCGAGAAAATTCTCCAGTTTTTTCAAAGGGAGGATCAACGAGAATAAATCCACGTTTCTCCTTTGGTGGCAAATGCGCGTTTAAAGAAAGCCAACCATCCAAATGCAAGACTTTTGTTTGATAATCGCCGGTAAAATTTTTCGCTAAAATGTGATAATCTTCATCATGGAGTTCAATTGCGGTAAGCCGGTCTTGTTTACGCAATAATTGACGAACAACCATAGGAGAGCCAGGATAGAAGAGGATTTCTTTTTCTCCTTCATTGAGTGAGTTAATAATATTACACCAAGGAGAAAGGAGTGTTATTAAATCTTCTGGGATAGGAGCTGAAAAAAGCCGTTGAACGCCTTCACACCATTCTCCCGTTTTGTTTGCCTCAAAAGAAGAGAGGTCATATATGCCGATGCCAGCATGCGTATCTATAACACGAAAAGCTTTTTCCTTGCGTTTGAGATATTCGACAATACGAGTGACAATAATGTGTTTAAAAACATCAGCAAAATTGCCAGCATGATAAATATGCCGATAATTCATGGATAAATTCTACCGTATATAACTGCTTACGAAACTTCTTTACTTAACATAGAATAATGGTTTTATATCAACAAAAATCTTTTTTTAGAGATCAAACAATCAAAAAAGCATAGCCACTATTTAGAAAATACTAATGTGATAGCTTTGCAATGATTTGCTATACTTTGATCATTCATACAATGTGTATGAATGAGATAAATACCCAAGACTTTGAATCTTTTATCAGAATATGGATATGAAAAAAGAAAAGGTTTCAAGCATTTATTACTTATCTTTGTGAGAGATTTTTTTATTATTGCAGCCATAAACAAAGAAAATTATGGAGGATATAAGTTAGCTGAAGCAGCAGTAAAAACAACCGAAACTTTTAAGACACATTGATCAATGAACTTATCAACGATTTGAAGATTAATGCATTTTAAATGTCTGATAAAAAGACTACTAGCTTGCTTTAATAAAGTTTCTATAACACTTTGAGAAAAAAACAAAAACACGATTGAGATATGTAGAAAATTATCCCATATAGGCATTTAATTTAGTGAGAGTACAAATTTTATTTTTATGTATGATAAATAATGAGATTATATATGATATTGAGATATAGCTTTTAAAAAGGATCAATAAAATAAGAGATTGTTGATCAAAAGAGAGCAGCAAGATATTGCGATTATGTCAGAAATAAAAGCTATGATTGTTGGTATTTCCGGTATTGTTTTAAGCGATGTAGAAAAAACTTTTGGAACCTAAGCCTTAGGCTTTTATTTTTATTGATCAGGAGGGAGGAAGAGTACAATGTTTGCTTCCACCTCTAGCTCCCACTATACAGCTGCTGCAACATTGCGACAATTTTATAAGAGGGATTAAGAAAAGGGAAGTCTTCCTACATGGGTGATGTCTCGACTTGATGCGTTTGATTTAATAAAATTTGCCATTAATGCTAATTATCTTCCTGTTTTAGATATTCCTATAAGAGGAGCACATGATGTAATCGGAACACGTGCTTATGCAAGGGAGAAAGAAACAGTTATAGCTTTAAGACGAGAAGCGGCTCAAGGGCTGATTGATAGGGGTGTTCTACCAGTGATGAAACATATTCTAGGACACGGACGCGCATTTTCTGATACGCATTTTGAGTCAGCACATGTTAATGGACCGCTTGATATCTTAGAAAAATACGATTTTATGCCTTTTAAAAATTTGGTTGGTTTACCAGCTATAATAACTGCACATATTGCCTATGAAGCAATTGATGGTAAAGTTTCTGCAACATTGTCTAAAAAAGTGATTGAAAATGTTATTCGTAAGAAGAGAGGTTTTGATGGGCTTTTAATATTAGATGATGTATCAATGAAAGCTCTTTCAAAGTTCACTTTTTCGGAAAAATTTTCAGATTTAATATGTAAGATTTTTGCAACAGGTTGAGATATTGTTCTTCATTTGTAATAGTAATTTGCAAAAGATGCGCATGACTGCACAGATAACTCCATTTTCAAAGGGGAAAGCATTGGAGCACACATGTAGTGTTTACACAAAGATTTTGCAATCTAATAAATCGGATGAGATTGCTTTAAGGGAAGAATTTTCAAACCTTTTGAATTTTGTTTGAAGCGGCTTATTATTTAAACTTATCTAGGTTTGTTATAATACATTGAGCAAAAGAAAAGAGAGGCTAAAAAGTAGGTTTACAATAAAAAGTGTACGATTGCCTTTAACTGGAGAAGAAAATATACAAGTAAGATATGGTTATATTTGATTACATTTTTTCAGAATAAGCATAAAGAAGTGAATTTAAATTAAAAAGCAGTGAGAGAGAATGATGGGTAATATTTTATCACCAACGCATTTAATTGTCATTTTATTGGTTATTCTTGTTCTTTTCGGACGTGGCAAAGTTTCTGAATTAATGGGCGATGTTGCTAAGGGGATTAAAGCTTTCAAAAAGAATATGAAGGAAGAAGAGGATGGTATCGAGAATAAGTGTGAGATAGCTGATAGCCCTGAAACAATGGATGCTCAAGCTCAACAATCTGAACCATTATTGGTAAAACGTGCAGCAGTACGCCGAAAAACTTCTTCTTCCTCAACAAAAAGGAAAATGTCTACCACTAAAGAACAACAGATAAAATGACAAAGACGCCGTCATAATTGTACATTATTTTTAATGAGAAAGTTGAGTATAAGCGATGTTTGGGATTGATGGATCAGAGTTTTTCGTGATCTTACTTGTTTTCATCGTCGTTGTTGGACCAAAAGATTTACCTAAAATGTTAAAGACAATGGCAAGGGCAATCGCTTATGTACGTTCGACAGCGAATGAATTTCGTCACCAATTTGATGATGCAATAAAACAAGTTGAGCTTGATGATTTAAAAAAGACATTGTCAGACATTAATGATATTAATCTAAACAAGGAGCTGACAGAGACTTTTAATCCTCTTCATGAGTCAGGTAGAAGCTTCTGCGATCATTCTAATATAAAGACACCACATCATAAATCAGAAAAAAATAAAAAAAATTGGGGTGTACTCAATACAAAGCCAATGAAGATTTAACTGTATCCATTGATACTGAGAAATTGGGGAATATTTCTAAAGATAGAGACAGTATGTCATGAATGTTAAGAAAGATGACCTTGATGCCAATATGGCTCCACTTTTAGAACATTTGATTGAACTTCGTCAGCGAATTATTGCTGCTCTTGTCGCATTTTTGATAGCTTTTTTTCTCTGCTTTCTGATCAAAGATTATATCTTAAATTTTTTAATATGGCCTTATCAATGGGCAATGAAAATATCAGGTGGCAATCCTGAGAATGTTCGTTTGCAATCAACACAAGTATGGGAAACTTTTTTAACAAAAATGAAACTTGCTGCTTTTGGAGCAGCTATTTTATCTTTTCCCTATACAGCTTTTCAATTTTACAGTTTTATAGCACCAGGATTGTATAAAAATGAGCGTATGGCTTTTTTGCCATTCCTCATTGGTGGGCCGATTTTATTTTGTATGGGTGGAGCATTTGTTTATGCTCTTTTAGCGCCAATAATGCTTTGGTTTAGCCTTTCTCAGCAATTTCTTCCAGATGTTCATTTAAGAATAGAGTTTATTGTCCGTATTTCTGATTATTTGAGCTTTATGACATCATTTATTCTTATTTTTGGTTTGATTTTTCAATTACCTCTTGTAACCAGTCTTTTAACGAAGGTTGGACTTTTAACTTCTCATAGTTTAGTATCTAAACGAAAGTGGGCTATCCTCATTTCTTTTATAGTTGCGGCGATAGTAACTCCATCAGATTTTTTTACTATGTTTGCAGTGGCTTTACCAACAATAGTTCTTTACGAGATTTCAATTTTAATTGCTTACTGTATAGAAAAGAGAAAAAAGCCTTCTTAAAGAGAAATTTATATCTTCTCTTAAGAGGAAATGAATAGAAACGATGCAAATGAGGAATTTTGATGCTTGATATTAAGTGGATTCGTGAACATCCTGAAAAACTAGATAAAGCACTGGAGAATAGAGGTATTGAACCGCAAGCAGAAAGATTAATAAAACTTGATCTTGAACGCCGAGGCTATGTAGCAAAAGTGCAATCAGCACAAGAGCGTCGCAATGCAGCTTCAAAAGAAATAGGACAAGCTTTAGCAGCGTGTGATCAGGAAATGGCTGAAGGTCTTAAAGCTGAAGTCGAAGAGATCAAAGACTTTCTTTCTTCTGCTACAGCGGAAGAAAAGCGATTGACAGAAAGCATTGAGAAGGCTCTTTCAGCACTTCCGAACATTCCACTAGATGATGTTCCAAAAGGTAAAGATGAAAGCGATAATGTTGTTATTCGACATTTTGGTACACCGCCAACATTTGATTTCACACCAAAGGAACACTTTGATCTTGGTCAAAATCTTAAACAGATGGATTTTGAGCGCGCAAGCCGTTTGTCAGGAGCGCGTTTTACAGTACTTTCAGGAGCATTGGCACGGCTTGAACGCGCATTGGGTCAATTTATGTTGGATGTGCATGTTGAGGAGCATGGTTATACAGAAGTTTCAACACCTCTCCTTGTTCGTGATGAGATTGTTTACGGAGCAGCACAGCTGCCAAAGTTTGCTGAGGACCTTTTTCGCACAACAGATGGACGATGGCTTATTTCCACAGCAGAAGTACCATTAACCAATTTGGTAAACAATGAAATTCTTGAGATATCAGATTTGCCGCTGCGATTTTCCTCTTTAACGCCTTGTTTTCGCTCCGAGGCGGGATCTGCAGGCCGTGATACGCGCGGGATGTTACGTCAGCACCAATTTTGGAAGGTAGAAATGGTATCCATTACTACTGAAGAGCAGTCTTTAATGGAATTAGAACGTATGACAGAGTGTGCAGAAGATGTCTTGAAACGTCTTGGTTTGCCTTTTCGCACAGTCGTTCTTTCTACAGGTGATATGGGATTTGCGGCACGCAAAACCTATGACATTGAAGTTTGGCTTCCAGGTCAAGGATGTTATCGTGAAATTTCTAGCTGTTCAATTTGTGGAGATTTTCAAGGGCGACGCATGAATGCACGATATCGTAAAGAAGGTGATAAAACATTGCATTTTATTCATAGTCTTAACGGTTCTGGTACAGCTGTTGGGCGTTGTCTCATTGCTATTCTTGAGAATTATCAGCAAGCTGATGGATCAATTATTATTCCAGAGGTCTTACAGCCTTATATGAAGGGTGTAAGTTGTATTACTCCCTAATTTTATAAAAGGAGAGAAGCGATATATGTTTATTACTAAGTGGTGGTGACGTACAAACACAAAGCTTCGCCATTTTAAAAAATGCGTTGTATGTATGAGTAAGGAGGCCTCTTCATTGGAGAACAAATAACGCTATGGAGCAAAAGGGTATTTTACGATTTCGTGAGGAATTGGCTGGTCTTGTACTGAAAATGCGCAGCAAAGGGATTGATGATGTTCGCTTTTTTTCGGCATTCGAGAAAATTCCACGTCAACAATTTGTTGCATCTTCTTGGTTCAACAGTGCTTATGATAATAAAGTGATTCCCATTGAGTGTGGTGAATATATTGAACGTTTGGAAGAGCAGCTTTTGATTCTTTCTGCGTTATCGTTGAAAAAAAAACATCGTGTTTTAGAGATTGGTACAGGATCTGGTTTTTGTGCGGCTCTTATGGCGTGTCTGAGTGATCGTGTGACAACAGTTGATCGTTATAAAACACTTGTTGATTTGGCACGCCAGAAATTTCAGAGCTTGGGGCTTGAAAATATTGTTGTTCGGCAGATGGATGGCAGCAGTGCGGTTACGGGCTTGGGATCATTTGATCGTATTCTTATTTGGCCATCACGTTCTGATGAACCAAAAGAATTTTTAGATCTTTTAGCTGAAAATGGGATTCTCATTCAAGCTATAGGGCCTGATGAAGGGGTACAAACGGTGACGCGCTATACGAAAATTGGCAGTCAATTTGAGTGTTTAGAAATGTTTCAAGTGCGCTATCAACCTTTTATTAAAGGCATTGCAGAAATACTTTAATTTTTGAGATTAAGGTATGCTATTTTATGATAAATTCATTTTGGTCTCATTATAAAGATATTTATGAATAAAATACCTTATTTTAACTCTTAGGTAATATTAAAAAGCTTTAATAGAGCGAGTTTAGTATTGGTAAGTGAGCAAAACTATGTGTTTAAAAGTTTTGAGTAATATTTTTCTTTGTAAATTTCAGAGAATAGCTTTTTTAGCGATGATAACAATTTTTGCGGGGTGTAGTTCCGGTACACAACGCTTTACGAATATTTTTTCTCATCGTACGGCATCATCTCATTCCAATACATCTACAACTATGCCTGCAGATCCGCAAATGTTATCGTATGGTGGCGTAATACAAAGCACTGAATTGCCACCTATGGATTCGAATGATGATTCATGGACGAGCAATGACACTGCTTATAATTCTCCACAACAAGGTGGATCGTCTTATGATAGTCGCGTTATGGGAACACCACCACGCAATCTTGGAACGCTTTCCCGTTCACAAATGGATAATACCCCCATTTTTCGGCGGAATTCTTATATTGTCCAAAGTGGAGATACATTGTTAAGCATTGCACGGCAAATAGGAGTGAGTGTTGAAGCATTAAAATTAGCAAATGGTATAAGCAATAATTCCATTTATATTGGTCAGGTGCTTAGGATTCCTCAAAAGGGTACACTAACAGCTTCAAATAGTTATAATGGTAATAGGAAGACATCAGCGCCAGAACCTTCATTTCCATCTCAAGTTACGTCTTCCACAAGTTACAAGAAGACTCCACCTATATATAAAGCTCCTATAAAAACTCTTCCCTCTGCAAAGACGAACAGTTCAACTTTGGAGAAGAATTCTTCTAGACAGATGAAACAATTAAATCATGAAACTGGTTTGTCAGAGACTTTTACAAATACAGATAATATTGTTACTCCGCAAGCCACGGGAATTTCTAAGATGCGTTGGCCGGTGCGCGGGCGTTTATTAAGTTTGTTCGGCCAAAAAAAAGGAACAGCGACTAATCGAGGAATAGATATTGCTGTACCTGAAGGTTCATCAGTAAAGGCAGCGGAAAATGGTATCGTTATCTATGCAAGTGATGGATTAAAAGAGCTTGGCAATGTTGTTATGATTCGGCATGAAAACAATATTATTACTATTTATGGATGCAATAGTAAGCTTGTTGTCAGCAAGGGACAGAGGATAGGGCGTGGAGATGAGATTGCCAAATCTGGTGTTTCCGGAAATGTTAAAACACCACGCGTTTATTTTGAAGTGCGTAAGAATTCATTACCCGTCGATCCTATCAAATATTTAGAAAATTAATTCATGATAAACGTTTATTTTCAAAATTTATAATTTACATAAATTTCGAGCACAACAATCAATTTTTCTAAATGATGACATTCCAAAAAACTCATATACTTAAAAAGAGCAGTGGGTTTGGTTTGCTGGAAGGGAATAAAATGTCTTTTTATCCTTAATTTTCTAGTTAGTAAGATTTTTTATGTTTATGATGTAGAGAAAAAGAGAAGCAAAATGTTTTTTGAAAGTTTTTTCTCGTTGTCTTCTGCCTTTTAAGGATTTATTTCCTTTCTATGGAGTTATGATTACATTGTGTTTTTAGGGCTTTGTATGATAGGGCCTCTGGGGAGGTTTTTTCTAAGCAAAAAGTTTATTTTAGTAGAGTGAGAAATACCTGAAGTTTAATCGATAGGAGATAAAAATGTTTATTACGAACGCTTATGCTCAAGTTACAGGCGGTGTTTCCAATGGGAATACACTTGTTGGCTTTGTTCCGTTGATTTTGATTTTTGTAATTATGTATTTTTTTATAATCCGCCCACAGCGTGCGCAAATGAAAAAGCGGCAGGAGATGCTTAATGCTGTACGCCGTGGTGATACAGTTATAACAGGCGGTGGTGTTATCGGCAGAGTTACGAAAGTTTACGATGAGAGTGGCGAATTGGAGGTTGAAATTGGCGATGATATGCGTATTCGTGTGCTCCGTTCAACGTTAACCGATGTTCGCGTTAAAGGAGAGCCTATTGCGGAAAAAAAATCAAAAGTTCATACGAAACCAAAAGCACTACAAAAGTCTAAGTCTAAAATTAAAACAAAGGAAAATGTGAATATATCTGAAGAGAAAAAAGCTGTATCAAAGGAAAACAAATCTTAAAATATCATTGCATTATGTGATGTTATTTTCAGCGTATTTTGATAAAAATGGAGAGCTCTTTAAAAAATATCCAGTGTAGAGGCAGCTTCATAGTTGATAAACTAACATAATTTTTTGTTTTCTATGGATTATTAAAAAGTGCTTACTTTATTTCTGGCATATTGTAGCAAAGCCTTCACTTCTCTGAAGTGGCTCTTTTTTTCAAAGTATGAGGGGTTGCTTATTTTCGAGAACATAGGCTGAAATTTTTCAGCCAATAAATATGTTTAAATAAATGTGGCATTTGATGGCATCCTATCACAAATTCTTCCGCAATATTTAAAATAACTTTCCCTTATTAATTGCACTGTTAGGGTAGGATTACATAGAGGGCTTGGGATCAATATTGCTATCTGCATTATATTAATATATCAATCTTTATTATAGCTTTTTTGCTTTTTGGGGGGGAGAGGGACAATCCAATTGGGCTATCAAAAGTAAAGGATATTTATTGATGTCTCATGCAATTCAAATCCGTGAAGCACATTTTCCAAGGCGAGCCCCTATTGATGCTTATGGAAATGGTGGATTTCGTTTTGCTGATATGTCCCATAAAGGATCTATTATTTGTATACCATCAGGTATTTATGGTATTGATATGGTAGGGCCTATTCCCAATCAAGAGAATATATCTCGTATTTTAGAAGAGTCATCTGAGATTGAAGTTTTACTGATAGGGACTGGTGTTGAATTATTGCGATTACCTGAAGATTTACGAGTACTTTTATGGGAAAAGCATATTGCATCAGATACAATGAGTACTGGAGCAGCAGTACGTACATTTAATGTTTTGTTGGCTGAAGATCGCGCCGTTGCTGCGGTATTGTTTGCTGTAGAATGATTGATTCTCTTCCTTATTATCTTGATATTTTACGTGCTACAGATCGTGATCGCTATATATCGGTTTTATTCGCACCTAAAAAAAAGCGCAGAGCATTAGCGGCCCTTTATGCTTTTAATGTAGAACTTTCTCGTATTCGCGAAATTGTACATGATCCACTTATCGGTGAAATACGATTACGCTGGTGGTATGATTCTATCGCGCATGGTGAAATGCAAGAAAATAAAAATAATCCGATTTTGAATGATTTATTTTCCGCAATAACGCTTTTTAATCTACCTAAAACAGCTTTTTTACGTTATTGCGATGCACAGATTTTAGATCTTTATCACCATCCAATAGAAATGCTTCATGATCTTGAGTGCTATTGGAATGAAACAGCGAGTATAATTTTACAGCTTTCTTGTCAGATATTAAATCCTGATGGTGCACAAGATTTTACAGATGCCTGTAAACATGGGGGGATTGCTCAAGGATTAAGTGGTGTGTTGCGTCTTTTATCATTCATGCAATCACGATATCAATATTATTTGCCTACTGATATGCTAAAAGCTATCGGAGTGCATAGAGAGGATTTAGAGTCTCATCGTATCAATAACGAACAACAATGCCACATTATTGAAGCTATGCTTGCATTAGCACGAGATCATTATAGCAAATTTTACGAATGCTCCACTACTTTGCCTAGAATGCTTAAGCCAGCATTTCTTCCCTTAGCAATTATACCAGCATCTCTTCAAAGAGCACAACAGTTGGGAGCTGCAGTTTTTCAAGAAAATGCGACTTTATCACTGATTCATCGCTATTGGTTGATCACAAGGACAGCAATAGGCGGTAATTTTCCAAAGATATTATAAAAATAAAAGAATGTTCTCTAAGAACAACAGAGTGAGTAAATTTATTGATGGTAAACCTGTGTTATAGATTTAAATTTCTTTCTTATCATTTGGCAGATACTGCAAGTAACATGAATAAAGATGATCTTCAAACGTTTAGATATTAAATTTATAAAGTTAAAGATGTCGTTTATTCTTTTCAGTCGTGTTAATTTTATTTAGATTGTCTATCACTTGATGACGTAGAGAACAGTGTAAATTCGAATTTATGAAATAGATCAATTAAACTTTTCGTAAGATTGGAATTTTGATATGCGGCGCTTGAAATATATTGAACACGTATCATTTTTTGATGAGACAATATCAGGACTACAGAAAAATCTGACGTTGATGGTAGATATTGTATGTAAAAATTACAGAACTATAAATGATCATCATTTGCTATGAGAATATTTATAGAGCGATTTTTATAGATTATATTTTTATTGTACGGAAAAACTATCCTTAAAAATACATAGAATCCTTTTCTGCAAACTTGCGAGATTGCAGAAAATACTATTCTTTTACAGAAGTTACGCATTCTGATATTATAGAAAAAGAAATTTATCTCACTTTTTTAAAAAGAGAAGAGCTTTTGAATACAATTTCTTCACCTAAGTATTAAAAATCATTTGCAACCCTTTTATTGGAGAACATTGAAAATTTGATGATAGTTTGTACTATTAATTTTCAAAGGGTGTTCTTTATTGGCAACTTGGAGCATTTCCAACTTAAGATCTTCTCTCATGATCATATCAATGTTGGCACGGACATCAGGTGAAAGAGTCTGAGATGTGATGTCTTTAGGGATGGTTACAGCCTTTATTTGATAAACGATGCGGTTTGTTATAATCGGACCTTTTAGTATGCCGTAATGATCTTTAGGCACAGAAAATAACACTTTAACACCTTCATCTCCAAGAATTTCAGATGAGTCTTGGCGTCGTAGGGCTGGTGTGGTTTGTTTTGTGATACCAAGTGTATGGGCAAGAGAAATAAGGCTTTTTCCTTCATTGAGTTGTTTGAGAGTATTTTGGGCTTTTTCATCAAGAAGACGTTGAACTTCTTCACTTTTCCATTGAGAAAGTGCATCTTCCTTAGCTTCTTCAAGTGTTCTATCGCGGGCAGGAATAATTTTATCCACTTTATACCAGAGATATCCACCTTCTGGAAGAGAGAGGGGATCAAGATCAATGCCTTCATTTGCTTGATAAATAGCTTTCAATAAAATGTCTTTTTGGGGTAAATTCGTGAGTACTTCCCCTTCAATTGTCTTCCCTGTTTTATCAAGAGTGATTGCACGAAGAGGTAATTTATATTGGTCAGCAAGCTCTTTGAGAGATGCTCCCTCAAAACGAGCATTTTCGATTGCTGTATAGTTATTACGTAGAGCATCCATTGCACGACTTTGGGCGAGTTTTTGTCGAATATTTTTTTCTACCTTTTCAAAAGGGAGAGAGCCTGCAGGATCAATATGTGTTACGCGAATGATAACAGGACCTTGTAAATCATTGATTACATTACTTATTTGCCCTTGTTTGAGTTCGAAAATCTCGGATGCTAGATGATTAGGCAGTTCACTTTCTGTGAGAGGCCCTTTTGTTATGCTCTTAAGAGTTTTGTTTTCGGCTTTAACCAACGCATCAAAACTCAATCCATCAGCTATTTTTTTTGCAGCATTATCAGCAGCTTCGCGTGTAGAGAATCGCAATTCCTCAATCGTGCGCTTTTCAGGTATCATAAAATGTGAGGTGTTTTGGGTGTAATAGGCTTTCACCTCATCTGCTGAAATATCTTCGGTTTTTACAATTTCCCCAAGAGTCATAGATAATAAAGAAATGGTACGGTATTCAGGGGTCCGAAACTCGTTTCTATGCATTTCAAACCACTTTTGCAATGTTTCTTGATCGGGGTTAGAAATTGTTTCCTTTCCTTTTAAATCAATAACAAGATAATCGGCACTACGGGTTTCCCCTTGATAAAGCGCAAGCGCTTTATAAAAGAGATCTGGTGCTTTCATCCCCGATAGCGAAGCTGAAATGAGCTGATTACGCTTCTCTTTTTGGGTATAGTACTCAAAGAAATTACTTTCGCTAATATGTAAACGCTGAAGATAGTTATGAAACAAAGTTTGATCAAAGACACTGTTTACTTGAAACATATTATCAGAACTCAGAATATGAGCTATAGTATCTTTTGAAAGACTAATTTTCATTTTACGCGCTTGCTCATCAAATAGTGCGTCTTGTTGTAACTGATTAAATACAAAAGCGGGAATTTTATATTGCTGCATTTCATTTGCTGTGAACATTCGTCCAAGGTGAGATGCGAGTGCTAAACGTGCACTTTGATCGGCCAGTGCAAGGCGATAACCATCGACAGTTATGGTAGACTTTCCAGAAGAAATAAGATCTCTTTCACTCGTTGTTCGCAAATGGGGGATTCCCCATAAAAGGATGAAACATAAGAGCAAAATAGCAAGGAAAATCCTAGAAACCCAAGAATTTGTAGCATTTCTTATGATGTCAAGCATCGTTTAATTCCATTTTTATATATGAGTTATTATCAAAGCAGTAACAGAATTTGCAATAAAGAAGTAAAAGATGCAAGCTTAAAGACTTGCTTTCGTTTTATAATTTGATACCTAGAAAGCAAACAATGTGTTGTGATAGCTTTTGAGGTAAGATATGTCGCCAAATATTCGGCCTTTTATTGCTGGAAATTGGAAAATGAACGGAACCGGTGAATCACTTGGAGAGTTGCGTGCCATTGCCGCTGGCGTGAGTTCTGATTTAGGCCGTTTTTTTGAAGCACTGATTTGTGTTCCAGCAACACTTTTATCGCGTGCTTCTGATACATTGGGTGGTGGAAACCTTTTATTAGGAGGACAAAATTGTCATTTTGATGATCATGGCCCTTATACTGGAGAGATTTCAGCCTTTATGCTTAAAGAAGCAGGGGCAAGTCATGTCATTATTGGGCATTCAGAGCGCCGCACAATTTATCAAGAAAGTGATGCAATTGTTTGCGCTAAAGTGCAAGCAGCTTGGCGAGGAGGTCTTGTTACGATTGTTTGTATTGGCGAGACATTGGAAGAGCGCCAAAATAATAAAGTATTGGATGTGCTCACACGACAGCTTGAAAGATCTTTGCCAGATGATGCAACAGCAGAGAATGTTATTATCGCTTATGAACCTATATGGGCCATAGGCACAGGCAATATGGCGACTTTAGAAGATATTGCAAGGGTGCATAACTTTATTCGCGATGAAATTCGCTCTCGTTTTGGTAATGAAGGGAATAAGATGCGATTGCTTTATGGTGGATCAGTAAAGCCATCCAATGCCTTTGAACTTTTGAGTACGGACCATGTTAATGGTGCTCTGATAGGGGGAGCCAGCTTAAACGCAGTTGATTTTTTAACTATCTGCGATGTTTATCGTAACTTATAACAGGGGAATTTTGGTTTTTCCCTTGGATTATATGTTATTTACGTGTAAATAGCCATGAAAAGTTATTTAAAGAGCAGGTTTTATGCAAACAGTACTTATTATTATCCATTTTTTGGTCGTTATTACTTTGGTTGCTGTTATATTAATTCAACCTTCAGAAGGCGGCGGGCTTGGTGCAAGTAGTGGTTCTGGATTAATGAGAACGCGTGGGTCTAGAAATCCGTTAACACGTTTAACCGCTATTTTGGCATGTTGTTTTTTTGCGGTCTCCATTGGCCTTACCGTTGTGGCGAATATATCAAATTCTAGTTCTGACATTCTTAAGCGTATTCCAGTTAATTTAGAACAAAACTCTACAAATAAAGGGATACCAGAAGCAGCTCCGTCATCAGATGTTAAGTCTCAACCTTCGATTCTGGAACAGTTGAGAGGAGATTCAGTTTCACCTAAGGAGCAGAAACAGCCTACAAATCCTGCAACTGAAAGTCCTGTTCCACCGGCACTTGAAAATCCCGTTCCGGATAATGGTAAAAAATAGTTTCTTTAACAGAATATAGATTTTAAAAAAGGTGATTTTTTCACCTTTTTTATTTTATGGAAGAAAAAGAGCTCATTTTTGCATTTTTTACTGGAAAAATCATCATAAACTGCTTATCACCATAAGCCCATGGCACGTTATATTTTTATTACTGGTGGTGTGGTTTCTTCTCTTGGAAAGGGCATCGCTGCAGCAGCGTTAGCTGCGTTGTTACAAGCACGTGGTTACCGTGTACGGCTTCGCAAACTTGATCCTTATTTGAATGTTGACCCAGGTACGATGTCACCTTATCAACATGGTGAGGTCTTTGTAACCGATGATGGAGCAGAAACGGATCTTGATCTTGGCCATTATGAACGTTTTACGGGGCGTTCTGCAAATAGCCAAGATAATATCACAACAGGACGTATTTATCGCAATATCATTGAATGCGAACGACGTGGCGGTTATTTGGGAGCTACAGTTCAAGTCATTCCTCATGTTACCGATGAAATTAAGAGATTTATTACAACTGGAAACGAAGAATTTGATTTTGTTTTGTGTGAAATAGGTGGAACGGTTGGTGACATTGAAGCAATGCCTTTTCTAGAAGCGATTCGTCAGCTTCACAATGAGTTACCAAGGCATAATGTTGTTTATGTACATCTTACATTAATGCCTTATATTCCCTCTGCCGGTGAATTAAAAACCAAACCAACACAACATTCCGTTAAAGAATTACAATCAATTGGTATTGCTCCCGATATTTTGTTGGTGCGTGCAGATCGGCCTATTCCAGAAACAGAGCGAAGCAAACTTTCCCTTTTTTGTAATGTCCGCCGGAGTGCCGTTATTCAAGCATTGGATATGCCAACGATTTATGATGTTCCCGTAGCATATCATAAAGAGGGATTAGATTCAGAAGTTCTTTCTGCTTTTGGAATAGAATCGGTGCCTAAACCCAAAATGGAGCATTGGGAAGATATTACACATCGAATTCACCATCCAGAAGGGGAAGTCACAATTGCTGTTGTTGGGAAATATACGGGGTTAAAAGATGCTTATAAATCTCTTACCGAAGCGATAATCCATGGCGGTTTAGCCAATAAAGTAAAGGTTAATATTGAATGGATTGATGCAGAACTTTTTGAAAGAGAAGATCCTACGTCTACTTTACAGAAAGTGCATGGAGTTTTGGTTCCTGGTGCTTTTGGGGTACGTGGTGCAGAGGGTAAAATTCGAGCCATTCAATTTGCACGGGAGCATAAAATTCCATTTTTCGGCATTTGTTTTGGCATGCAATTGGCTTGTATAGAAGCTGCACGCAATATTGCGCAGATTGAGAATGCTTCATCAAGTGAATTTTGTGAAACCGAAAATCCTATTGTAGATTTGATGAAAGAATGGCGCAAAGGGGATATACTTGAGAAACGTACACAATTTAGCAATCTTGGTGGATCGATGCGTCTTGGTGCCTTTACTGCTGAATTAAAAGAAGAGAGTCATATTGCAAGAATTTATGGGATGACAAGGATTAGTGAACGACATCGTCATCGTTATGAGGTAAATATTGATTACAAAGACAAGTTAGAACAGTGTGGTTTAATTTTTTCTGGTATGTCTCCTGACGGTATTTTGCCAGAAGCAATAGAATATACAGATCATCCATGGTTTATCGGTGTTCAATATCATCCAGAACTGAAATCACGTCCATTTGATCCACATCCACTTTTTTCTTCTTTTATTGAAGCCACTGTAGAACAAAGTCGATTGGTTTAGTTGATAAATTGCGCTATTTGCTTTTTGAGGGATAAATGTCTGAACCAAATGCTGTTATAAAAGTTGGAAATGTTGTTTTTTCAAATGAAACACCTTTTTCATTAATCGCAGGGCCGTGTCAAATAGAAAGTAGGGATCACGCTTTTGAGATGGCTGGTCGAATTAAGGCAATTACCGATCAAGTTGGTATCGGGTTTGTCTATAAATCGAGTTACGATAAAGCTAACAGAACTTCTTTGAATGCAGCACGTGGTATTGGGCTTGAAAAAGCAATGGCTATTTTTTCTGATTTGAAGAAGGAATTTAGTTGCCCAGTGTTGACAGATGTACATACAGAAGAACAATGCGCGATTATTGCCTCCACTGTAGATATTTTGCAAATCCCTGCTTTTTTGTGTCGTCAAACGGATCTTTTGATAGCAGCAGCCAAAACGGGACGTATTATCAATATAAAAAAAGGTCAGTTTTTAGCTCCATGGGATATGAAGAATGTTTTAAAAAAGGTCACACAAAGCGGTAATCCGAATGTTATGCTTTGTGAGCGAGGAACTTCATTTGGTTACAACAGGCTTATTTCTGATATGCGTTCATTGCCTATTTTGCGTTCGTTTGGTGCTCCTGTTATCTTTGATGCAACGCATTCTGTTCAGGAGCCAGGTGGTCAAGGTAATTCATCTGGTGGCCAGCGTCAATTTGTTGAAGTTTTAGCACGTGCAGCTGTTGCTGTTGGGGTGGCAGGCATTTTTTTAGAAACACATCAAGACCCCGATAATGCGCCTTCTGATGGACCTAATATGGTTAAAATTGATCATTTACAGAAGTTACTTGATACTTTAATGGAGTTTGATTATTTATCCAAAAGGATTAATTGAATATAAAGTTATAAAGAATAATATATCATTATGGCGTTAAAAATAAATCAAGAATTTTGTTGGGTAAGGAAGCATATATGGCTATAATTGTTGATATAATTGGGCGTGAAGTGCTTGATAGCCGAGGAAATCCAACGGTAGAAGTTGATGTTCATTTAGAGAATGGAGCTTTTGGTCGTGCTCTTGTCCCCTCAGGGGCTTCAACAGGAGCTCATGAAGCTGTTGAACTTCGTGATGGTGGCATGCGCTATCAAGGAAAAGGTGTTGAAAAGGCAGTTGCTGCAATAAATGGCGAAATTCTTGAGGAGCTAGGTGGGCGAGATGCAAGAGATCAAATTGCTATTGATCAAGCAATGATTACTTTGGATGGAACAGCAAACAAAGCACGTCTTGGTGCCAATGCTATCTTGGGTGTTTCATTGGCTGTCGCAAAAGCAGCTGCAGATTCATTAGGTTTGCCTTTATACCGTTATATTGGTGGTACTCAAGCACATATTCTTCCCACACCTATGATGAATATTATTAATGGTGGTGTTCATGCTGATAACTCAATTGATTTTCAAGAATTTATGATTATTCCTGTAGGAGCATCTACAGTGAAAGAAGCGGTCCGCTATGGTGCTGAAATTTTTCATACGTTAAAAAAACGTTTAAAAGATTCAGGTTATAATACCAATATTGGTGACGAAGGTGGTTTTGCACCACAATTCAAAAGCGCGGATCAGGCGATTGATTTTATTATAGAATCTATCATAGCCTCTGGATATAAACCAGGTGAACAGATTGCACTTGGTTTAGATTGTGCTTCAACAGGACTTTATAAAAATGGTTCGTATTTTTATAAAGGTGAAGATAAATGTCGTGATATGGGGGAACAGGTAGATTATTTAGCGCGACTTGTTGAAACTTACCCCATTATTTCAATTGAAGATGGGATGGCTGAGGATGATTGGGAAGGCTGGAAGTTACTCACTGATTCGATTGGTAAAAAATGTCAGCTGGTTGGCGATGATTTGTTTGTAACAAATTCTGCGCGTTTGCACGATGGTATCAAAATGGGAGCAGCCAATTCTATTCTTATTAAAGTGAATCAAATTGGCACACTGAGTGAGACGCTTGATGCTGTAGAAACAGCGCACAAAGCAGGTTATCGTGCCATTATATCTCACCGTTCAGGTGAAACTGAAGATTCGTTTATTGCAGATCTTGCCGTTGCAACAAATTGTGGACAGATTAAAACAGGTTCTCTTGCGCGTTCGGATAGATTAGCAAAATATAATCAACTCATTCGTATTGAAGAAATGCTAGGAAATCAAGCATGTTACGCTGGTGATTTGCGCCGTTAGTAGTCATGAGTATAAAATTTTAGACTGTGGTGTCATTGATTGTATTTTAAACTGTAAGAGATAGGGGGGCAAAGATTTTATAGGTGTAGAAAAATGAGAGGTATAATTATTAATCAGGATCAGGGGGCTTATCTTGTCTCCGGTGATGATGGTAAGCGTTATCAATTTGCGACTTGGGATTGGTTAGGAAAAAATCCGCCAAGAGTGGGTGATTCTGTTGATTTTGTCTGTGAAGAGGATAGTGTTCATTCTGTTTATCCATTATTGCAACAGAATTCAGAGCCTTCAAAATCAATGTTAGCAATGATTTGTTGGTTTACTGGTGTATTTGGTGTGCACCGTTTTATGGTTGGAAAGACGAGAACTGGTGCTTTAATGCTTGCTCTCTCTTTATCGGTTGCTGGATTAATGATTACAGGGGTTTGGTCAATTGTTGATTTTATAGTTATTGCTGCGGGGAAGTTTACTGATAAAGATGGAAAACAAATTATACGTTGGTAAAAATCTTACATTACAAATAAAATATGAAGATTGTATAATATTATTTACTTTTTCTGCAGAAAACATATTAAGTGTGCAATAAAAAGCTGCGGGATTGTGTATATTTATTAAAATATTGAAAAATTCATGCACAGTTTTCTTAAGAGTAGAAAGAAACTGTGCATATTTTATGTGAACAAAGCAACCGTGCAAATCAGTGAGTATGTTTTGTATTGCTATTTATCGTGGTGGGGAATTTTAAATCATTGCGGAATTTCAAATTATTTTAATTATCAGATTTATTATGGTGAGTAGGGCTTGTATTCATGCTAGGCGCTTCATCGTCTTATAAAGAGAGCAAAATTTATTTTATAAAGAACAATTTTAGAGGAGGAAAAAATGAGAGGTAGAATTATTGGCCAAGATCAAAGTGCTTATTTCGTATCTGGTGATGATGGTAAGCGCTATCAATTTTCGAGTTGGGAGTGGTTAGGAAAAAATCCACCGAAGATTGGTGATTCCGTTGATTTTGTCTGTCAAGGAGATATCATAAAATCTGTTGTTCCTCTTTTGGATCAGCAGCCATCAGAACACTCACAAGTGATAGTAGCAATTGTTTGTTGGTTTTTGGGTCTTTTAGGAATTCATCGCTTTGTGGTTGGTAAAGTTGGAACGGGCATTCTAATGCTTCTTCTCTCTTTATCAGTTATTGGGTTGGTGGCGAGTCTGATTTGGCGCACCGTTGATCTTATATTTATTCTAACAGGAAAATTTACTGATAAAAATGGAAATAGAGTTACAAATTAGTAATTACCGAATATTTGAAAGTAGATAATATGGCATAGTTTTGTTACAGTATAGCTGTTCGGCATATAATAGCAAATTCTTTGCGTGTGTAGATTTGGTAATGAGGTATTAATCAAAATTATGCATAGTTGGCAAAATATTAAAATTATTATGTTGTAAAGACTGTGCTATTTTATGTGGACAAAGCAGAAACGCAGATCAATAAAAGTACGATTTGTGCTCCCACTTATGACGGTGGGAGTTTTGAGCTATTTCAGTTATCACATTTATCATGGTGAGTATGGATTGTATTCACGCGGTGAAGTTAATCAACATATTGTTGAATTAGAAGAGGAACTCCATAAAGTAGAATCTGAGCGGACATCCATTGAAAAGCGTATTTCTCTTTTACGTAGCGGGCATATTGAAAAAGATATGTTGGATGAGTACGTTCGAAGAAATTTGAATTTTTCCAAGCCAAATGAACTGACAATCCTAACGCCTTGTAAAGAATATTAAAAGTGAACAAGAGATCATTTAATTTCAAAGAATATTTTGAAACAACTGCTTGTGATAGCGTTTGAGCTGATTGATAATACTTGTAACTTTTGTGCGTAAAGGTTATTCCTAGACAATCAGAAAAGGGAGTTTAGTATGGCAGAAAGATCTAAAAAAGGTTCTGCATCGGTGCTGCACACTACATTATCGAATACCACAAAAAGGGCGCCAATAGCTGATTTTACAAAACAAGAAGAAATTGATGCTTATCGTGAGATGCTTTTAATTCGCCGTTTTGAAGAAAAAGCGGGACAACTTTATGGTATGGGGCTGATCGGTGGATTTTGTCATCTCTATATTGGACAGGAAGCTGTTGTTATTGGAACATTGCAGGCAGCAAAAGAGGGTGATCAAGTTATCACATCTTACCGTGATCATGGTCATATGTTGGCAGTTGGGATGAGTCCGCGTGGTGTTATGGCAGAATTAACGGGGCGTCAAGGCGGCTTTTCTAAAGGGAAAGGGGGCTCGATGCATATGTTTTCTAAAGAAAAAAATTTTTATGGTGGGCATGGCATTGTTGGAGCACAGGTTCCAATAGGTTCTGGTTTAGCATTTTCGAATCAGTATCTTGGTAAAGACAATGTGACATTAGTATATTTTGGTGATGGTGCTGCCAATCAGGGGCAAGTTTACGAAAGCTTTAATATGGCTTCGCTTTGGAAACTCCCTGTTATTTATATTATTGAAAATAATCAGTATGCAATGGGAACATCTGTTGCGCGTGCATCGGCAGAGACTGATTTTTCTCGTCGTGGTCTTTCTTTTGAGATTCCAGGCATTGTTGTTGATGGTATGGATGTTCGCGCAGTAAAAGGGGCTGCTGATGAGGCAATATCTTGGACTCGTTCGGGTAAAGGACCGATCATTCTAGATATGCAAACTTATCGCTATCGTGGCCACTCCATGTCTGATCCAGCAAAATATCGCTCAAAAGAAGAGGTTCAAAAAATAAAAGAGGAGCACGATCCCATTGATCAAGTCAAGAATCGAATCCTTCAACAAGGCTTTGCCAGTGAGGACGATTTAAAAGCTATTGATAAAGAGGTACGTGCAATCGTTGCGGATGCTGCAGATTTTGCACAACGTGATCAAGAGCCAGATGCTTCTGAGCTCTATACTGATGTTTTAGTTTGATACGAGGGAAGCGAGTATGTCTATTGATATTTTGATGCCTGCCCTTTCGCCAACAATGGAAGAGGGTAAATTGTCTAAATGGCTCAAAAAAGAAGGCGATAAAGTGAGCTCTGGTGATATTATTGCTGAAATTGAGACAGATAAAGCAATGATGGAAGTAGAGGCTATTGATGAAGGCACGCTTGGTAAAATTTGTGTGCTTGAAGGTTCTGAAGGTGTAAAGGTTAACAGGGTTATTGCGGTATTATTGGAGGATGGTGAAACTGTTGAAGATATTTCACAAACTACCGATTCTTTAAATATACATAAAAAAACTGAAAACAACACTTCCTCTTTTTCTTCATCAGTACCACAATCTCCTATTTTGAATACTCTTCCTGATTTTGATATTCCAGCGGAGACACAAATGGTTACGATGACGGTGCGCGAAGCGCTTAATCAGGCTATGTCTGAAGAGATGCGGCGTGATGAAATGGTTTTTCTCATGGGAGAAGAAGTAGCACAATATCAAGGTGCTTATAAAGTGAGTCAAGGTTTATTAGAAGAATTTGGTGCGCGTCGCGTTATTGATACACCAATTACAGAACATGGTTTTGCAGGATTGGCTGTTGGTGCAGCGTTTGGAGGGTTACGTCCCATTGTTGAATTTATGACATTTAATTTTGCTATGCAGGCCATTGATCAGATTATCAATTCTGCAGCGAAAACCCGTTACATGTCTGGTGGACAAATGACTGCTCCTATGGTTTTTCGTGGTCCTAATGGGGCCGCGGCACGTGTTGGCGCTCAGCATTCTCAGTGTTATGCTGCTTGGTATAGCCATATTCCAGGTCTTAAAGTCGTCATGCCTTATAGTGCTGCGGACGCAAAAGGTTTGCTAAAAGCGGCGATTCGTGATGAAAATCCTGTTATTTTTCTTGAAAATGAGATCTTATATGGTCATCAATTTGAGGTTCCTCAGATAGATGATTTTGTCTTACCTATAGGGAAAGCACGTATTCATAAATCTGGACAAGATGTCACAATTGTTGCCTTTGGGATTGGTATGCACTATGCAGTTCAAGCGTTGCCAGAAATTGAAAAACTTGGTATTGATGCTGAATTGATTGATTTACGGACTATTCGTCCGATGGATCTTCCAACGATTATTTCTTCAGTCAAAAAAACGGGTCGTTTGGTAACAATTGAGGAGGGGTATCCCCAGTCATCTGTTGGAACGGAAATAGCAACGCGTGTTATGCAGCAGGCTTTTGACTATCTTGATGCTCCGGTTGCAACAATTTCTGGTAAAGATGTTCCGATGCCTTATGCTGCTAATCTTGAAAAGTTGGCTTTGCCAAGTATTGCTGAGATTGTTGAAGCCATTAAGGCTGTGACTTATAAAGCATAACGGAGGAAAGCACTATGCCCATTAAAATTACAATGCCAGCGCTTTCCCCTACGATGGAAGAGGGAAATTTAACAAAATGGAATGTTAAAGTAGGCGATAAGGTTTCCTCTGGTGATGTTATTGCTGAAATTGAGACAGATAAGGCAACAATGGAAGTCGAGGCTGTTGATGAGGGAACTGTTGCTAAAATCGTTGTTCCTGCTGGAACGCAAGGCGTTAAAGTAAATAGTTTAATTGTCATTTTAGCAGAAGAAGGTGAAGATTTAGCTGAGGCTGCAGAGATTGCAGAAGAAACTCCATCCTCTTTTTCAAGCAAAGAATCAGAGGATGCAAAACAGACAGCCTCCAAGTCAGTATCAATATCTCACATCTCGTCAGTGCAGCAAGATAAAGAGAATAGTAGACGTTTTTTTGCTTCCCCCTTAGCACGGCGATTAGCAGCACAAGTTGGGCTTGATTTATCACTTGTTTCTGGTAGCGGTCCCCATGGACGTATCATCAAACGTGATGTCGAAAAAGCTATGAATGGTAGTGTTTTTACGGCTTCTCATTCATTACACATTGGACAGCAGGTAGCAGCAGGTGCGTCTGATAAACAAGTATTGCAACTCTTCAAAGAGGGTGAATATACATTCACACCTCATAATAATATGCGTAAAACAATTGCTAAGCGTTTGGTTGAATCGAAACAAACAATACCACATTTCTATGTAACGGTGGATTGTGAACTCAATGCTTTATTAGAGCTTCGTACACAATTGAATGCTGCGGCACCAATGGTTGAGACACAAGAAGGACCAAAGTCCGCTTATAAGCTTTCCGTTAATGATATGGTTATTAAAGCTGTAGCACTTTCTTTGAAAGCTGTTCCCGATGCTAATGTTTCTTGGTTGGAAGGTGGAATACTTCATCACAAACACTGTGATGTTGGAGTGGCTGTTTCTGTCCCAGATGGGTTAATTACCCCCATTGTTCGCCATGCAGAGGAAAAATCTTTATCGATTATTTCTAATGAGATGAAGGATTTTGCAAAGCGTGCACGTGAGCGCAAATTAAAAATGGAAGAATATCAGGGTGGAACAACAGCTGTATCAAATATGGGTATGTATGGAGTGAAAAATTTTTCTGCTATTCTTAATCCACCGCATGCAACTATTTTTGCTGTGGGTGCAGGTGAACAACGTGCCATTGTTAAAAACGGTGCATTAGCGGTTGCGACAGTTATGTCTATGACACTTTCTGTTGATCATCGTGCTGTTGATGGTGCACTAGCAGCAAAGCTTGCACTGACTTTTAAGAAGATGATTGAGAATCCATTAGGAATGCTTATTTGAGCTTTTTAAAAGTACTTTACGTAAATTATTTATGGGTATGGCGTGTTAATATGGAAAAAGCGACTAAGGGTTTGGATGGCGATATTTTTTCTCCATCTGATGTGGTTAACGCTGTTTATGTAAAAATGAGAATGAGAGACACAAAAAGTTCTACTCTATTTTTTCTGTCTTAAGTTCAAAAAGTACATATCTATTTTGTGTATGTCCATGGAGGGATTACTGTGGCGAATCTTTATGATGTAATTGTGATTGGATCTGGACCTGGCGGATATGTGACCGCAATTCGTGCAGCGCAATGTGGCTTCAAGACTGCGGTTGTTGAACGTGAACATTTGGGTGGGATTTGCTTGAATTGGGGATGTATTCCAACAAAGGCGCTTTTGCGTTCAGCAGAAATGAAGCATTTCGCGGAACATGCAAAAGATTATGGTTTAAAGCTTAATGGCTCAATTGAAGCAAATATAAAAGATATTGTGGCTCGTTCGCGCGCAGTTTCAGCGCGTTTGAATGCTGGTGTTGGTTTTTTGATGAAAAAAAATAAAATCGATATTATTTGGGGTGAAGCGAAGCTTACGAAGGCAGCAAAAGGAAGTCAACTTGCAGAAATTGTTGTTTCTGCATCATCCAAACCGGCCATTCAACCGCAGAATCCAGTGCCTAAAGGAACATTAGGAGAAGGAACTTATCAAGCAAAGCATATTATTATTGCAACGGGTGCACGTCCTCGTATCCTTCCCGGTATTGAGCCAGATGGAAAATGCATTTGGAGTTATTTTGAAGCTATGGTTCCTCCTACAATGCCAAAATCACTTGTGGTTATGGGATCTGGAGCAATTGGCATTGAATTTGCCTCTTTTTATCATGATATGGGAGCAAAGGTTACAGTTATTGAAATGATGCCTCACATTATGCCAGCTGAGGATGTTGAAATTTCGACATTTGCTCGTAAACAGTTAGAGAAAAAGGGTATCCGCATTCTTAACCAAGCAAAAGTAACAAAGGTGAAAAAAGCTGCCGATTCCATTATTGCTCATATTGATGTAAAGGGTAAGATAGAAATGATCACAGCTGATCGATTGATTTCTGCTGTTGGAGTTCAGGGCAATGTTGAGAATCTAGGATTAGAAGCATTAGGTATAAAAACGGAACGTGGATGCATTATAACCGATGAATGGAGTTGGACAGGTGTAGAGGGTATCTATGCTATTGGTGATGTTGCTGGTCCACCTATGTTGGCACATAAAGCAGAAGAAGAAGGTGTGATATGCGTTGAACGTCTCGCGGGGTTAGAGAATGTTCATCCGCTTGATAAGAGAAAAATTCCAGGTTGTACATATTGCACACCGCAAGTCGCCTCTGTAGGACTTTCAGAATCCGCAGCAAAGGAAGCAGGCTATGACATACGTATTGGCCGTTATTCTTTTTCAGCGAATGGCAAGGCTATTGCTTTGGGTGAAGATCAAGGATTGGTCAAAACCATTTTTGATAAAAAAACAGGACAGCTTCTTGGTGCACATATGGTAGGGGCGGAGGTCACCGAGCTGATTCAAGGTTTTGTCATTGCTATGAATCTTGAAACAACCGAAGAAGAATTGATGCACACTGTCTTTCCACATCCGACCTTATCGGAAATGATGAAAGAAAGTGTATTGGATGCTTATGGTCAAGTTTTAAATGCTTGATGACAGGAGTGTATGAAAAATTTATATTTCATTGGCATTCCATATTGATAAGGCAAAGGCTTAAATGGTTACGGTTGTTGATAGAGTTACGAATAGACGTTTGCGCCATCCTGAAAAAGCGTATCGTCCAGATACGAGCATTCAAAAAAAACCGGATTGGATTCGTGTCAAAGCACCAACATCACCGATCTATAAAGAAACCCATGGTATTGTTCGCGCTCATAAATTAGTAACCGTATGTGAAGAAGCAGGCTGCCCAAATATTGGTGAATGTTGGAGCAAGCGTCATGCCAGCTTTATGATTTTGGGTGAAATATGTACGCGGGCTTGTGCATTTTGCAATGTTACAACAGGTATTCCGCTTGCTGTTGATCGGAACGAGCCAGAACGTGTAGCAAATGCTGTTGCACGAATGGAATTAGAGCATGTCGTCATTACATCGGTTGATCGTGATGATCTTGCGGATGGTGGTGCTGAGCATTTTGCGAAAGTTATTTACGCTATTCGACAAAAAGCTCCCAAGACAACGATTGAAGTTCTCACACCTGATTTTCGCCATAAGGATGGAGCCTTAGAAATTGTTGTTGCTGCTAAACCTGATGTTTTTAATCATAATCTAGAAACCGTTCCTTCTAAATATTTAAAGGTTCGTCCAGGGGCGCGTTATTTTCATTCAATTCGTCTCTTACAACGCGTTAAAGAACTTGATCCGACAATCTTTACAAAATCGGGAATTATGGTTGGACTTGGGGAAGAACGAAATGAAATTCTTCAATTGATGGATGATTTGCGTTCTGCGGATGTTGACTTTATGACAATTGGGCAATATTTGCAGCCTACACGAAAGCATCATCCGGTTATTCGTTTTGTACCTCCTGAAGAATTTGAGTCTTTTGCCAAGATTGGTAAAGTGAAGGGCTTTTTACATATGGCTTCCAATCCTCTGACTCGTTCATCTCATCATGCCGGCGATGATTTTGCAATTTTGCGAAAGGCGCGTGATGAAAAATTTGCTTTACAGAGATAATTATGCCAACTTTTACAACACATCGGCAGATTGCTCACAGTGCCAGTGAAATGTTTGATCTGGTTTCAGATATTGAGCGTTATCCTGAATTTTTACCAATGTGTGAGGCTTTAATAGTTCTTTCTCGCAAAGAGTATGAAGAAAAGACATTACTTCTTGCTGACATGATTGTTGGTTATAAGTTTATTCGAGAAATTTTCACGACTCAAGTATTTCTTCAGCCGAAGAAAAATCTGATAGAGGTTAAATATATTGATGGCCCATTTAAGTATCTTGAAAATCGTTGGGCATTTCATGATATTGAGAACACTAATGCGTGTAATGTAGAGTTTTTTATTGATTATGAATTTAAAAGCAAAATGCTTAAACTAGTAATGGGATCAATGTTTGATATTGCTTTTCACAAATTTACCGATGCTTTTGAAATGCGTGCGCATCAAATTTATGGCTCTCCAGTAACATAATTTATTCATTAACATTTTTGCATAACACCCATTGTAAGTTATACAATATGGGCTGTGGTTACCGTTGATAAGCAGTCCCAAATCAGATATGAAAAATTTCATTGGAGAGATTTCAAGACCATTTTCAAAGCGTGTTCAACAGTTTTGTGACGTATGGTATCACGATCCAGGTTTCCAAAGCGCATCTCTTGGTGCAAAGTTTTATGATTTTTGTAAGCAACGGCAAAATGCACCAGCCCCACAGGTTTTTCAAAACATGCTCCTCTAGGGCCTGCAATTCCTGTTACAGAAACGGCAATTTCTGCCTGTGAATGTTTTAATCCACCCTCGGCCATCACAAGAGCAACTTCTTTTGAAACAGCTCCATAGTTTTTTATAAGTTCAGCGCATACGCCAACGAGGCGTGTCTTTGCTTCATTTGAATAAACAACAAACCCACAATCAAGTACATCGGATGATCCTGCAATATTGGTAAGATTTGCAGCAATGAGACCTCCTGTACAGGACTCAACAGTTGCTAAAAGTAAACTTTTTTGGCGACAAATTGTAAGGACTTCACGTGCTTGTTTTTCACAAAAATATGTCATTTGGGAACTTCTCCTGAGTAAAGGACGCTTGCTGTTGCAAAAGCCGCAATGCCCTCGCCACGACCAATAAATCCAAGCTTTTCGTTTGTTGTTGCTTTGATGGAGATTCGATCGGATGAAATTGTAAGAATATGCATAAGATTTTCTATCATTGTTTGACGATAAGGGCCGATTTTAGGTTCTTCAGCAATTAAGGTGATATCCACATTGGCGATACGACCACCTGCTTGTGTAACGATATCAAGAGCATGACGGAGAAAAATTTCTGATGATGCATTTTTCCATTGAGGATCAGAGGGAGGAAAATGTGTGCCAATATCTCCTGCTCCTCGGGTAGCGAGAAGGGCATCTGTTAATGCATGAAGAGCGACATCAGCATCAGAGTGTCCATTTAACTTTTTATGAAAAGGAATTTTTATACCACATAATGTAAGAAAAGTTCCCTTTTCAAAAGAATGAACATCATAACCATTGCCGGTGCGGATATCAGGATATATTTGCATTTTTTTCTGGAGATATAAATGTGCCATATTAAAATCTTCGTGCCATGTAATTTTTATGTTGTGAGGATCTCCAAGAACGGTACGCATAGGAATTCCAAACCATTCTGCAATTGCACAATCATCAGTGAAGTCTTCTTTACCATCTTGTTTTGCTTTTTCATGGGCAGCTAAGATGAGGTCAAAGGGAAAACACTGTGGAGTTTGTGCACTATAAAGATGGGTGCGTGGAATTGTTTCTAAAACATGGTGAAGGTTATTTACGCGTTTGAGGGTATCAGAGACAGCAAGAACGGGAAGAACACCTTCTTGATGGTTGATGCTGCTATGGATTCTTTCGAGGAGTTGCTTTTCAATAAAGGGGCGTGCACCATCATGAATATGCACATATTTTGGTTTAAAATTTTTAAGTGCATGAAGTCCGTGTAAGGTGGAGATTTGACGTGTCTCACCTCCCTCAATGATAATGAGGCGCTCTTTAAAATCGGCGAGTGCTTGTTCACAGATTTGATGGTCTTCTGGATGAACAACAAGAACAATTTTTGTAATAGCAGGGTGCTGTACAAAACAGCGCACAGTATGACAAATGACTGGCTCTTCTCCTAAAAGCCGATATTGTTTTGGAATTTTTTGTGGAGATCCTGCTCTTTTGCCGCGTCCAGCAGCTAATATAATTGCTGCAATAGAAATATTTAATCTCCTTTTAATTTTTTAGTTTCTTGTTTATGATAGTTAGTTTTTAATTGTTTTTGAAAAGTTGGTCGTTGCAGATCAGCAAGAGATATGACTGATAATACGTCAAAAAAAGCATTTAATGCTTTTTGGAGTGCAGTATTTAAGCCGCAAAAATTGATTAATGGACAAAGAGATTCTTCAGTGTCGAAACATTCTGCCATGGAAAAATTATCTTCTGTTACTTTCACAACATCAGCGATCGAGATTTCTGCTGCGGGTTTGGCCAATTTGACACCACCATTGCGTCCCCGTACTGTCTGTATAAACCCAGCTTCAACAAGAGGGTGAAGGATTTTGAATAAAAAAAGTTCGGAAACGGCATAGGTTTTTGAAATTTCTGAAATACGACTGAGTGATCCCTGATTATCTGCACAGTACATGAGCATTCGGAGTGCATAATTTGTTTGTTTAGTTAACCGCATCTTATCTCCTCTATAAACGATTACCGAACGCATTTTATTTTAAAGATATTTTGCGCAATATAGAAGCTCTTTCTCTCTTTGAGAGATTAGCTCTCTATTTTAAATGTACGAATGATCTTGTCAATTTTTGTTACAAGAGGTTATATGGGCAAATGGGATAAGGATATGTAAGCTAGTTATGAATACAGTATCTGTAACGAATCTCCAAGAGGGAGATAAAAATGCTTATAACGATGAGTTATATCGCTTAAGTAAGGTTTATGTTTTTTTAGGCATCACCATTATTCTGTTGGCTTTGCTCACAGCATCTGTTTCGTTTATCATTCTTATTGGATTAACGCCTGTTGTTCCCAGTAGAGCTGTAACCCTTGTTCTTATAGGGATTAATAGTGTTTGGGTTTTAGGACTTGTGATCATTGTTTTTTACGAGATGATTCCCATCATTCGTGCGTGGCGCTCTAGGCGTGCAGGGGCCCGACTTCATGTGCGTCTTATTTCATTGTTTGCACTTGTTGCAACAATGCCAGCTGTTGCTGTGGCTCTTGTATCAGGGCCTGCGCTGAATTTAGGACTCGACCGATGGTTTGATACGACAACACGGCAAATTGTTGGTTCTTCTATTGATTTAGCGAATGCTTATGCGGATGAAATGCTACAAAATTTGAAAAATTTGTCCTATGCTATGACCTTT
The DNA here is from genome assembly GCF_000312525.1 of Bartonella florencae. Classification (GTDB taxonomy): domain Bacteria; phylum Pseudomonadota; class Alphaproteobacteria; order Rhizobiales; family Rhizobiaceae; genus Bartonella; species Bartonella florencae. Next base: position 14,596 of record NZ_HE997453.1, on the reverse strand, counting down.
GCACTTGATAACAAAAAGCTTTTAGAACGTAATCCAGCTGAATATAGGATGCAATTGACGCGTCATGCTATAGGGCGCAATCTGCGTGGTGCATTTTTGTTAAGTTCAAGCGGAACTGTTTTTATATCGAGCAATCTTGGTGATGAGGATAAACTGCCGATACCTCCTTCGCATCTTATCGAGCGTGCAACGAGTGCTAGACCTTTTTCTTTTCAACCGGGAGTTCATGATTATTTTGGCATTATTTTAAAATTTACCAATATTCCAAATACATTTTTGTATTTGGTCCGCGATGTTGATAAAGAAGTTTTATCTGCTTTGCGTTTGACAGAAGTCAATACAGATCGTTACCGCGATTTAAATGAAAATCGTCTACTAACGCAAATCGCATTTGGTATGCTTTATCTGTGCCTTTTTTTTAGTTTATTCTTATCAGCCATTTGGTCTGGTATTGCTGTTGCTGATCGTTTGGTGCGTCCTATTCGTCTTCTTATTAGCGCTGCTGATGAGGTAGCTTCTGGGGATATGGAAGTTTTTGTGCCGGTACGAGCAAAAGATGGAGATATTGGGCAGCTATCAAAAACATTTAATTACATGGTGAGTGAATTAAAAAGTCGGCGTAATGAGTTGATTGCAGTTCGCGATCAAATTGATGAAAGGCGACGTTTTTCTGAAGCTGTTTTGTCTGGTGTAACAGCGGGGGTGGCTGGCATTGATGATAATGGTGATATTACAATTATCAATCGCTCTATGGAAACAATGTTTGATATTTGTTCTCAACAAGTTATAGGGCACAGTTTGTTATCATTAAGTACTGAAATTTGGCAGGTTTTTCAATTTGCACGTTCGCTAGAACGTAAAAACCACCGTGAGCAAGTCACTTTAAGTGTGGCAGGACAAGAACGCGTTTGTAATGTGCAAATCACCATGGAAGAGGATGATGGACAGGGGCAATCTTGGGTTATAACGATTGATGATATTACAGATCTTGTTGCAGCGCAACGTACATCGGCGTGGGCAGATATTGCACGCCGTATTGCACATGAAATTAAAAATCCACTTACACCTATTCAGTTATCAGCTGAACGGATTCGTAAACGTTACAACAAAGTTATAACCCAAGATCGAGAGGTCTTTGAACGCTGTATTGATACGATTATTCGCCAAGTTGGAGATATTGGGCGTATGGTTGATGAGTTTTCTTCTTTTGCACGTATGCCAAAACCGCAAATGAATGTTTTAGATATACGCGGATTGTTGCGAGAAGCATGTTTCTTGATAGAAGTGACACGCCATGATATTCATTTTGAGCAAGATTTCGGTAATGTACCACTTTTGGGTGCATTTGATAATCGTCTCATTGTACAAGCTTTTTGCAATGTTATCAAAAATGCAAGCGAATCTATAGATTCTGTTATGCGAGAAGAAAATGTTCACGGACATATTCTTGTGCGTTCTTATTGTAAGAAAGGGTGTGTAGTTGTAGATGTTATTGATAACGGTAAAGGACTTCCTAAAGAGCAAAGGCAAAAATTACTAGAACCTTATATCACAACGCGAGAAAAAGGAACAGGGCTTGGGTTAGCTATTGTGCGCAAAGTTATTGAAGATCATGGTGGTACGATGGAGTTACATGATGCACCGAAGAGTTTTTATGATGGTCGTGGTGCAATGATCCGTTTGATATTTCCCTCAGATGGGGTTAAGCAGGGTAATATTACACAGGCCACAAGTCGTAAGATAGGGGAATAGAATGGTATCAGATATCTTAATTGTTGATGATGAAGCAGATATTCGTGAGCTTGTTGCTGGTATTTTAGACGATGAAGGTTATGAAACACGTGTTGCCTGTAACTCTGATGAAGCCTTAGCACAAATTAGTGAACGTATTCCAAAGCTTATTTTTTTAGATATTTGGTTACAAGGAAGTCGTCTTGATGGGTTAGCACTGCTTGATGAAATTAAAACGCGCTATCCTGCTCTTCCAGTGGTTATGATCTCTGGTCATGGTAATATTGAAACGGCTGTTTCTGCTATAAAACGAGGGGCATATGACTTCATTGAAAAACCTTTTAAAGCTGATCGACTTGTTTTGGTTGCGGAACGGACCCTTGAAAACTCAAGCTTAAAACGTGAGCTTTTAGAATTACGAAAGCGCTCAAACGATACATTGGAACTTCTCGGAACATCAACTGTTATAAAGAATTTGCGCCAAATCATAGAAAAAGTAGCACCAACAAATAGTCGCATTATGATTACAGGTCCCTCAGGTGCGGGCAAAGAGATGGTTGCACGTGCTATTCATGCACTTTCAACGCGTTCGAATGGGCCATTTGTTACAATAAATGCTGCAACGATTACTCCAGAAAGAATGGAAATAGAATTATTTGGTAACGAAATGGAAGGAGGAGAACGAAAGATAGGTGCATTAGAAGAAGCACATGGTGGGATACTCTATCTTGATGAAATTGCTGATATGCCACGTGAGACTCAAGGAAAGATACTTCGGGTTTTAACGGGGCAAACATTTGAAAGAGTTGGTGGTACAAAACGTGTTAAGGTGGATGTGCGTATCATATCTTCAACGGCACAAAACCTTGAAAACCTCATATCAGATGGGCGCTTTAGAGAGGATCTCTTTCATCGTCTTTCGGTTGTTCCTATTTCTGTTCCACCACTATCGGCGCGTCGTGAAGACATTCCAGAACTTGTACGCCATTTTGTGAAAACAATATCGCAACAAGTCGGTATTAAGCCGCGTGAGATTAGTGAAGATGTGATGACTATTTTACAAACACATTCTTGGCCAGGTAATGTAAGGCAATTACGCAATAATATTGAGCGTCTTCTCATTCTTGTGCGTGACGGTGATGGCCCGATAACAGCGGAGCTTCTCCCTAGCGAAGTAAGCGATTCTTTGCCACGTATTCAAATGGATACAGATGAGGGTATAATGGATTTACCGCTGCGTGAAGCACGAGAATTATTTGAAAAGAGGTATTTGGTCGCCCAAATTGGGCGTTTGGGTGGCAATATATCCCGTACAGCTGAATTTATAGGTATGGAGCGTTCAGCTTTGCACCGTAAGCTTAAAGCGCTTGGAGTTTCTTAAGGTTATGCGTATTATTATTTGTGGTGCAGGACAGGTTGGTTATGGGATAGCAGAGCGTCTTGCTGCTGAAAATCATGATATTACTGTTATTGATATTGAAACAAGACTGATTGAAAAAATTCGTGATACATTGGATGTAAGAGGTTTTGTTGGTCACGGTTCACGTCCTGAGGTTCTTTTGGCTGCTGATGCAGACAAAGCAGATATGTTGATTGCCGTGACTTTATTTGATGAAGTTAATATGGTGGCTTGCCAAGTGGCACATTCCTTATTTAATGTTCCGACAAAAATAGCCCGTATTCGTTCACAATCTTATTTAGAACCGCGTTATAAAACGCTTTTTTCTAGAGAGAATATTCCCATTGATGTGGTTATTTCCCCAGAAGTTGAAGTTGGAGAAATGGTTTTGCGTCGTATTGCTTTACCTGGGGCAATAGATGTTCTTTATTTTTGTAATGATGATATTGTTGCGTTAGCCTTGGAATGCATGGAAGATTGTCCAGTTATTAATACGCCTTTGCGTCAATTAACGGAGCTTTTTCCAGATCTTCATACGACAGTGACTGCGATTAAGCGTGGTTCAGAATTGTTGATTGCGCATTCAGAGACGCAATTGCGTGTTGGTGATATAACCTATCTCGTTGCTGCTCGTGATCAGATGCGCCGCGCGGTTGGTCTTTTTGGTCATAAAGAGCAAGATGCTCACCGCATGATTATTGCAGGAGGTGGTCACATTGGTCTTTATGTTGCACAGGCTATTGAAAAACGCCTTCATAAATTAAGATTGAAGATTATAGAATCGCATAGAGAGAGAGCACTTACAATTGCTGATCAACTCGAAAAAACAACTGTTTTATATGGGAACGTATTAGATCCAGTGATTCTTCAGGACGCTGGAATTGATCAGGCCGATTTAATGATTACATTGACCAATCAGGATCAGGTAAATCTCTTAAGTGCCATTATCGCTAAAAGATTAGGCTGCAGAGCCAATATGGTATTGATCAATAATGTTGCTTATCAAGAATTTAGCCGTGCCGTTGGTGTGGATGCCTATCTTAATCCACATAGTGTTACGATATCAAGAATTTTGCAGCAAATGCGTCGTGGTCGTATTCGTGCGGTTCACTCAGTTTTTAATGGGCAGGCAGAAATTATTGAGGCTGAGGTAATGCAAACCTCTTCATTGGTTGGTAAGTCATTGTCAGAGCTAGCTTTACCAGAGGGTTTGAGAATTGGTGCAATTTATCGCAATAAGAAAATAATACAGCTTTCAGCAGATACGCGTATTTTATCTGGCGATCGGATAGTGATTTTCGCTCTTGTCGAGTGTGTTCGTGATGTGGAACAACTTTTCCGCGTAAGTTTAGAATATTTTTGATATATTGCCTATGGATATTTGCACATTTTGGTATAGTGGAAAATTAAGACTTGTTGATAGGCTTTGTTTATCCTCCATGGTTAAAACTGGACAACGCGTTAAACTTTTCAGTTATGACAAAAAAATAGACAACCTCCCTGCCGGCGTTGAATTGCATGCTGCTGAATCGATTTTACCACGCTCAGCAATTTACCGCCTTGATCCCAATTTTTCTGATGATAATCAGGATTGTATAATCGTTCAGTTTTCGGATTTTTTTCGTGTTATGTTGATGAAGTATGAACAAGGTGTATGGTTAGATACAGATGTTTACTTGGTTAAACAATTTCATCCAGATGCACAGAAGGTTTGGCTTGCACGAGAAAATGCTGCAAGGGTAGGTGTTTCTGCACTTTATTTTCCGTCCGATAATCCTATTATAAAGGTGTTTGAAGATTATTGGAAAGACACAGAGATGGTTCCTCATTGGCTTGGGTTTAAACGCCGTGTTTGGAAACCATTTTGGTTAAAGAGGAAGAAGATGCCGATTTTACCAAGAAATCTTGGAATTACAATATTTGGCAATGATGGTATTTCACGATTAGCCAAACGATATGGTTTTTTTCATGAAGCAAAGGAAAAGGAAACTTTTTATTATTGGACTGGACGGAAAACTGAACGCATTTTTGATTCAGCTTTTGGTCTTAAACCTCTTAAAGATCCACGTTTTATAGGATTTCATATTCACAGAAAGATGAAGACGACTCAAAAACCTCAGAAAGGGAGCTTTTATCATTGGGCAGTGTCTTGTATTCCTGATGCAAATGATTTGTTCAGATAGAGTTATTATTGCTGTTTTAACCACTGTGATTTTAATCTTGCTTCAAAAGCATTGATTATGGCTTGCTTAACAGAGTAATTTTAGCCTAGGGAGAAAACTATTGAATACGCAAAGAGCGATTGTTATATGACAAGGGAAGTTAAAATATGAGTGATCCAATGAAAACAGCATTAAGCCTTGTGCCTATGGTTATTGAACAAACTAATCGTGGCGAGCGGGCCTATGATATTTTTTCTCGTCTTTTAAAAGAGCGGATTATTTTTATTAATGGTCCCGTTGAAGATGGTATGGCGATGCTTGTTTGTGCACAATTGCTTTTTTTAGAAGCGGAAAATCCTAAGAAAGAAATTAGCCTTTATATTAATTCTCCAGGGGGTGTTGTAACATCTGGTATGGCAATTTATGATACTATGCAGTTTATTCGTCCCCCTGTTTCTACGCTTTGCATGGGGCAGGCTGCGTCTATGGGGTCGTTACTTTTAACAGCTGGAGCAAAAGGTCACCGTTTTACATTGCCTAATGCACGTATTATGGTGCATCAACCATCTGGTGGTTTTCAAGGTCAGGCTTCAGATATTGAACGACATGCGCAAGATATTATAAAAATGAAACAGCGTTTAAATGAAATCTATGTTCAACATACAGGTCAGGACTATGAGGTGATTGAGAGAACACTTGATCGTGATCATTTTATGACTGCAGAGGAAGCTAAACAATTTGGCTTAGTTGATGATGTTATACAATATCGCGCAGAAACTGAAAATGATGAAAAAGATTAAGAGTTTTTATAGAAAAAAGAGCTACTTTAAGTGAAGAGTTTTTAAAAGTATCGCAAAAATAAGAGAAAAACATCTAAAGATATTGTGAAACGCAGGTTTTTTTATATGTCTTAATAGTTTCTTTATGAAAGGCTTCCTTTGGAAAGACGAAGTATTCATATATCGTGGTGAAAGGAAAGAGAAATGAGCAAAATTGGCAATAGCGGGAACGAATCAAAAAATACTCTCTATTGCTCGTTCTGCGGCAAAAGTCAGCATGAGGTGCGTAAGCTCATTGCAGGGCCCACTGTGTTCATTTGTGATGAATGTGTAGAGCTTTGCATGGATATTATTCGTGAAGAAAATAAATCTTCTGGGGTTAAGGCGCGTGACGGTGTTCCTACTCCACAGGAAATTATCACAGTTCTTGATGACTACGTTATTGGTCAACAACATGCAAAGCGTGTTCTGTCTGTTGCTGTCCATAATCATTATAAACGACTTGCGCATCAGTCTAAGAGCAATGATATTGAATTAGCGAAATCAAATATTCTTCTTGTTGGTCCAACGGGATGTGGTAAAACTTATCTAGCACAAACATTAGCACGTATTATTGATGTGCCTTTTACCATGGCAGATGCGACCACTTTGACTGAAGCGGGCTATGTGGGCGAAGATGTTGAAAATATTATTCTAAAACTTCTTCAAGCAGCTGACTATAATGTTGAACGTGCACAGCGTGGTATTGTTTATATCGATGAGGTTGATAAGATTTCTCGTAAAGCTGAAAATCCTTCTATTACAAGAGATGTTTCGGGAGAAGGTGTTCAACAAGCATTGTTAAAAATTATGGAAGGCACAATTGCTTCTGTTCCCCCTCAAGGAGGGCGTAAGCATCCGCAACAAGAATTTCTTCAAGTTGATACAACAAACATCTTGTTCATTTGTGGAGGGGCTTTTGCTGGTTTAGAACGGATTATTTCTGGGCGTGGTGAAAAAACATCTATTGGTTTTTCTGCTACTGTTAAAGCACCTGATGAGCGTTGTGTTGGTGAAATTTTTCGCGATTTAGAGCCTGAAGATCTTATAAAGTTTGGTTTGATACCAGAGTTCATTGGCCGTCTTCCTATTGTTGCTACCTTGGAGGATTTAGATGTTAATGCTCTTGTTAAAATTCTATCACAACCCAAGAATGCGTTGGTGAAGCAATATCAGCGTCTTTTTGAGATGGAGAATGTCGAGTTAGCATTTCATGAAGATGCGTTACGGGTTATTGCTAAAAAGGCAATTGAGCGTAAAACCGGTGCGCGTGGTTTACGTTCTATTATGGAGAAAATACTTCTTGAGACAATGTTTGAACTTCCAGCACTTGAAGGTGTTCAAAAAGTAGTTATTTCAAGTGACGTAGCAGATGGGAAAGCATGTCCTCTTTATATTTATTCAGAATGTACAGAAGATAAAGAAAATGTATCTGCATGATATTATGTGATATAAGAAGTAATAATGAGTGCCATTTGAGGATGAATGTTTTTGGATATTATAATCAGAGTGCTTGATTTATATGTTTCCAGTTACCACTTCATGTGTTGTGTAAAGCTGAAAGTTTTCTAAGGATGGGCTTGTGTATAGTGGATAGACCATAGGCTCCAGAAAGGAGAGTTATGCAATATATTGATGAAAAGACAGATGAAGTAAGAGAGGGGCTTTACGCTGTTTTGCCTCTTCGTGATATTGTTGTCTTCCCACATATGATTGTTCCGCTTTTTGTGGGCCGAGAAAAATCAATTCGTGCTCTTGAAGAAACAATGGCGGTGGATAAGCAAATACTGTTGGTTACACAAAAAAATGCTTCTGATGATGATCCAAAATCAGAAGATATTTATGATATTGGTACCTTTGCGAATATTCTTCAACTCCTAAAGCTTCCTGATGGAACAGTAAAGGTTTTGGTTGAGGGCACTGCGCGTGCAAAAATTAGCCAATTTGTTTTGAGTGATGATTATCATCAGGCTCTTGCAACTGTTACAGAGGAGCCTAGAGAGAATGATGTTGAGATTGAAGCTCTTTCAAGGTCAGTAATTGCTTATTTTGAAAATTATGTAAAACTGAATAAGAAAATTTCTCCTGAAGTTGTTAATGCTATTGGCCAGATTGATAATCCTTCTAAACTTGCCGATACGATTGCTTCTCATTTGATGATTAAGCTTTCAGAAAAGCAGAAGATATTAGAGCTCTTACCTATACGTGATCGCCTTGAACGTGTTCTTTCTTTCATGGAGGGAGAAATTTCTGTTTTGCAGGTTGAAAAGCGTATTCGTTCGCATGTTAAACGGCAAATGGAAAAGAACCAACGGGAATATTATCTCAATGAGCAGATGAAGGCTATTCAAAAGGAGTTAGGAGCGGGTGATGATAGCCGTGATGAGCTCTCTGAATTAGAGGAGCGTATCAAGAAAACAAAACTTTCTAAAGAAGCGCACGAAAAAGCTGGCGCAGAATTGAGAAAATTACGGAATATGTCTCCTATGTCTGCAGAGGCAACAGTTGTACGTAACTACCTTGATTGGCTATTGGCAATGCCTTGGGGCAAAAAATCGAAGATTAAAAACAATTTAGATTTTGCTGAAAAAGTTATGAATAATGAACATTTTGGTCTTGAAAAGGTTAAAGAGCGAATCATCGAATATTTAGCAGTACAAAGTCGAGCATCAAAAATAAAAGGTCCCATTATTTGTTTACTAGGTCCTCCTGGTGTAGGGAAAACATCATTAGCGCGTTCTATTGCAAAAGCGACGGGGCGTGAATACGTTCGTATTTCATTGGGGGGCGTGCGGGATGAAGCAGAAATTCGTGGACATCGCCGGACATATATTGGCTCTATGCCTGGAAAAATTATCCAGTCTATGAAAAAAGCAAAAAAATCTAATCCGCTCTTCTTGCTTGATGAAATTGATAAAATGGGGCAAGATTTTCGTGGAGATCCTTCTTCTGCCTTATTAGAAGTACTTGATCCTGAACAAAATGGTACATTCATTGATCACTATTTGGAAGTTGAATATGATCTTTCTGATGTTATGTTTATAACAACTGCAAATACGCTTAATATTCCAGGGCCATTAATGGACCGCATGGAAATTATTCGTATTGCGGGTTATACTGAATGTGAAAAAATAGAGATTGTTAAGCAGCATCTTTTACCAAAAGCATTAAAAGATCACTGCTTATCTAAAAAAGAGTTCAATGTTTCTGATGGTGCAATAAGGTCAATTGTTCAATTTTATACACGCGAAGCTGGTGTTCGTAACCTTGAGCGTGAATTAATGAAGATAGCACGTAAATCCGTTACAAAAATTCTTAAAACCCATCAAAAGTCTATAAAGATTACAGAAGATAATATTAGTGATTTCCTAGGTGTTAAACGTTACCACTATAATCAAATTGAAGGTGAAAATCAGATTGGTGTTGTGACGGGGCTTGCTTGGACAGAGGTTGGGGGAGAGCTATTGACCATTGAAGGTGTTATGATGTCTGGTAAAGGCAAGATGACTGTAACTGGAAATTTACGCGATATCATGAAAGAATCAATTTCGGCAGCTGCATCTTATGTACGGTTTCGTGCGGTTGATTTTGGTATTGAACCTCCGCTTTTTGAGAAACGTGATATTCATGTTCATGTTCCAGAAGGTGCGACACCAAAGGATGGTCCCTCAGCTGGGATTGCAATGGTAACGGCAATTGTTTCAGTATTAACAGGGATAGCCGTACATAAAGATATTGCTATGACTGGCGAAATTACTTTGCGAGGGCGTGTATTACCGATTGGTGGCTTAAAAGAAAAATTATTAGCAGCTCTTCGAGGAGGTATCAAAAAAGTACTTATTCCTCAAGAAAATGCAAAAGATTTGGTTGATATTCCTGATGATGTTAAAAATAATATGGAGATTATTCCAGTAAATCATGTGAGTGAAGTTCTAAAATATGCCCTAGTTCGTTTTCCTGAACCTATTGAATGGACAGAGCCTTCTACAGAAGCTGTACCTATGAGGACAGAGAACGATAATGAGGGGATACAGATTGCACACTGATTCATTAATTTCGTTTGTAATGACATTTTCCAAGCAATAAGGAGCATATTTGGGGCGTTTTTTTTATTTATTTTGAAAAAAAGTAAAAAATTCCGTGAATAACTGTGATTATTGCTAAAAAAACAATGTTTTGGATAAAAATAAAGCTTCTGTTTGTTGTACTTTTCAATAAACTGACGATAACACGGTTAAGTTGTGTTATCCGGTAATATAGGGAAAGGAAATATTTCAATGAATAAAAGTGAATTGGTTAGCTCTGTTGCTGAAAAGGCAGGAGTTTCGAAAGCACAAGCAGGTTCTGTTGTCGATGCTTTTATTGCTTCTGTAACGGAAGCTTTAGCTTCAGGAGGAGATGTTCGTCTTCCAGGGTTTGGTTCCTTTGAAGTTTCTCATCGTGCAGCCACAAAGGGACGTAATCCTTCAACTGGTGCTGAAATTAATATTCCAGCACGTTCTGTGCCAAAATTCTCTGCGGGGAAAACTCTTAAAGAAGCTGTTAATAACAAATAATTTAAACGATACTAAAGAAGACCCGATATATCTATAAGCGGTTTTTTTTTAATCCCTCTATCTGTACTTTTCATATGGAGAGTTACAGTGTTTGCTTTTTAAAAGGAACTTTTACGCTTTATGCAAATGCTTTTGCGATTTGCATAAAGTATCCTTTGGAGTATAATATATTTATTTCAATATTAAAATATAACGCTGTAGAGATGTGTTTGAATTATAAAGGTTATTTTAGTTTTGTTATGCGAGTATGTTATGTTGTTTTCGTATAGCAAAGTAATCAAAGGGCCGTTATATTGTGGGGAAGCTGATCTATGTTTGTTTCCCCTTAATTACTGTAGTATATTTTATGTTATTACTTACTTTAAATGATTGAAATATGTTTAATTTTTAAAAGTGCTGAAAGATTTTACGGATAAAAAGCTCTTTGTTAAATTCACGACTCTGCATAAAAAAGTATAACCTAACATACATATTTATTCATTGTGTCAGATCGGTATTATAAAAAGATCTAAAGGCGATTTTTTCATAAGAAAAAATAAGAAACACTGAGTTTTTTGCATATGCTGGAAGAGAAAAGTATATTTATAAAAGGAACTATTTTTCTTTTTCTGTTAACCATTGCATACAATCATTTAATGCTCTAGAGGTTAGTGCTTGTTTTTTTGTTAATTTTTTTTCTTTGCTTGGCAAGCGTTTCCTTAAGTGCTCTATAGAATCGATAGGGGGGAAAAGTCCAAAATTGATATTCATTGGTTGAAAAGATTGTTTTTTCATTTCGCGTGCTACAATATGCCCACCTGTAATATGATTCAAAAGAGCTCCAAATGCTGTAGTTAACGGCGGTAGACGAGGGACTTTATAATGGTATTCAGCAACAGCGAAACGTCCAGCAAGAAGCCCTATTGCTGCTGATTCTACATAACCTTCACATCCAGTAATTTGTCCTGCAAAACGTAGCTTTGGTTTTTGTTTCAACCGAAGAGTTTGATCAAGAATGATGGGTGAGTTAAGATAGGTATTGCGGTGAAGTCCACCAAGGCGCGCAAACTCTGCTTTTTCAAGACCAGGGATCATTTTAAAAATGCGAGTTTGTTCACCATATTTCAATTTTGTTTGAAAACCGACCATATTATAAAGGGTTCCAAGTTTATTATCTTGGCGTAATTGTACAACGGCATAAGGTTTTACTGTGGGATTATGAGCATTAGTTAATCCCATAGGTTTCATGGGTCCATGTCTGAGAGTTTCAAGTCCGCGTTCAGCCATGATTTCAATTGGTAGGCATCCATCAAAATAGGGGGTTTTTTCAAAGTCACGAAATTCGGTTTTTTCTGCACTTCTTAATGCTTGAACGAACGCCTCATATTGCTCTTTATTAAGGGGACAGTTAAGATAGTCCTTTCCTGTTCCCTCAGGTCCGATTTTATCATAGCGAGACTGATACCAGCAAATCTCCAAGTCGATACTATCAGTATAGACAATGGGTGCGATAGCATCAAAAAAAGAAAGAGATTCTGTTCCGGTTATTGCTTGTATTTTTTGAGCAAAAGCTGGTGAGGTGAGGGGCCCTGTTGCAATAATAATATGATGCCAATCTTCAGGAAATTCTTGAATCTCCTCACGTTCTATTGTTATAAGCGGATGGTTTTCTAGCGCTGATGTCACGGTTTTTGAAAATGCATTTCGGTCAACAGCAAGAGCGCTTCCTGCTGGTACTTTGTTGGCATCTGCAGCCTTCATAATCAGCGAGTTTGCCAATCGCATTTCACTGTGTAAAAGTCCTACGGCATTTGTTGATGAATCATCAGAACGGAATGAATTTGAACAGACTAACTCTGCAAGCTGATCAGTCTTATGAGCGTCAGATTTTTTTTGAGGCCGCATTTCATGCAAAATAACGGGGATTCCCGATTGAGCAATTTGCCAGCTTGCTTCACTGCCTGCAAGACCACCGCCGATGATATGGATTGGAGTATTGGATATATCTAACATAACTTGTGTTTAGCGAAAGTCGCTCTGTATGAAAAGGGTAGATTTTATTTTTGAATTTATAAAGAATGACATGTGTTTGGATTTTTAAATATATTTGTTTGCTTTTTTTCTCTAATTAATGGTATAGAGACGCCGCTTATATAAGGTTAATGGCTTGTAAGTTTAAGCGGATGTGGCGAAATTGGTAGACGCACCAGATTTAGGTTCTGGCGGGAGACCGTGGGGGTTCGAGTCCCTCCATCCGCACCATTTATAGGTTCTCTACAATATCACTTGGTGTCGTTGTTCATCTTGTTTCATTTATAAGTGATTGTTTTTCTTTACTTAATTGTTTTTTACATATGATTTTGATATCTGATGAATCCGCCGAAAGCGCAATTCAAAAGGTGGTTCAAAAGGTGGTTTAAAAAGTGGCTAGGGAAACAAGAACACGTGATAGATTGACAGCATTATCTGTAAAAAATTTGCCTAAAGGTAAATATGCGGACGGAGCTGGACTATGGCTTATCAAAACAGCACAGAATCAAGGACGTTGGGTTTTTCGATTCGATTTCAATAAAAAACGTCGTGAAATGGGATTAGGCTCTTGTAGCGTTGTGTCTTTGAAAGAAGCGAGGCTTAAAGCTATAGCTTGCCGTGATCTTTTGCACCAAGGGATTGATCCGATTCGTAAAAGGAACAATGAAAAATTACAGCGGTCGATTGACAGTATTTCTTTACGAGAAATTGTTTTAAGCGCCTTTGAAGCCAAAAAAAGCGAATTGAAAAATGAAGGAACAGCTGCAAGGTGGTTAACGCCTCTTACATTGCATGTTTTCCCCAAGCTTGGAGATATAGCAATTACTGAATTGACGCAGATTGACATAAAAGAGTGCTTATCGCCTATTTGGAAAACAAAAAATGAAACGGCAAGCAAAGCTTTATCGCGTTTAAATATTGCTATAAAACATGCCGCGGCACGTGGCATAGATGTGGATATGCAATTGGTACCGAAAGCAAAAGCTTTATTGGGGAAATTTATTCAAAATGTTCCGGCTATGCCATGGAAAGAAGTTCCTAATTTTTATCAATCTTTAAATGATAATATTGTCTCAAATTTAGCTTTAAAGCTTTTAATTTTAACGGGTGTTCGTTCAATGCCAATTCGGCATATCCGGTTGGAGGAAATTAATCAATCAATCTGGACGATTCCAAAAGAAAATATGAAGGGGATAGTTGGAAAGGTTTTTGATTTTCGTGTACCGCTTACATATGAAGCGCTTTCTATTATTGAAAAAGCAAAAACAATCGAAAAAAATGGATTTTTGTTTGTTGGGAATTCTGGACAGCCTATATCTGATATGACGCTTTCTAAATTTATGAAAGATAGAGGGATTATTTATCGTCCACACGGTTTCAGATCTAGTCTTCGTGATTGGATAGCAGAGACAACTTCAACACCATTTGAAATTGCGGAATTTACGTTGTCTCATTCAGTAGGGAATTCAGTCACAAAAGCCTATATGAGGACTGATTTTTTGGAACAGCGCCGTGTTCTTTTAGAACAATGGGCATCTTTTGTGACTGGCCGTTGATTGTTACGATAGTGATGGTAATTCTATAGAGTCTCTTTCGGCTTTTTTGCTTTCAATATAGCGGTCGATTTCAACGATATCCCATTTTAAGTATCGCCCTTCCTGTATTGGTTTAGGAAAAACTCCAGCTTTTACAAGCTCTCTAATAGAGGTCATGGACATTCCAAGATAAATCGAGAGGTCTTGTATATTGACGAGTCTTTGCAAGCGCATTGACAATAACTCTTTTTCAAACAAACTTATTTTTTCTATTGATGCTAATAATTTTTCTTCTTTCATTTCAATGGTCCTTCTTATTTAGATAATTATGAAAGGGTGGGGGTGCTAAGAGGCATATGAGAAGAAAAGAAGCACCCCCATAATG
>NZ_HE997452.1:608115-618824 GCF_000312525.1 Bartonella florencae | reverse complement strand
AAAAAAATCCTCTGTATCTTTTGAAAGGATGCTGCATAAAGCGAGCTTTGTAGCCTTTAAATAAAGTACTTTTAGCATGTAATTAAAGGGACATTTTTACGGTTTTTACATCCTTAATTCAACACTGTTATTGCTCTTCTGCCTTTCTTCGCTATTATGATGAGAAAAATGATAGCTGTATAAATTAAGGATTTGCATTCTCTCTAATCAAAGAATCAAATTATTGTAAAAATATATGAAGCTATACTCGTCTTTTATGATTTAATTTGAAAAGTACTCTAAAAATTTATGTGGGATAATGAACAACAGAAAAATGATCCTGGGCATGACCCCGCTCTTGTCGTAAAACGCTTGCTCCCAGCGCGTCGGCAAGTTTCTGTCCGTTGGCTCACAGGAACGGTTCTCACAGGAATCACTTCCTGTATTCTGATGGGCATTGCTCTTTTTGCTGCGCTCGATGGGCAACAACTCTTGGTAACACCTCCCCAATGGTTTACGTTAGAAAACCTCTT
Organism: Bartonella florencae; assembly: GCF_000312525.1. GTDB lineage: Bacteria > Pseudomonadota > Alphaproteobacteria > Rhizobiales > Rhizobiaceae > Bartonella > Bartonella florencae. The sequence continues at coordinate 618,312 of NZ_HE997452.1, read as the reverse complement.
ACAAAAACAAGATCCTGAAGCAAATGGATACAAAAGTGACCGTATTTCTCCCACCCATGCGCGGCAAAGCTTTGATAGCAAACGCCAATTTGAACTATCAATTGTGCAAAAAAAGGGACAAGAAAAAATCATTAAAAAACAACAGTTTGAATGGATTCGCATGGCTTTAGCTGAAGATCGCCCTAAGCAATATAGCTATCCTAAATTTGATTCTCTCAGCATGTTTGCCACTGATTCGAAAATTCAAGCTACTCCATCACAAGATTCTGGACATATTTATGGGGCAAAGGTAGAAACCCAAATAACCCTACGCAATTATGATTTTATTATTGATCAAACAAACTTTAATGATGCAGATGCCCTCACAGATGATGAAGCACAACAAGAATTAAAAAAAGCTGGATTTGCTTTAGAAAAAAGCGGTGAACTTCTTTCAATTTACACCCTCATTGATCCTTTAAAATTAGAAGATTTGTCTTCGCCCTCTCAATTTGAGTCCCCTGAGGTACGCATTGTTCAAGAAAATGTGACCATTTCCCCTCAAAGCCGCCGCATTGACCTCACGAAAAATTACGCGGAAGATCTTCTTCCTATTCGCAAAAAGCAAAAAATAGCCGATGTTTTCAAAAATACCAACTACACAAAGAAACAAATTGAACAGGTTGTTAGCTCTTTAACAAAATTGAACCATTCGGATACCCTTAAAGAGGGAAGCCTTTTACGCATTGGTATCATCACACAAGCAGGAGAAGAAGATCATCTGGTGCGCGCGAGTATTTATCAAGGGAAATATCACATTCTCACCATTGCCCTCAATGATAAAGGGCAATTTGTTGAAAGTGCAGAGCCCACAATGTCGCAAGTGCTTCAAACAGCTTTTCAGAATGGTATTCCCCATTCTTATGTCAGCAGTGCACAATTACCAACGGCTTATGATGCACTCTACACGGCGCTGCTGAGTCATAATGTCTCACAATCTCTCTCCCAGCATCTCATTCGTCTGCTGGCCACCAACATTGATATGAAAAGCCGGATAACACCGAGCGATCAGCTAGAAATATTTTATGCCATCCCTCAACAAAATGAGACAGCAAAAAACAACAAAGAAAGCCAAAATGACAAAAAGAATCTCAAAACAAAGGGAGTCTCCACAAACACAGATCCTGAAATTCGTTATATTAGTGTCACCTTTGGCAATACAACCTATAAATATTACCGTTATCAATCAAAAGATGGCAGCGTCGATTACTACGATGCAGAAGGAAAAAGTTCTAAACCCTTTTTGCTGCGCAAACCCACACCCAATGGTGTTTTTGGCTCTCCCTTTGGACCACGCAAACATCCTATTTTAGGGTATGTTCGCATGCACACAGGCGTTGATTGGGTAGCACCAAAAGGGTCTCCCATTATTGCTGTAGGAGATGGTGTTGTCGTAAAAATAGGCGTAACAGGAGGCTATGGAAACCATACGGAAATTCAACATAGCAATGGATATATCAGCAGCTATTCCCACCAAAGCCGTTACGCACCAGAGATCAAACTGGGTGCAAAAGTCCGTCAAGGACAAGTTATTGGCTATGTTGGAACAACAGGAATGGCAACGGGTCCCCATTGTCATTTTGAAATCATTGTCAATGGCGTAAAAGTTGACCCCATGCGCATTCGTATCCCCAACAGTAAAGCTTTAACCAATCAAGATCTACAAACATTCTTAGAGGAGAAAAACAATATTGATTCTCTGTTAAGCAGCCCAGCAACACCATCAGGAGATGTTTCTTAAGCAAATCTTTCAAAATGAACTCTTTTTTCAAGCGAGATCCTGCTTAAAACTCTCCTCCCAAGGGAAATGATCTCAAATAAACTGCTCATATCCTATCAGATTCATAGACCACAGAAAATTTGCTAAAACCAAGAAAGTCACGGACAAAAAGAATTTCTGTCCCTTTGAACGACTTTCTCTATTTTGTAATTTTTATTTTGTAATTTCCCCCATCATTTCTGTCATCTCATCCCTTATTCATGACATTGCATTTCTTTTTTCAATCTCATCAAAAAAGAAAAATCTCAAGAAATTAAAAACATATTGGAATTAAAAAAAATATGATATATTAATATTTAATGGAAATATATTTTACAAAACAACAAATTGTTTATAATGTATTTATAATTTTCTACGGCATTAATAAACATAAAAAGTAATTGAGGGGTTAATTTGATGAAATACAAGTATAAAACAACAAGTATTATTTTTTCAGCAATATTAAGTTATACAAACTGTGCCAACGGAGGGGAAATAATTCCAAATACAGCACATGATGGAACAAAATCAAAAAACCAGTTTGTAAATTTAACACATCAACCAACAGCGAGAATTGCCTCTGTTAATAATACCAAAATATCTTCAAACAGCTCAAAGAAAATTTCTAAGAAAAACTATACTGCTATCATTATGTCCGACCCACAAGCATGGTGCTTGGATTATGGTAATCCTCACGGAGAAAAAAACAAAATACTGTGGCTCAAGAAAAATAAGAAGGTTGCACAAGCAATAAAATCACAAAAAGCAGATTTTTATATTATCAATGGTGACTTAACAGAATACGGTCGTAGAGAAACCTACGAAGGTTATACAAATATCTACAAAAAACTTGATGCTCCTGTTTATGAAGGACTGGGCAATCATGATTATGCGAATAATGTCGGCAATTGTACGCTTCCTGAAGAACAGAATTCTTCAGGCGATGCATGTGCCATAGACTCTCTCTCTAGAATGATCAAAGAAATCAAAAAATATAGTGAGGAACTGCCGCATTTCAATCAAGATATTAAGGAGTTGAGTGACGCTTCTTACAAATCTGTTCACTCTATAGAAGGAAGTTTTAGTTACTCATGGGATTATGGAGATGTTCACTACGTACAACTTCACAACTATCCAACTTATACGGTTAATCTAAAACAAAGTGATAAGGTTATCCAAGTTAAGAGCTCTTTGGATTGGCTAAAAAAAGATTTAGCTGCGGCTGATGCAAGAGGAAAAATTACAATTATAAACTTCCACGATGCAATGGCATTTTTTCCTAAGAGTTCTTCACATTTTATTAATCCCCAAAACATTGAAAATCTATTGGCCTTTAAATCAATCATTACCTCTCATAATGTCAAAGCAATTTTTGCCGGTCATACGCATTATCAAACCGTTTGTCGCGCGCAGGATGACAAAGTCTTTGGAAATATCCCTGTTTATACATCAGGGGCACTCTTTAGAGGAGACTATTACCTCATCGAAGTAGAGGGAAAAAACATTCATGTTAAGGCTTATAATGGCAGAACAGGAAAACCCACTTTGATCGAGGATTTGGGTGAGATAGATACTTACACAGAATTGTTTGAGAGTTGTAGTAATTTATAAAGGCATTTTTTTCAGCCTTAACAAACAAAAGAAACTCTCAAAGAGAGCTTTGGGCGGTGCATCTTTTGCACCGCCTGTGTTCAGTCTTGGCAAAGGAATGACAATTTTTGTACCTCCCAAAGCAGAAGTTTGAAAAAGAGATTTTTCACCACATTGCATACAAAACTGTTCCACCAGCAAACGACCAAGACCGTTTTTTTGCTTTGAAATTTGTTTTCATTCCCACCCCATATTCTTCAACAATAAGCATCAAACAATAAGCATCAATTGTCTATTGGGCTCAGGACCAAAGGCGATATAAATATGACCCGCTCAGTGATCACTCTTTTAAAATACACCATATAAAAACCATAAATCTTTGTTTGAAATTCTCCCCATAGTTTGCGGTAAGAAAGATGAAATATCGCTTATACAACAACAAAATGCATAAATGGACAGAACATTTCATCCATGAATTGTTCTCAAGTTCAGTTTATTTTTAGACAGACCACATTGTCTCAATAAAGAGGAACGTAATGCATGAAAAATGGATTCAAGCGCCTCTTATGATATCGCCCTTGCCAAAAATTTTCTGAAGTTGTTTTATTTTGGGTGAAATTTTATGAAAGACAAAAAGAGAATTATTACAACGCTTTCGTTGATCATTGTTGTTTGGTTGAAGCCTTATCCATCTCATGCGCAAGATCTTTCTGTGACTCACAAAACAAGACAAAAATTTGTCGAAAAATTACCTAAACCGAAACGAATTGCCTTTGATGATCGTTCAACGGATGTATACATTGTTAATGATCTGAGCGATCCACCAACTTCTATGATCTTAATTGATAAAGGGATAGAACGCGGAGAATGGAAAAGAGGTGGGTCTTGGTGGAATATGGGGCCTTCGAATATAATTCCACCTGGCACAGCGGGAAAAGCGGCAACAACATCGAATGCTTGGCTTTTTGGCGCTGGGGGATGGGTTAAATATAAAGTAGCCGATGACGGAACGATATTAAAATTCCGATGGTATAACCCCTATAGGGGTACCAATGAATATTCCGCTACCTCAAGCAACAAAGATTATTTTTTTGAACGGATGGAAGGAGTGGGTGATAATGCAAGAACAATTTGGTATGTAAAAAGAAAGACACCTAAAAATTATAACATTATCATAGCTGCAGATCCACAACCATGGCGTTTGAATTCTGGGAATCCTAACGCATACAGCAACAGGGAACCGTGGCTCAAGACAAATAGAAAAGTTGCAGCAGCGCTAAAATCTCATATTGTTGCATTTTATATCGTAAACGGCGATTTAACAGAGTTTGGTCGCCCCCAAACCTATGAAGATTATGCAGATGTCTATAAAGACATGGTTTACCCTGTCTATGAAGGACTGGGCAATCACGATTATGCCAACAATGTTGGTGATTGTATGATACCGCTATCAAATCTTTCAAAGGATGCCTGTGCGGTGAGTGCTGTGAAAAGAATGCTAAAAGAAATGGAAAAATATAGCAGTTCTTTGCCCAAGTTCAATCAACATGTGATTTCTCGTCCGCTCCTTCACACTGAAACGGCGCATTATTTTATAACGGGCAGTTTAAGCTACTCATGGGATTATGGAGATATTCACTATGTACAGCTGCACAATTATCCAATTTATACGGTGCATTTATCTGATGGCCATATGAGAGCAAAAATAACGAGTGCTTTAGATTGGCTGCAAAAAGATTTAGCAGCAGCCCAGAAAAGGGGGAAAGTAAGCATTCTCAACTTTCATGATGCGCGTCCCTATTTTAAAGATAATGACTCGCATTTTCTCCACCCCAAAAATATGAAAAGTCTCGCTTCCTTTAAATCCATCATTACACGTTATAATGTAAAAGCAATCTTTGTAGGACACGAACATCAGAGAATTTATTGCCGTGGACAAGATGATAAGGTTTTCGGAAATATTCCTATCTACACGGCAGGGGCACTCTTTAATGGGGACTATTACCTCATCGAAGTAGAGGGGAAAAACATTCACGTCAAAGCATATAATGGTAAAACAGGCACACCAAAGTTAGTCAAAGATTTAAAAAGCATCAATTCTGTGTTGAGCACTTGTAGTAATTTATAAGGGTGCTTTTGCTTTTAACCTTAACAAACACAAAGGAATTTTGTTCCTTTATGAAGGGTTTGTATCCTTTGCACCAGCTATATTGAGTTTTGGTAAAGGAATGACAATTTTTGTGCCTCCCAAAGCAGAAGTTTGGAAAAGAGGTTTTTCACCAAATTGCATACAAAGCTGTTCCACCACCAAACGACCAAGACCGTTTTTTTGCTTTGAAGTTTGGCTTTTCATGCCCACCCCATCATCTTCAACAATAAGCAGCAATTGTCCATTTGGCTCGGGACCAAAGGAGATATAGATATGACCGGCGCGATGATCAGGAAAAGCATGTTTTAAAGAATTTGTCAGCAATTCACCAAGAATAATTCCAAGGGTTGTGGCATCTCTTGAAGAGAGACGACAATCTTTAAAATTTGTGTGAATGGTGATATTTTCCCGCAATTCAAAAGGGACAGCCAATTCGACATCATGCACCACGGAACTGAGAAACTCTGCCAAGAGAGTTGTTTCCATATCATCACCCAAGCGCAAACGACGATGTGCTGTAGAGATTGTTTGGATACGGTCGCGTGCAGCCCCAAGCACAGAACGCACTTCTTCATTTTTGCTGCGATTTAATTGTAGGCCCAGCAAAGAAGACACCGTACCAAGAGAATTGCCAATACGGTGGCTTGCATCCTGTAACAACATTTCAACACGTTGGCGTTCTTTTTCTGCATGATTGCGTGCACTTTCCAATTCTTGTGTCCGCTCTTTAACCCGTGCTTCAAGAGCGGCATTTTCGCTATGCAGCAGCAATTGATACATTTTTAAAGAGCGTATATCACGGCGAAAACGATTAATGACAAAATAAGCGGAAATAAAAGTACTCACGACAGAAACAATGGCAGCGAGTGTTAAAGCAGCCCGCATAAATGCTATCCCCTCGCGCTGTTTTTGCCGCACCACATCATCGCCATTAATAAAGCTTGTCATTAATTGGGCTAAACGCGATACCGAGATCCTAGAAACTTCTAAAGAATCAGCTGTTTGAGAAGATTGTTCTGGGAGCGTATCCAGAGCATGGATATGGGCATTCATAAAATCTTTTCGTGCTTGTACTTCCTTTTTAAAAGCCGTAAACCACTCATACCATTGGGGATGTGCATAAACAATAAGCTCCGTATAATCGAGGATATCCTGAAGTTCTCGTGCAGCATGTTCAAAATGTGCTTTATCTTCTGGTTTTCGGGTTTTTGCATAGCTACGATCCGCGATAGCCATATCGATTAAGCTAATGAGCGCCAAATCGGCCTGTTCGCGCAATTCTGAACTTGTATTCAACTGTGCAATTTCTCGATCAACGGCATTTGAGAGCAGTATAATAAAAACAGAAGCCAAAAGAGCCATCACCAGAGAAACAATAATAGCCAGCCAACGCCAGCTTGAGATACTTGCATCAGAAGAGGGATTTTGAGGAAGCAAATTCGTCTTTGTTGTCATAGAATTTCCATTGGCGAACCTGAAAATCGTCATTTTTCAGCACAAAGGAAGGCACCCTTATGGAACCTAATGCAAAAAGCCCGCGAGAAATTTTCATACAGACTTTCCTTATTTTCCTAAGGTTACAGAGCAAACTTCTGCATTTCCTCAGATACTGACTTTACTGTAATAGCTATAACGGGAATAAAAAAAACAAGGCTATCAACCATAATTATTATACTTTTTTAGCCGTTAAATGAACACAATGTACTCCCTGCCGAATAAGCATCGGGTCCATAATCAGATTTACCATTCACCTTGAGGAGTTCCTGCAGGCGATTACGTGCCCTACTCACACGACTTTTAATTGTTCCCACAGCACAGCCACAAATAGCAGCAGCATCTTCATAAGAAAAACCTGATGCCCCAATAAGAATAATGGCTTCTCTTTGATCGGCGGAGAGCATATTTAAGGCTTTTTTAAAATCTTGCAAATCGAGCGATCCATATTGGGCAGGATGAACAGCGACATTTTGGGTAAACACCCCATCACTGTCCTGAACTTCTCTTCCTCTTTTCCGCATTTGGCTATAAAATTCATTGCGCAAAATTGTAAAAAGCCAAGCCTTAAGATTGGTGCCCATTTCAAAACTATCCTGCTTTGCCCACGCCTTCATAATAGTATCTTGGACCAAATCTTCTGCTTTATCATGCTTGCTACTTAAAGAAAGAGCAAAAGCTCGCAAAGCTGGGAGAACCAACAGGAGTTCCTGTTTAAAATTTTTCACGCACTCTGCCATAAAGGTTTAAACCTTTTCCACATTGTGTAAAGCAAATTGCTCTGCGTGCTCCAGTTTGTCCAAAAGCTCCAACAAACGCCGTGGCAGTGCCTCTTCTTGAATTTCCATGTAAAACTGGCGTAATTTTCGCCCTATTTCGCTATTGGCACCAAGAAGATCCTCTCCAAACGTGAAGTGATTGGTGAGATTTTTTTCATCACGGTCGTTCATTTTTTGTCCCCCTAATCCATATAATATAAGTAGTGCCGAGAAGATTTTCGCTCTATGGTTGTAAATATAGTTGTCTGTAAAAAGTTCCATACGAAGAGAGGAACTTTTTCATCACTCAAAGATTTCAACTACCAAAGTACTTCAAAGGTCAAAGGAGTTATAAAACATGTCATTATCCACGCGCATCGCACCACATCTTCCCTATCTTCGACGTTTTGCCCGCTCTGTTACAGGCAGCCAAACCTCTGGCGATGCTTATGTTTCAGCGATGTTGGAAGCACTGATTACAGATATTTCGATTTTTCCGCAAAAATCCAGTGACCGTATTGGGACCTATTGGCTTTTTTGCCATCTTTTTGACCAAACCACACCCAATATTCCAGAGCCGCTCCCACAATTTGGTCTTGAACAAAAAACCAGCGCGAAATTATCGTATTTAACGCCGCGTGCACGCCAAGCCTTTTTATTGATTGCCGTAGAAGGTTTTAATGAACAAGAAGCCAGTGAAATCATGTCTCTTGAGGCAAAAGAGTTCCGCAAGCTTCTCAGCCAAGCATCGACGGATATTTCTCAACAAATAGCCACACAAGTTATGATTATAGAAGATGAGCCTCTAATTGCGCTGGATATTGAACAAATGGTAGAGAGTCTTGGCCATAAGGTAGTAGGCATAGCACGAACCCGTGATGAAGCTGTCATTCTGTATCATAAAGAAAAACCACGATTAATTTTGGCTGATATTCAATTAGCCGATAACAGTTCAGGCATTGATGCGGTCAATGACATTTTGCAAAAAGACCGCATACCAGTGATCTTTATCACAGCTTTCCCTGAAAGGCTCCTGACCGGCGAGCGTCCAGAACCGACTTTTTTAGTCACCAAACCTTTTAATCCTGATATGGTAAAAGCGCTTATTTCGCAGGCTTTATTCTTTCAAGAGAATGCGTCCAAAGCGGCCTAAGACAGGGTAACATCTTCACTATGATCGTTACACCTTTTCAAAAGCCACCGGTGGATAAATCGCACTTAAGCGCTCTGATGCAAGCGATACGGGGCGCTGATATTTGCGTATTATATCAGACAACCAATTTGGTCTATTTATGGGCAGAAAATTTGCCGCAGCATTTGCATAATAAATGGCGTATGGGATGTCGCGACAGTGATTTTTTTTCGCTTGATATTGCGGACAATATGGAAACCATTAAATTACAGGTTCTAGCCACCGGCAAAATGCAAACCATTGAAGCACGCTTTGAAGATATGAGCAAACAAGCGATATGGTATAAATTTTCTATTGATTGTCACCGTAATGATAATGGAGACATCATTGGTATTATCACCACGGGTGTTGATATTTCAGGATTACGTCGGCGTGAACAAGTATTAAAAATTCTACTTCGAGAAGTGAGTCATCGTTCTAAAAATCTTCTTGCCATCATTCAAAGCATTGCCAGTCAAACAGCACGCTATACGGAATCGCTGCAGATTTTCTTACGCAAATTTCAAGGTCGCCTCCATTCTCTTTCTCATTCTCAAGATCTCATCACCGACTCTGATTGGCGTGGAGCGCAATTTCGTGAATTGGTACAAACGCAGGCTTTAGGCTACTTGATGAAAGAAACAGCACGTTTTTCTTTTGAAGGTGTAGATCCTTATCTTTTTCCCAATGCGGCATTACATATTGGTTTAGCTTTTCACGAACTCATTGTGAATTCTCTTTCTTTTGGTGGACTATCACAAGAAAAGGGTCGTGTATGTGTAAGCTGTGAAATCCACACAAAAATGAATGAAAAAATGGAACTTCTCATCACTTGGAATGAACATTTTGAAGCAGGCACAATTCTTTCTAACGATCAAAAAGCTTGTTTTGGCAGTGCTGTTCTAGAAAAGATTGTTCCCGCCTCTGTCAATGGTTCGGCTTCTTTCACATTGAACGAAGAAGGAATTGTTTATCGCTTGTCTGTTCCGGATACTTATTTTGATATTTTTCTTTAAAAAGTGATAAAAACAGTAATAAAAACGTTGTAAGTTATAAAAGGAAAAAACGATACAAGATAAGAGATCCGCAAGAACTTTTTCCTCCCGCCCCATTATCCAGCCCCAAAACACAGCAAGCCCACTTTATGAAGGCTCTAACACAACCGCCCTTGCGGAAAGGCCCTTGCGGAAAGGCCCTTGCGAAGGCCTGCGAAGCCTGCGAAGCCTGCGAAGCCTGC
>NZ_HE997452.1:593909-607688 GCF_000312525.1 Bartonella florencae | reverse complement strand
AGGCCCTTGCGGAAAGGCCCTTGCGGAAAGGCCCTTGCGGAAAGGCCCTTGCGGAAAGGCCCTTGCGGAAAGGCCCTTGCGGAAAGGCCCTTGCGGAAAGGCCCTTGCGGAAAGGCCCTTGCGGAACAAAGCAACCTTTAAAAACGTTTATTCATCATGAAAAGCCAAGGCTGACAAATGGAGCTCTATGCTGTCAACCTTTTATTTGGACAATATTTTATGAATACCCTTGTTTTTATCCTTTTATTGGTTTCATGCACAGATGATTTTAACAGCTGTTATTCCAACAACAAAATGGTTAAAATCTATCCCACAGCGCAAGCCTGCGAGCAAGCTATGGTACCTGCTACAAAAAAATTTGCTTCTTATGGGCAACAAATCTTTGCTCAATGCACGCCCGTACAGGCAAACTTACATCAACAACAAGTAAAGCTCATCTGGTCTGTAACAAACCGAGGCAATTTTCTACTTACAAGCCAAAATATGCATGATAAGATTTCCAAGGACCACGACACAGATATTTTTCCACTTCATCCCCCCCATCTAGGTTTTTCACCTATAAACCTCTTGCACAAAAAACCTTAAAAGCATAAACCCATCAAGTTCTCACAAAACAATCCATGGAAAAGGTTAGCATGATGGATAAGAAGCAAATGGATCCGGCAAAAGATCAAAGTGCACAGCAAGATGCACTGCCTCAAGACCTCCGCTTAGACCCAGCGGTAGAACGGGTGAGGAAAAAACTTATGCGTTTAATGATCATTTCCATTGCAATAACACTCATTCTTATGCTTGCTGTATTGTTTGGCATTGTCTATAAAATCATAGCAACAGGATCAGCTCCTAAACAAACAGAGCCCTTTTCCTCTCACAGCAAAAAAGAAATTATCCAGCATACACTCTCCTTACCGAAAAATGCACAGATTCTGTCACAAAGTCTTTCAGAACAAAATATTGTTTTGAAAATCTTAACCTCAGATGGGCAGACAAAATTCATGGTGTACAATTACTACACCGGTATACTCATTGCTGTACTTTCTGTTGAAACAACTGAAGATACAACACCCACCCCACTCCATTAAGAAGATGCCCAACACAGTACTTAAATAGCGCCGGTTACTTTTGACATCCTCTTCTGCTACAGACATATGAGCTCATAGACAGACGCCGTGGTTTTTTTGTATTTCCTTCTCACACACAGGCAAAGAGCTGGCCTTTTGTGTCGACATTTCTCCATCATCTTGAGCAACTTCTCAGCTTGCCCTTAAAAACATAAAAGCAAGTTTGTAAAGATGAAAGAAATCTTTTGCTCAAAACGCAAAAGCTATAGCACGCGTGAAAACTTCGTCTCTCATAGATATTGATAAAAGCACGCGTTATTTTTAGACATTTTCTTCTGCAGAAGAAGGAACCACACGCCGCCGCCGTGGTTTTTTTTGTATTTCCTTCTCACACACAGGCAAAGAGGTAGCCTTTTGTGTCGACATTTCTCCATCATCTTGAGCAACTTCTGAAGCAGTCCGTGAAAGTTCAAAATGTGGAAATTCAAGGGAGACTTCTTCTTGCACACGTGCAGTACGCCGCCGCGAAGTTCTCCGTATTTTTCTGACAGGTTCAGCAGTTTCTGCATCAGCACATTGCTCTTGGAGATTTTGCTCATCCAATGGAGTGCTCGCCTCTACTGTCTCTTCATATGCATATCCATTTTGTACCTTAGTATATTGCCCATGACCATTTTTTTGCGGCGATGTTTGTGAAATCTCTATATCACAATCAACAGCGTCTTTTTTTGCACCTTCAGCGTTTATTTCGCCGCACTCCTGCTCATTATTCTCATCACGCCGGACATATTGTGTTTGCCCAGCCGCTGCCAAAATAATCCGCAAATAATGTTCAGCATGTTGTAGATAGTTTTCTGACATAACACGATCACCAGCCCCCTGCGCATCACGAGCAAGACTTATGTATTTGTCAGCAATTTGTTGCGCATTTCCGCGAATTTTAACATCCGGACCGCTGCTTTCATAATTCCGCGACAACGGGTTAGGTCCGCGACGATTATTATTGTTATTATTATTGTTGTTATTGCGACCGCGTACCCGTCTATTTTGTTGTGGCCTCATTTTTATCCCTTTTTGGAGTATGTGTGTCTTAATTGACTCTTCTTGATTGCATTATTTTATTTTGTGATAACGTTCATCATGTTGAAATACGGTTATCAACCTATCCGCGTTTTACTTCACTCAAATGATACCTACTGATATTAGATAAAGCATATATTTTTTGAAAATCACAAAAACACCAGGGAAACTATAAGTTTAAAAGTCCCTTTTTCTCTGTTAACCAGCAGAAACCTAGTGATGTTCATATAAAATGCCAAGTGTTTTTTTCTAAATAGACCATATTTTATTAAAAAAATAACCATCTTGTGGAAAACAAAAACGTTAACGAACACAGAAAGACCTTAGCAAAAACAACACCCATCAGAGAACAACCCAAAATGCCTTCTTGCTTTAAAAGCACTGATCGTAAAAACGCCGACACCCCTGCCCCCTCGCACACCTAACTTATAAGCACACAGGCTTCCATGAGTTACCGCACGAACGCATTTACTTAATGAACATAGCCTTTCTTCTGCACTAAAGCAACCCCTTTGTGAATAATAATCCACTATTACTTCAAAAAAACCCCTTAATTTTTACAGATAGATAAGTATAAACTATTTCAAGTGCCATAGACATTAACAGATAAGTTTTCTTGCCAAACTTTACTTCCTGCGTTATGAATCTGTGTTTAATTTGAGGTAATTTATAGAAAAATCAAAGATCTCATTATATAAGAAGCTACTGAGAAAGAAACAATATGCCGTCTCCTGCCAAAAACTCAGATACGCCTTAAAAGATGGCAAGATCTATGAGTGGGAATGGATCATGAGTACTCCAATTTTTATTATACTGCCCAATAGGGAAACTTTATTTGCAAAACGCGCACAACGTTTTGCACATTTAGCCAACAGCCTCAAAAACAAACAGAGTCTTTTGTTTTTTGCACATTTTTGTCATGCGCAACAACAATCGAGTGAGAAATTTAAAGATTTTGCAGTTCCTCTTTGTCGTTTTGCTGCCCCCACAACAGCGCCTCTTAATCGATTAAAATTATTAACTTTGGGCTTTTATGAAACTATTGTTGATGATTTTTTACAACGCCTCTCAACCCCAACATTTTCTCAAGCAACACCTTTGGCAATAAGCGACCAAGCTTTAAAGCGCACGCACCAACAAAAAGATCAATGGCGCATTTGGGGAGAGAACTTATTAAACCAGAAATTTCCCCCACAGCAATTAGCCGAACATATTTTTATCACCGGAGCTTTACAAATCATCTATTGTCTTGCCGCCTCACAACTTGATGCGCAAAGCTTAACTGCACAACAAAACAACCTCTGTCCTGCTTGCAACGGCACACATTCCGCCACCCTCATAATCGAGGCCAAACCACAAGAAACCATAAAAGTTTGTTCTTGCCTCTACTGCGGGGCTCTTTGGCAGATTGCATACAATCAATGCAGTTTTTGTCAAGCAAAACAGAGTATTTCTACTCACAGCAGTGAAAATATTTCACACGGCATTTTCTTTGAAAGATGTGAGAAATGTGGATCTTATTGCAAACAATTTAATTATCAACAAAACCCTACACTCGATGTTTTTGCCGATGACATCAGCAGCACCATAGTGGATTTTTTACCAAAAACCTCTTATCATTTTAAGCATAAGAGTTTTAATCCCTTTTTAGCTGAATACAGCCAAGAACCCTCGTGGACAAAATAATGATGGTGCGCCACACCAAACAGCTTGTTCCCTCTGAAACATTAAAGGGAAGCATCCCTCGTGAAAACCAAAAAATACAGCAAATACAACAGCTTTTCCCTCATGTGCACCATAACAAATGCAAAATGCCCTTCTTCTGATTCTTGTTATCCACCCTATGAGCTAACAACTGCGCATACAGGAATATTTTCGCATCTCAGACCCTTTCCATAGCATCAGTCAAAATCATTCTCTTACAATTAGTGGGATTTCTGTGTGAAAAAACACTTAAAAATAAAGAATAACACTGCTTTTCATGAATATCCTTAACTACCATAGTTTATCACATATTGGAGACTGATAAAATAATAGGGAGGCACCGAATTACCACTTCATAAGCATAGAGTTTTCAAGTTCTCAGCTCAGAAAAATTTGCTGTACATCCATTGTAATTTTAAGGCACATAAAAAAACAATTGCTACAAAATCAAATGTTTTGCATTGTCAAAAATTTCAAAGAAGAGGCAAAGATTTAAGAAAACATGGCAAGATTTTGCCAATCAAAACATTGTTGGTATAAAAATGGGTATAGTTATGACCATAATAAAGAAACTTTTCTCTTTTTCCTCAAATATCTATCCCTTTGAAATTTTCTGTAAAAACCTCAAAAGTGATTGCGTACCTTTACTTTTTTACCCTCTTTTTCATTAAAAAGACAGTCTCGTAGGAGGAAATAATTTCCGTCTCCAGGGCGCACCATTGCCACACATTTTTTCTTTGCCATCTCTGAGAGCGTATCCCACATTTCACGAATAGCAAAATAGGCTTCACTTTCTAAATTAAGACAATGCTGATAAACTTCTTTTCTCATATCAGATGGAACGGAAGCAGCGATTTCCTTGCAATATACGCGGTGATCAAAGACTGGGATAGTCAATTCTACCGGTGCTTTTTGTGCTATTTGTTGATGCGAAGAAAAATGACTGATTATTTTTACCATAAGAAAAAAAATACCACAAGACACAAGAGCAAGATGCAAACAAAAGCGATCTTACGATATAATCTTTTGAAATAAGCTTTTTGTCTTGCGCGGATTCTTTTTTCCATAAAGGGCCTATCCTTTAACAACTAAAGAGAGCTTTTTTAAAAGCAAACAATGAGTACAGCCTCAAAACATCATGGTTATGTTACAACAGCAAATAATCCATCTTCTTATCGCAAAACACGCCATTTTTCTACTCTACTCTCTGCTATATTATGCATACCGCTCTTCTTAACTTTTTTGTCTGGTATCAGCAATGCTACACATCCCACTCTTAACTTTAAAATTCTTAATATCATCTGTATTCAATTTGTTAGCAGAATGAAAATCTATACGTGCAGTTGTACCGCTTTCTAAACTGACGTGTTTACTTTCTTCTCCAAATTTAACAGTTACATCACTCATTAATGCACTCACGGGGCTAGGGAATTTAGTATCGCTCCCATACGCATACAGCGTATGACTCCCCACCCTTATATTTCACCATCTGCTTTACTGCCCTCACCACTCACTTTTTCACCTGCAACATGTAATTTAATGTCACTACCAGCTTTAAACTCTAGACCGCTTATTGGTGGGGCACTTATGGAACCAGAGAGGGCAATATTCCCCCCAGCATTAAAGCCAACATCGCGTATTGGTGCACTCACAAAATTATGCTTTTTAAAAATCTTACTCATCCCATAACGTACATCGCTCATTGGTGGGCTTCTGAAATCAGAGAGATTAATATCATTCGTATACGCATACAACGTATGACTCCCCACACTTATTTCACCATCTGCTTTACTGCCCTCACCACTCACTTTACTGCTTTTATCATCTTCCTGCATATCTTGTTTATGTGTAAGAGAAGCAGGATCTGTTGTATTCAACTGTTTTTCTAAAGCCTCCAAGCGCTGAGAAATTTGTGTGAGATCTTTATATATTCCCTTCAGCAATGCATTCAAAGGGGCGTGCCCCATTCTTCCGCTAGCATAAAGAGCCACGCGAATATGTTCAGGATCATCAACATCAGCGATAGAAAATGGAAAAAGCGCCATTATACCCCCTTTAACGCACTATAAAACAGCCCTATTGGCAAATTTCAGTGCCGATTACCGATAAACTTTTGCACCATATAAATCTTCAAGAAACTCCATTAAAAAACGCTTAAAAAAGCTTCCTGTTAACAATGCTTCTCTTTTCTCTGACAAATCTCTGACAATAAATGATGCTTTCAGCCATTTACAGTCAAAGCAACAAATAGGAAAGCAGCTTACAGCATTTCTTAAAGCCTATCTGATTGATAAAAACCCGACCACGCACAAATGAATTGTCTACATGGCTCAGCCGAACATACCAACCATTTTGCAAAAACCTTAGCCAATTTTTTATAAGGAGCGACCAAAAGTGATCCTTAAATAAAATTACATAATAAAGAGAGGCATTTAAAAACAACAGTGCCTTTGCCCTCTCTCTTATATGCCCCTTATAGATCTATGAAAGCAACAACAAAGAGAAAAAGAAGCATCGTATAGCCCCACAGAAAATCATAGACATGCATCTCACCTCTCGCCACACGCAAACCCTAAGCACAAACATTAAAGCTATTCAAGAGAGAAGCTAAAGCAAAGATACATTTTTAAAATAAAACAGGCAGGCATCAAAGCTTCATGCCTGCAGATTCGATAAGGTCGCTTTTTGCCCAGGCTTTTTTCATAACAAACCTTCAGCAATCATTTTTATTTTGATTAAGAATTTTCATTCTCACGCTTTGATAGCATAAACAACAGCCACATTGACAGGACGCGTTTCATCACCACCTGTTTTTTCTAAAATGACTTTATGTTTATGCCCCCCTGCAAGAGTCGTATCCACCTCTCCTGCCCCTTCAAAGTAGTAATGATAATTGCCTGTGTAAACAGATAAACCAGCGGATATAAACTTTTCAATTTTATGTTTATGGTCCCCTGTGAAATCTGTTTTCCCTTCATGGCTATGAGCTTTAAAAGACTCATCTTGTTTACTTCCCAAACGGCGTCCCTTATCGATATTTTTTCCACCATCGAGCCCGCGCAAAAACATTCCACGTAAATCAGGCACATTAAAAGTTGTTAGCCCATCTCCACTTCCCCATGTTTCTCCAAGAACAGCAAAGAGATTTGCATAAGCCTTACGAGAATAAGTCTTACCATCACAAAGCAACCAACCAGATGGCACTTTCTCCATAGCAAAAGTACCAATAAAGCCAGGAGGTGAAAAACTTTGCGTTGGATTGGTTAAAAACCAACCATCAGCATTTCTGCCAGCAATATCAGGAGTGTAAACGACCTCATAAAGACCGCCCCTTTGCATTTCCCCACCCTTTAAAGGCGCAATACCATCGGGAGTTGCCATATAAACAGGCCTTGAAAACAATTGATTTAAAGCGATATTTGTGATTCCGCTATTTTGCTCTTGTACCTTAAAGCGCACCACAATGCCGCCCTTATAATCCTCAAAAGAAGATTTTGTCATCAAGCGAACCGTTGTTTTGTTGTTTTCCTTATCAAAATGAAACTGTGACTCTATCACCCCGCCATTATCCAACAAATATTCTTTAATGCGTTGCATCATAACACGCGCACTATCATTGACTGAACTTGGCGGTTGTCCCTCTGCCCAGTTGATTCTCTCATCGGCATAGGCATTTTCAGATGCAATAAGCGACCAATCATAAATAGAGCTCATAAAAGATATCCTTTTTGTAAGAAAGACAAACGCGCAAAAAGCGAGGAAAAAAAGTGAGCAATTCTCTTTTTAGGTGCTGTGATTTTTTCCATTTTCACTTTTTGCATTTTCAGGCCAATTTTGTCATAATCGACATGCAACAATTTTGTTTTTGCATTGACAAAGACAGCCTCTGGTTTTAAGCGCAGCACCTCTTGTGCAAGAACCCCAATGTAGCGTTGCGGATTACCCTTATAATTAAAGCTATAGAGCGGATAGCCCTTTTTTTTGCCCATAGGGATGATATTTTCTTTGGCTCTCACATCACAAAGCCCTAGAATTCCCCCTACCAATCCAAGCACTTGCTGTGCATCACGCAAGGGATCTTTTGTCACAGAAGGTATTATTGTAGACTTTCCGGATGCTGTTCCGTAATTTCCAGCCGCCTGTGTTCCCACACGCAGCAACTGCTCTAAGCGGTTCCACCCCTGATTATCTTGTTCATCCCACCTTTGGCGCTGTGCATCTAACATACTCTGACGGTTCATATCTTGAATAAGTCCACCCTTCAAAGCATTGCTTTGCGCGTTACTTTGCCCTTGATAATAGTTATTTGCGGCATTCACCTGATCATATAGGGAGCGGTCAATCATCTGATTAGCATTCATCATATTCTGCACATCTTGATTATATTGCTGAGCGGTAGCATTTGTTGCCAATGCACCAAGCTCATCGGCAAGCACTCCGGTATGGGCCCCAGAACCATAGCGCCCTGCTCCAGACATTGATTGATTCACAGCATCGGAAGTTTTACTCAAAGCATTTTGCAAAGCAGCATTAAATTTACTATTGCCCCCAATCCAATCACCCTGAGCCATACCCTGAAGATTGTGTGCCGTTTGTGGTGGTGCATAAAACCACTGTGTCAATGCTGGATTATTATACTGACCAGCCGCCTGTTGTAGACCGGTGAGCGCATTTTTTGTTAGATTCCCAAGACCAGCAACACGCTCCCCCTGATAAACATTTCCCCCCACACCTTTATTATACAGATCAAGTGCTTGGCTACTTGCTTTTTTAAAGATATCTGCAGCCCATGCGGGTGGTGCATTTGTTTGTGTTGTTGTTTGCACTTGAGGTGTCTTTTTTCTACTCATGGCTTTAAAACCTTTCTATAATGAATAAGATTACGAGAATATCCGTGCTGAGTGAGCATTTTCCCCCACCCAGCTCTTGCAAACATTTGCATTTCCTCAGCATTGATTGCGCGCGCCCACGCTTCGACCTTATCGATCAATTTGACCAATTCCAGTCCTCCCTCTCCAGCCAGATCTGAAAGGATGACACGTTTTTTCCCCGTATGGGTACTTTCAACTTTGGTAATGGCAAAAGCGCTAAATTGGCGGTTATTTTTTAACACCAGCCACAATTGTGCTTGCCCAGCGATGAGTTCTTCGGCAATTATTTGCAAACAAACATCATCAGGAAAACGCCTAGCATATTTTTCAAACGCAGCATTAAGAGCCTTTTGATAGGGTGCTATTTTTTCCCATGACCATTGCTCTGTGAGATGAGCAGAATAGGAATTTGGCTTCTCTTGCATGATGATTTGGTCATCTTTTCCGCTCATCTTTCGCCTTCTCAAAAGCCCTCTCAGCACCTCTAAACTTTTCCGCCCCATGGAACACCCCACCAACATGAACTGCCGCCATCACAAAAAACATGCCGCACTCAGCACAGTTTTTCTTTTACAAAGGCACGCGCTATCGCGTGCCGGCCCCCTGCAATTTCACATCGAAGCCCGTTACATGAGACCAATTCACCCCTTCTGGAATACGCAATCTAAAGCGATAAAACCGTGCCCTTGCACGCACATGAATTTGGCCCGTATGATACGAAGGCAGTCTTTCCGGCAACCAAACGGTTTTTTCTGCAAGGGATTGCCGAAAACGCATACCCACAGACAAATAAAACTCCTCGCTATTTACCTGAGGCATAATATTTTTTACCCGTGTTATCATGCCATTTGTCTGCCCCATTTCTTGCGAAGTCACCACACAAGCCATAGGGGCACCAGAAAACGAACCAAGTCTGCCCTGCGCATCAAATGCACCGAGAATGGGCGATTCATTTTTCCAAGCTTTACTATCGAGAGAAAAGGACAAATCATCAAGGCTCGGCGTAATTTGATCGAGACCTTCTAAAGTGATTCCAGACAAAAAAATGGGCAAGATCATTTTGATATCGACCACCGCTTTTGTCCATTTTTGCAATCCCCAATCATAAATGAGCAAAATGCGCTTATGGAGCGTTTCATCGCTATCGACCATCCAATAAACGCGATTATACACCCCATCAATGGCAGCAGACAGAGTATAGAGATTATTCTGTCTTTCTTTTGCTGTCATGGTACGATCAACTTTTTCGAAGCCAATAGGTATAATCTGCCCCTCATGGGTGATCTGATAAAATCCGCCCTCATCAGCAAAGAAGGCAAGATCGCCTCGACAAACGATAGATTCGGCATTTTTTGCCCCGCGTTTATCGTGAATTTTTTGAAAACTGAAAATAATTTTAGAACCAGGGATAAAAGATCCGGCATAGATTGCAGAACGCATAAAGATAATTGGATTTGTTGTTTCGGTTGCGCCTTGCACGAATCCGCCATCGGGAAAATCTTGATAATCGCAGCTTTTTTTCCCCACAGTCCAAAATTCGGCATCGTTCAATCCAGACCAATGGATACGACGTGGATTCTCTGTCAACTTCATCAGACAAACGAAATCTCCCCACACACGAACAATTCCTGCTTGTGGTGGATTTCCGCCTAAATCCCTAAATATTTTATCATGATTAATATCGATGACTTGTGGCCTATCATTGGCATTAACAGCGATAACATAATCGCCAAACAAAGCAAACGACCATGGAGCATCAACATTAGCGAGATAAGGTTTTTCCTTTTTGCTGATATCTTTCCATCGTTTTGTTGTATTGTCGAGAAGATAAATTTTTTGCTTTGTCCCAACAATAATAGACACGCCATTTTTTGTTTTAACAGCAAGAGCACCCAAAATTGCATCAGGACAAGGCTCTGAAAAACGTTGAAAACTTGGCATAGGAATATAGGAACCATCGGCCGGTAACACATTGGTGAGTTCATCAGTAAAAAGCCCATTGATGTCAGCGACATCGGGCCGATAATCAGCGATTGGGAAAAAAGCCATTGAGCACCCCATGAGAAAAAATATTTGAAAAGCCAAATGTGATATTTCAAAACACCAAGGCTTACTTTAAGCACCAGAGTCCCATTCAAATGAGAAGAGGCTCCTCAAGCTTAAAATTCAGACGAGAGAGAAAAACGAAAGCAAATTGAGACATTTATCATTATTAAAGAGCATGCCATCAACCACCAACACCAGCATCAGCCACCAGCACCAGCCACCAGCACCAGCCACCAACATCAGCCACCAGCCACCAACACCAACACCAACACCAGCCACCAGCCACCAGCCACCAGCCACCAACACCAACACCAACACCAACCACCAGCCACCAGCCACCAGCACCAGCCACCGGCACCAGCCACCGGCACCAGCCACCAGCATCAGCCGCCAGCATCAGCCACCAACACCAGCCACCGGCACCAACCACCAACACCAGCCACCAGCCACCAACACCGGCCACCGGCATCAGCCACCAGCCACCGGCACCAACCACCAGCATCAGCCACCAGCACCAGCCACCAACACCAAGCCGCCAGCACCAACACGCAATGCTCAGGAAAAGCCTTTTAAAACCTCATGGGGCGTATATTTGAAGAATTTTTTCGGCGTGATGTTTCAAACCGCAAAGTCTGCAGCTGTTCTTGAAAATCCCTAAAAGAAACAGCCGCATATTCAGAATCTTTAAGGATATTTTTGTAGAGTTCGTATTTTGCACGTGCTTTAATAAGATCGAATGCATAAACCAACCAAGGATTATCATCCTCCAGCACTGCTTCATTGCTAAAACAAACAGGAGCTGAGATAAGACGCACGCTTTCAACCTGTTTAGGTGTTGGAAAGAGCCCTATTTTTTGCTCCATACAGCTATAAAAAAGCGGTGCTCCTTGTTGTGTTCCATATTGTTTTTGCAATATTTCATGAGATTTAAAAAACAATTGTATTGCATCATCTGCCCCCAAAAAGACAGACTCCACAGCCTTTTCAGACTCAATAAAAATTCCTTCTTCTTGCCCATACCATGTTTTTCCACGTTGTGTTTTGAAAATAATCTGTCTTTTTTGATTAAAGAACAAATGCTCCCGTTCACACAAGCGCAAAGCGGTCAAAATGGAGTCTTGAATTTGTGTAGAATATTCTGCTGTTGTATCGTCAATTTCATCTTGAATAAGAGCGACCATAGAGGCAAAAGTTTTACAGTAGTCTGTATGTGTAGGTTCGAGGGAATTTGGATCAATGGGTAAAATGGTCATGGGCAACGATAATCCTTTTGCGTATGGGGCACATTTCAAGTATCTCGAGTGGGTAGCATATTTTTTTGAGAAATAAAAAAAGCTTTCAAACGGTTCTCAAAGGAGCACTCTAGACACTTAAATCAGGCATAGAGAAAATTCTGCTCTCTTGGCGTTAAAAATTTTTCTTCCCCATAAAATATTTTGTTGAAAAAAATGAAGGTAGCTCTTAAAGTAGGCATAAATTGGGACTGCTATCATACCAAAACCTTTAACAACGATAATCAGTAAAGCCAATGTTTGGAACTTCTTCTCAACAGAAACCTCTATCGAGAAGAAGCATTCGAGCAACTGTTAAGCAGGAGCTCCATAAGTTGGGATTACGATGGTAGCAAAATCTTGTGCTCCTTGTGAACTTCCAGGCAAGGTAAAGCAAGTTTTTTTCATACCGATAATGGTTTTTGCTGCGACACCGAACTCGCGTTCATAATCAAACAGCTCTTCCACCAATTTATAGCGTGTAGCGCCGCGATCTTTTCCAAAAGCGATCACAGCACTTTGTGCACCCAGCAGCACCGCACGGCGTACATTGGGCACAGCTTTGTTTGTTGGACCAGACTCAATGCCTTCGGTAACATGTTCAGCCTCGCGCAAGACGACACCATTATACATGCCAAGCGATCCATCATAGAGCGGATTTTTAAGACGGCTTCCACTATAGATTGCCTTTGTAATGTCGAGCCACTGTCCAGCATCTGTATTGGTTCGCAATTGAGTAACCTGGGTTGGATGTAGATAAAGCACATAGACATTTTCACCATCAATGCGCACAGGTCTAATTTTTGGATTAGCGAGCTTAGCCCGTTCAACGGCTTTATCGATCAGTTTAAGAGAGAAAACATCATTTTCTTTCAAGTCTTCATCTTTTGTTTTTCCATGAGGGCGCACAACGCGTTTATCCGTTGGCGCGGTTGGTGCATTAAAGCCATAATGGACAGGTTTAAGGGCAATAGTACGTCCCTCAAAGTTAAGAGTTTTTGCAGTATACCCACACACTTGAATAAAGAACATCAAGCTCAAGCGATCCGCATACCAATCAACCAAGCCATTTTTTGCTTCGGTCCGCAAATCATGTAAGATACGTTGTTGATCAATGGTGCCTTCATTTTTAACCCGCACAGCATGAACAAGTTCATTAATTGCCAAGCGATCACTGAGAAATTGCAGGGCTTCTTCATTGCCTTCAACGGTCTGCCCTTCACTCACCCCATCACCGAGCAACTGTACACGCAAATTAAAGCTAATGGCATCACCACTTGCTTTGGTAGTTTCATCTTTTAATTGTACAATACTGTTTGAATCTGTCCCGATCAAGGGTGCAATAGGAATTGCTTTTGAAACTTCTTGATTTAAAAGTTTAGACCATGTACGCACTGCCATAGGGTCATTAATTCCGATATAAGTTACAGTCATTTTATCCTCTACAAATTGATTGATATAAAAAAACCGGCAAAGCGCCGGCTGTTAACATTCCCCATTCCTCATTTTCAGATGGTGGATTAGTTATTATGTGTTTTGTATGATTTTATTGATTGTCCTCCCCCTTTGAGAAACGTCACATTCTCACTTCGAGAATTCTCCAGCACTCACGCGCCCCCCAAGGCACCAGCACCAACACCCCAAGGCACCAGCACCAACACACCCCAAGGCACCAGCATCAACACCCCAAGGCACCAGCATCAACACCACCCCAAGGCACCAGCATCATCACCCCAAGGCACCAGC
>NZ_HE997452.1:592372-593518 GCF_000312525.1 Bartonella florencae | reverse complement strand
ACCAACAACACCCCAAAGCTCGTGCACGAAACCCATTAAAGCATGCGCGCTTTCAAAATTCCTCCACGGGTTTATTTTTAAGATTCTCCCCCGCCCATGAGACGGTTGAAAGCAGCTTTGTTTTTGGGATCAGCAACCCAACGACTAAATTCCGCTTCCGACATTTTATCAAGCATATCCAAAGAAATGGGTCCATTGGAAGTCATACCATTATAGGCTGCAAGTGTTCGCGCAGAATTTTGTCTTTCTTGAAAATCTTCGCCAACAGCCTTTGGGCTATTGGTGTAGCCAATTTTTTGCGCGATAGCATAGAGCACTTCAGCAGGGCTTTGATTTTTTTTCGCACAATCGCGCAGGATTTGCTTTAATTCATTACCAATCAACGCATCCACGACGTTTGGATCTGCCATTTCCGGATAGAGCGCAGAGAAAGCAGCCAACTGCTTAGCCCGCGTATCATAAATAAAATCGGCAGCTTGATCAAAATCATCATGCCTTTGTTTAAGGCTTACAACAGACTGTTGATAGAAGGTACTCAACTGTTCTGCTTCAGAATTCATGACAGGTGTTTGTTCAGAGAGCAACGCCCCCTTTTTATAGAGTGTTTTTCCCAACCATTCTATATAACCCATAAAATCTTTTTGCGGGTCTGGGGGTGTATCACCCTCTGCACCTCCTTGCACATTTTGAATATTGTGTTGCTGTGCACTCTCTTGCCCCAATTTCTGCTGTTGATGGAGATTTTGCTGTCCTTGGAAATTTTCTTGCCCAGACTTTACCTTTGCTCCCACTTCAACTTCCCTATCTTCTCCCTGAAGAGGCTCTGAAAGAAAACCCTGTTGTAATTGATTTTGCTCTGCTGGTGTTAAATGTTCTTGATCCATACTCTTAAGCCTTTTCTCGTTTAAACAATAATCTGCTGGTGTTAAATGTTCTTGATCCATACTCTTAAGCCTTTTCTCGTTTAAACAATAAGATGATATTTTTTCACATAAAGTGGTTTACCGCCGCGCATTTGCCACATACTCTGCATACCCCACCCCAGTATTAGCAATGATATTCCTGCCAACATGACCAGTGGAATACCCCTCTCCCCCCACCACAATGTCAGACTCTCCTCTAAGCTCGCCGCTAAGCTCTCCACTC
>NZ_HE997452.1:587612-590736 GCF_000312525.1 Bartonella florencae | reverse complement strand
TAATGGAGAAGATCGAGCATAATCTCTGGTGTTGTGAAACTTTGCATCAAAGGCAGCAATTGCATAATAATGGCAAATGTCCGCTCTTTTTCATTGAGACTTGTTGGCGCATCATCAACGACAATATCATATTCCAAACTGGTGATCATTTCGCGTGTGAGGGGCACATACTGGGCATTTTCGTCCCCAGCGATACGCACCAAACGCCCATCGGAAAGATAATTCTGAATAAGATAGAGGATAATTTTTCCCTGTCGTTGCCGATACCTTCGCAAACCATCGAAGAAGGAAGCCAACAAATTAAGCGAGGATTGGCGGCGTTGTTCTTCAAGGATTCCTGGTTGGTTGACAGCCCGTGTTCCAATAAACTCGGAAGACAATCCTGTAACTTGTTCAAGTGCACTTTTTGCTTCATTAAACAGTTGAAAGAAGCCTTGGGGGAATTGAGCAACGGGTTTAGGTTGTATTCTTCCCCCAGAAACGGCACCGCTTTTCAGCCAAGTAATGCTATCGGCTCTTGCCCAACTCTCAACAGCTTGTCGATCATCATCAAAAGCGTCGCGTTCTGCCATAATACCGCCTTTTGACTGGCTATTGAGCAAATACATCACTTGACTAAAATATTTATTAGCCCAGCGTTGAGGATCTTTTGTTGCTTTGACAATACCGTAGAATTGCCGGCTCAATTTATCAAAAGTACCGGTAATACACTCCCAGCCCAATTGACCTGCTGGCACCAAAGGCTTATCGGGTATCTCGAGCAATTTTCGCCCTAAAAAAGCACGTTTGACAATTTTTCTGGTCAATCTTGTTGCTTGAATATTAGGAAATTCTTTGTTTAATTTCTGGAAATCCTTTTCCAAATAATCGACAAATTTTCCGCTTAAAGGATCGAGGACTTTATAAACGACCTCGCGTTCGAACCATCGGCATTCAGCCAAAGTCACCATTTTAGGGCGTTGAGAACTGTCCTGCTCTTCCACATCACCAAGATAGCTTTGCCGCGTGCCCCCACTGGTTTGCTGCCACAATGTTTGATGTTTCACCCAATCGGCATGAAGATCGCTCCAATGAACATGGGGAAACATGTCTTGAGCGACATCCAGTGGTTTTTCATCGATATACCATAGGCGCTGTGCATCAATCAGATTAGATTTTACAGCACTTGCATCCCACACCATTTTCATAGGATCCAGTCGTGCAATGACGGGTTTTCCTTGTGGATTTTCTTCATAATCAAGTCTGGTATCTGTCCAGCCCATTCCGCAAATAATAGCATCTTGAAAGGCATCAGAATCCTCGTATTCTCCGTCGGCTTCATCACGAAACCATTCGGCTGCACCGGTGAGGATCTGGTTAGCGAAAGCCGCCCCTTCTTGCCGAGGAATAAATTGCACCTGCCGCTTATTATTGCGCTCGGTGCCAATCACCGCATTGATCAGCGGAGCAATGCGGTTAAAGGTCATAACCGGTCTATTTTGTTCGCGCAACACGGCGAGATCTTGCGCATTCCATTGCCGACCATTATAAAAATCGTAGTCTTCTTGGGCATTTTTTCGCCATTGCTCGACATGGCCAATATCATCTTGATACCAGCCAACGAGTTTTTTAAAGAGCGCTTGATGTTCAAGAGTTTCGAGTGGATCAAAAGAGTCTTTAGAAATATTCATTAAAAAGCCATCCATGAAGTTTGAGAATGGTAAGAAGAGCGATAAGCATTTTTTTTCGCTCGCATATGCGGCTGTTCATAAGCCACACACATCAATCCAAAGGCATCAGCACCATGGCTTGCCCAATCATGTTCAGCGCCCAGTCCGATATTGCGCTGTTCATCACGTTTTTCGTGATACCAAGCCAGTGCTTTTCGCCCAGCATTTGTTGTTTCACGATTAAACCATATGGCAGGAAACAAGCGTCTGACGGCTTCGATGCGCATTTTCACCGCGCCTGGCCCTTGGTTAGGAATAACCTTGGTTTGAAAACCAGCTTGTTGGAGAGCACTTTCAAAACTAACATTATAGACGCGGTCTTTGCTCGCCCCATCATGGGGCAAAACCATCAATGCTTTGTCATATCCGCGTTGAAACACCCATCCCACGTGCTCAGAGAGCGGCTGCCCTTGTGCTTCATAATAATCAAGCACCCGAATTTCGCGTCCCACAAATTGTGCGACCCACAAAGCGGTTGCATCGGCCTTTGCTCCGGTTCCACCAATATCCCAAAAAATTCTGACCTGCATCAGTGGGTCACGCGGCACTGTAGTAATACGCCCTTCGCGTGCAGCCTCAAGCAGAGCCTTTTGGTAATAAGCACCCTCAACATTTTGCAGATATTCGCCTTCCCAAATATGGTTATATTGCTCGGATCTTTGTTCTAAATCTGCCTTGCGATCTCGATTGAGCTTTTCGGGAAATTGTGGATTATCACGCCAATTAATTTCAGCACCTTTAATATTGGGATCATTGACATTTCTAAAACGTTTTTCCACGGGTGCATTTTCACGACAAGGATTCCATGTCACCCATAATTCTGCATTCCAATCGTCTCCCTCTTCGCGCAGAGTTGGAATAAGCGTTTGCCAAGCGGTTTCCGTCACCGGTTCAGCCTCATCCACCCAACAGAGAAAAACGCGCCCCATGGATTTAATACTTGCGATATTGCGATCAAGCCCAGCAAAGACATAAGAAATACGCCCATCCTTTGACTTGATATATTTATCGCCGATTTCATAATAGTCCTGTAAAAAAGGATAAGACTCGATTGCCCGTTTAATTTCCTCCAAAGAACTTTCATTGAGCGAATTTTGAAATTGCCTTGCACAAAGAATAATGCCCCTCTCTCCTGCTTTTCCATGCCGATAGCCCATCACCGCAGACATCAAAGCAAAGGAACGTGTTTTTCCAGACCCCCGTCCCCCCCAAGCGGCACGCACATCAGCTTTTCCAGTAAACACAGGAATAAGCTTTGGAATAAGAGCAATTTGCGCAGTTTTCATTCACCCTCAAGCACAATAATTTTCAAAAACCACTCCGCCAAAATCACACTCCCCAAATTCCATACTCTTGGGCCACGACACTCTCTAAACACCATATCCCCCAAACCCCACACCCAAAATCCCCTCAAA
>NZ_HE997452.1:582610-587087 GCF_000312525.1 Bartonella florencae | reverse complement strand
TCCAAAGACACTGTATCCTTTGCTCTCACCGGAACAATTTCAACCCGTGAAATGGTTTTAACATCACCCCCCGCATCCCCCGTCACCTGTAGAGGCAACACCTTTGCCAGCAGTGAAAAAAAAGGCACAGGATTATTCAATGCATGATATTGAAGGTAAGACACCAGCCCATCCTCACCATAATGATATCCCGCTTGTTCAGCAGCAGTAAGCAGGGCTTCATTAAAGCGCCTTGTTGTTTTATTCAAAGCTCCTTTAGGACGCCCTCTTCGGCGTAAAGGAAGACAAGATTTATCCGCCATCATTCTATTCCTTTAAAGAAAGAGAAGAGCACCCCACGACATAAAAACAGCATAAAAACCAACCACAAAATTTCAAAAACAGAAAAGAACCTTTTGATGCAAAATAAAGACCCATTGGATCATTCAAACCCTCGCAAACTCTCTTTGTATAGCAGGGTATAATGGGCACATTTTGGTGCATTCTTTACGGGAGAATTGAACGAAAATTCTTTGCCTTTTGATCACGAGCCTCTCCCTCTCATCCCAATGCCCCTCTCCAGTCTTCAAAGAAATGGACAAATCTTACCCATTCCTTCCAACAAAGGAGCATCGCCAACAAAGGAAGCATAAAAGGTCAAAGAGCCATAACGCCTTTAAGAAGAGCCCCCCGCATAAAGAATAACAAGAGCATTTTTACTAAAGAACCAGAAAGGCACTCTCTGCAGCCCCCAAAAACATGACAAAAGTTCTCTTCCACCACTGGGTAAAATATAGCAGATTGTATTTCATGAACAAAATCAACCACTAAATCTCAACAAAATGTTTTCATACCGCCCACAGACAATAAATGAAAAAACAAGAAAGCCAAGCGTCTTCTTAATTGGGGATTTTCTTAAAAACAAAAAACTTGATCTCCCTCACCCTCTCATCACCCAGCAAAGCATTGTTTACGCTGCACAAATCAGTCAAAGATGGCTTAAACATTCTTTTTGGCACAATCTTTTGCCCATAGAACGCTTTTAAAGCGTTCTCTACTTTGTCCAGTAATTTGCAAAGGCAAAGAGCATTTCCAGAAGAGAAAAAACACAAGACTCTTGGATAGGATATTGAATTTCAGCTGATAGGTGCAACGAAAGTAAGCCATAAGGAAGAGGAATGGATAATTTCCTTCTCTGCCGCCTTAGAGGCTAATAATTTCTCTCATTCTCTCAAGATATTGAATAGGAGAAGATTTGACTCTAGAGAAATTTTTTTTGAGCAAACCGCAACTTACAAACACTTATGCGCTTACCAGCATCAATCTGTCTGCTTGGTAAAAACGCACAATTCCGATTGTGTCATTATGATACTGATTTAGATTAACCTTGTCAAGCTTTTATCTGTTCTTAATAAGCATTTTTATCTGCCTCATAAGAATATCCACCACA
Source organism: Bartonella florencae (assembly GCF_000312525.1). Lineage (GTDB taxonomy): Bacteria > Pseudomonadota > Alphaproteobacteria > Rhizobiales > Rhizobiaceae > Bartonella > Bartonella florencae. The sequence continues at coordinate 585,658 of NZ_HE997452.1, read as the reverse complement.
CGCGCACAGCCCACCCCCCATGGGCAGCTTTTCCTTTCTGTTTTCCGCTTTATGTTTGAGTTGTTATTTTTTAATTTCTGTTATTTTTTCGGTTTCAGGCAAAAAGACCAACTGGTTGTCTTCTTTTGCAATTGTCACTGCCATTTCATCATGAATTTTTCCAAACAGGATATTTTCCGCCATTGGGTCTTGAATTTCTTTTTGGATAATACGTTTGAGAGGTCGTGCCCCATAGAGAGGATCATAGCCTTTATCGGCAAGGAATTGGCGTACTTCTGGTTTGATGTGCAAAGTTATTTTGCGTTCATTGAGCAAATTTTGCAAATATTGTATTTGAATATCAACGATAGCTTCCATATCTTTCCGTTGCAACCGTTGAAAGAGGATAATCTCATCAACACGGTTGAGAAATTCGGGACGAAACGCTGCCTTAACAACATTCATCACCTCGTCTTTTGCTTGATCGGTTGTTTGTCCGTCAGGCAAAGCGGTTAAAAATTCAGCACCAAGATTGGAGGTCATAATCAGCAAAGTGTTACGAAAATCGACGGTACGTCCTTGACTATCGGTTAAGCGTCCCTCGTCAAGCACTTGCAACAAGAGATTAAAAATATCAGGATGTGCTTTTTCTATTTCGTCAAAGAGAATGACTTGATAGGGTCTTCTACGCACAGCTTCAGTCAGCACACCACCCTCTTCATATCCCACATATCCAGGGGGAGCACCAATCAGGCGTGCACCGGCGTGTTTTTCCATATATTCAGACATATCGATGCGCAACATTGCATTGGGATCTTGGAAAAGAAAAGCGGCAAGCGCCTTTGTTAGCTCGGTTTTTCCCACACCGGTAGGTCCCAAAAACATGAAAGAACCCAGTGGGCGATTGGGATCTTGCAGGCCCGCACGGGCACGGCGCACAGCACGGGAGACAGCCTGTACAGCTTCACCTTGCCCCACCACACGTTTGCTAATTTCGTCTTCCATACGCAAAAGCGCTTCTCGTTCTGCCTCAAGCATACGATCAACCGGAATTCCAGTCCAGCGAGAAACAATTCGTGCCACATGTTCAGCGGTGACTGTTTCTTCGACGAGATGATTTTGCTGGTCATCATTTTCAGCAATACTCAATTGTTTTTCGAGCTGAGGAATAACGCTATAAGCAAGTTCACCGGCTTTTTGGAATTGTCCATCACGCTGTGCAATAGCCAAGGCATTGCGTGCTTCTTCGAGTTGTTTTTTCAAATCGGCAGCATGTCCTAATTTTTGTTTCTCCGCCTGCCAAGCGATTGTCATCTCTCTCGACCGTTGTTCCAATGTACTCAGTTCATTCTGCACGGTTTTGAGTCGTTCTTTTGCCGTTGGCTCCACATCGGTTTTCAAAGCCTCTCGTTCGATTTTCAGCTGCAAGATACGCCGATCAATAGCGTCGAGTTCTTCAGGTTTTGAATCGACCTGCATACGCAAGCGTGCTGCTGCCTCATCTATGAGGTCAATGGCTTTATCGGGCAAGAAACGGTCCGTAATATAACGGGAAGACAACCTTGCTGCAGCGGTCAAGGCACTATCGGCCAAGCGCACCTTATGATGTTGTTCGTATTTTTCTTTAATGCCGCGCAAAATAGAGATAGTATCCTCAAGGCTTGGCTCTGGCACAAAGACAGGTTGGAAGCGTCTTGCAAGAGCGGCATCTTTTTCGACATATTTGCGATATTCATCCAAAGTTGTGGCCCCCACACAATGGAGCTCTCCACGGGCAAGAGCAGGTTTGAGCAAGTTAGAAGCATCCATAGGGCCATCGGATTTTCCAGCCCCGACCAGATTATGCAATTCATCAATAAAGAGAATGATCTGTCCATTTTCGGCTTGCACTTCCGCCAAAACAGCCTTGAGACGTTCCTCGAATTCACCGCGATATTTTGCCCCTGCGATAAGCGCTCCCATATCGAGGGCATAGAGCTGTTTATCGCGCAAAGTTTCTGGCACATCGCCATTAACAATGCGCAGAGCCAACCCTTCCACGATAGCGGTTTTTCCCACTCCTGGTTCACCGATGAGCACAGGATTATTTTTGGTACGCCGAGAGAGCACCTGAATGGTGCGACGAATTTCCTCTTCACGTCCAATGACAGGGTCGAGCTTTCCCTCGCGTGCATCTTTTGTCAAATCACGGGCATATTTTTGCAAAGCCTCATATTGGCTTTCAGCATGGGGGCTTGTTGCTGTTTTTCCTTTACGCAGCGTATTAATCGCTTGATTAAGCGCTTGCGGGGTTAATCCTGATTTTGTGAGAATGTCGGCTGTTTTTGCAGATTTTTCCATAATCAGTGCTTGTAATAAACGCTCCACGGTCACAAACTGATCACCGGCGCCTTTTGCCAGATCTTCAGCCAGTGTAAAGACTTTAGCCAAGGGCTGGGCGAGATAGAGTTGTCCATTACCGCCTTGCACTTTTGGCAGAGCCTCGAATGCTTGCGTCAGCTCCTTTTGAATAACAGAGAGATCACCACCGGCTTTTTGGATAAGAGAGGCTGCCAATCCTTGAGAATCTTCTAATAAGACTTTGAGAAGGTGCTCTGGCATAAATTGCTGATGATCAGAAGAGAGGGCATGATTTTGTGCTGCTTGTAAAAAACCTTGCAACCGTTCGCTATATTTTTCTAGGTTCATTTTTTTTCCTTTCTTGCACCACCGCGCTTTAGCTCCCCCAAGCACTAAGCCAAGGAAGTAGCAGCTCACAAACACTGCCCGCAGCATGAAGAATAACCGTCGTGCTAAAGGGAATATGGGTTCTCAAAAGCTCCATAGCAAGAGGGCAAGCAAGATGTGCTGTTATTTTTCAACAAAAGCACACCCCAGCAGATTCCTGTCCCCAAAACACCCCAGCATACCCCACCCATCAGCCATGCACCCAACACCTGCATCGCCACCGCACCAACCACCTCACCAACCACACCGGCACCATACTTCCCCACGCACCCCACACATCCACCATCACCACACCCACCAGCAGCCAGCACACCCACAAGCATCCCATCACCCACCAACAGC
>NZ_HE997452.1:577130-581125 GCF_000312525.1 Bartonella florencae | reverse complement strand
GGCAGTTCTTTTAAATTTTTTTGCTGTTTTCACTTATTTATGGTGCCACTCGCCTTTTTATTGTTTTATCCTATTCCATCGGGTTGATCTGTTACTTAACCTTCTGCCCACACCTCACAGAACAAAGCTTCCCCCAATAATCCGTTTGTACACAATCCGGCTTTTCTTGGAAAGCTTCCCACTGCTTATCCCCTCTTAGTACTTAATCATTGGTATAGTTCACTTAACATAAGGCTCTAGGGGCTCCCTGCATATTTGAGCAAATTATCTAAAAATATTTCGCATGTAAAGTTCACCATCGCTGATACCTCTACACAGGCGACAGTGTTTTAGGGCACAACAGGTGAAATTTTTCTAACACATTTCTGTTGTCCAATGAGAAAGCAGAGGGTATTGATAAGCTGTAAGAAGATCCATGGTTTCAGCCAATGGCAATCCCACCACATTGGAATAAGAGCCAACGATATGCACCACAAAAGCACCGGCTTTTCCCTGAATAGCGTAACCACCGGCTTTTCCCTGCCATTCTCCAGAAGCAAGATAGGCATCCATTAATGGAGTCGTGAGACGCCGAAAACGAACACGACTTTCGACCAATTTTACTGTTATTTTTCCTGCTTCATTGAGCGCACAAACAGCACCATAGACTTTGTGAGAACGCCCAGAGAGAAAACGCAAACATTCATAAGCCTCATCTTCACGCTCTGGTTTAGGGAAAATAGTGCGCCCCACTGCCACCACGGTATCAGCAGCCAAGATGATCCTTTTCTGTGCCCTGCTCTGTTGTTCATTTTGGCAGCGCCATAGCAAAATCTCTTGTGCTTTAAGCGCTTTTTCTTTTGCCAAACGTTTTGCAAGATTGCTAGGGTGTTCTCTTAACTTTGCTGTTTCATCGATATCGGTTACACAAACTTCATGGGGTTCAAGACCAATCTGCGCTAAGAGCATCAAACGCCGTGGAGAAGCGGAAGCGAGCACCAATTGGATTTCTTGGATATTTTCCCTCACAGATTCTTTCCCTAAGAAGGTTTTCTTTAAACTTATCAATTTTTGCCCCCTCAGAATAACAGCCCCCAGCCAGTTTATTCTAGCGCTATCAATAGCCCTAACACATTGATATTAACCATTGTAATGCCTTTTGAAGATCGCTTTAATTTTTCTCTCTTTTAAAATTTAAGAAGAAGCATACAACCATTTGAGCAAGAAGAGCAACATTTTTGAAAACAAAAAACACCCATAATTTACTTATAGCGATAGATAATACGCCCTTTTGTTAAATCATAAGGGGTCATTTCCACCATGATTTTATCACCTGCCAACACACGAATGCGGTTTTTGCGCATTCTTCCGGCAGTATGGGCGATAATTTCATGATCATTTTCCAATTTCACACGAAACATCGCATTCGGTAAAAGCTCAGTCACGATACCAGAAAATTCCAAAACTTCTTCTTTTGACATAAAAAACAATATCCTTAAATAAAAACAATATCCCTGTGCGTATAATTTTTTTAGCTCTGTGTCTTAATTCAGGGGTCATACCCTATTTTGTTAGTTTTGTGAACAAAAATTCAACACAAAGGCAAAGGTTTTGTGTTTATGCTCTAGCATTCTTAAAAATCTTCACCCTCCAACATATGCGTTTTTCGATTATAACAATTTTATTAATATATCTTTTCGCAAACGCCTTTTGCCTTATTTTTCCCACCAGAAGCTATTCTCCATGCAGCAAACCTTCACTCCAATCTCTCATATCCCATTCTCTCACCTAAAACAGCCAAACCGACCATTCACCAGTTTTCATTCACCACACTCAGCCATTTTTCCCGTGCATCTCTCACCTACAATGCTATCATGCAACCACCCTCAGCAATTTATCAGGCATCCTTGCCGCACAATGACAAAAGCAGACAGAATGCATAAATTTGTTATATTTTTACATTTTTCAACATTTACAGAAAAAAGCAAATCTTTAAAAACGCATAACATGAGAATGTTTTAAATATCTCTCTTTCCCCTTATCGTTTTCTTTTAAAGCGATCTCATACCCCCACTTAGCTCTTGGGCATTCATAGCTCTACCTTATTTGCACAAAGCAACACCAAAAACACCTGCTTCCAGCTTTAAACGACCATACCCTCAAGCCCCACTCACCCATGTAAGGCCGATTAGAAATGCAAGACATATTTTAAAGAGACTTTTTCTAACAGTTTTGAGCGGATGATGCAGAAAACAGAAAAAACATTCGCATAAACAAGGCACAATTTCTACACAGTGACTCTTACTCTCTCTTTTATACATTGAACAGCTTTCTGTGTTTGATAAATAAAGCGTACCCCTATGAGGGGGAATAACCGCTTAAATATTTGCTAATTTGCATGCGTATAGGGATACAACAACCAAGATAGCCAGTTTATTACGCCGCCATTTAAGAAACAGCATTAAAATATCTGGCCTTCTCTTGAACAAGCAAGGATTTTTCATGAGATCATGCGTTATCTTAAGGCCTATAGCGAATGAAGCATAGAAAAAACAGGTTCATTGTTTACAAACAGAGCTTTAGAGAAAGTGATCACGAATAATCTTCTCAATTTCAATTCCAACACTCTAGAAGTGAATTCTTCAAAACAGGCGCAAAGCCTCCATAAACATTAAACTATAAATTTTGTGAGCGCAGAATTAAAAAAGCGAGAAGAGCAGGAAATTTTTTCACCTCAAAGAGCAAGATTTTAAGAAAAGAATTTTTCACAGGAGCTACGTGCTAAGTTTTCAGCGCCTAAAAGCCTAGCTTTGCATAAGATTTTAGCTGTCAAAAATACATATGAATAGGCTGACACAAAGTGTCTTTTTATAGGAAAAGCTGAAGAATTTTTTATGATTCTACAATCTTTTGCAAAAAGCGACAACCTCAACATTGTTGACGAATATCGTCGCTTTTTTAATCTCACCATTAAGATATTTATCCGGAACTTTTATCGACTTTAAGATGAGGAAGGAAACCAAACTGACAACAACTCATATTCGACTGGATCATCAGCACACTGCCCAGCGCCACATTCAAGGATGGTAGAAACCAAATTTGCTGCAATTAAGAAGACAAACAAGAAGGTTGCCATTTTATACAAAACTGGAAAAGGAGAAAATATTTTAAATTTGTGCGCCAATTCGCTCAAAATCATAATAACGGAAACGGCGATAATACAAAGAACAGCGATGATAAAAGCCCAAGTATAAAAGTGCAATCCAAAGAATGTTGAACCATATCCAAGATCATCTGGAGTTATATGCAAAAACACTTGCCTCGCAGCCACAACACTGGTTACCATACAACCAAGAATAACCATACCATAATGGGTATTTTTCACTTTATGATGAATATTGAGTAAAAAGCCAAATCCAGCCAATATCAAACCGACTCGTTGAAGTAGACAAAGGGGACAAGGCAGCTCAAACTTTACCAACTGATAATAAAAAGCCACGATCAAGACTATTGACAATCCAATAAGTCCTAAGGTATTCATAAATATAACAAAATGATGATTTTTTTGTTCAACGGGTTCCATGACTATTTCTCTCAAAAAGACAAGTTTAAAGTGGAAGTTGCGTGATGATTAAAAGTGAGAAGAATGACAACAAACAAAATTGCCCACAAGGCGTAACTGATATTTTCCTTACCATAAATGGTTGTTACTGCTGCACCCAAAGCAATTAAAAATGGGAAAAACATGGCGTAAAATCTCCTTTATTATTTTGCTATGTAACATATGACAAAATAGGGCAAAAAAGAGACGCTCAATTTATTATTCACAATTCAGCCTTCTCTTTTATTGTCTCCAAAGCACATAGCCTTTGGCACTAGAGAAAACAAAAGCGCATATAGAGCAGTGAAAATAGAGATCAACAAAAAAGGGAGAAAACTGGAAAATCCAACCCTATTACCGCTTTTTCTATTTCTCATCGATTTCCCCATCCAGCAGCCCCCCACCCACCAACAAC
>NZ_HE997452.1:574231-575749 GCF_000312525.1 Bartonella florencae | reverse complement strand
CTGCATGGATTATGTATTCTTAAAAACACCCTACGCGCGCTGTGAATTTGAAACAATCTATACTTAAATTAAAAAGTGCCACTCCAAATGCGCAAAGCTCTGTTCTTGTTTTTTTCCTCACAAAAGACAGAAATTCTTTCCCATCTGCTCTGTAAACAGCTCAATTATCTCATAGCTTTCCCCTTGGCGCATAGGGCGCTGTTTCACAAGCTTTCAAAGCAATCCCTCACCCTCAAAGACAGTAGCAAATACCTATAACCTCACCAGCAACTGGTTTTAAGACAATGGGAGCAATTTTTAACTTCTGAGAGAGAGACAAAAAAAATAAATATCTCTTTTTTATACAAAATTTTGATAAAAACGGGGCATGTGAAAGAACAGCAACAATATTTTATTTTGAAGTTACCATAAATTTGAAAATTTTTCTGTTTTTTGCAAGATTTTTTATTTTTTGCCATCATAAAATCCATTATATTTTACACATATTGAAAATAACGCATGCTTTTACATGAATGGACCAGCATCTTGAAAAGCAAAAGCCTTCAAATTTCTGTAACTCTTCTGTCTGTAAAGTCTGTTGCCTACCTTCAATCTTCTTTGAAAAACTGTTACTCTATGATCAAGAGACTTTGCAAAGGGAAGAGAAACTCTTAAAAGAATGACGAATCGCCTTAAACACTTGAACTTGAACCGTTGAAAAGGATGTAAAATGACGAAACAATTCTGTGATGTAGCGATTTTAATGGGCAGCCAATCGGATTGGCAAACGATGCAGCATAGTGCGGAAATTTTAACGAGTCTTGGTATTTCTCATACTTCGTATATTGTTTCGGCACACCGCACGCCTGAACGCCTTTACCAATTTGCCAAAGGAGCAAAAGCAGCAGGTTTTAAAATTTTGATTGCCGGTGCAGGAGGTGCAGCGCATCTTCCTGGTATGCTTGCCGCCCTTACTCCTCTTCCTGTTTTTGGCGTTCCAGTGCACTCACACTCTTTATCGGGTCAAGATTCTCTGCTTTCCATTGTACAAATGCCAGCGGGAATACCGGTTGGCACATTAGCAATAGGCAAAGCAGGTGCCATTAACGCAGCGCTTTTAGCGGCAGCGGTAATGGCGGTTTACGATGACAACCTCGCACAACGGTTACAAGATTGGCGCCAAAAACAAACGGAAAGTGTTGCGCAAACTCCGGTAACTGAGGTTTAAAATGACAAAACTTTCCGATACATCTGCATCCAACTCCTCTATACTCAGTACCCTCAGCACCTTCGCCCTCAAAACACCCACACCCAGTGCACCCAGCACACACGCATCCACCACCAACATATTCGCGCCCAATACCTCCACAGATATGCAAACAGCCCACAACGCTGCTGCCACAATCCATACCACCAATACGCAGAACCAAAATCACACCCTAGCATCAGGTGGACAAAACGCCCCCACACCCAGTGCACCCAGCACACACGCATCCACCAACAACATATTCGCGCCCAACACCTCCACAGATATGCAAA
>NZ_HE997452.1:572279-573485 GCF_000312525.1 Bartonella florencae | reverse complement strand
ACCAACATATTCGCTAAATTACCTTTTGGCCGCACCATTGGTTTAATAGGGGGGGGACAATTGGCACGCATGCTTGCCATAGCGGCAGCGGAGCTAGGGTTTCGCACGGTTGTGTTTTGTCCTGAGGCAGATTGCCCAGCGGCACAAACAGCAAATGAGCATATTGCCGCGCCCTATGATGATACTTCCGCCTTAGACCGTTTTATTTCTCTGTGTGATATTGTGACCTATGAGTTTGAAAATCTTTCTCTTGAAACGGTTCAATATATAGAGAAGGTCAAAAATGTTTATCCCTCTTCCAAAGCGTTAGAGATTACGCAAGACCGGCTTTTTGAGAAACAATTTTTGCGTGATAAAGCCATTCGCACGGCCACGTGGCACGCTGTTGATGATTATTCTTCTCTTCTTTCGGGGCTCTTGGCATTAGGTGGTCGTGGTCTTTTAAAGACGCGCCGTTTTGGTTATGATGGAAAAAACCAGATCAAGCTGGATCACCCCGATAAGCAAGCGCTCAAAAATGCCTTTACGACATTTCAAGAACAACCTTTAATTTTGGAAGAAATTGTTCCTTTTTTATCGGAAATTTCGGTTCTCTCGGCGCGGACAAAACAAGGGGAACATATTTTTTATGATTGCCCTGAAAATCAGCACAAAAACGGCATTCTTCATAAATCATTTTTACCCTCGCATGTTCCACTTGAGGTACAAAAAGCTGCGCAAGAAATCAGTGTAGCAGTGATGGACGCTCTCTATTATGTCGGTATTCTTTGCATTGAATTTTTTGTTCTCATAGATGGTAGTTTATTAGTGAATGAATTGGCGCCCCGTGTTCACAACTCTGGCCATTGGACGCAAAAGGCGTGTGTAACCTCACAATTTGAGCAACATATCCGTGCCATTTGTGGACTTGGCTTAGGGAGCACATACCGGCACAGCAATTGTCAAATGATCAACCTTCTTGGCAACAATTTGAGTGAAGTCAAATATTTTCTCACACAAGACCACACCTCGGTACATTTATATGGCAAAAGCTCTGCCCAGCCCTTGCGCAAAATGGGACACATCATCCAATTAACAGGACCTGCCACCAAATTTTAACAAGAGATTCCCTCCACACGTAAGAAATAAAGAAGAAAAACAACAAAACGCTCGCTTCGCACAAAGTCTCACCCGCAAAAAACGCCCCTACCAAAGGCACAACAATGC
>NZ_HE997452.1:569014-571711 GCF_000312525.1 Bartonella florencae | reverse complement strand
CACAACAATGCGCAGCTTAGCACGCGTCCCCTCTCCCAACGCCCCGCAAAAGAGCAAATCTCACCTCGCACCCAAATGTCCCCATATCCAAATATCCCGCACCAACACTTCCCTTCCCCCCACACACACTCCCCAAAATGTCTTTGTGCAACAACACTTAACCCTTAAGCAATTCATCAACCATGCCCTCCAAGCGGCTATAAAAACAGAGATAACGCATAAATTCTTTACTTTTTTACAGATATACATTTTTACGCTTTTCAACATTTACGCAAAACAGCAAAATCGCAAATCTGCAAATTCCCATAAAGCTCTCGCAAAAGGCATGTGCCACAGGCATAACAACTGCCCTCTTTTAAGTAAACAACAAGAACATTTTGGGTGTGATAAGCTAAGAAATTGATCAAATTGCACGACAAAGGGATAACATCTCATACATTTTTTCAAAATAACAGCCCCACAAGATCTGTTCATATTGAGGGAAGCATGCAGCATCGGAGGAGGAAAACAAAGCGTATAATTCTCTCTCATTTGTTCGAATGTCTCAAAAAATTCGAGCACTTGTAGAGAAATTAACGCCATCTGATGAAATTTTTTTCGTTTTGGTGATATTTTACAATTTGAAATCCGCAACGAAATAACAACGATGCAAAAGGAAAGTGTTTTTATTCATAATCAGAAATCAACCACAAAATAGCTTTTTGTTTTTTAGGTTTGAGTGCTCTAAAATTTTTTAACAGCAAAGTTTCTTTTTCGCTAAAGATTTCTGTATAACTCTGCTGTGAGATATGGTCTTTTTTGCAATATCCGCATAAAAAAGCCAATGGGGACATTCAATATGTTAGCAATTTCCTGCAAACGTCCATCACCCACACGATTAATCCCTTTTTCATATTTTTGGATTTGTTGGAAACTAACTCCCAAATAGCGCCCTAATTTTTTTTGAGAAATCCTCATCATCACTCTTCTGTAACGAATTTTTTTGCCAACAGAAACATCATTCAAATGTGGATTTTTTGCTTGCACTTATATCCCCCCACCGGCTGCAAGCACCCTCTCATTGGATTTCCGGGAATCAAAAACACTGCATTTGATCAGTTTTTTGCTTTTAGTGTTTAGGGAACACTTGGACAGAGCAAAAACTCCCGGAATCTGTGAGATAGCACAAAGTGGAATTGATTTTATGTGAGAACTTTAAAGTGATGAGTCCCCCTCTTAATCGCTCCCCAGACAATCAAAATCACTTTATTAATAAAGTAATTTCAAGAGATTGGCAATAAAAATAAAAAGATCTTTGACTCTTTAAAAATTACAAATATTTGAGACTTTCAAAAGGAGGCAAAAAACAGATCTCAAAAATCAAGTTTTACATTATGATAAAGGTTATCTCCAAAATAATTATGAGATGAAAAAGCTCTTTTAGGTTATATCAATGCATCACAAAAAACGAGCATTTCAAATTTCTGCATTTTAAAATGTTAAGATGCAAAAAAATGATATTTTGCTGATAGTGAAGAGAGGAGCAGCAAATATAAAGTTTGGTGAAAAGCCACATTCAAAAGCAGAGAGCACAAGCAACAGCAATAAAACAAAAAATTTCCTTCAAAATATTGCCGCTCAAGCACAGCTCAAAGGACAAAGCTTTTCACCAGCACCACTTTGGTCAATATATTGGCTGCTAGCACAGCCAATATATCCAGAGAATACACCAATCAATCTGTTCTTCTAAGATCTAAGCAACTAAAAACAAAGGATTTTTTTGTGATGTTGCGCATCCTGTACAACAAAATGCACTTCTTTATCAAGAGCCTCTATTATCTCTTTTTGACTCATTTAGCGCAATCTGGCAGGATCACCCATTCGTGGTCAACGGGATTTGACGAGTTAATATAACCACACAAATTCCTCAATTCCATAGAGCGAAAAAGTGAACGATCTCCCCTTTCAATTTTAAAGTAAGTGTTGCTATTTTTAAAAAGGTTTATTCTATAAGGAACAATAATATCCCGCAGAATATCTTTTTGCTGTTCTCCAAAGTTCTTATGCCTATTTTGTTCTATAATTTTATTCACTATTGCCTCCTTCCCATACCCCCCAATCATTGCCACCGACAGAGCATTAACCGTTACTGAAGATAACACTGAAGAAAAGAGAGAAAACAACACGTTTCATAAAATACGCTTCTTATAAATAAATGAAATTTTAAAATGATCTTTGCCCAAATGAGTCTAACTATGAAATAAGGCATTGCGCATTTTGAATACAATCGATATATAGATTTTGTTTAAATCCCTCAACAAATGAATTATCGTTTTTTGTTGCTCATATTCAGTCATGAGATGCATATGTTAACATTCACCATGGTAAAGAGTTTTTGATAAAAAAGGAATTCTCAAAGAACGATATGACTGATGCTAAGCATGAAGAATTGCGAGCAAGCAATGGGGTTAAAGATTGTATTTATACTGCTCAATCAGAAGCAACTTACCGTGCTAATGATAGCAAAACGGCATAAGAATGGTTGGCAATGGCAAAGCCACCATCTCACACACTCTTTTTAAGCATCAAACTAGAACTCAATTTATTCTTAAGATAATTTTCTCACCAAGAATACCGATAAAGAACATATCCTAAACTGATTAAATAAAGGTGTTATGATAGAAAGCATCATGGCATAGATCTTATCCCGCACCACAG
>NZ_HE997452.1:557455-568311 GCF_000312525.1 Bartonella florencae | reverse complement strand
GCACACCACAGCCCCGCACCAAAGCCCCGCACCACAGCCCCGCACCAAAGCCCCGCACCAAAGCCCCGCACCAAAGATCATTGCCTTTGAAAATCCGAGTTGATTTTGACAAGAAAAGCCCGCACTGTTTTATCCCTAACACAGCCTCATATCTTAATATTTTTTAGAATTTTTAAAGAAAATATATTTTTGCTAGCCTCTAGAACCGCCTAGATCAAGGACTCTTTGGCTTTCCATATAAAAGCAAAACGAACAAAACATGATCAAGCACATAATTGCCGTTGCATCTGCCTTAGCGCCCATATCCGTGAATATCCCAAAAGGCACCTATCTGCATCAAAGGGTCACGTGCAACACGTCCTATCCACCCCTCTTACTCGGTTGCCGACATCTCTTTGTTGGTAATAAGGTCCCTTGGTGAACGGCTGTAAGATATACCCCTCCCCAAGATATATTTATAGGTCTTAGGGCTGTTTCTAAGATCATCAAGCCCTGCTTCATTCAAGATCTTTGCAAACTATTGTCCTGTTTTGTTCTCATAAAGACATAATGGGCTCAATTCCACAGCTAAGTGCTCTTCCTACAGCAAGTATTTCACTGAAAAGACGTTATTTTTGTAGATTTTTCTTCTCACACGATCACATAGTTTAAAGATCCCCAATAATGATACAGCTCCAAAATGATACTCTCTTGACAAGAGGCAGATTTCTTGTTAGAAGGGCTGCATATTTTTTGCAATTTTCACTTATTCGTTGTGGTGATGGAATTTGTCAATGCGTACCTTTTTAAAGAGGTGCGTTTTTCTTTTTATGATCACAGTGAAAAAAGAGGAACCAGAGTATTATAACGCAATGATCCTGTTATGATAAGCTGTTTAAAGGCATGGTGTTTGAGAAATAGCAGGCAGTGTGTTAGAGTGTTGAAATTGTAAGTGAGAAGAAAACATTGCGTTATAGTAATATAAACGGTGAGTATGATGAAAATTAAAAATTCACTTAAAGCATTGAGAGAGCGCCACCGTAACAATCGTTTGGTGCGTCGTAAAGGTCGTGTTTATATCCTTAATAAAACAAACCCACGTTTTAGAGCACGCCAAGGTTAAGGGTTTTTGTGCCTGCTTTTTGCGGGCATGAGAACTTTTTCTCTCTTGAAATTTTGGCATAACAGGTCCATTATTTGATCATTCATCGTTTGAGGACTTGTTTTCATGGGTTTTTTAATTTTTTTAAAAACTCTGTATTTGCGGATTGTTTTTGCTTTCCGGCGGGTTTTTTTGTGTCTGTTGATCTCCTTTTCGGCTTTTATTGGCAGTTTTTGTTTTATCCACGCAAGCTATGGGCAGACCCCTCCTTCTCTTCCTGAAGATCGTCCCTCTCCGCAATCGCTTTTACCGCTGGAAGATCTGATCCCCAGCTCTCCTCCTTCAACACCAGCGACAACGGATTTTGATTCTTCTGCGATCCTTCTTGAAGATTTTCTCTCCCTTCCCCACTCTGGAATAGACAGAACAAAACAGCGTAAAGAAGCAGAAATCTCACGCCTGCTTAAAGAATTGAAATCTTGTGCGAATGTTCGTGAAGCCCAAAAGATAAGTAGACAACTTCAACATTTATGGTCTCAATCGGGGAGTGAAACGATTGATCTTTTAATGTCGTGGGCTGAAAATGCTATTAATGCGGATGATTATGGCCTTGCTCTCGATTATATTGACAATGCCCTTGCGCTTTTACCAACGCACGCCGAAGCTTGGCTAAGACGTGCATGGATTCACATTCAATTGAGTGATTTTAAACTTGCCATGCTAGATCTTAACCATGCACTAGAGCTTGAACCACGCAATTACATGACATTTTTTGAGCTTGGAATTACCATGGAAGCGACAGAGCGTCCAAAACTTGCTCTCAAAGCTTATGAAAAAGCACTTGAATATTATCCGCAAATGCAAAAACTGCAAAAACGCATTGAAACTCTTTTAGAAGAACAAACGCCACAAACCCTTTAAACATTTAAAAGTTGATGTTTTCTGTTACTGGACTATACCGCGGCTTGGTTAAGACGTGCACGGATTCACATTTAACTACATAATTTCACGTCCCAATTCATGCACCATGCACTAGAGCTTACATCACCTACCGCATCCCCAACACCACCTGCCGCATCGCAACACCACCAGCCGCATCCCAACACCACCTGCCGACCATCTCCATCACCACCAGCCACATCCCCCAACATCACCGCCGCATCCCAACACCACCAGCCGCATCCCAACATCACCGCCGCATCCCAACACCACCGCCGCATCCCCAACACCACCAGCCGCATCCCCAACATCACCAGCCGCATCTCCATCACCACCTGCCGACCATCTCCATCACCACCTGCCGACCATCTCCATCACCACCAGCCGCATCCCCACACCACCAGCCGCACCCCAACACCACCTGCCGACCATCTCCATCACCACCTGCCGACCATCTCCAAAAGAGAGAAGATTGAAATCATTTTATATCTAGCAGAAGCTTGCAAACTGTTTTATATTGAAAGAGGTGTTCTACGCTTCTCGACAGGAAATAACGCATTCCTGAGACCTTAGTGATCTCCAAGGGAGCTGTCCCTGATAAAGCTCGTGGGCTTTTTCATATGGCGCCCACCTATTTGTTTAGGTTCCCGGGGTCAACTTTTTCCATCGGCTGTCGTGGATCACCCTTTTGTATCACTAAAACAAATTATCTTAGATTTTTTTCGCGGGAAGCAAGCAGCAAATTGTTATGACATTTTTCAAAATGATTTGTAAGAATTTTGGGCAACATAATGTATTTTGTTTGGCTAACAGAAAAATAGATAAAGAATTGACATATATATGACACAAAGCCCCTCCCCCTCCGATACTGCGGTGTCCATTCGTGCACAACTACGCAAAATTGGTTTGTCGCGTCGTGCTGCTCTGTCAGAAAAAGAACGAGCTGCTTTTTCACAGCGCGCCTGCCAGCATTTTCTTAAGCGTCTTGAAGCAAAGGGAGAAGATTTTTCGCGTCTTATTTTGGCGGGCTATTTGCCAATTAAATCGGAAATTGACCCTCGTCCTTTATTTAAAGCCATAACCTTACGCGGTGGGCGTTTAGCATTACCAGTCGTGCTTGATTCCAGCACCATGATTTTTCGTTCCTATTCACAAAAGACCACCTTAGAGCGGATGCGTTTTAGCACCTTGGGTCCTAATGCAGAAAATGCAGTTGTCATTCCCAACCTCATTATTGTTCCCCTTTCCGCGTTTGACAATCAATGTCACCGCCTTGGCTATGGAGGCGGATATTATGATCGTGCGGTTGAATCTCTTGAAAAACAAGGACATCACCTTAGACTATTAAGCCTAGGCTTTTCCTGTCAGGAAGTTAAATTCATTCCCCCAGCAGAACATGACCTTATTGTGGAGGGAATTTTTACAGAAAAAGGTTTATTAAAAGGCTAAAATGTGATTAAAACGCCTATGCGTTTTTTATTTTTGGGTGACATTGTTGGAACGACAGGTTGCCGAGTTGTTTTTGAACAGCTTCCACATCTGATAAAAAAATGGCGGCTTGATTTTGTTGTCGCGAATGGTGAGAATGCCTCCGATGGTTTTGGCATCAGTCAGGAAATCTATCAAGATCTTCTCATGACGGGTGTTGATGTTGTGACAACGGGCAATCATGCTTTTTCTTGTCAAAAAACCTTGCACTATGCCCATGAGAGTGATCGTTTTTTACGTCCAGCCAATTTTCTGAAAGAAAGTCGTGGGAGAGGCTCTGGCATTTTCACAGCACAAAATGGAGCGCGTGTGCTTGTTGCCAATCTTTTGGGCAGTATTTTTATGCCATGCAAAGTGGATGATCCCTTTGAAGCAGCAGAAAATATTCTTTTTTCTTGCTCTTTGATGGAACAAGCAGACGCAATTATTTTTGACTTTCATGCAGAAACAACCAGTGAAAAGCAATGTTTAGGTCATTTTCTTGATGGCCGTGTCAGTGTTATTGTCGGAACGCATACGCATGTTCCCACGGCTGATGCGCAGATTTTAGAGGGTGGCAGTGCTTACTTATCGGATGCAGGAATGTGTGGAGATTATAATTCGTCGATAGGGATGGATAAGGAAGAACCTTTACACCGTTTTCTTTACAAACAGAAACAGGGTCGCCTTGAGCCGGCACAAGGTCCAGCCACGCTTTGCGGTTTAGCGGTAGAGCTTTCAGACCGTACGGGTTTAGCGGAAAAGATCTCAGCGGTAAGGATTGGTCCTCACTTAAAGCCTGAGATTCCGGATTTTTGGTAACACTCTTTGCATAAATTTTTATGTACTGATCTTTTGAATGGTAGAATTCTTGCATTTTTCAAAGCTTTGCCACCAAGCCAGCTTTGCAAAGCCACAAGCTCTGTTTCCCACCCTGTTCCCAAGCTGCCCCTCCAAGAGAGCCTACCAAAACCCACCCAGAGGTCAGCATAATCTTTTGGTTAAAAGGGCAAAAATTGCCCTAATGAAACCACAGCAAAACAACTCGCATAAAGGGGCTTTAAGCTGTTATCCGTTGAATGACAGCACCACATTGGGCCAATTTTTCTTCTAATCTCTCAAAGCCGCGATCCAGATGATAGACGCGGTTGACAATTGTTTCTCCCTTTGCGGCCAGAGCAGCAATAACAAGAGAGACAGAAGCGCGTAAATCGGTTGCCATGACAGGCGCGCCTTGGAGATTTTCTGTTCCATACACCGTTGCCGTCTGTCCATCGAGTTTTATCTGAGCGCCCAACCGAGTAAGTTCTTGCACATGCATGAAACGATTTTCGAAAATTGTCTCTGTGATATGGGAGATTCCCTGAGCGCGGGTCATCAGGGCCATAAATTGCGCTTGCAGATCGGTTGGAAAAGCGGGATAAGGCCCCGTTTTGATATCGACGGGCATTATTTTTGTTTGCCGCGGATTTCGTTTCACGTGAATTCCTTGTGGTTCTATTTGAATATCGAGTCCTGTTTTTTGCAAAACGCCGAGCACTTGTGTGAGATGGTTAGGGTTTGCATTTTTGAGAAACACATCCCCTCCAGTCATAGCAACGGCCATGGCGTAGGTTCCGGCTTCGATTCGATCAGCAATGACTCGTATTTTTGCGCCATTAAGTTTTTTAACGCCTTCAATCGTGAGTGTTGATGTTCCTTCACCGAGGATTTTTGCGCCCATAGCATTGAGCGTTCGAATAAGATTTGCGACTTCAGGTTCACAAGCAGCATTCTCGAGGGTAGTTTTTCCCTTTGCCATTGTTGCAGCCATCAGCATGACATGGGTTCCCCCAACAGTAACTTTAGGAAAACGATAATGAGCAGCTTTTAGTCCGCTTAACGCTTTAGCATGGACATAACCATTTTCGATAGTAATACGCGCCCCTAGAGTTTTGAGTCCTTCAAGAATAAAATCGACGGGTCTTGTTCCGATAGCGCAACCACCAGGCAGAGAGACATAGGCTTCTCGACATCGTGCCAGCAGAGGTCCAATGACCCAAAAGCTTGCTCGCATTTTTTTCACCAATTCGTATGGAGCGTGTGTTGTGACAATTTTTTGTGCTGTAAAATGGATTGTTCTTGCATTAAGACAATCCCCCTTGTCTTTTTGTCCATCAACAGCATATGCGACTCCATGATTATTGAGAATACGAATGAGCAATTCAACATCTGCCAGATGGGGAATATTATCCAGGGTAAGCGTTTGTTCGGTAAGCAGTGAAGCGATCATCAAAGGCAAAGCAGCATTTTTTGCCCCTGAGATAGGAATTGTTCCTTTAAGTTTTTTCCCACCAATAATTTGAATAGAATCCATAGTTGTTCCCTCTTTTCCCTTTTCCCCCTCCAAAGGGTTTACCCCCTTGAGAAGTTATTTTATTCTGATTTCAAAACGAAATCGATGATACGAGAAGACTTCTCAAAGATAAGAACGAATATTCGAGAAGTTTGGTTGCAAACGAGCATAAAGGTTTTTTTAAGGCTCTGTTTGCGCTCTTTTTCGGCTTTGCTCTTTTCGACGTTTCAGGTTTTGCCGCAACTGTTGTGCCAATCTTTCTTGGCGTTTATTTTCTTTTTTATCTTTATCATCTTTATGGTTAAGTTCTTGTTGTTTTTGATGCATTTGTGTCATTGCACAACCTTCTGAGCAGTGTTGGGCTTCTATCCAAGTAACTTATAGTTTTGTATAAGAAATTTATGTCATGACACAAGAGAGGTTTTCTTTCAAGAATATACAAATGTTCTCTTGCCTATTTTATGACAATATGGCACAAGACAGCGCAAATATTGCAAAGAGCTGCGGTAGCTCAGTGGTAGAGCACTCCCTTGGTAAGGGAGAGGTCGAGAGTTCAATCCTCTCTCGCAGCACCATTTTGTACACAACATTCTTTCTACCCCCCACGCCATCAAACAAGAGCAGCGTTACAAAAACGGACATTTGGCTTCATTTTTTTCACCACCTCCTCACCATCTACCCCCCCTACCCCCTTCATAACAGTTGAGTGATTCTCTTTTTAGGGCAACATCACCAGCCACATCCCCCACATCCATCGCCACACCCCCACATCACCGCCACATCCCCCACATCACCAGCCGCATCCCCCACACACGCCACACGGCCCCCCACACCACCGCCACATCCCCACGCACGCTACACCTCGCGCGCTGCCGTAAATCTTTCCCCAAACACCTGCTTTCATCCCTGCTACTGTTTTATCTCCTCCAAGACAGATACCGGTCATAGGAAACCTCCTCTCTCTTCCCCAATTGCATCTCCCCCTAAAGCAGAGACGCACCGCGGACACCACCGCCCCAAACCTCTCCGGCCCCATTGTACTTAGGCCCCCACACACGCCACACGCTCCCTCCACACACACTCCCTCTGCCTGCTCCTATTGCACCTCGCCCCGAAGCAGAAACACCGCCGCACCAAACAACAGCCCCCACAAGCCTCGCGCGCCATTTTCAACTTATGATACTAAGCCCTTTCCATGCCCCAAGATTTGATTTGCCCTACCATCGCCTCCAAGGCCTCATTAAAACGGCTAATTTCACTTTCAAGCCTGCGAATATAAGCTTCATCACGGTAAGCGCGCTTAATCAAAGGCGGCATATCGGGCCAATAGAGCATCAAATCGACCCATTCGCGTTGTGCAATCCACAATCCCCCCTGACATTGTGCTTTATGTTCTTCCGGAAAGCCCTTTTGCATAAAGTGGGGAATAAGGATTTCGGGTTTTTTTGTTTTAATTTCCAATAACCCATCTTTTCCCACAAAAGCGTCGGGAGAAAAGCCTTTTTTACCATCATCGGCGAGCACAAATCCGATACATTCAAGCTCCCTATGGGTAAGTTTTGCATAAAGATCCCGCGCGCTTGGTTCTAATTCTGTCCCGCGTCGCATAGAAAGGGTCTTTCCCTCATCAACGGTTTTTCCAGTGATTCTTTCTCCCGCCAATTTCATCATCACCGAATGATATCGTGCAGTTTTTTGCCTCTGTTTTTTTTGTGCCATCACCATTTCAAACAAAGAAGCAGTGATCAAGCCATTACGTACTTTCTGCCATTCTTCTGTTCCCTGAATACAATCCACAATAATTGGCATGATTTATGATCTCCCTCTTTTCTTTAAGATTTCGCCTTTGAAACACATCTGAGCAATTTTTTGATGCACGCTCTCCCCCCGAAAACCAACACGCCTCATCACGCATCTGCGCAAATCCCCAGCCAAACACCTATAGCCTGCCTTGCAGGAAGAGGCTCCCCACAGCGCCCTCCACCACACACTCCCCCACACTCCCTCTTCCTGCTCCTATTGCATCTCCCCCCCAAAGCAGAGACGCACCGCGGGCACCGCCTCAAATCTGCCTCCCCACACAACACCATACCTCGCACCTCCCCACATGCCACAGCTCCCTCCCACACTCCCCCCCATGCACGAACACGCACCTCGCGCGCTGCCGTAAATCTTTCCCCAAACACCTGCTCTGAAACCTGCAAGTCCCCTTATCCCCCATAGTGCTAATACAAGCTTTGTACTGCAGAGCAGATTCATCGTTCTCAAACGCTTGCCTTTATCCTACTTCCTCTTCCAAAGCAGCAACAGCATAAGCCCAACGCGCGCAAGACCCAGCACGTCAAAAATTCCCAGTCGACATTTTTTACAAACCGACATTTTTTACTGGTGTAAAATCATTGTCGCCCCACACACTCCCCCACACTCCCTCCATGCACGAACACACACCTCGCGCGCTGCCGTAAATCTTTCCCCAAACACCTGCTCTGAAACCTGCTGATGTTTCATCTCCTCCAAAACAGATACCGGTCATAGGAAACCTCCTCTTCCTTCCCTAACAGCTGCTCTTCATCCCCTACACTTTTCCCAGATCCTGACCTAAAACTTCCTCCCCAAACACTTGCCCTAAAAACTGCAAGTCTCCTTATCTCACAGCAGCAACACAAGCTTTAAGCTTGTGTTGCGTAGCAATGCATCTCCTCAAAAACTTTGAGGGCTGCATTTTCTGTTGCGATAAAATGATTGTAGCCTTACCTCAATCGTGCTGTTGCACGACGCAAAAATCATTTTGGCAGTATTCTTCCGCCAAATTTTTTGCCACACATTCTGCAGCCTTTCGCGACATGAAAAGGATTGCATTCTGTTTTTGAGGTTCTAGCTTGATGATATTTTGGGTCTTTCCAGCATAGTAAAGTGGAAAGCCCCGATAAAAAGTCTTAAGATAACTTGCCATCAATTCTTACCACCAGTAATCATTCAAGACATCACAGGGACGCAAACGATGTTGTTTTTCGTAAGATCCATAGAGATTGTCTTCATAATTGCGGTCGGCTTTTTCATTGAGATACACATGGTAGGCCTCGCTATTCAGAATAAAAGGCTGAAGTTGTCCATTTTCCTCGTCAATTTCATGATTTGCCACATAAGTATCGGCGAGTTGTTCGCTGACATCCTCTGCATGAAGCGTCATCAGATCGAGGCGCAAGAGTTTGTAAACAGTTTCGTATTCTTCGACAATTTCGAGCACTTCTTCGCTTTGCTCAAACGGTCCATCATAAGCATCCCCCTTTTCATCCTCACAAAGAACAATGAGAATTTCATCCTCTTTAACGAATGGAATATTTTTCATAATTTCCCCCCTTTCGACAGTTGATAAAGCACAGCTTTGTCTTGACAAGGCTGAATATAGCGTTAGTCTTATATCCTCTATGGGAGATATGTCAAATCATTTTATCCTTAATAAACGATATATTTTTAGTCTTTACGACGTGCAAAGGACATATGCGAATAAAAATTTGTTCTCTCTTTACCTTCGATGTCCTTAATATTGTTCTCTATTTGTTCTTACCCAATACAACCATAAATAGACAGGAGAGCCAAGATGAGTGATTTAGAATTGATACAATACTGGCGCAGTCTTGATTCAAAAACACAAAAAGAGCTTATTTTGCTGCTCCGGCAGTTGGTCGGCGCAAAAGAGTCAAAATTGCCTGTCTCTCCTCAGGAGAGAGCTTTGAAATAAGATCGATAAATTCTTTATCCTCGAGGCTTGCCCCCTGACCATAGAGAATATAATTCATACTGATATTAATTTCATGACAAATACGCACGAGGGATTCGATTGTTGGTTCTTTTCCCTCCGTGAGGATAGAGTGAAGGTAGCCAGCCCCTTTACCAGCTGCGAGGGAAATAGATCTCTTAGACCGGCCACTTTTTTTGAGTGCTGCATTTAATCTCTGCCGCCAACCATTGATATTCATAGCTTCACCATATAGCGCGTCCTTTTTAAAAAACACGTCTTTTTTATAAAACGCACTTGCATTATCCTCCAAAAAGGATAGAATTAAGAAAAAATTTTTTATTTTTGAGGGATAAAAATTCATTTTCGGATTGAAAAACACTTATATCATCAGAAGGGATGTGAAAAGCGCCTCCGCAAGCCGCGCTGAAAGCCCGCATGTTTTAAAAGAAGTCTTGTGTTATTACCCTTTGCTATTTACGCAATCTCAAACTGTACAGTTGCATGCACGAAAAGCACGCGTCATCACTTGTTAGACGTCATCAAGCAGCATCTCAAGAACTGTCATTTAGCAAAACATAGCGCAACAAAATCGTATCACTTTAACTTAAACACAAAAACGTTAATCGCATACCAACAAACGCATAAAATCCCATAATGCATAAAATACTATTTCCCCATTTGCATAGCAATGTAAGAAAGAAGATTGAAGCATGAAACAATCCCACCCACAAGCAACTCCTTACTATGAATCGTCTAGGCTTCCTTATGTTTGTTGGTATCAGAATGATTTTCTAGGAGGGGTACGTGGCATGCGTGCACATGAAATTGGAATTTATACAATTCTTCTTAACGAAATGTATGCGCGCGGTCGTCCTCTAGAGTTATCGGTAGAACGTTTAGCGCGTCTTTGCGGTTGTGACAAGCGAACTTTTTCAAATGTTTTAGAAATGCTGATAGCAGAGGGAAAAATTTTAAATTTAGCGCATGGTTTATGGAACAAGCGTTGTGAAACTATTTTTCAAGAGCGGGCAAAATTTCTTGAACAGAAAAGCTTTGCTGGTCACTGTTCAGCAAAAAAACGCAAGGAAATCAATTCTGCTCTTCAACAACTGCTGAACAGTCCTGCAAGAGATGATGCACAAAACTCACAAGCTCAGAAGGAAGAAGAAAAGGAAACACCTAACGGTGTTTCAGAAAAGGCTTCTTTTTTGATAACAACAGAGCCTTTTGCCAATGACAGCCTACAACCCCCCAACGCGCCCGAGCGCCCAGTCTCTACCACGCCCCACACG
>NZ_HE997452.1:554852-556143 GCF_000312525.1 Bartonella florencae | reverse complement strand
GCCCCCACACGCACCCACGCATCCACGGCACCCTACAGCCAACACCATACCTCACCACAACGCCCCCAAACCGACAGCCAGTCACGGCCCACCCATGTCTCCACATCTCACCATGTCTCCACACGCACCCACGCACCCACGGCACCTCACAACCAAACACCATACCTCACCACAACGCCCCTAAACCGACAGCCAGCCACAACCCACCCATGTCTCCACATCTCACCATGCCCCCACACGCATCCACGGCCACCCTACAGCCAACACCATAGCCCAGCGGCAAACAGATACTGATATGGTAGCTTTGAGAAGATTTACATAACGAACAAGGCGGTTGACAGAAAAGAAATTTCGCGATGATGGGCATGCCAACAGAGGCAAAGGAGCACGCAAATTGCTAAGCCCCATGGGCAGAGTGGATCTAGCCCAAAAGATTGAACGCATAAAGGCATAAAAGAGCACCAAGAAAGCTGTTGGTTTTTTCCTCTTATTCCACGCCATCATCCCATAACAAACATCATGCTCAAGACCAGAGCCTACAACTACAGAGATGAATATGAGCACAATTTTTGACATCAAACAGCAGCTTAACGCACAAGCAAGTGCGATAGCAGAAATGCTTCTTCCACGAGGACATCGACGAGGCAATGATTGGATTGTAGGCAACACGCGCGGTGAGACTGGTCAAAGTTTATCGGTGTGCTTGAGCGGCAAGAAAGCGGGTCTTTGGTATGATTTTGCAGAAGGCAGAGGCGGAGACCTTTTAGACCTTTGGTGTGAAGTCAAAGGAATGAGTCTTTCTCAAGCCCTAGAAGAAGCACGCGCCCTTCTCAACCTTTCGCGCCCAAAACCCTTTATGGCGCCCCATCGTTCCTATCGCCGCCCACCAACTCCCACAGGCGGCACACCAGAGAATTTAGTCAAAACATACCTCAATAAAGAACGCCGTATCCCTCTTGAAATTTTACAGCGCTACCGCATAGGAGAAGATGGAGAAAAAATTATTTTTCCCTTTTATAAGCCCGATGGCACTCTTGCCTTGGTGAAAGAACGGCTCGCACAAGCGGGGGCAAAAACCAAACCAACAGCCTCCCAATGTGAACCGATTTTATTTGGTTGGCAAGCACTTTACCCCATACCCAAAAGCCACAACACACACAGCCAACACCATATCCCAACCACAGGGGGGCAAAATACAGAAGCCCCAACCCCACAGCGCAATACCACAACAGATACGCAGCCAGCTCACCATGTCTCCGCATCCCACCATACGGACAGCACGCCCCACACG
>NZ_HE997452.1:550699-554198 GCF_000312525.1 Bartonella florencae | reverse complement strand
CAGGGGGGCAAAATACAGAAGCCCCAACCCCACAGCGCAATACCGCAACAGATACGCAGCCAGTTCACCATGTCTCCGCATCCCACCATACGGACAGCACGCCCCAGACGCCCAATACGCCCAGTATTGGCAGGGTTCTCTGCGCAAGGGGGGATATTCCCTCTGCCACACAGCATACTTTTCCCCCAACCAATGAGAGCTCCAATCACCCCCCCAATCAACACATCAATGGGCACTCCAATCGGATGATTGTCATCACTGAAGGAGAAATAGATGCGCTTTCGCTCGCTGCCTATGGATATCCAGCACTCTCCCTACCCTTTGGAGGGGGAGTTGGGGGCAAACACAACTGGATTGAAAATGAATTTGATCATTTAGAATCTTTTGAAACGATTTTTTTAGCCACCGATATGGATAAGCCTGGTGAAGAAGCCGCCCATGAAATAGCCAGCAGGCTTGGCCGTCATCGCTGCTACCGTGTCCGCTTGCCCCGCAAAGATGCCAATGAATGTTTAACCGCTGGCATTGATGCAGCCACCATAAAATCTGCCTTTTCCACTGCCAAAAGCTTTGCACCAGCAGGCTTACGGCGTGCCTCAGACTATAAAGAAAAAGTCATAGACCTCTTTTGGCCAGAGCCTGAGCAACATATTGGCTATACGCTTCCCTATCCTAAACTCAACGGCAAATTGCATTTCCGCCCAGCAGAATTAACGCTATGGAGCGGTGCCAGTGGTGCAGGAAAAAGCCAATTGTTATCCGACTGTATACCCCATTGGATTGCGCAAAACAGCAGACTTTGCTTAGCCTCGCTAGAGATGAAAGGGGAACAATCCCTGCGTCGTTTAACCAAACAAACCGGCGGTTTAGAACAGCCCACAAAAGAGATGATTGAACGGATTCTCCATTTTTTAGACAAGGGACTTATTCTTTATGAGCATGTCGGCAAATCGAGTGTCGACAGCTTGCTGGATGTCTTTGACTATTGCCGTGCGCGCTATGGCTGCG
The DNA here is from genome assembly GCF_000312525.1 of Bartonella florencae. Lineage (GTDB taxonomy): Bacteria > Pseudomonadota > Alphaproteobacteria > Rhizobiales > Rhizobiaceae > Bartonella > Bartonella florencae. The sequence goes on along the minus strand of NZ_HE997452.1, from coordinate 553,190 downwards.
ATCAGTTTATCATCGACAGTCTGATGCGGCTTGGCATTTCCTCCGATGATTATGCGGGTCAAGAACAAGCGGTTTATAAAATGGTTGATTGGGCTGTTTTAAACAATGTGCATCTTCATCTTGTTGCCCATGCCCGCAAAGGAGGGCTGGATAAAGATATCCCCGGCACAGAAGATATCAAAGGCGCCTCCGAGATTGGTGCCAATGCCTTTAATATTATCACCATTTGGCGCAATCGAGCACTCGAAGACAAAATTTTTGCCGCCTCGTTAACACAAGAAAAAACAGGTTTAGCCACACGCCCTGGCGTCATTATGAATATCGCCAAACAACGTTCCGGTGATTTTGAAGGCAAAATAGGACTTTGGTTTGACCAGCAAACCTATCGCTATCGCTGTTCCCCTGAACGCCCCATCAACCCACAACGTTACTTGGAGCGCCCCATCAACCCCACGCCTTAAAAACGCCTCTTCCATCACACAGACCCATCCTGCTCTCTGATAAAGAGAAAGCAAGAGAAATACCCCAACACAGGTAAAGACATTCTCATTTGAGAACCAAAGCCAGCTCAACCGCAATTTTTTTGCTCCCAGAGAAACAAACAAAAGGACAAGTGCCAAAATGCAAGAAAACAGCAGAAAATTCAAAATACGCAAAGATCTCTGCCCCAGAGAATCATGGCGCTCCTGCACAAACAAACCGACGAGCAATTTCAACAATATAGCAAACACCAACACTGCCAAGAATATCACTCTTATTTCATCGATATCCCTTACGCCGGCATAAAAAGCCACAGGATCACGCCCACCACGCAACAAAACCCCACAAACCTTTAAAAACCTTTACCACGCAACAGGCAGACTCTTACCCCCCCCAGATGCAGCACAGCAAAGAGAGTACCAAAAATACAAGAAAACACTGCCCCCTTCAAGAACAACACAGTTCCACGCCCCCCGCACAGGCCAACACACCCCCGCACAGGGCCAACACGCCCCCGCACGGGGCCCACAACACACCCCGCACGGAGCCCCACAACACACCCCGCACGGGGCCCACAACACACCCCGCACGGGGCCCACAACACACCCCCGCACGGGGCCCCACAACACACACCCGCACGGGGCCCACAACACACCCCCGCACAGGCCCCACACCCACAAACCAATGACAGCGCCAACAGAATGCTACCATCCCTCACCCTTAATTTTCTCTTACAGCAAAGGAGCAAGAACCTATCCTGCAACAAACAGACAAGCGGCATAATCGGCATTTTTTGCATGCCCATTTCTTTACGTCAAAGAAGCACATTGATAATTTTTGAGGACATAATATGAATCATCAAGAGAAGAAAAAAAATCAGACAGCCATTTTTACTCCCTCTCACAAGTGTCAAGAGCAACCGCACATTGGTCACTTAAAGACGCAAGAAATCGCTGTTGAAACGCGCAATCCCCATTTTCAAGCAACACATCCAGAAAGCTCCAGCAATCCGCGTAGTATCAAAGCCATTGCTAATGCAAAAGGCCACCCCATTGCGCTGTTATATGCCAAAGGACATCTCAGCAACGCACAATATAAAGCAGCAGAGCGCTTTTATGTTTATTGGCGTCAAAGTCAGGCAGACCTCCATATGAGCCCCGACTACACGCGTGAAAAGGTTTCCTGTAGCCAAGGGCATACACATTCCATTGAGCGCCAAATAGAAGCCTCCAATCATTTACAAATCGTCAAAGTGCAGCTTGGTATTCTTGGCTATGCGCTTATCGAGAAGGTTGTTGGTTATGGTCAAGCGATCAAAGAATTAAGCCCATTAAAGCGCAAACAAAACTCCCTTGCCGACCATCTACGAGATTGTTTAGACCTTTTAGCCTTTCATTGGGGATACACAAATGAGAGAAAAATAAATCGCCAATATTCCAAGTTAACGCCCGCCTCAAACAGCTCCCACTCCAAACAATAAGAGTGCAAATGAAAACATCCCCCATCACAAACCGCCCCCAAAAATCACATGAGCCAAAATCATTGCAGCAAAAATAGCCCTTATAAAAGAATAAAGAGATTTTTCTCATAACAAGAAAAATACTCATCCCCTTCTAAAACACTCTTTATAAGATGCGTTTTGAATGAAATATATTAATGCTATCTTACACTCTTAAGTTGAGAATCAAATAACAGTTATTAACCATTTATTAACCATAATAAGTATTCATTATGTTTATTATCTGCCATGCCACTATCTCTTAGGCACAGCATTCATAAAGCTTGTGCCAATAAAATGACATCTAATAAAGACCAAGTAGCAACGTCCAAATATACTCATTTTTATAGATTTTTCAGTTACTTTTGCTCTTATACTATCCTGCTCATTTTATAATTTTATGATACAATTCTTACCAAATTCAAAAACACAAAAACTAATCAAAATAAGAATAAAAATTATAAATTTTCTTGACTCTCTCTTATTTTCTTACCAAATATGCCAATCCTTTCG
>NZ_HE997452.1:545299-549167 GCF_000312525.1 Bartonella florencae | reverse complement strand
CGGGGTGCATCCCAAACCCTCAATAAGATGCACCCCGCCATCAGAATGCATCTCAAACCCTAAATAAGATGCACCCCAATTCAACGAGCTTTGCATTTAATCTTCATAAAATGCACTTTGCTCCTCATAGGATGTGTTTTGCTCTCATGGAGACCCCACGAATGGAATCTTTTCGCCATGGACAAAACAAAATTCGCCAACGGCTCTTTTTGTCATCCATTCTGTAAATATATGTCTTGAAACCTTAAAACCCTCTTTTATAAATCAATTCTGAAAGAACTAATTAAGGCAAATAAGAGCAAATTTTGTCATTTTCTGGGCAAGTTTTATTCTTTTTTATGATTGTGGCATTTTTACTATAGTTATTTAAGGCGAATTTATCTATAATACGTTTTGATATTTATTTACTTAAAATAAATATAGGAGAAGAACTATGAATATCAGATATTTTTTCATAGCAGGGGCAATCACCAGTGGCTTAGCTCTTGCAATTCAAGAATCTGATCGTATAGTCAATAAACAACCCTCTCCTATTATAACGCCTTATACTGTTGAAGAAACGAATTTACAGGATCTTGAACCAGTAAAAGGCACATTGGATACATTGAATATACTCGGAACGCAAAGTAAATATGGCACACATCAAAGAGAATTGGTCACTTCATACATGCAAAACGAACACTTATTATATTCCGTGGTGAATTTGATTCATGCTGTGATTCTATTTTTTATAAAATTATTTTTTACGGTAAATTCTTGAGAAAATAGTCAAGCGTCTTTAAAGAAAAGCTCAAATATTGCAATCTATTGCAAAGTTAAAGATTAAATAAAAGGCTTCATATTTTAAGGCTTCGTATTTTCTGGGTTATTTATATTTATTGTTCTTTTGAGCAAGGGTACTCTTATTCTTGCTCTCCTCCTTCTCGTCTCCTTCTCGTCTCTTTCTCGTCTCTTTCTCGCCAAAGGACAAAGCCTTCTGCAAAAATCTGTCATATTTTGTTTTTCTTTCCCAGATATCTGCACTTTGTTTTATAGTTTGGCCTGCCAATCACTTCAAATTGCTTCATTTCATCCACGCAACAAAGGCGCCGCAAAAGCTTGACAAGGCGACCATAAAAACAACAAAAAGACAGGATGTTTGACTGAGTAAGTTTTACTTTGAATATTTTCTCTTAAACGAATACAGAAAACACCACATATTTTAAACGCCATTTATATTTTATTTTTCCGTTCTCAAAGATCATTTTGTTTTTAAGGACAATTTTGCACTACCCTAGGGAATGATTCGTTTTTAAAGAAAACTCTGCAGAGGTAAGAAAACCGTGAATTTTGCATTATTCCTTCTTAAAAGCTTTAAGACAGATCATTTTTAGTTTTTTTCTTAAAATTTTATAGAGCTGTTCTTTTGTTTTTCTTTCCCAGATATCTGCTTAATTCCCTCTACTCTATCTCTAGCTTCCTCACTTTTCCACCACCCTCATTCCTGCCTGCCTTCTGCTTCATCAGCATTTGCCCTCTCTATTGTTTTTTCCCTCTCATCACAAGGCAAATACCCTGTTACATTCTCCTCTCTACAGGCTTTTCAATGCTTTTCTTAACGGGAAAGACATTCTTGCCCGCTTAAAGACAGAATAATAAAGCGTTAAAGTGAAAAATACGACAAAATTGGAAAAAATAAACATCACGAGAAAAATCCCTACGATAAAGAATTCTATAAGAGGATGATTCGCCCTTCCTCTATCATTTTTTTGATTCGAATTATTTTGATGACAGGGGATTTTGCCTCGTTTTTGCATTTCTTCTTGCAATTTCGGGATATTTTTTTCAACCACGATGTAAAAAATATGTAGAGCACCAATATCAGCGGTATAAAAACAACAACACACACCGCGATAATTTTGCGCAACAGAAAGGACAGGCAAAAAAAAATGCTCTCCTGCCACGCGGTTAACTCCCAGTCTTCCAGAATCGAGAGAGGAAAAACCTTTTTACACAACACAATGATAAAAGAGAGAAAACAAATTACGATATGTTATCTTTTTGAAAGAAATGCTTGTCCGAGCGAAAAAGACTGCAGCTTTTCATCAAATGCCCCATCTTTCCCTCTATTGTCTTTTTTCCTCTCATCACAATTCTTGTCCATTACAAATCCCCTCTTGTACATTACAAGTGCCCGCTTGCCATTTTTTTAAATGCTCTCCTGCATAACTTTCTCAGTTGGCTAGAAGCACCTCTATGAGAGTCTCGCAGAAAGAATCAAGCACCACAACTACAGTACTTAACAAAACATCAAGGCGCATCCTCACCCCCCACTCTGTTTGTCTTTCCTTCACTGCCCCTTTTCGTGCCAAGCAGAGCCAAATATTACCTACGCTCTTTCATCGCTTTATTGAATTGTCCCGTAACCTTAGAGTACGCGATTAAGCGCTTCATAAAAGAATAATACAGCACCACAATTGCTGTACTTAACAAAACATCAAGGATAATCCCGAACTTAGCCCCATAATACATGCCCATGACAATCATAAATATTGCACTTTTTGTAAGCATTTTCCCCTCACTTTCTCTTTATCAATTGCTTTTCTGTTGCTTGATTAATTCTTCCAATTTTAGGATCTTTTTTTTTAAAAGAGAAGTTAAGACGGCACGCAATATCAACACAACAGGAGCCGTTATACAAGCACACAGCGAAATCAAAAAAAGCAGCCAAAACAGCATATCATAGACTTCAAAACTTTCAGGACTTCCAAGATGATGAAAGGTGCCATTTATCTCTCGCACAAAAGTTATATAAACATGCGCTTTGAAAGCCATAATGATGAGAGAGATGAAAAATACGCAGATATAGTCTTTTCGTGAAAAAGCGAACCATTTTTTGAATAAAGCGGTATGTTCCTCTGTATAAAGCGCCAAAATTTGCTTTTTAATCTCACTGTTTTGCGGATCATCCAAACGCTTCTGCTGTTCTTTCATCAAGCCTTTATATTCTTTAAGCTTTGCATAGATCCTGCAACGTTTAATAAGAGAATAATAAGGCCCCACAATGATCATATTGAGCAAGAGTGCCAAGACCACAATCGTAAGTATTGTGAAAAAAAAAGCTGGTATGATAAGAGCCATTGAGCCTGGTCCCATAACGTTTATGATCTCATCGATTTATCTTGTGACCCAGACGGTTCTAAAGACTGCATTTTTTTCGTTTTATGCTCTCGGATACTGCGCAATGCCCAAAGAATAGACAAAGGTACAAAAAGGCAGCCCCAAATCAAAACCGGTAGCAGAAAAATCACATGCCCCATACTATCTCATTTCCCCTACTCTCCCGATTTTTTCAAAAGCTTTGCAAAAGCAGGAGCTTCTAGAGCTATCATGATAAGAAATGTGTGCAATAGAGTGAGAAAGTTTTGCCACAACATTTTATCACTTTGCCATGACAACATCTTTAATTTTGTGCCTTGAAAACCAAGCATTTTTTCTCAAATGCCCAATTCTTCTCCCACATTTTCCCCCTTTTATTGCTCATTTTGCTCTAAAACCCTCTTGTTGCCTCCTCTATAAAACAGCTTACTGTTTTTCTCAACAATTGATTGCATGTGTCCCCATCTTTATATCCATAAATTTGCATTCACCATCCTCTCTATAAAGGAGAACATAGCGATAATTTTCCCCATCGGCCTTCCACATCGCCTCTTGTTTGCAGACAATGAAGCCCTGCCTTGCGTTGTTGTTGTTTCTTCAACGCCTCTTTGATGAGAAAGGCTCGTACTCTTGCACACCAGCGAATCATCGGCTCCAAAATATTGAGAACCCATCCCTGTATCTTCTGGAAAAAATCCACCGCGACCTTTAGCAAAGCGTAATTCAATTA
>NZ_HE997452.1:543523-545010 GCF_000312525.1 Bartonella florencae | reverse complement strand
AAATGCCGCAAATCATAAGGAACCACCTTATCTTCACCCTTGCCCAAAATTAATTGTTTCTTATTTCAAGGTGGAGTACGCTGTTGAGAGCACCGGATTTCACCAAGGTCAACAGCCTTTATTGCTCTTTCTAAAACTTTCTCAAATGCCTGCTTTAAGCGCCCCATCAATATTTTTTTTCAAAGACTTCCAATCCTTTTGCATAAAAATCCAACTGTAAGCTTAGCAAACTTTTCAAATGATAAGGATTAAGAATCTCACAAGCCATAGCCAAAAATGCCATTTGGTTAGCAAACCTCAAATAAAATGGGAGAAAAATCGAGCACAAATTGGGAAGCAATCTCTCACTTTTTTCTCATGAGAGAAAAAAGTGCACTGCGTAGTCCGCTAAAAAGAAGCGTGCCAAATGCTCGCCTTTTCTCATCAATTTCCACCCACCACCCCAAGCTTTTCAACAATGCTGTGGCACTTTCCATAGTGAGAATTTTAGTCATCATTTCCATAAGGTCTTATTGTTGTTGTGCATCCCTCTGTTGCAGCATTGCTTGTTCTTGACGCAGCAACTGAAGAGCGAGATCATTTTCTTCTAGCACTCTTTCCAGCTCGCTTTGCACTTGGAAATACATTTTGGCCCGCTTAAAAATAGAATAATAAAAAGCCAAAAAAAACAGAGTAATAAAAACAATAATAACCCCAAAAAACAAACGGAATATAAGCAATACTGCTATAAAATTATTGTTCATTTTTTCTCCTCACACTCTTGAGAGAGCGCATCTCGCAAACGGCTGATATTCTCTCCTATAAAGAGAGCTTCCTCTAATTTCTGAATCTTTTTTTTCAACTTATGCGTTATGATGACACGAAGCACAAAAAAAACTGGTGTGAATAAAAAAAGACCGTACCATATATACATTGATGTAAAGTACAACAGTAAAAAAACAATATCCACGACACTTAGCAACTTCCCCTCTAACAGGATTGCTATAAAGGGAGTGAGTTTACACAGCTCAATGATAATAGAAATGATGAAAAGAACTTTATAATTTTCCCCTGAAAGAAATGCGTCTTCAAACGAAAAAGAACGTAAACTTTTCTGCGTCTCTTGCTCTAATGACAAATTTTTCCCCTTCATTGTTCATTTTGCTCTAAAACCCTCTTGTTGCCTCCTCTATAAAACAGCTTACTGTTTTTCTCAACAATTGATTGCTTAAAGCAGCTTTTATTTTCATAAAGTTTCACGCCTCCTCTTTTCTCAAGAAAAGGCGCGCTAACATCTTGTTCAGTGCCGCGCCTTAAACATCGCCATCACGAACAGACAAACCTCTTTATCTTTATTCTTATTTCCTCTGCTCAAGCGATTTTGATGGAAAGCTCGGCCCGATGAACACGCTTCGTTTTACACACGCCGCACCTCTTTAAGCTCTCCCATACTGAAAACCATTCATACTGATCATTTCTCCGCGACCTTTCCAAGCAAAGGAGAGTTG
>NZ_HE997452.1:511977-542789 GCF_000312525.1 Bartonella florencae | reverse complement strand
GCAGCTGAGACTGGCTTCACTGCCTTCCCACCACCCCCTCGGTGTGGAGCAACAAAGCATTTTGCAACATACACAAAGCAAATTTAGAAAAAGGCCAACTCAGACAAAGAAACATAAAGCAGCACAATGTGCTCCTTTGAGGAAAAATAAAGACAAAAGCTATGAAAACCCTCCAAGCGAAAGGCCCCAAAAACCATCACTCCCCCCATTGCTCCGGTGCTGTTGCTTTTTCTTGGCTAGATTTCTTCTAGTTCTTGAATGATTTTTTGCAACTTACGAGACACGATGGTACGAAACAGCAAAACAGTTGGCAAGAAGAAAAGAGCAATGCCAAAAACCCATGCAAGCGGCTCTAAGAGAAAAAATGAAATAAAACCTCTTCCACACATAATCTGGTACACAAAACCAATGACGACCAAAACAGTGACCATAAGCGCAGAGATATGAAATATTCTTCTATAATCCTGCCTTGACAAAAGGAAGGCTTTTTTCAACGCAGAAGCAATTCCTTGCTCAAATTCGGCATCTTGTTTCATTTTACTTCTCTTGTTTTGTATTGCGCTAGCGCTCTATCGCGCTCTTGCAGCACTCTTTTCAGTTCTCCTTTGGCTTTGCAATAGAGCCTCGCACGTTTGATAAACATGTAATAAAGGAGCAAAATTGGCACAATAAGGAACAAGCTCGCGAGAAGCCACAACAGCAAAGAGAAAACTGTTAATGTTATAAAACTAATGGTCATCTTTCCCCCCTATAGCATTTTGCATATCGCGTGCTTTATCGCGTTGTATAATCGCTTCTTCCAATTGTTGGATTGTTTTTCTCAATTTGCCACTCAACTTAACAAAGAACACCGCAACAATAGGGCTCAATAAAAGAGCACAGGACCATAGGATCTCTTCCAGTATTATGATAAAAACGCTTACATCATTCTTCCACCATTCCCAGTTTCCTATAGAAAGGAAAGCCTTTAAAACCATATAGAAGAAACAGAGGAAAAAGATAACTTTAAACTCTTTTGGCCAAAGCAGCATAGATTTTTTGAAAGAAAGCAGACGCACTTTTGCCTCAAACGCTGCATTCTGTTTCTGCGCTCCCTTCTTCTCACCACACAATTGCAGCAATGCATTCTTTTCTTGTATTATGCTCTTTCGCAACTCTTGAGACACTTTACAGTGCAACCTTAGCTGCTTGATAAAAAAGTAATACAGCCTGATCACAACCATAAGCATGAGAATGACAATAATAATCAGTCCTAGCATCCCGAAAATTCTCGTAAAAATAGCCACTTTTTTCACCTATCGCATTATGTGAAGAGACTGCTTTATGCTCTCTTCAAGCAAGTTTTTCCAATTTTTTTATGGTTTTTTTCACGCCCCAATTAAGGAAGACGTGAAATATCAAAAATACTGGTAAGAAGACGACAATAACTCCCCAAGCAAAAGCCCATCCTTGGAATATAAACTGGACAACTTTAGACAAAACAGGAGCCTTCACTGCCAGATCTGCCAACAGCATTACAGATCTTGGGTAAAAAGCCCCAAAAATCGCTAAACACACGAAAGGGAAAAACATGATCAAAAGAATCCAAAGGATGACTTTGGATTCTCTTCTTGACAAAGCCAAAGATTCTTTAAAAGCAACAGCATTCAGCTGTTTTCCAAACCCTGCGTTTTGTTCTCTGTTGTGTTTTTTATAACGGCCCAATTTCTGTAGAGCAGCCTTTTTGAGTTTTCGAACGGTGCAAAACAACAAGCCGGCACGCTTAAAAAAAGAATAATAAATTGCAAAGATCGTCATACTGGTAGAAACGATCACCATGAGAAATGCTGAAGAAATCATTACATTTGTAAATATTGCTAACAATATGACCGATATTAAAAAAAAAGCAGTCATTTTCCCCCCTCTTTTATTTTGCTGAATGATTGTTATCTTGCAATTTTGGCGCTTTTTCCCATTGCTGGATCATTTCTTTTAACTCACGCTTTAAGACAGCACTGAAGATAAAGAAGAGCGGAAAAAACATTAAAGCACATGCGAAGATGATGACCGGCATAAAACAGAGAAAAGCCCAAAAACCATTCCAACCAGCAGCATAACATAATTCTATAACATGGGTTTGTATAATAGCACTTTCTGCAAAAATTTGTTGTACAACAGTTGCCTGAGTCAACCTTTGAAGACTGTCCGCAAGCGCTTTAAATTGCCCCTCAGATATCACCTGAAAATATTTTATAGGATTAATAAATGCAATAAGGACAAAGAACAGCAATAAGAGAACAGCCAAACAACAGATGATGACATAATCTTTTGTCGAGAGAGCCATGGCTTTTTTAAAGAAAAAAAGCTTTGCTGCTTTATCAAACGCACCCCGTGCGGCAACAGCCTCCCCTCTCTTGAGAGACCCGTCTTGTGGTTTGTCTATAGTCACGGTTATTCCCCCCACTCCTTAAATATTTTAGCGCACATAAAGCACTGTTAAAAATTCCCTTTAACGCTTTTTTTACAATTGCGCAAGCGCTATCATACTCTTGATTACATCCTTTTCATTGTCTTTCGTCTGTGAAGAGCTCTTCTTACACCTTTTTGCCCAAAAGAAAACAGAACAAAAAACAGAGAGCAAATTGGCAGTGTCACTCAAAGACCCAAACTCCTGCACAACAAAGGTAAGAGGAAAAACGCACCATCCTTTTTGCCTCCTATTCTGCACACAGTCCTCTTGATGCCCTTTAGAAAGATTATTCTATACCAAGAATTTGCGATGCTGATATTTTGTTAGAGTGTCACAGAATTTTGCCCTTCGTGGAATGGCTCTTGCAACTTGCCCACAAAATTCGCGCCCCCAAGAGCATTGCTATAAAGAGTATAAAGAGCGCCACAATCACCCCAAAAAAGAATCGCCATAAAGAAAATATATCAATAAAACCACCGCTACGATAACGAATCCATGGTCACAGCTCCACATGGACTGGAAAAACGCTCTCTCCTCTTCTTTAAGCTTTTTTTCTTTTCTCTCTTCTTTTCTCATTGCATAGTTTGTTCCCCTCGTACTTTTTTCATAGAGCAAAACAGGCAAACCCATACTCCAAACTTCACATGCACAAATAGAGAACAAGACACCCCCAACTTGCTCTTTATAAAAAATCAAACACCAGAGAAGAAATGCGAAGCAATGCTTCACCTCCCCGACTACCCCTCTGCCATCGCTTGACAATCGCACCGCTTCCTTCTTTGTCTGGCGCTTCACTTTCTTCCTCTGTCTGGTGCGCTTTCTTTCATTGCCCCATACTTATTACAACTTCCCCACCACAAGGATAGCAAACAACAAAAGGATCAGGGGGGAAAAGAGAGCAGACAAGAATTCACCCCCGACACTCTGATAAAACCCCACTCTCAAAAACCAAGAAATTCCCACCCCAAACTATGGTTAAAAGAAAATGATGCGCAAACAAAGCCCATTATAACCATGAGAAAAAAGTTTCTTGATCATTTTTGGCCAAAAACTAAGTTTTTTATGTGAAAAAATTGCGCCCCTACCACACAGAAAATTCATCTTGCTCTTCAGTTTTTGCGATTTTTTCCAACTCTATATGGCGTTTTTTCAGCATTTTTTTGTATTGTTTATAGACTTTACCAAAGAGTCTAACACGCTTCATAAACAGGTAATAAATGAGCAAAACCGGTAGGATAACCAAAAAACCCATCATTGCCGAAGACAAAAAAGAAAGAGCCAAGAAAGCCAAAGAACTATTGGTCATCTGTCCCTCCACGCACATCCTGCAGAGAAAGAGCTTTATCTTGTTGCAGCCTTTCCTCTTCCAGTTGCTGGATCATTTTTTTCAATTTACTGGTCAATTTTAGGCAGAGCAACCCAATGATTGGTGCAAAGAACAAAAAACAGACCGAGATAAAATGAAACAGCAGCGTTATAAAAGCACGCGCATCACTTTTCCAGCCGACCAAGTTTAATGTAGAAAATGCAGCATAGAAAAGAGCAAGAATGAGAGAGAAGAAAAAGATCCTTTTACATTCTTTTGTCGAAAGCAACAGAGACTCCTTAAAAGAAAGAAAAGAGATATTTTGTTCGATCGCCTCCCCCTCATGAGAGGGATACGCTGCATTGTTTTTCAGCGTCTTGAACAGAGCAAAATACAATCTTGCCCGCTTGATAAAAAAGTAATGAAGCCCAACGATGATCATACAGAAAAGAACGGCCAGCATAACACGCCCTAGTAAACTGCAATATTTTATGAAAAAAAGCACTTTTCCCCTCTCACATTCTAAAACTGATGGCGTTCCTGTTTTAAGTGAAATTGTTCACGATCTTCACCATCTTTTTCACTCTCCAATGGAGTCTCACATGGAGCAGAAAAAAGATCGGCAAGGAAAACGCAACAAACAGAAAAATGATATAGAGGTAAACACCGTTGACCATAAAAAAAGTAAACGACCAAGCGCCACTCTTCATCAATTGTTGTATCACCACACCATTTGTTGCCACCTCTGCCATCATCACAAAAAATGAAACGATGAAGGGCATAACGAGGATAAGAAATACTACAAAAGAGAATTTGAAGATTCTTTTATAATCTTTTTTTGAAAGCATCATGGCTTCTTTAAACGCAGCCAAAGAGGCCTGCTTATCGAAGACTGGCTCTTCTTCTCCCCTCACATGACAAATCACCTCGCGTACTTCGAAGATTTCCAGTTTCTCACGCGTTTTGGAAAGCACGATTGTACGCTTAAAAAAAGAGTAATAAAATATAACAATTTCTACAATGGCAAAAAAACTCATCGTGACATAGACCGCCATCATGGAGATAATGGTCAATATTGCAGTCAAAACGCTTAAAAAAGCCACTTTTCTCTCCCTCTCATATTTTATTTGGATCACATGCATCCAGTGACTTTTCCTCTTGCTGGATCATGTCTTTTAAGGTGTCATGCAATAGGAAATGAAAGACAAAAATGATTGGCAAGAGGATTTGAAGAATTCCAAAAATCATTTGCGGGATTAGACAGAGAAAATGCCAAACGCTCTCCCACCCAGCTGTAGCCCACAATTCTCTTATATATATTTCATCCAATGCCATTTGCCCTAAGAAAAAATTTTTAAGATTTTCTAGAAACGTGCCATGAAAATTTTTCTGAATCATTGCCGTCAGCTGTTCTTCAGACAATCCATGAAAGAATTTCATAAAATTGCTATAGAGCACAATCACGACGATGAGAGAGACGCAAAAGATGAGAGCATAATCTTTCATTGAAAGAAGCAAAGCTTTTTTGAAAGAAGAAAGTTGTGATGCTTTATCACATTTTTCCTGCAAGACAACAGCGCCCTCACTCTGGAGAGACCCATATTGTGATTTTTCTATGATCATAGCTATCCCCCCAACTCCTTAACTGCCATCATTCTTTAACTATTTGACAATATTCATCAATATGAGGGCCCCATTTAAAGCTTTTTGAAGGGTTGCGCAAGCGCAATAAGCGTATCATACTCTTAACTCAACCCTCTTTTCTTCCTCTGTGAAGAGCTTTTTTTGTCCCTTTGCACAGGAAATACAGAACAAAAAACTAAGGTGCAAATGAGCAGAATGAATCAAAGCCCCACAAACCTCTACAACAAAAACCAGGAAAAATGCCTCTCCTTTGCTCCTCCTCCTATACACTGCGCTCTCAAGACCCTTTAGAAGGATTATTCTATACTAATGATGTGCTATCCTGAGATTTTTTGAGAGTATAAAAAACTTAGCAATTGCGAAGAAAAGGTTTTTGCAACTTGCCCCAACAGAATGCACCCCCCCACATCACCGTCATCTCCCCAACATCACCGTCATCTCCCCAACATCACCAGCCACATCCCCACATCACCGTCATCTCCCCAACACCACCGTCATCTCCCCAACACCACCGTCATCTCCCCAACATCACCGCCGCATCCCCACATCACCGTCATCTCCCCAACACCACCGTCATCTCCCCAACACCACCGTCATCTCCCCAACATCACCGCCGCATCCCCAACATCACCGCCGCATCCCCAACATCACCGCCGCATCCCCAACATCACCGCCGCATCCCCAACATCACCAGCCACACCCCAACATCACCGTCATCTCCCCAACATCACCGTCATCTCCCCAACACCACCGCCATCTCCCCGAGAGAAACACTATAAAGAGAAATCTATATATCCTTATAAAAAAACTTTGCATTATGGCTAAGCAATGGTCCTTGCCCCATGGGCTAGAAAAACGCTGTATCTCCTCTTAAGCCCTCTTTTCTCCCTGCATTCTTTTCGCACAATACAAAACAGGAAAATCACTCCCCCACAATTATACTTTTGAAAGAAAAATAAAATGCCCTATCTTGCCCTGAATAAAAAAATCAAAACGAACAAAATATAAAGCACCTAAATACCCCCGCAACGCTGCAGCCTCTTGGCATTCCCATACCATCGGTTTTGTACTCTATTTTTTTGGATGACCCAAACCTTTTCCTTGTTTTGCCGACCATACCTCTTTTTTCAGCCATGCAATGCTCATGACTCCTTGCCCACCACAATGATGCAGAGCGGCAAAATCACCGGAAAAGAAGAGAAACACAAAAGCGCAGAAAGGAATTCGCCCCAACCGTTCCCATAAAGACCTTGACCATTCTCATGAAGTCAAGAAACTCTTATTCCCCACGGCGCTCTTCAGAAAACAAATGGACAAAAATCATAGGGCCAGAGTTGTGTTTTACTTTCATTGGCAAAGAATAAACTGGGGCAAAGAATAAACTGGAATGCCGACCACCATGTGCACAGCAACATACCAATCCATCAAAACCATTATAACCAGAGGAAAAGAAAAAGGATAAAAAACATTTTCTGCAAAAACCAAAGCTTTTTCATACGAAAAAGTTGCATCGCCTCTTACAGGAGCCTCTTACAGGAGAAAGTCACCTTGCTTTTTTATCTTTGTACTTCGCGCTAACACCAATTTTTATATTTGCGCCCCACATTTGCTCCAGCGCCACAATATATTCTTCACACAACACATTCTTCACATAACGCGATATTCTTTACACAAGACGTCTTTTACAGGGATAAAAAAGCAGCAATAATTTTTATGACATTTTGCATTTTGCTGCTTTTTTTCCAGCATTTTTATCGGAGCCGTATTTCTCTTCTCTTTGTTAACGTCCCCCGTTCAGTTCCTTTTTCATGTCCAGATACAATCTTACCCGTTTGACAAAGAAGTAATAAACTCCAACAAGAAGCATACCGTTTAAAACAGCAAGGATGATAAGACCGAAAAGCGCGAGAATACCTAATAATTTTGTAATAAGAAACATTTTATTCCCCCTATTTTGTTTGTGCAGTGCTTGGTTTGTATTGCTGTTGAGATGCTTTTCTTTCCAGTTTCTCAAGCATGTTTTTCAATCTACGATTCAATGTATAATGTAAAATCAAAACGACAGGTAAGAAAATGACCGACATTCCCCAGAGAAAAATTGGCAGAAAAAGGATATATTCAAAAAAGCTACTTCCCCCACCGTAAATTCCGCCGAACAATAATCCTAAGAAAAACCCTGGCAGATAGTGGATACGAAGAATCCCTAAGATCAACAGAACCAGAGCGATGCAGAAGATGATTTTATAATCTCTCATGGAAAGCATCATGGCTTCTTTGAAAGTAAAAAGCTTAGATCCTTTAGCAAAAGTTGTATGTGAAGCAGACTTTGTATTCGCCTGCGTTTGGAAAGACTCTTGGTGCGGTCCGTTTTGTGGTTGATGACTTGTCATGTTAACATTCCCCATTTTCTCATTTTTGCCCGTTTCTCATTTGTATGAGCCCCCTTAAAACATCTGCGTAAAATATGCTCCACTGTTCCCCCATGCAAGCCATGCATCAGAAAAGCGTAGACACCACTCTAGAACATCTGTTGTAAAACCAAAAAGCCACAGAACGCTACAGTTCTTCGCTTCTTGCTTCATTAAATACGAGGGCATTTAATCACTTTAATGCTTTGTGAGAACTCAATAACAGTCTTAAAAAAGGTTTTCAATCCCCACTAATTTTTTTCAAAAGAAAAGCTGAACTGTTTCAAATGGGTAACACATGGCTTTGCAAACAAATCTGTTTTGAGTAAAAACAGCTTCTTTCCAACATTAAAAACGAAAAAGCCGCAAGCAACAAAAACAAAAGAATCCCTCCACAATTTTAAAAGAGCCTGATGATTAAGAGCAATTTTGAGAGAACAGCAAAAATGGAAGAGATAAAAGTTTATTTATACTCTATAAAGGATGAATATAAAAGCAAAAGACGGAGAAAAAGAAAATATTACCACCCGATAGTCTTACCACTGCTTTTGTTATTCAGAGCTTATCATCAATATTTGTTTGAAAATAGTCGCCCTATTGTGATATTATAAGAGGAGATAAAGTTTATTTTTTGCGGATACATTTTGTTCAAAACTTCACAATATTTCCTCTAAAAAGGATAAAAATACATTTAACAACATGCAGTACATCAGACATGTTGGTTCTATGCCCAGCACAAAGCACAATAGCTCCTAGAGCAGAGATTTAAAGAGAGCAGAGATTTAAACTTTTGCAATATCTTCTAGAAACAAGGAGACGAAATAAACGCTTCATCAGAGCACACAAGAGCATTTTCCATAATGTTTCTCTTTAAAGCTTCGTTTCCATAACCCACGGTTGCCCGAAAGAAAACATTGTGATTTTTGTTTCCATTGAAAATGGTTTTCCAATCTCCCAGCACGGGTTCAAAAATCTGTTCTAAGCAAAATCGCTATAAATGATCGTAAACGATTTACAATGAAAGATAATTTTCACCTCACAAACCTTGCCCTTTCTTGAGATAAATAAAACAATTTTCAAGTTTTGTTTTGACCAGCAACCACCATTTATGATGTTCCGTAGCATTTATTCCAAGAGCATTTTGGAGCACTTTTTTCTGACAACAGAGAGTTTTTTTATTCAAACGGTAGAGTTCATGAAAATACGTAAAAAACGCGGTAAACTGAGAATAGCAGGAAAAAAAAGAGAACAAGATAGTGGCATTTCACACGCCCAAAAACCATGTACACCTCCTCCTCAACACAGTATTAAAATGCGTGCAAAACACTTTGGTTTGACGATAGACGAAGCCAAAAATCCACTTGCAAGTTCCTATATTGGGCGGCTTTGTTTGCTTGGCTATAAACAGGATGCATTGGGCATCAGCAAAGAGCAATATGACACTGCACAACGTTACTTACAAATCAGAAACGATTATTTATGCGCCAAAGGTCTTCCAAATGGTTATTATGATGATTTCACCCACACGCCGGATGAAAAAGCACAACAGCAATGGCTTCAAAGAACAACCGATCACTATGAAGACATGCAAGAAGTGATCAAAGAAACACAACAACAACATCGCCAACATAACCTTCATGCCGCCTTACAATATCTTGTTGTAGAGGATCAATCGCTCTCCTATCTGATCTGCGCATTACGTATTGTTCTGAATGCGCTTCATAAACATTTTACAGCTTAAACATCAAGAATAAGCCGCTGAAGCAAACACTGATGAGGAAATATTGGCATTCTTCCTCCTAGATAGATAAGCATGATAGCTTATTATTCATAAAACAACCGTTTGAAGATGGAGCACACCCCTAAAGAGGAAGGGTGCAAAACCACCTCCACGATCATGAAGAAAACCTATCACCAGCCAGCACCACCCGACTACGGAGAGCTCCAAAGCAACCCGACAAAGCTCCCTTACCTACCACAACATCAAGGAGCCCCAACCAGCCCACCAACCTTACCCAAACTGTAAGCATACCCCACCGCCTCAAACACAGCCAACCGAAAAATTTACTCCAAACAAAAACATACCTCTCCTTGCCTAACAGATAAGAAAAGTGTTTTTTGTTTTATGCAAAAACGCTTCAATTGAAGCAAAAAATTTTGCTGCTTGTGCAGCAGATTGTCTCAACTAAAAATACAAGATCATGCTTTTTTCTGTTGACAGGATATGAAAAATCCTCTTTAATAGTGGGTGCGGCGGGTGTTTTTTTGCGCCTATATTTCATTTGTTTTTTCACAATATTGTTATCTATTTTTCTGAGCCTCAGCATATTCTTTCAGACAAGAGCGAAAGATACATTGAGAAGATAATTTTGCCTTTCTCTGAGGTTTGTTTTCTTTTTCATAAAACAATGATGAACAAACAAGGGATTTTTAGGACAGCAATTTCACTTACAAAGAAAAAAGAGCGCATTTCTCAAAGCATCCATTATCATCAATCCCAATAGCTCCATTCCTCTGCGCTCCCCCTATAAGATTGCCCCCATAAGATAAGGACAAGCTTAAACAGAATATGATGAAAAGACTTACCCATTGTATCCATAATTGAATTCACAAAGGGTATCATCATATCTATAGTCACAAGAGCAAACGAACTGAGATGCAACAGCTTAAGTGAGCAAAAGTGAAGATTTTTTGTTCTCTCAAGGAGAAAGAAAATCAATTTTTACAATGCCGAAAGAAGCAAAAGGTACAAGAGAATAGAGGCGAGGAACATAAGGAAAAGGTCCTACCAATGGGGAAAGGCCACAAAGGCGCTTAAAAAAGCAATTTTCATATCAGCACAGTGAAGTTTTTTGTCATCATAAAAAGTTTGTTTCTCTTGATGCTAGCACAACAATCTCATTAAACCCAAAGAATAGCAAAACCTTTCCTTCAGATGCAGTTGCACATACAGGCAGCTTTCACATTTTTATCAATTTTATATAAAAAGCGCTACAATTTTTAACCTCTCAGAACTCAGGAATCCACATATAGCAAGCCTTTTTACAAAAGCTACTAGGATTTCAAAGCTGTTTTCATTGCTCTCGCTTACAAGCTCAACAAAACATTAAGGCAAAACATTATTTAGACACAATTCTAGAAAACAATATTGGGGACTTCTATCAACATTGGGAATTTAATATTATGAAGCCGCAAAATTTAGAAAGCACTGCCCCTAGTTCATCAACAACGCAAAAAAGTGCAAGTGCATCATTAGAAAACGCCTCTACAACTGGAGGACAACTCAGGGATGGAAAAGAAAAAACACTTCCCTTCAGCAATGAAGAATTGAAAGAGATTATTGACCGCTTAGAGAAAGATATTGCTGATGGGCGCTGGGCCACAACTGGTTATGCAAAAACAGATCTTGAACTGATGCCTGCTCTCATAGAGAAAGCAAATCAAAAATATCCAGACATGAATCTTAAATTTGCAACGACACCTCAAGATTTTTGCCGACTCGTAAAAGAAGACATTGAGAATGGCGTTCAATCTTCCAGATTTATAATTAACATTAAAGATAGGGGCATTCACTTTGCCGTCATTGACCATCAAACCATTGACAAGCAGACATCCTTGGTATTTTTTGAACCTGCAACATTCAATAATCTGAAACCAGCAATGTTGGGATTAAGAACGCAACTAGCTGTTGAATCTCATAAATTGCCCAATTGTCATTTTTCCTTGGTAGAAATGGATATTCAACGCAGCGCCTCTGAATGCGGAATGTTTAGTTTAGCGCTTGCCAAAAAGCTCCATACCGAATCGGGTCAACTGAAAAGAATACATGAAGATAATATTAAGGGTGTTTTATGTGAAAAAAACGTGCCTTTATCTGCTGAAAAATTGGACCCGTATCTCCCAGCGAATTTTTACAAACACACACAAGGGAGAAGACGTCTTGCAGAATATATCAAATCACATCCAGAGGCTGAACATCAAAAGGTAAACAAAAAAGGCGAAACGCTCATGGAGAGATTTGAGAAAAACTCAGTGACAAAAGAAGGAAAAACTGTCTCTGTTTCCCAACATCGCAAAAGGGTTACTGAATATAAATCCGTCCTTACATTATAGGGTTATTTTCTCATATTTTTACCAATTTTGCCAATATGGATAACAAATGCAGTGTAAGTTTATAGAGAAGCGTCAATCGGTATTCATATTGGCAAATTCGTTTAGGCTTTGATTTGTAAGCCACAAACCGTGCAAGCAGCCCCCACAACCCCCACCAACAAACCCACCACCACAGGGCAGCCCATAACCCCCACCAACAAACCACCCACCGCCACAGGGCAGCCCATAACCCCTGCCAACAAACCCACCGCCACAGGACAACCCACAACCCCCACCAACAAACCCACCGCCACAGGCAGCCCACAACCCCCACCAACAAACAAAACCACCGCCCCACAGGGCAACCTCACAACCCCCTGCCACCAAACCACCGCCACAGGGCAACCCACAACCCCCACCAACAAACCCACCGCCACAGGGCAACCTCACAACCCCCTGCCACCAAACCACCCACCGCCACAGGGCAGCCCACACCCCCCCACTAACCCACATAGTTGAATCAAAGTTTCACTTCTCGCTTGTTTTTTGCAATCGGGAAAAAATCGCCTTTAAGATGTCACTCGGCCTCACCTTGTGTGGGGCTTTTTTTATGGAGGAGTTTATGCGAAAAATATCACAAGAAGGTCTTACGCTTATTAAAAAATGGGAAGGCTTGCGTTTAAATGCCTATAAAGATGCCGTTGGTGTATGGACAATTGGTTACGGTCATACAAGCGCGGCTGGAAAGCCTTTTATTCACAAAGGCATGACGATCAATGAAAAACAAGCTGAAGAAATTCTTTGCCAAGACTTACAAAAATTTGAAACGACTGTTGCACAAGCCGTTACAGTTTCATTAAACTCTTACCAATTCGCAGCATTGGTGTCCTTTTGCTATAATGTAGGAACAACAGCTTTTTGCAACTCAACCCTTTTAAAAAAACTCAATAACGGTGATTATGAAGCCATACCTACCGAATTACAGAAGTGGACCAAAGCCGGTGGTAAGCGTTTACAAGGTCTCGCAAACCGGCGTGCAGCAGAGGCAGGGTTATGGGCAAAAGGCGCGTTTATTTCCTCAAACTATCAAACGGTAGAAACAAAGGATTCAACAGGTCTTTTTAAGGCAGAAGCATTGGCACCAATCATTGGCTCTTTTTCAGGTCTTGGCGGCTTGCTAGCAGGCAATGGTCCAGTGCAATGGGCACTCGCTACCATTATGGTTTTAGCAGCAGCTGCTGGTATTTTCTTTGTTGCCAAACGTTTTCAGGAGCATCGTCTATGATTTGGTGGATAAAAAAAATCTCATGCTAACAGGCGCGGCTCTAGCCGCTTTTTTTATGGCTTTAGCCAAAGCTTTCATGCTTGGCAAAAAAGCAGAACAGCAAAAGCAGATAGAAAAAACTTTAAAGGCAGCAACAACACGTCTGGAGGTGGAAAATGAAGTTAATCAAAAAAGTGATGCTGATGTGCGTACTGCTCTCTCTGACTGGTTGCGTGACCCATAAATATGCTTCTTCTTGTGTTGGTTGGTTACCCATTTATTTAAGCCAGCAAGATTTGCATGTCATCAGTTTGTCCTTAGCAAGAGATATCTTAAAACATAATAAGCTGGGTGAACGCTTGTGTGGATGGAAACATGGCTAGAAAAAAACAAAAGACTATACAGAGCTTACAGAAACGGAAAAAGCCATGCTTCAAGAAATGATTATTGCCTACCAAAGTGTGAAGATGATGTCGCGTCTGATGAAGTGGATTGTATTTTTTCTCTTTTTATTGATCCTTGATTTTGCCCGCCTTATGGACGCCATAGACAATGTCATAGCCCATTTCAAACAGTGGTTTTCAAAGAATTAGTCATTTATTGATAGCCGAGTAAAAAACATTGTAAAAACACTCCTTAAACTGCACTATCGAAAAAACGCTTTAAAAAACGACTCCCTTATATTGTGTGCAATCACGCCACAAAAAAGCTTAAGAAAACTTTTAATATTCGCAGAAATAAAACTTGTATAGTATTTTATTTTTATATTTCTTTATACTTTTTTTATTAAATCGTGCATAATTAACTGTCTATTTAAAATGAATAAGGGTTTTATATGAATACAAAACGTTTAATTATAATGTTTGTTGCGAGCTTAATAACCACGTCTAGCGTGCAAGCAGCTGATATTGCAATGCCTCAAGAAACAAACTCAAGAATTTCACCGGTTATTATTACTCCGCCTTTTTCTTGGACTGGTCTTTATTTGGGAGGACAACTTGGCAATTTTTCAAGTAAAGACACTTTAAATTACTCTCAAGATGCAACCACTGGGAAATGGGCTTGGGTTGATAAGGATTTATTGCCTAAGCCTTCGGGATTTGTAGGGGGACTTTATGGGGGATCTAATGTAGACTTAGGAACTGGCTTTATTATGGGTGTTGATACGGACATGGTATGGTCTCATAAAAAAGACACAAAAACCGATGACGGGAAAAGGATTCGCAATGATGATGAATTAGATTCTATCCAAGCAGTCTTTGCAGAAGCTGGAATTTCCATTAAAAAACCTGGTGCCCAAGATGAAACCATCCCCAATTATGGTGATATTGTTGTAAGCAGTGTGAGCTTGGAAGAAAAATGGGCAGGCGCCACAAGGGTACGTATTGGTTTTACTGCTAATCGTGTTATGCCCTATGTAGCGGGTGGTATTGCATATGCACAAATGCAATATATCATGTCACTGTTATCCAAATCCCAAGAAGATGGATTTGTGTTTGCTTCTGGCGATGTAGTGGATAAAACAGAAACAATGATTGGTTATACAGTTGGCGGTGGTCTTGATTTTGCTATAACAGATCATGTTATTATGCGTGCAGAATATCGCTATTCAGATTTTGGTAAGAAGAAGTTTGTCGACGATAAACTTGAAATTAGCCACAAAACCAATAATTTTCGTATTGGTGTTGCTTATAAATTCTAATTTCTTACAAAATTGGATTATAAAAACCCCCGCTTGTAGCGGGGTTTTTTATTCCTTTGGTTATAAAGCAGCGCCCCTCAAAATCTATAAAAAGACCAGCGCAGAAAGTTTATAGAAAAGTTTGCAAAATTTTATAAAAAGATAAGCGCCCTACTATGTTCATTTTTCATCAAAATATTCTCCTATCAATGGAAGAGAGTAATAAATCTATCATTTTGTTTTTAAAAAATAATTTTTATAAAATAATTGACATTTTGAAAAATCCACTATGATCAACAACAATAAGGACACAACAAGATTTCAAAGGACAGGAGAAGCTCTAAAAAAATAAGGAGAAAAGCGTTAAAAGTGGTGCGGGTGGTCGGACTCGAACCGACACTCCTCTCGGAACCAGATTTTGAGTCTGGCGCGTCTACCAGTTCCACCACACCCGCACGTTTTTATAAGGGATAGAACTACCTAATTGTTCTTCTGCACTATATGAAGAAGTACAGATTCGTCAACAACAGATTTTTGTTTTTTAAAAATCCGTATGATTTTTATCTGATCCATTCTATAGAATTTTGAGATTATTTGTTTGATTGGGTTTATAGCGAACAATTTGCAAAGTCTTTACCTATTAGACGTATGAAAGCTCTCATGATATTAAACAGATTAAAGCTTTGGACTATTTCTTTAGCAAATCGGCGCACAGCGCCCCATTGGCTTGGATTTATTGCCTTTATTGAAAGTTCTGTTTTTCCAATTCCAGTAGATATTTTATATATACCCATGGGGCTTTGTCACCGCAAGCGCGTTTATTGCTATGCTTTTATTGCGACGATTTGTTCTGTTTTAGGAGGCATTGCCGGTTGGTTTATTGGTTACTGTGCCTATGATACACTTGCCAAACCGATTTTAGAATTTTATGGTAAAGTTGAAAATTTTGAAGCGCTTAAAAACAGTGCAACATTGCAATTTTTATTTGTTTTATTGATTACTTCAGGTTTTTTACACCTTCCTCCGATCAAGATTGTCACGATTTTGGCAGGTGTCATGGGTATAAATCTTGGGCTTTTCATTCTCACCTGTTTCTTTGCGAGAGGTGCTCGATTTTACCTTCTCGCATGGCTTATTCAGCGTTTTGGAAAAAAAGCCATGAATTTTCTTTACCGCCATTTCAAATGGATACTCTTGATTGGCTTTTTAAGTCTCCTAATTTTTTATGGACTTTTTATCATTTTTATAAAAAAACACCTTACATTTTAAGGAACAAACGCAATGGGAAACATTTTGTACAGACACTTTCACCATAAACCAAGCAGAAAAGAGCAAAGTTTATGGGCTTTTTTTCTCGCTTTTTGCCTATCAAGCACGATAGGCTTAGCGCTTGGTTTTGAATATATTGGCGGATATCTTCCTTGCGATTTATGTCTCATTGAGCGTTTACCCTATTACAGTGCACTACCCTTTTTGCTTTTAGCGGGTTTTAGCTCATGGTTTTTCCGTATGTCTTCTTGGACACAATTTTTATTTTTTTGTGTTTTTGTTTTAATGGCGATCAGTCTTGTTTTAGCAGTTTACCATTCCGGTGTTGAACATGGCTTTTGGCCAGCGCCTAGCAGCTGTGGTTTAAGCGCCATAAGCAGAACAACAGATGTCAGCTATCTCTTTAAAAACTTAAACAGCATTCACCCGCCATCTTGTTCTGAAGCCTCCCTGCGCGTTCTTTTTCTCTCATTTGCTGCTTGGAATGCCGTTGCCAGCCTCTTTTATATGTTTGCCAGTTTTTACATTGCTTCAAAAGGGCTCCTTTCAAGCTATAAGATATGACAACCACCGCATACCGACCACACACAGTATAGTACAGCATAGCATTTTCTCTCTTAACACACCCCCAAAGAGGGCATAGTCTCCACGGCACAAGGACACCCAGCAGAAAGCCCCCAGAACATCACCAGAGCATCCCCCATCCCCTCAAAACTGTGCCCCACACACCACCAGCCCCCAACACAACAGCCAAGCAGCAACAACCTCCCACAACACCCCCCATCCCCTCAAAACTGTGCCCCACACACCACCAGCCCCACCCTCTCTCATGCATTGCAACAATTCTTCAGCAAAATCCTCAAAATTTTCCTTTTCGGTATTTTTCTCTGATTATTTCATACGGATTAAACAGTTTTTTCGCGTTTTTTTGTCTTCTCATCTCACCAATTTTTACCTTTCTCACACACCAATATTGCTTTTTTCGCATACCTCTCTTTTTACAATTTTTTAATTTTAAATTGACTTTCACTTTTTTTTCTTATATCTTTAGAATTATTCTAAAGTGTAAAGGAACAGAAAATGTTGAAATCTTTTTTTGCATTCGTACAACGCAAAGCTCTGTCCTTTCGTTCGGCACAAAAAATTCTCACCCAGGCACTCAAAACAAAAGAGCAACATGCAGCTCTCTATTTAAGATATGCCAAAGCTTTAAAACCTTATTCCTCTAAGCAAGCAGCAATTTTTACAGCGATGGGCATGCAAGAGCTTGAAAATTACAAGCAACTTCTCTGTCTTTCCTGCAGCAATCGGGCGGGAACTATGAATTCATTGTGTACTCATCCTTCTCTGGTAAAAAACAAACACCAACGTGCACACACGCAAACAAAAGCAGCGAAACAAACCACAAAGAAGCCCTCAAAAACGCACAGACAGCTGCTTTTAACATGGATACAACCTGGTCTTGCTGGCTTAATGGATGGTTCGGTCTCCACCCTTGCACCAATTTTTGCCGCAGCTTTTGCCACCGGTGACACACATCAGACCTTTTTGATCGGGCTCTCAGCTTCCATAGGAGCGGGGCTATCGATGGGTTTCACAGAGGCAGCCCATGATGATGGAAAATTATCGGGTCGAGGTTCTCCCTTTAAAAGAGGTCTTGCCAGTGGCATTATGACAACGATAGGAGGATTAGGCCACGCGCTGCCCTATTTGATCAACTCTTTTTATGTCGCAACAGTGGTTGCCTTTATTATTGTTTTTTTCGAACTATGGGCCATCGTGTGGATTCAAAACAAATTCATGTCGACTCCTTTTTGGCGCGCATCTTTACAAGTTATCATTGGTGGTGCTCTTGTTTTTGCCACAGGCATTATTATCGGCAATATTTAAAACCACTGCTGAATAAATTGGCAGACAACAAACAGGCCTCTCATTGGCAAACTTCTTAATTATTGTCCTTTACAACAGATTTACCCCTCCCTTTTGACAGATGATCATGGGGGGGCATTTTTGTTTGAGATTTTCTTCCTAGCATTTTCTAAAATGAGCATTCAATCAATTGCTGTTGGGGACAACCTCTCTGCAGAGAACTGTATCGGCTTGTGTTACAGAGAGCATTTGCTAAAGTAGCTTTTATTTTGTTACTTTAGATCTATTTTAATCGTTTGGAAATATTTTCATCATGCCCCACACACCATCCAATACGCATCTTCATAACCAAGAGAATCCTTTTTCTTCTTCTCACCCCTCACAACCGGTGACGTTGTCCATCGAGATCCTTGCACACGGACAAGGCTTAGAGCTCCCGCATTATGCCACAGCAGGTTCTGCTGGTCTTGACCTACGGGCCGCACTTGGTGAAACAGAAACGGTTGTGCTCACACCTGGGCAACGTGCGCTTATTCCCACGGGTCTCATTTTTCACCTTATGCCTGGATTTGAAGCCCAAATACGTCCACGTTCAGGTCTAGCCTTAAAACACGGCATCACATGCTTAAATACGCCAGGCACAATTGATAGTGATTACCGTGGTGAAGTGAAAGTTTTGCTCATCAATTGTGGTCAAGAAGACTTTTCCATTGAACGGGGCATGCGCATTGCCCAAACGGTCATCGCACCGGTTGTTCAAGTACATGTTTGCGCTATTGAGCCAGATCAAAAAGAGATCTCAAGCAATGTGGGAGAGCGCGGCACAGGTGGTTTTGGTTCCACAGGACACAACTAAACAACAACATATCGTGTGGGCATGGGAACAATAGGCATCTTTCCACAAAAACCACATATATGAATTGCAATGGGCCTCATCTTTTACGCGAGGCGTGCGGCATAATGCGCCCACCCGTCAAGCTTAAGCCCCATATCACCATATGCTTGGGCATAGAAAAGACTGAGCCACAATAAACCGATAATGAAAATAAAATCTAGCACATCCCTTGCGAACAAGAAGACTTTTCCATTGAACGGGGCATGCGCATTGCGCAAATGGTCATCGCACCGATTGTTCAAGCACATATTTGTGTAATGGGAGCAAATCAACAAAAGAAGCAATTGTGGGAGGTAAGCAAAACACAAGGCGCTTTTGCTCATCCAGTATAAAGGCAAACAGAATTCTTGATGGCCAGCCTCTTTACTCTACAGGAGTAACAGTCTTCATGACAGCGCTACTGCTATTCACCGCATCACTTGTTGTTGCCCCATCAGTGGAAATGCTCATTCCCAGTAGCTTCTCCTCCTTTTTCACGACTTGCGGCACTTTTTGTGGCAATATGAGCAGGTTGTTGCAATCCCATAAGGCCAACTTTGCTATATCCAGCAGTTCGGATTTTATCGAGTAAATCCACCACAGTTCCATAATCGATTTCGCTATCGGCTTTGATTAAAATCTTTGTTTCTCGATTTTGCTTTGTTTCCTTGAGTAGGGATTCCACAAAAGTTGCTTGGCTGACAAGGTGCTCTCCCACATAAAGCGCACGATCTTTTTGTAAGGTCACATAGAGGGGCTCGTCAGGTTGAGTCGTGAGAGGCGCTTGCGTTATAGAAGGAAGTTGCACAGGGATCACCGCTGTTGCCAAAGGTGCAGCGACCATAAAAACAATAAGCAACACCAAAACCACATCAATAAAAGGAGTTACATTGATCTCACTATGCAATCCGCTCTCATTGGAATCAAAATCATCATTAAAACCTGCTTTCATTTTTTATGACTCTTCTGTTGTCTATGTTTATCAAGTTCACGGCTTAAGAGTCTTTCAAGTGCGGCAGCAATATCGCCCAAATCATCGCGATAACCACTCAAAGCACGCATCAAGCTATTATACATCACCACAGCGGGAATAGCCACAAAAAGCCCAATAGCCGTTGCCAGCAAAGCTTCGGCAATTCCAGGAGCCACCACATCAAGCCTAGTTGTTTGAGACTGAGCAATACCGATAAAAGAATTCATGATTCCCCAAACGGTGGCAAACAAACCAACGAAGGGAGCAAGTGCTCCAATAGTTGCAAGCACAGCACTTCCATAGGCAACGCGTCGCATAGCAGCCAGCAAACAGCGCGACAACAGCGAATGAACCCTTTCCTTTACCCCCTCATTCATTTCACGAACATCGCGTGAAGCCTCACCATAGGGATCGATTTCCTCATAAAAGAAGGGAAATTCATCAGCAACGTTTTGTGCTCCCTGCTGCATTCCTCCCAGTTGTAATCTCTCTTGTCGTATTTCTTGCCGCATTTCTTTTCTGGCGCTTGCTTTTTCATGAGCACCTCCACCCGTTCCTTCCACGCCGACAAAATGGACCTGTTGTGTAGAAAGGTAGACCTCTTTGAGAACTTCCTTAAGAAAAACCACACCGGCTCCTTTGCTTTCTTTCAAGCTAGCAGCCAAACGGGCAAGGGTCTGAGTCTTAAGGGTTAATTGAAGCTCATGGCGCACCCTTCGCTTTGCAAGAGTGATTTCGATAATTTTAACAAAAGCAATTGTCCAAGAGACAAGGGAAGCGAACAACAACAGAACAATCACAGTTTTTACGACAAAATCAGCCGCCATAAACATAGCAAAGGGGGAAAAATCATGCACAGCCACTGCAGCAGATGCGCTCTCTAAGGGTACGGTCTCAGATTCCATTTTTATCTCACACGGGTTATGGTCTTCACTTTGGTCTTACAGCTGTGTCGCCAGCCCCCTGCATCACTCTCCCATAACGCCCCGACCCTGTTAACGTCACTCTGTATTCGTCTTAAAAAATCAAACTTGATAAATCAAGTATAGTTTTATTTCAAAAGAGCTCTCTTTCAAGAGGACTTTTTAAGAAATTTTTCTCTTGCAACTTTATAAAAACTTTATCAGGCAAAATAAATATGTTGCAAAACGCCTTGAATGACAAGCGGCTGACTTCCTTAAAGTTTGATTTATCATGATAATTTCACAAAGGCCCCACCCATAACTGTCTGCAAGAACAAGAATATTTACTTTAAGACATCTGCCACAAAACCAGAAACACTCTTTGTTTAGCCAGCATAAAAAGCCAAGCACAAGAACAATAAACGCATAATGGCTAAAACAACCACATCGCGCCCAGAAGAGCAGCAAGAACAACATGAAGACCGACCAAAGATCATAATGATATTGTTTTTTTCATAAACGTAAGGATAGCGATAGACAATAATTCTCGCATTATACTTTTCACGGACAAAAGAGGCATACAAAATTTCTCAACACAATTTGCCAGCAAGATTCGCAAATACCATTCATTCTGGGAAAAACAATTTTAAATTTCACAAAGAGAGGGAACTAAAAAAAGCTTTTGACGTTACACAAGCAGTGAGAATTTTTACTCCAAAGCAAATAATGATCACTATGAACACACAAATACTGAATAATGCTGAATCAAGAGAGGGAAAAGCATCATGGCAAATCATAAAACATCAAAAGACAACAAAAGAGCATCAGAAAAAAATCTGCAAGGACACTTAGAAAAATTACACGGTGAAATTTCAGGTATAACGGAAACATTAACAGATCTTGGTGCAAACAAGTTGAGTGCCGCAAAAGACAAAGCAGAAAAATTGTATCATTCTGCCAAAGAAAACAGCGAAGACATTATGTCTCAAGCCAAAGAAAAGATTGGTGAATTTGAACAAACCATGAATGAATGCGTTCGTAAAAATCCTGGCAAAAGCGTTTTGTTTTCTGCAGGTATTGGTTTTATTCTTGCTCAATTATTGCGTCGTTAAACAATGCATAAATTTATTGCTCCTCTTTTAAACCACCTTGTCGGTGGTGGATTGAAAAGCACGGTTAAGCAAATGCGCCTTCAAGCAATTTGCTATGGGTTTATTGGCATTTCCTTGTTTATGTCGCTGCTTTTTCTCTGTATCATTGGTTTTATTGCGTTATGTTTTGTCATGAAACCTCTTGCCGCAGCCAGCACAATGTTTTTCATTTGGCTTTTTCTCGCAGGCATAGCCATTTTCATGTGCCGCATTCTCAAATCATATCAAGACTATGATCGACAAAAGAAATCAGAAGAGCAACGCCATAGGCTTATGACCGATGCCACAGTTTCCAGTCTTGCCCTTTTAGGCAAACAACTCCCTTTTGCCAAATTGAGTGTTCCAGTTCTTGGACTTGCAAGTTATTTTCTGTGGAAAAAAGATAAAAAGAATCATCCTTCAGATTAATATATGCAATTGTATCTTTTAACCCCTGCGGTGTTTTCTTGAAAGAGAAAACACCCTTTTTGTTTCCTCAGTCTTTTTTCGGGTGCTTTGGAACACTCTTAATTTGTCTCGTTGTCATGAAGCAAAGGGATAATTTCCCCACGCCCTACCATTTTAATCATTCCCCATTCTCCCCTATCATTTCAAAGACAACTCCTTGCCTATTTTTCTAAAATAAGAGATCAACCCCTCATGATCACATTGACTGTTTGCTCATTGTGCTGCTCTAACCACCGCCTCCTTTAAAATACAGATCATTTTATGAGGAAGAGCTTTTACACGCTTTGGGTGAAATTCACTTTTTCATTAAGTGCTGAAGCTGCTATGTATTTCCCGATGTTATGCCCCTCCCTCCAGAGAATAAAAAACCCGTATTTGCAGGAATTTTGAACTGTACATGCCCCTCTTTCAAGACAAGACACATAGGGCACAACCAAGACAACATAGACACAACAATGTTATTCGATGTGATTTACGACACTTTATCAACGCAGAATAACACATATTGATATTTTCAAAAAGCATCGATTAAACAGCAGCATAAAAATAAGAGCAGTACACAACCGGTAGTCTATAATGATAGCAAATAAAGAATACTATTATGAAATCTTGGTGTAAGCTGCGCATGCACTAATAAGCAGCTAAAATCTGCTTTCCGTAAGTTAGCTATGCAATAGCATCCTGATCATAATCCTAATAATAAGGAAGCAGAACAAAAATTTAGGAAAATTTGCGAAACTTATGAGATTCTTAAAGATTCTCAAAAGAGAGCTGTTTACAATCAGTTTTATCATGAAATTTTTAAAGATAATGATAGGACTTTTGAAAGTAGTAAAAGCCAAGAGAATAGCAGCCAAAAGATTGGTATAAGCAAATTTGCAGCATATAGACCCACAATTTTCTTAGTGTTATCAAAACTCCAGCAGAATTATTACCACTCATATCAATTCACTGTCTATTTTATATGAGCATGAGATTCTGGGGATTCTTAAAAGCTTCACTTACTTACAATAATCGCATTAGTTATAGCTTTCATTTTTTCCCAGTTAATTTTCATCTCAACAATAGCCATAGTCTTTATTCTATGCTGTTGCAAATTTCTATGGGGTCAAGAAATTGAAGAAACTTGCTATAGTTTAGGAATGATTTTTAAACTTGTGTATGTTTTTGTAAAAAATGCTTCTCAAAGCGAACTCTTTCCCATGAATTCACAAAATAGGATCCTTCTTAGATCTCCTATAACGAGATAGTATAGAATTGCATAAAGATTATACTGTCTAGAGAAGCATTGTGCTTTTTATCGCTTCTTACACAGATCTATAAGGATATGTTACTTTCTGGGTCCACTGTTAAAATGACTTTTGTCTGAATCTGTGGACATCTCATCATAAAGAGCAGAAAAACAACCCGCACACCATCCTCACCCATCATGGCGGAAACCAGAGCGCACTTGCAAGCACAAAGCAGGCCTCTGCTGCTCAAAATCTTGGCTTTATAACACTGCAAATCCTCGCAAAAAGCGCAACTTTCTTTAAAGCTCAAGCAACCACCGGCACATCATGATGGGTAATCACCTCACTCATCTTCTGCACGACAGAATCCAAAACTTCGCACACGCCACCCACAGCCATCATACAGCGGACACAAGATCAGTTTCAGAAAAACAAACCAACATACCCCCTTGCTTTTCGCCAACATCACCCTGCCTAACAAGCTCTGCTTGTCACACCTCTAACCAGCAAATTGCCAGATTTTTCTCAAAAGCATCTCCTCCCAAAGACCTTTTTCTCAAAATATTTTGCAAAACAACCCGCACACCATCCTCACCCATCATGGCGGAAACCAGAGCGCACTTGCAAGCACAAAGCAGGCCTCTGCTGCTCAAAATCTTGGCTTTATAACACTGCAAATCCTCGCAAAAAGCGCAACTTTCTTTAAAGCTCAAGCAACCACCGGCACATCATGATGGGTAATCACCTCACTCATCTCCTGCACGACAGAATCCAAAATTTCTCGCGCATCACCTTCCGCCATAATGCGGATGACCGGTTCGGTTCCAGAAGCACGAATAACCAGTCGCGCATCTTTTCCCAAACGCTGTATTGCTTGATCTATTGCCATTTTGACGGGATTTTTTTCCAGCACATTTTTGTTTTTAACGATGACATTCTTTAAAACCTGTGGCACAGGCTCAAATCGCCGACACAATTGACTCATAGGGGTTTGACTTTCCTGCATACAAGCCAAGACCTGCAAAGCAGCCACCAACCCATCGCCGGTTGTACAAAAATCACTCAAAACAATATGTCCAGAAGCCTCACCACCAACATTATATCCTTTTTGGCGCATAGCTTCGACCACATAGCGATCCCCAACATTTGTTCGCACAAGATCCAAGCTTTTGCTTTTCAAAAAGCGCTCCAACCCAAGATTGGACATAATGGTTGTAACCACACCGTTACAATGCAAGCGTCCCGCTTTATGCCAATTTTCAGCAATCACAGCGATCAACTGGTCGCCATCAATAGTTCGCGCTTTTTCATCCACTAAGAGAACACGATCTCCATCCCCATCGAGAGCAATGCCCACATCGGCACGCACTTCATGCACTTTTTGTTTTAAGGAAGCCAAATCGGTTGATCCACATTCTTGATTAATATTGATACCATTTGGTGTATCATGAATAGCAAAGACCTCGGCTCCCAATTCCCACAAAGCGCGTGGAGCAGCTTTATAAGCAGCTCCATTGGCACAATCGACAACGATACGCAAAGCATCCAAACGAACATCCCGTGGCAAGGTCCGTTTAGCATATTCGATATAACGGTAAATATCGCCCTCTACCCGTTTTGCATAACCAATTTCAGCAGAACTGGCTAAAGATTTTGAAAGATCTGTATCGATCAATTGTTCGATTTTTGCTTCCATATCATCGGAAAGCTTAAAACCATCAGGACCAAAAAGTTTAATTCCATTATCATAAAAGGGATTATGAGAAGCAGAAATCATCACCCCAAGATCCGCGCGCAGAGAGCGACAAAGCATTGCTACAGCAGGTGTTGGCACAGGCCCCAACAAAAAAGCATCCATACCAGCAGCTGTAAATCCTGAAACCAAGGCATTTTCTAACATATAGCCAGATAACCTCGTATCCTTACCAATCACCACACGACGTGATTGGCGTTGTGAGCGAAACAAAACCCCTACAGCCATCCCCACTTTCATGGCAAAATCTGGTGTCATAGGAAAAGCATTAGCTTTCCCCCGAATACCATCTGTACCAAAATATTTTTGTACCATGCCTTTTCCTTTATATACGGTCTTTTTCTTGCTGTCCGTTCAGAGCAGAATTCCCAGTACAGCAAACTCCCTCATATGATAAGATCATTTATCCCGCTATTCCTTTAGGCTTTCAAAAAAACATCCCAAGCAAAAACCCCAACATTTAAAACAAATCTCTGTTTCCAGCAATATTATCTTTACAGGCTCTATACATCCCCTCTCCCACTTTCAACAAAACCAAACAACAACGCACTCTTCCCTCTGCTCTCACAGCACAAGTGCATAGCCACCAAGCCCTTCACACACAGCAAGCACAAATCACCAACCCACCAAAACCCACCTGCCCTCATAGTTTCCCCTAGTTTCCCGATTGTCTGAAAAAGGCGCAAGTCTTAACCTGCGCCTTTTTCAAAAAATTACTTAAAATCTTCCCCAAACATCGTCACTCAAGCACCATCAGAAGGCTTTTGTTTTCCTTTATCACGCCCCGCAGCACTGGGCTTTTTTTCATCCTTGGCTTTACCTACAGAATCTGTTGCCGCCTTAGTGGTACTTTTTGTGTTTCGCGTTTTTTTCTCCATATCATGAGAGTGCACACCTTGAGACCCAGCATGACCAGACCCAGCATGACCGGGAGTTGATTTCTTTCCAACTTGTGCCTCTGCTTTTCCTGCCTCTGCTTTACTGGGAGCAATTTTATCAGCCTCTGCTTTATTGACACCTTCCTCCTCTGTATCTGTTTTTTCAACGGTTGATGTATGAGACTCTGCTTTTATTGTTCCTGTCTTAGGCACAGAGGAAGTGCGTGGGGATACAGTTTCATCCTTCTGGGTTCGTGAAGGAGGTTTTCCAGCAATAACTTCGTTAATTTCAGCGCCCGTTAAAGTTTCATATTCCAACAAACCTTGCGCCAAAGCGAACCATTCTTTTCTTTTTGTTTTCAGAATGTTGGTAGCATTTTTATAAGCATCATCAATGAGTTTACGCACTTCCATATCGATCATGCGTGCAGTTTCTTCAGAGACATTTTGTGTTCGTGCCACGGAATGCCCTAAAAAGACCTCATCCTGATTATCACCATAAGCAACATTACCAAGCAAATCAGAGAAACCCCATCGTGTAATCATAGCGCGTGCTAATTTTGTTGCTTGTTCAATATCCGAAGAAGCACCCGATGTGATATTTTCCTTGCCGAATTTTAATTCCTCGGCGACCCGTCCACCCATCATAATAGCCAGACGAGAAATCATCCACCGATAGCTCATGGAATAACGATCACCTTCAGGCAACTGCATCACCATTCCCAAAGCTCTCCCTCTTGGCACGATTGTTGCTTTATGAACAGGGTCAGCAACAGGCACATTAAGCGCCACGATAGCGTGTCCTGCTTCGTGATAGGCGGTGAGTTCTTTTTCTTCTTGTGTCATGGCGGTTGAACGACGTTCAGCTCCCATCATTACCTTGTCTTTGGCATCCTCGAACTCTTGCATCGTCACAACGCGTTTATTGCGGCTAGCAGCCATGAGCGCCGCTTCATTGACAAGATTCATCAAATCAGCACCAGAAAAGCCTGGTGTTCCTCTTGCCAAAATTTTTAAGTCAACATTAGGAGCCAAAGGCACATTACGTACATGTACTTTTAAGATTTGTTCACGTCCAGCAACATCAGGGTTTGGCACCACCACTTGCCGATCAAAACGCCCTGGCCTTAACAAAGCAGGATCGAGCACATCCGGACGGTTTGTTGCGGCAATAAGAATAATACTTTCATTGGGTTCAAAACCATCCATTTCGACAAGCAGCTGATTTAAGGTCTGTTCCCGTTCATCGTTTCCGCCTCCAAGTCCAGCACCACGGTGACGTCCCACAGCATCGATTTCATCGATAAAGATAATACAAGGTGCATTTTTTTTCGCCTGTTCAAACATATCGCGCACGCGGCTTGCACCAACACCCACAAACATTTCAACAAAATCAGACCCTGAAATGGTAAAGAACGGCACATTAGCCTCACCAGCCACCGAGCGCGCCAGCAAGGTTTTACCGGTCCCTGGAGGTCCAACAAGCAAAACACCGCGTGGAATACGTCCCCCTAGGCGTTGAAACTTTTGTGGCTCCCGTAAAAATTCGACAATTTCTTGCAGATCCTGCTTTGCTTCTTCCACGCCGGCAACATCTTGAAAAGTAACACGCCCCTGCGCTTCATTAAGCAATTTTGCTTTTGATTTCCCAAATCCCATTGCTCCGCGTGATCCATTTTGCATTTGCCGCATAAAGAAGACCCACGCCCCAACGATAATAATAACAGGCAGCAAGGAAAAGAGCAGATTAAGGAAGATACTATTGCCTGAGCTTTCAGGAATAGCTTTAACATTCACATTTCTGTTTTCCAATTTTTGTATCAAACTTGGATCTCGTGGAGCATAGGTTGAAATAACTCTGTGCTCAATGGTTTGTCCTGTTAATTTTTGACCTTGAATGGTTACAGATTTCAGCTCATTATTTTCGACCTTTTGCAAAAATTCGGAATAGGAAATCTCTCCTCCTCCAGAGCGCTGGCTATCTCCGTTAAAAAAAGAAAAAGACACAATCAAAATCAAGGCGATAACTCCCCAAATGAGGAGAGAGCGGTAATTGGAATTCATATTCAGCCCACTTAACTATATATATACTTTAATATTTTCTCTTAACATATAACCTTGTCTCTCCCTTGCCAAGGGATGAGAGAATGTTTATTGTCTTTTAAGGCGATTTTTCTTTATCTTTTCACCTCAATATTAAAAAAAGGTTCCACAACATTCAAAAGAACAGCATCTTCGCGCAAAAAAAGCCACTCAAAAGGCGCCATAATGCGTTTTACAATAATATTTTGCTGAAAAACAGCAGGGTTTGTCAATTCTGGAATATCATATCCGTTCTCATTTGAAAGCATCAACAAGGATTGCAAAGAGGGAAAATGAGGTTTTTCGAGAACAAAAGGATTGTTTTTTAAGAGAGATTTTAGCTGCTTTAAACCTGCTTTTCCAACCTTTATGGCATTGGCACTGTAATTAGTAATTTGATAGCGCCCATCCCATAAAAAAGTTGTTCCTGGTGCAACTACTGCCTCTTTCATATTTCGAGATTCGCGCCAAAGAGCGATTCCACTGCTGTTATATTCAATAACAGACCCTGCATAAGTAAAACGCTGCTTTTCTGATGTTTGGAAACAGAATTTTTGCATAAGAGTGATTAATTTTTGCCCAGAAAGCAAATATTCTCCCCCTCCCATCAACACGGCAAAAAGCCCAACAACGAAGGGAAAACTAGGATGCTGCTGTAAGAATGGTGCAGGTTTTGCAATAAAACAACGTCCATATTCAACCATAATATCCAGAGCCAAAATCAAATCGGCAATCATTTGTGCCTGTTGACGACGCTTCAAGGTTGCTTCATTTATTTTTTGAGCAATATCAGCAAAGTTTTTGGGATGAAGAGACTGACGCACACGCACGCGTTCAAAATTGCAATTTTCATTGCTTGGATCATCAATCCACCTCTCCCCCCTAAAACGCAAATAAGCACGCAATGTTTGACGATGAACTCCAAGCAGAGGACGAATTAAACGTATTTTTCGACGCAACACCGCCTCGCGCGCCATACAAGATAATCCGCGCACAGACATCAACCCATGGTTTTTTTCGGCAATAACACCGTTGTCTTGTGTACTATTTTCTCCAGCTTCTGTAAAACAAATCTCATCCCCCCCACTCACAAAGGCCGCACTCTGCACAACACCGGCAGGCGCTCGCGCATACATCTCATCACCCCCGCTCACAAAGGCCGCACTCTGCACAACACCGGCAGGCGCTCGCGCATACACCCCATCACCCCCACTCACAAAGGCCGCACCCTGCAAATTCTTACCCTTCTGGAGACGCCAGGAGCGCATCTGATAGGTTTCCACCTGATCATTGAGCGTATGCCCTGTCATAATAAGCGTTGCACCTTGCTTTTGCGCTTCTTTAAACAAGAGATCATAGCGCGCAATACGAGCGCTTGAAGCGATATGCGTCTTTGGTTTTTTTCCCTCCCATCGCACGGTGATATGTTTAATGCGATGGGCACGACAAATTTCCGCAACGATTGAAGCTTCACGAGCGGATTCTTCACGCAATTGATGATCAACGGTGACAGCAATAATTTCCGGAGGAACAGAGAGAGTTTTTAAATGGTCTTTGACTAAAAACAGCAAAGCCAGAGAATCACTCCCCCCTGAGACTGCAAGAATCAATTTTTGACACTGGATAAAATCCGATGTTTTAAAAAGATTGCCTGCTAGTCTAATGCACACCGTGAACGACCTCACCCCTTTTTAGAGGTTTACAAAAAACGGACTCTAAGCTTTTAGAGTGTTTTGCTTTTTTTGCAAAAAGCGCACAAGCCTCTTTATTTTTCTCAAGAGCAACCATACTCCTTGCCAATTTTAGCAAAATTTCAGAAGTATAGGCTTTCTTTTTGTCTACATACCATACATTAAGATAAACCTGTGCCGCTTCATGATAGCGTTTTTGCCCTAACAAAGATTCTGCCAACCAAAACAAAGCATCATCGCTCAAAGAATCTGTTTTATAACGCTGTTGAAAAGCACAAAAGGCTTTTTCAGCCTCAACATAATTGGCAGCAAGCAGGGAATCGTAGCCCTTTTTATACAATGCTTTGGAAGAGAACTGCGAAGAATCTTGACTTT
Organism: Bartonella florencae; assembly: GCF_000312525.1. Classification (GTDB taxonomy): domain Bacteria; phylum Pseudomonadota; class Alphaproteobacteria; order Rhizobiales; family Rhizobiaceae; genus Bartonella; species Bartonella florencae. The sequence goes on along the minus strand of NZ_HE997452.1, from coordinate 512,449 downwards.
GCTGCGCTTTAACGTCAACGCTCATCCCATGCGCTTTCTCTAAAAGATTCTGAGCCTCTTGCAAATGATCTTCATGCTCATGGCTTTCTCCCTTAGCATGATGGCTTTCCACCTTAGTATCATTTTTTTCGCGCTCGATTGCCTTATGCTCATCCACCTGTTCTTTTAAAGCTGGCAAATTTTCATCCCCAACAGAACTCTCAATGGCACAAGAATAAACAGAAGAGTCTTTTTTATCAAAAAGCTCATGAAACTGTTTTTGGACAGTTTTCAAATTGTGATGGTCAAGCACCGTTCGTATATTATGCAAGAGTTTATCCAAATCGTAATCTTTAAACAAAACCTTTTGATTTTCTAAAATAGCCTCACGACTTTGAAGCGCCCCCTGAACAGAAAGAGCCGTAGCAGCCTTCTCCGCCGCATCACCTGCAGCTTTATTCACCACATCAGCAGCCTTCTCCGCCGCATCACC
>NZ_HE997452.1:414778-511159 GCF_000312525.1 Bartonella florencae | reverse complement strand
AGCCTTCTCTGCCGCACCACCTGCAGCTTTATTGACGGCATCAGCAGCCTTCTCCGCTGCACCATTTGCAGCTTTATTCACCGCATCAGCAGCCTTCTCTGCCGCACCATTTGCAGCTTTATTCACCGCATCAGAGGCCTTCTCTGCCGCACCAGAATTCGTATCATCCTTAGTATATTGTGCAAACCACCGCGCACCACTTTGAACAGAAGAAGTAGAACAGGCTACAAGAAGGGCCATGTAAAAGGCTGTTCTCCAATTTTTTTTAAGACATATCGACATATTTTCCTCCCCTAAAGAGTTCATTTTTAATAATTGTTCATGTTATTTCAATGTTGTAACAGCACGTCGATTTTGATTCCAACAGGAAATATCATCACATACTGCTACAGGTCTTTCTTTCCCATAAGAAATCGTTTGAATCCGTTGTAGAGACACACCAAGAGACGCCAAATAGTCACGCACAGCAACAGCACGACGTTGTCCCAGTGCCAAATTATATTCACGTGTTCCCCGCTCATCAGCATGTCCTTCAATCATAATAGAATAGTGAGGATAACGCAGCAACCATTCTGCTTGGCGCATAAGAATAGCTTCAGCATCAGAATTAAGAGAAGAAGAATCGAGACTAAAGAACACGCGGTCTCCAACATTCACAGTAAATTCTTGTCCCGATCCTGGTGCCACTTGATTAAATCCAGCATGATTTAAATAATCGCTATTCAATCCAGCACCATGCCTTTTGCCACAACCAACCAAAGACAATGAGAACAACAAGATCATCACTAAGGGATGAAGGATAATATTTGGGATAGAGCGCATGTATTGATTCTCCTTGAACGAGTAAACAGAACAATTGAAAAGATAGATTCTTTCAAAAGCGCTTCAAGAATAGTTGCAAATTCCTAACGAAGAAAAAACTTTTCCTAACATTTTTATTATTACCCTTCATTTTTAAGCCTTGATAACCTAGCCTTTCAGCACGCAGAAACAATAGCCTTTAGCATTGTTAAGTATCTTTTTCTGCATCATCATCCTGACAGCTTTTTTGTAGCGCATTGAGTTTTGCAAAAACTTTATCGGCATCAAAACTCTTATTAGGATCATCTTCCAGCGGCTCTTCGTGAAGATCAGCATTTTCTGTGACTGACGCAGGAAGCAAAGATCTATCTTCTTCCATAGCAATGGGACGATTTTTTGCCGCACGCTGGAGTTCAAAATCCAAATCGATTTGTGAACAGAGCCCCAATCCTACGGGATCCAAAGGCACCAAATTCGCACTATTCCAATGGGTTCTAAGGCGAATTTGTTCAATGGTTGCTTTAGTTGTCCCAATTAATCGTGCAATCTGTGCATCTTTCAACTCAGGATGATTGGTCACCAACCACAAGATACCATTTGGGCGATCTTGACGCCGAGACAGCGGGATATAGCGTGCTCCTTTACGTTTTTTTTCAGGAATGCGCACCTTTGACTCAGAAATTTTCAAGCGCGCATTTTTATCAGCTTCCACACGAGCGATTTCACTCCGTGTCAATTGTCCAGAATTAATGGGATTGAGACCTTTAATACCATGGGCAGCTTCACCATCAGCAATAGCTTTCACTTCTAACACATGTAATTTACAAAACTCTGCAATCTGATCAAAAGAAAGAGCAGTGTTATCAACCAGCCAAACAGCTGTGGCTTTTGGCATCAAAAGTTGCGTTGCCATCTCTATACTATCCTCTCACTTCGCCTCTCTTAATTTATTTGAGGCAGGTTATTGCCCACTCTTGAGCACTGGAGCCTTTATTCATATCTATACATTAGGTTCTCTTCACCCACTGTTATATTAAAGTGAGGGATGAAACAAACCACTTTTGCCATGAAATTATATTCCTTTATAGCCTGTTTTTTGTTGAACGACAAGATATCTCTCTTTTAATGATCTTTAAATAGAATATCTTTACCTTTAAAGTGAATTTTTTTATTAAAGGACTTATTTGATCACCTCATCTTGATATTTGGGCACATTTATTCTAGTGAAATACGTGTTTCATCCCCTAAAATGAGGGGTACGGCAACCGGAAAAAGCCCTCAAACTGGAAAGAAAACTATGGCAGGTCATTCACAATTTAAAAATATTATGCACCGTAAAGGACGCCAAGATGCAGTGCGTTCGAAAATATTTTCTAAACTTGCACGTGAAATTACCGTTGCAGCCAAACAAGGTGCCCCTGATCCAGCCATGAATCCGCGCTTAAGGCTTGCTGTTCAAAATGCCAAAGCACAATCGATGCCAAAAGACAATATTGAGCGTGCCATTAAGAAAGCTTCAGGGGGTGATGTCGAAAATTATGATGAAGTCCGCTATGAAGGCTATGGACCAGGGGGTGTTGCCGTCATTGTTGAGGCTTTAACAGATAACCGTAACCGTACCGCTTCAAATGTGCGTGCTGCTTTTACCAAATCCGGTGGAGCATTAGGTGAAACAGGCTCTGTCAGCTTCATGTTTAACCGTATTGGTGAAATCGTCTATAAACCAGAAGCAGGGACAGCAGACCACATCATGGATGCCGCCATCGAAGCAGGTGCAGACGATGTACAATCAGAAGAGACTGGACATCACATTACCTGTGCCTTTGAAGATATTGGTGAAGTTTCTAAAATGCTAGAAGCCAAACTTGGCGAAGCAGAATCGATTAAAACGATTTGGAAAGCCACCACCCTTGCCCCCATAGATGAAGAAAAAGCTTTATCCGTTTTACGGCTCATTTCGACACTAGAAGAAGATGATGACGTGCAAAATGTCTATGCCAACTTCGACGTCAGCGATGAGATTTTAGCAAAATTATCAAGTTAATTTTTCAGTAACCATCACTGCGCGCGCTCTTCCCATGAGAGCGCCACGCAACTGCCAAAATAGCAGTACCATCGTCTCCCATTTTTTCCCCAACAAAGACAAAACTCCGCTAAACAAAGTAAGGCATTCCACAGAGATTTTAGAATATTTTCCACAAAAATCATAAAGACTCTCTAGGAAATCTTTTCACAAGCATCTCTGCCCCAAGACCCAATACTCCCCTTAAAACCCAATTCTCTTATCAAATCTCACCAATGGCAAAACCAAGGAAAATGAGAAATCTTACTACAATTTCCGCTCAACCAATTATAAAGCAAAAAACCATCTCTCTCGAAATCGTAGAGGTGATCCTTATGCATAAGAACAACTGCCCTTTCCCATTGTTTGTTATTCTTGATCGCATCGCCTTTATTGCCTGTTGAGCAATGGCGACCACGCAGGATCAGAAGCATCATTGGGGGTCGGCAATTGACGTTCATTACGTCCCGTAATATCGATTGTATAAAGTTTAGGACCCATACCTGGATTTTTGCGAAAAAACATTAGGACACGTCCATTTGGCGCCCAAGTTGGTCCTTCATTGTGAAAACCCGTGGTTAAAATCCGTTCTCCTTTTCCATCAGGGTGCATGACACCAATAGAGAATTGTCCCTCTGATTGCTTTGTAAAGGCGATATAATCTCCACGTGGCGACCAAATAGGTGTAGAATAGCTTCCCTCATTTGAAGAAATACGCCGGATATTGTTCCCATCTGCATCCATTATATAAATTTGTGGCTTTCCACTGCGATCTGATGAAAAGACGATTTGTGTTCCATCAGGCGAATAAGAAGCGGATGTATCAATAGCAGAGGTTGTTGTAAGCCTTGTCATTGTGCGGGTTCGTAAATCCATAGTGTAAAGATTTGCACTTCCGTCATTTTGCAACAAACTCATGATCACTTTTTGTCCATCAGAGGAAAAACGCGGCGCAATGGTCATATTTTCAAAGGTCCCAATCAGTTCCCTTTGTCCCATTTCAATTTGTTGCAAATAAACATGAGGTATTTGCTTATCCTCATAAGCCATATAGGTAATTTCTTGCCGTATGGGTGAAAAGCGAGGGGTCAAAATCAATTCACTACCATCGGACATATAGATCAAATTTGCTCCATCTTGATCCATAATTGCTAAGCGTTTAACACGTGCATTTTGAGGACCTGTTTCATCTATAAAAACAATTCGTGTATCAAAATAGCCACTTTCTCCTGTCATTTCACTGTAGATCTCATCGGCGATCATATGCGCAACCCGTCTCCAATGTTCTGTAGCGGTATAAAAACGCCGTCCTTTAAGTTGTCGCTGTCCAAAAACATCCCATAAACGAAAATCAACTCTCAATCGCCCATCGGTTTCTCTTATCACTTGTCCGGTAATCAAACCTTGTGCTTTTATTTTTTGCCAACGAGCAAAAGACGGTGGCCGATTGGGATTAGAGATTTTTTCAAAAAAGCTTTCCTTATCAAGCGGTAAAAAAAGCCCTGACCGTTCAAGATCGGCTGTAATAACAGCGGCTATTTTTAAACCTATCGAATCATTAGAAATAAAATCAGTAATTGCAATGGGAATAGGATTAAAGTCAGCACTAGAAATCGTGCCCTTCAGTTGTGCATGAACCGATGAAAAACTCGCAAACCACAAACCGCAAGTGACAATAAACCAAGAAAAAAAATTATGTCTCGTCATAATCATCATGGCATGTATCCTTTATATATTTTGAGGGCTATTGAGAAAAAATATATTTTCATCTCATCGTGTTATTTCTTGAAGGGGATCAACATTAAAATCAAAGCCTTGGCCCCACAAATCATATTGATCGCGTGGCAGATCCCCGTAAGGCTGGCATGAAAAAACGGCTGCATAGACCTGCCTTATCATAATAGCCTGTTGGCTTTCTGCACCACTTAAGGGCTCAATGACCGGCTCTCCCATAACCATTCCTTCACGATTGAGAGTAAATCGCAACCGTACAACCGGACGGCTCTTTAAATCACCACCAAGTGCCACAAGTTTAAGCTTTTGTTGAATACACCCCCCAACAATAGTGACCAATGTTTGTGCCATTTTTGTGGTATCGTCAATATTTTTTTTGCCCCCAAAGCTGCTTGTGTACTGGAACGTTTTGCTCCTCCTCCTTGTGTACGTGCACGATTTAAGAGATTATTTTCTTCCATTGCCAAAATATCTTCAATGGTCTTATGATTCATTTGTTGATTTTTTTTATTGTGTGCTTGCGCAATTTGTATTTTTGTGTCTTTGGCAGGTTTTGGTTTCAACTGTGGCAGCAGAGGTTTTTCTGGCAAGACAATTTGGCGTTCCTGCGAATGTTTTGTTGCTTGCTCTACAGGCACTTTGTTGACCATCGGAGCCAATTTTTGTGGCGATATCACTTCTTCATTTTTGCGCACCTCTAAAGGATTCTCTCGCGGCTTCTCCGCTACTGCCTCCCTTTTCTCCCCTGACACCTCTCGCGGCTTCTCCGCTACTGCCTCCCTTTTCTCCTCTGGCACCTCTAGCGGCTTCTCTGCTACTGCCTCCCTCTTCTCCCCTAACACCTCTAGCGGCTTCTCCGCTACTGCCTCCCTTTTCTCCCCTAACACCTCTAGCGGCTTCTCCGCTACTGCCTCCCTCTTCTCCTCTGACACCTCTAGCGGCTTCTCCGCTACTGCCTCCCTTGTCTCCTCTAACACCTCTCGCGGCTTCTCCGCTACTGCCTCCCTTTTCTCCTCTGGCACCTCTCGCGGCTTCTCCGCTACTGCCTCCCTTGTCTCCTCTGGCACCTCTCGCGGCTTCTCCGCTACTGCCTCCCTCTTCTCCTCTGACACCTCTAGCGGCTTCTCCGCTACTGCCTCCCTTTTCTCCTCTGGCACCTCTCGCGGCTTCTCCGCTACTGCCTCCCTTGTCTCCTCTGGCACCTCTCGCGGCTTCTCCGCCACTGCCTCCCTTGTCTCCTCTGGCACCTCTCGCGGCTTCTCCGCCACTGCCTCCCTTTTCTCCCCTAACACCTCTAGCGGCTTCTCCGCCACTGCCTCCCTTTTCTCCTCTGGCACCTCTAAAGGTGGCTCTGTTTTTGTTTCCTCCTGTTCTGATAGCGAAGATGCTGTCTCAATGAGCCGAGGTTTTTCTTTTTCTTTAAAAGGCATAAGACTGTCTATTTTTCCTTCTCCAACATAGCGTGCATCTTCTTTTTCCTGTGGTTTAATAGTGGGTTTGACAGCAGGAATTGCCTGCACAGGTGCATCTACAGCACCCTTTTGAGAGGAAAGCTCGTCATCCACAGGTGCAAGAGTAATGGGAATGACTTCCAATTGTTGTGGTAAAGAGACGGGATTGATGAAAGTAACAGCCCCCCAGCTAAGAAAAATAACATGAATGACAAGGGATAAAGCCAAGCCTCGTTTCATGCTATGATAAGAGTCTTTGTTCATCTCCATGCTTTGCATTTTTTATTTTTAATCACTCTCTATTGTTTTGCATACAACATGTGACGGATTATCATCAATCTTTATTGTGCAAGACTTGCTAAAGCAACTTGTGAAAAACCTGCTTTTTGAATATCAGCAAGCAGCTTTAACACCTGTTGATATTCAACAGTTTTAGCAGCACGTACAAAAATACGTTGTTTTTTTTGTGCAGGCTCTTTTTCGAATTGGCTTTTAAGTTGTGCAATCAAAGCTTCCGACGTGTCGTAATAATCTTGATTAATGGCAAAACGCCCCTGCGCATCGAGTGAAACGGTAAGTGGAGGTTGCTGCGTTTGCACAGGACCGGCTTGACTATGTGGCAAATCGAGGGGAACCCCATTAACCAAAAGTGGCGCAGAGACCATAAAAATAATGAGCAACACCAACATAACATCCACAAAGGGTGTGACATTAATCTCGCTCATCAATTGACCGCGCGAATAGTGCCGTCTGCGTGTTTTTTTTCCAGAAGAAGCAACAGAAACGCCCATAAATACTCCCCTTATGATGCTGAATTAGCTGTACGTGTTTCATCAATACGCCGTGAGACAATTGTTGAAAATTCATCGGCAAAATTTTCTATTTGTGCAATAATTCGTGCACTTTCATTGATCAATTTGTTATAGGCAATAACGGCAGGAATTGCTGCAAACAAACCGATAGCGGTTGCCAAAAGTGCTTCGGCAATACCTGGCGCGACAATTGCCAGCGAAGTATTTTGAGAAGCTGAAATAGAAAGGAACGACCCCATAATACCAACAACTGTACCGAAAAGACCGATAAAAGGTCCAGCCGATCCAAGGGTTGCAAGGAAGCTTAGCTTTGATTCTATTTTTTCGCCCTCCCGCCCCAAGGTCAAATCCATTGCTTTATCAATTCTACTTTGCAAACTTGTTGATGTATGAATTCCTTTTTCAAGGGATTTTTTCCACTCCGCCATAGCAGCCATAAAAACGGCTGATATACTATTGGTACGCTGGCTTTTACATTCTGCGTAAAGATCTTCTAGCGCCTTTCCAGACCAAAAGGTGCGTTCAAATTTTTTTATTTCACGCCGTATTCTCCGATAGGTAAAGATTTTATCAAAAATAATTGCCCAGCTCCATACAGAGGCCAGTAGCAACAAAATCATCACAATTTTAACGACGAAACCCGCCTGCATAAACAAATGCAATATTCCAATTATCTCTGGATTTGTGAGTTCTACCTGCGGCATAATTTGGTTCCTCTAAACGACAAGGTTTATTTATTAAATGGAATAAAACAGATTGTTTTATAGTTTCTAAATTTACAAAAATAATTTCATCCTCTCTTTAACCAAAACGTCCATACAATATTATTCTTTTAACGAAAGTACAAATTTTAAAGCTTTAAAGCGCAATTGCTGAAAAAAGTCCTTTGGGCAAACGGCGCGGTTTTCCTGTTTCATTAATGAGAGCAATTTCCACTTTTGCTGTTACCAATACCCTCTCCTCATGGAGAATATATTGCTCCATAACAAAACGTGCCCCTTGGACACGATTGATACGTGTTCTAATTGTTAACAGATGATCGATTTGTGCTGGTCGTGAAAAATTGATATCCATGTTACGAACAACAAAAAACAATTTTTCGCCCTCCACACCTGATGCCAACATCTTGTTATTAAAACCTGTATTGCGTAAAAACTCTGAACGTCCACGTTCAAAAAACTCCAGATAGCGTGCATGATACACCACCCCAGAAAAATCTGTATCGGCCACATAAACCCGCAGTTGCAAATCATGAAAACCATTTGTATGGTTGTATTTAGAAGAGTTTGTTCCAGTCATCTGCCCATCCTATAAAATTGTTTAAAGTCTAAAGTTATCTATCGAGCAGTTGACAGCGCCTTTGTGGTAAAAGAGTGGAAGTGACAGCATAAAGTTCTCACTACCCCAAATTTTTTCTGTAGAGCTTTGCTTATAGACATCTCCTCATTACAGATATAAATCTCCCCATTTTAAAGAGATGAAGCTATTTTACGGTTTGTGTTTAAAAGAAGATATTTTAATCCTCTTCCCCATCCCATAAAGTTGCCTGAGTTGAATTTTCCTTTACATCAAACAATTGTGCACGTTTTTGTGGTGCAATCTGAGCAGGAGGAGGAGCAAGTGCTAGATGGCTCCAAGCTTTTTCTGTCAGCATTCGCCCACGGGCGGTACGCTGTATAAAACCTTGTTGGAGAAGATAGGGTTCAACAATATCTTCAAGAGCATCACGCGGTTCTGAGAGAGCAGCAGCCATGGTTTCAATGCCCACGGGTCCGCCTAAAAAAGTTTCGGCAATGAGCAACAAATAGCGACGATCAAGTGGATCGAGACCAAGATGATCCACTTCAAGGCGCGAAAGTGCTTCATCGGCGACTTTACAGTCAATTTTTTCTGCCCGTCTCACCAGTGCAAAATCGCACACCCGCCGTAAAAGTCGTCCGGCAATTCGCGGCGTCCCGCGTGCTCGGCGGGCAATTTCATGGGCACCATCCTCACTAATCTGTACGGAAAAAAGCCGCGCATTGCGTTGAACGATATATTCCAATTCTTCTATAGTATAAAAATTGAGACGGATTGGAATGCCAAAACGGTCCCGCAATGGTGTGGTTAAAAGCCCCAAACGTGTGGTTGCAGCAACCAAGGTAAATTTTGCAAGATCAATTTTCACCGAGCGCGCGGCAGGTCCCTCCCCAATGATGAGGTCCAGTTGATAATCCTCCATAGCTGGATAAAGAATTTCTTCAATTGCCGGATTTAAGCGATGAATTTCATCAATAAAAAGCACATCGCGTTCTTCTAAATTGGTCAAAAGAGCTGCTAAATCTCCTGCTTTGGCAATAACCGGTCCTGAGGTAGAGCGAAAATTAACCCCTAATTCTTTGGCCATAATTTGTGAGAGCGTGGTTTTTCCTAAACCGGGTGGTCCAACAAACAAAACATGATCGAGTGCTTCTTGGCGTGCTTTAGCAGCTTCAATAAATATTTTTAAATTGGCCCGCGCTGCCTCTTGCCCAATAAAGTCATCGAGCACTTGTGGTCTTAAGGAACGATCTGGATCGTTCGGCAAGGAAGCGGCACCCAAAAGGCGTTGATCTTCATCTTTATGCATTGTAACCTTTTATTCAAGTAGGAGGAGAAAGCAATTTAAGACTATGGCGAATAAGCAGTGCGGAAGAGACCGTTTCCCCTTCAAGAGCGTTCATAGCCAAAGCAAGAGCACGCGCTGCTTGTTCTCGTTCAAAACCAAGTTTGAGCAAAGCAGAAAGTGCTTCATTTGTAGGTTGATTGCTCACCTCCAAAGGAGGAAGTGCAGGACTCCGAAGTGCATTTTCATTAAAAGGCAAAGCTTTGCTTTTCAGTTCGCGGACAATTCTCTCACTGACTTTTTTACCAACGCCTGGAGCACGACTCATCATGGCAACATCATTGAGGGCAATTGCTTGTGCCAGTTCATCTGGCGATAAAGTGCCCAAAATTGCCAAAGCCACCTTAGCACCGACCCCAGGAACATTTTGCAGCATGCAAAACCACTCTTGTTCAGCTCTTGTTGCAAAACCAAAAAGGCGAAGAGCATCTTCACGCACATGGGTTTCGATAAAAAGGCTCAACGGCTCGCCAACAGCTGGTAAAGAAGAATGCAACCGATTTGACACAAAAACCACATAGCCCACCCCATGAACATCCACAAGGATATGATCATTAAAGATATGTTCAAGGGTACCTTTTAATTTTCCAATCATGCTGTAATCCCGATCATATCGCAACCTTTATACATAATAAGATTTATTGGTGCTCCCACCATGCACACGTGGACAGAGAACAAGTGCCAAAGCATTCACCCCATCACGGTTATAAAATTCAGCCCATAGCAGCAAAGTTTTTACCATCATAATAGAGAGCTTGCAAAGTTGTATTGAAAAAGACTTTGTAATGTGCCACTCATGCCATGACCTTTAAACGATGAGAAAGACTGGTGCGATGCATACTGTGGCATAAAGCAAGTGCCAAAGCATCTGCTGCATCGCTGCTATCAAATTCAGCGCGTGGCAGTAGAACTTTTACCATCATGTGAATTTGTTCTTTATCGCCGTGTCCAACCCCAATAACCGATTTTTTGACTTTATTGGGAGCATATTCAAAAACGGGGAGATTTGCTTGTGCAGGAACCAGCAGAGCGATAGCGCGCGCTTGTCCAAGTTTGAGAGTTGCCGTAGCATCTTTATTGACAAACACATGTTCCACAGCGGCTTCATGGGGCATAAATTGATGGACAATCTCTGAAAGTCCACTGTAAAGCTGGCATAATCTGGAAGCAAGGTCACGGCGTACATCAGAAGGAACCGTCCCTGCAGCAACGAATTGAAAGCGATTACCGGAGAGATCGATAACGCCCCACCCTGTACGCCGTAGTCCCGGATCAATGCCTATAATACGAATCGTCTCTGCCATAATTTCCAGTCTATAGAGTTTTTCCGTGCTTTAAAAGAGATGAAAAGGCAAAGAGAACAAAGCCGCCAGCCAGCAAAAGGAAGCAAAAATGGATGAAAGTGCCTCTCAAGAAATGCGCACATAGCAAAGAAATGACCAAGAGGCAGACAAATTTTCCCAACAAATTTTCCCAAAAAACTTCTTAAGAACGCTTAAATGCTGTATTGAGCAATTCGATTTGTTTGCCCACCGGATTACCTTCTTCCAAAACATCAGCATCATCATCTGGCTTGCCGATGCGCATATATTGTATACGCGCTTCCAGACGAAGAGAACGCGCAACAAAGTAGCGGAAAACTTCTGGCAACTCTTGCCAATGAGGATTTTCTAATTGCAAAGTTGGTGTATGGAGCGATATTTTGGCGATTTCTTTTTTTATTTGTTCTGGTGTCATTTCACCTTCACGCTCTGCACGAAGAAGGAGCAATTGAGAAGCGATTTGCATCAATCTTGTACTTAAATACATAGCTTCTTTTGCATAGATTGCAGAAATTTCTGTTGAGAGAGAACGGGCAGTATATTTGCCTTCTGTATCGATATAATGAGCTGTTTCTTCAATCAACGCCATTGTTTCTTCATAAAGGCGGTTAAAAGCATTTTCAAAAGCATCATGCTCGATCATGATAATGGGTTCATCATAGGGACGTTTATGTACGCTCACGCTTTTATACTCCAATACTCCAAATATCAGCATAAAGATTACGACATTCAACGAAATGACAATTAAAAAGTTTCTTGATCTCAAAAAGTTTCTTTAATCTCGTTGTATAGAATGCTTTTTTTACACTGAGTACCTCTTTTAAAACTTTCGTGCAACGCGCTTCTGATACTAAGGTTAACGTCTCAAAAGCATAAGCGTTAAGAACAGAAAGATCTGCTTGAAGAAAGCCGCTGCACAGTTCGACGCCTTTCCCAATAATAGGCGATACCAAATTGCAGAGCAATACCACTTATGATCAAGAGGCTATCGGAAAAAAAGGTTGCTGTCATCACTGTTTTTAAAATTTGTCCAAACATAGCGAAAACAGTGCCTGTTACAAAGACGGGAAGACTATGTTTGCCTAAAATTGCTAAGGGATTTTTCTTGGAGACATAAAACCAATTATGTAAGCGCGGCAAACAAAGGATAACGGTTGCCAATGCAAGAATATGGAACAAGCGTGGCAAACTCAAAAAGCTTTTATTAAAATTCAGCAACGGAGAAGACCAGCCAAGCCAGCCCAAAACGCCCCACCAATTCAAACGCACCCACAACAAGGACAACACAAGATAGAAAGCTGCCAAAACAACGAAAAAAGTCTGAAAAGGGATAGTTTTTCCTTGTTTGAGAGATAAAGTGGAAATCAACCCTATGACAAACAACAATTGCCAAGACAAAGGATTTAAAAACCACTGTCCCTGTATGGGATAAGAAGGGGGCGCAATTTCATAAAATCCGCAGATCAGATAGAGCATAAACGACCCCAAAAACAGTAATCCTTTATGTTTACAGCTGCAATAAAGGGCAAAAGGTGCAAACAGCATCAAAACCATATAAAGCGGCAGAATATTATTATAGCCCAATTGGTGCCCCAAACTTAAAGTGCTAAAAAATGCTGTGAGCGGCTGTGTAACAAAGAGCCTTATATTGTTCATCGATAACAGTGTTTCTGTTCTCCATAATAAAAAGGCGGTAAAAAAAAGGCTTAAAGTAACAAAGGTGGTAAAAAGATATGCGCTATAAAGCTGAAAGGCTCTATACCAAAGTTTACGCACAATGAAGGGAAAAGACTTCTGCTGTAAACGCGCATGAAAAATAAGCCCAAGAGAAATTCCTGAAAGCAAAACAAACACTTCTGCTGAATCAGAAAAGCCGAAATTTCTATGGGTAATAAACTCATAGAGCGTTCCAGGAATATGGTTGATGAAAATCGTCAACAAGGCTAAAGCACGAAAAACATCAATACGTGTATCACGATAAGAGGAATGCATATTATGGTTAGCGATGCTCTGAAATCCCATAAATAAAGCCCTATAAATCATAAAAACAGCCATTTATTTTAGTAAAAAACCCTTATAAGATGAAGCTTTAATTATAAGAGTCAAATTTCTTTCTTGAAGAATTGAGGATTTTTGCATGACAAAACAAGAGAACAAATCGGTTGATCGGCTTTCTTTTCCTCAATTGGTTTTAACATTAGACGTTCGGCGTGCTGTCACCCTGCCTTTTTTACAGCAAATTTTACAAACAAAGTCTTTTGCATGCGTGATTGTTTATGACTCTAAAGAGAATGAAGCTTTTTTACAAAAACAAGCGCAAATTTATGCGCAAGAGATTCAAAACAATGGCGCTGCTCTACTCATTGCTGGTGACAGCCGCATTGTTGGGCGCATTAAAGCCGATGGCTTACATATAGAGGGTGATCTTAACGCTCTTGAACAATTATACAATCAAAAAAAGGACCAAAAGATCATTGGCTTTGGCAATATTCGCAATCGCCATAGTGCCATGGTGGCGGGAGAAGCTGGTATTGACTATCTGCTATTTGGCAAACTCGGCGCTGATAAAAAGCCCCATGCCCACCCGCGCAATTTGCAACTGGCAAGTTGGTGGGCAGAGATCATGGAAATCCCTGCCATTGTTCAAGCAGGCAGCGACTTTGCAAGTTTTGATGAGGTGCTAAAGACCGCCTGTGAATTTATCGCCGTGGAAGAAGTCGTCTTTGCAACCGACAACCCCTTGTCTCTTCTTAAAAAAATGCACGAAAAATGTGCAAGCGCGCCCTTATAATATGGAGAAAGTAATAGAGGGGGCAGAATTCATAAATAAAGCATTAATAAAAATCCACACACACCGCTATATGATCTATAGAGAACACACAATGACAGACATAAGGGGATGAAAAAACAAGCACTTTTTTACATAAGAGAGAGAGAGAAGAACCATAAAAACTTTCTAGTTCAATGTTTTATAACAAAGAAGCCATTATGATTGGGGAAACTCATCATTGTTCATATTGGTCATGAATACCAACAACAAATGATAGAGATATGAAGGGGACATAAAAATGGATACAGAGGAACGTTCGAAGAACTTAAAAATATAATTTACAAATGTGTATATCAAAGCATAGAAGCCAAACCTCTACCACATAAATCCCCTAGAACATATGAGATCAAAACCACTACTGGATGTAGCATTAATTGGTATGAAAAAACAGGAAACATTGTCTTTCAAGGCAAAAAAAATATAAAACAAAAGCTCATAGAAGATTTAACTCCATATTTAGGAGAAACATCAACGACTCCTGCCCAAATAATTCTTTCCAGCATTCCCAAAACATCTTCTAATGTCTCAGAATCCCCCCCTAAAAAATTTTTATCGTTCACGTCCATGATCATATTGCCCTAGATCAACTTGAATTTATTCTTCGGAAGTTTTGGCTCGAACCATACCTTTTACAAAATACTAGCGGTAATGGTTTAACGATCATTGAGGCTTTGGAAAAAGAAATCTGTAAGCCAACCAGTTCTATAGGATTTGGTATTGTACTGCTTACTCCCGATGATATGGGCTATTTCAAAACTGCCAGTGCAAAAACGGCATAACCTGTGCACGACAAAATGTCATTCTCGAAATGGGCATGTTAATCACCGCGCTTTCTCGCAAAAATGCCGCTGGTTTTACTATTGATGGAGAGAAACTCGCTGATGTATTAAATTAAATTTACATAACCCTTATCTCTAGTCTCTAAACACACACCGTTTGCCTATAATTTTCTTGAGCAAACGATATGCAATGTGCAAAACAACAAGGTACATCCCAAAAATTCTGGGAGATTTTGCCATGTCCAAGTGCTCTCTAGCGCTAAAAGCAAAATGCTGATTTGAGTTCAGTTTTAGACTCTGGGAATACTCATGCGAGGGCTCTCGCAACCAGCGGAAGGGGGAAATGCAAACCAACAATCTTAATATTGATCTTTTTGTCGGCAAAAAAAATCGCTTCAGGCGAAACATGCTAAAAATGTCTCAAAAAAATTAGGGCAATCGCTAGGGGTAAGCTTTCAACAAATTCAAAAATATGAAAAAAGCTTAAACCGTGTCAGTGCAGGGCGTTTAATGGAAATTTTCGATATCCTCAATGTTCCGATTTCCTTGTTTTATGCCGATATTTCCACAAAACAACATGCCCCCGCCCTTCATGATGAAATCATCTCCAGCAGAAAAGAATATCTACTGCTTAAAGGATTTCGCGTCCTCACCACGCTAAAACGCAAAGCAATTTTACAATTGCTCTGTGAGCAAAATGAAAGCTTTTAACAGCATGCACGCCCCACAGGCTCTGTGCATTTGCAATCATTACACATTCTTGAAAAGCATCCCCCAAAAGCAACGCTTAAAAAATTTATTGGGTCAATCAGGAAAAGCCCCTCACACATTATTTTATTTTGTCTGTTAAACATAAACTTTAAGTAGCATGAAAGATGAGGGCAATTTTTCAAACAATGCATAAATATTGATGAATAAACATTTACTTAGATACCACTCTGCGGTAGTACAGTTATAGAAAAGTGGTTTTTCTTATCTTGTGTGAGAGCTTCCCAAAAGAAAGTACATCAGAGAAGGTAAAAATTAAAAGGGGAATGAAAATGTTAAAATATCTATTTTTGCCACCGCTTGTGTTGGCTGCTGGTTGCACATCTGTAGGGATTTATTCATCAAATTATGTTGGTCAAGGTATTACGAAGAATACTGCAAAATTCATTGCTAATGATTATCTTAGCGGTATCAAAAAACGTTTTCCACCAGCGACAACAACAATTCTTATAAAGAAAAGTAATACAGCAGACAACTTTACACCTTTATTTGTCGATTTGTTGCGGCGAACTGGATATAAGGTGATTTATACAGATCAACCCCAAAAGCATAAAGACATGGGAGTGGCTTTGTTTTACTCACTAACACCAAAGGATGATGGACGTATAAGTTCTATTCTTCAGTATGATTGGCTTGGAGAGCCAAGTTATTATCTACGTATTTATCAGAATAAATAAACCCGCTCTTTAAATAGGGGCATTCTCTCTATTTTAAACGTAAAGACTTAAAAGTTTTTGCGAAAGACAAAGAGATTTGTACCTCGTTTTAACGGCTTGAAAAAGTGCTCTACTACACCTGAAATGTGGAGAGCATTTAGCCTTTAAAAGGCATACTCTTGAAGGTAAGGCTACTATTCTCTATAGGTGAATAGAAATTGGCATGTTCCTTTTCGCTTTATAGGAACAGATCTGAAGCTTGCTAATGATCAAGACAACCATTGAGAAAAGCAACAAAAACAAAAGATGCATAATCCTGCGTATCTGAGCGAAATTCTAAAAGGAGCTCTCTTGGAAGAAATGGAGCTAACAATACAAAAGTGAGCCGATCATCTCCATATGACGAAGAGCTTCTCTCTCAAGAGTAATGAACGAACATGCCTCTATGAGGACTAAGCTTGCAGTTAAATGAGAATTCGCTGATTTTAGTAAAGCGTAATTTTGTTTGGATATGCAAACGAACCATAATGTCTGGCAAACAATACAACAGTCCCGCTATTTTTCCTCTAATTTCTGCTTCATCTCAAACACCGCTTGAATTTCATTCATCATTTTACCCATTGGCCCTCACCTGCTGCCACCCATTGCCCTCACCTTGCTCTGCCACCCATTACCCTCACCTGCTGCCACCCATTGGCCCTCACCTGCTGCCACCCCTTTGCTCTCACCTGCTGCCACCCCTTTGCCCTCACTTTTTATAGCTTTTAGAAATGCTTCTATTGCGAGGTATTTTTATCGGCTGTTTTAGTACAAAAGCGATACCATTTTACCTTCCTTCACCTTATTCAATAAGCACAGCAGCAAACAGAGATGATAAAAGCCTCACATTTGTTCAAAGGCAAAGCAATTTTATCCCCCTTGATGAGAGAATAAAGCCAGATGTCCATTTATGGTCTTTTTTCATAGGGATAACCCTTTGATCCTGCTTGAAATGATAAAAGAAAAATGTGAAACTTCTTAAAGTTATGATGAGGAGAAGACATCCATGATACAAAAAAGCATGAGACTGCTTATCGTGGGAGTGGTTTGCTTTGCAAGTGTCATCACTAACGCAAATTCCACCAAAATGGCTGAAGAATCCTCAGAACTTGAACGCTCTTTGAATACGATTCAACCCCCTTCAAACAAGCAAGAACCTTTCCACCCCTTACAAGCTGGAGAATATGATCAAGCCTATGACTATTACATCCAAGGCTATTATTTGAAAGCTTTTCGTGAAGCACTCCGGCGCGCTGAACAAAATGACCCCTTTGCCCAAACGCTGCTTGCGCGCATTTACATAGAAGGATGTGCCGTTCCCACAGATGGTGCACGCGCCGCTTTGTGGTTTGGGCGTGCCGCAAAACAAGGTGAACCCCAAGCACAACTGCGCTATGGACTGATGTTATTTGATGGCAATTTTATTTCCCAAAACCAAGAATTGGGGGAAGAATTTATTCGTAAAGCTGCAAATGCTGGCGTAAAAGAAGCCCATTTTTATTATGGGGAATTGCTGCTTTATAAAGCTGCACGGGAAAAGCAAGTTCTTGCTGGTGTTAGCGCACCAGATCGTGAAAATGAAGCAATCGAACAAGCCTTAAAATGGTTTTTAAAAGGTGCTGCCCTAGGTGATTCCGAAGCGGCCTTTTCTGCAGCAAAAATTCTCTCATTAGGAACCCTAACACGACCAAGGGACGATCACAACGCACGCAAACTGATAGAAGTTGCTGCCCAAAACAAACATTCCCCAGCACAAATTTTGTTAGCACAATGGCTTGTACAAGGTCGTGGTGGAGAAAAGGATTTTCCACGTGCATTTCAGTTACTTCTCAGCAATGCCAACAATATGGTAGCACCAGCACAAGTTTCTCTTGCCAGACTTTATCGCGATGGCATGGGCACAAAGGGCGATATGATCAAAGCAGCAGCATGGTATATGCTTGCAAAGCAGGCAAAACTACAAGCCCCCGATCTTGAACTCATGCTTGAAGGAATGGATAAAAAACAATTGGAACAAGCACGCAAACAAGCAGCAAATCTTCTTGCGGTTTTTTAAAAAAACACTCTACCAGAACAAATTTCCCTTACAACATTTTATCAGACACGACATCAAGAAAGCAGAGACACAACAAACAAGAGGATAAAGGGAGGCACACTGATATATGCTTACACAGCAAGAAAACAGGCAAGTGCCTAATCTTGATGTTTGCAGAATAAGACAAAATATCATTGGCAAAAGCGAGCAAAGAAGCAGACATGCTATCCTTTGCTTTTAAAGAAGTAAAATTCTCCAAACTCTCAAAAAAATCCCCAAAAAATCTTTACGAAAATTTTTAAAAAGCTTGCGTCTTGGTGCTTTTTATGGTCTTGCAAAGAATTGAAAAGCAAAAATCTACAAAGACTCTTTTTTTGCGATACTGACCTAGGCTTTTTTTCGGCAAAGCTTTTGAGAAAGCGCCTCTAGACAGAGCCAAGAGCAATGAAAGAGCATGAAAAAACCATAAAGGGGCAAAAACAACAAAAGAGCACGCAAGCAAGGATAACAAGGGATCATTAGGGGAACAAACAGAGAGCTCTTTTTGCAGGAATAGAATTGGATAGAAACGATGAAAATTAATGGCAATGAAATTCGTCCTGGGAATGTAATTGAACATCAAGGCAGCCTCTGGGTTGCTGTCAAATGCAACGCTGTAAAACCAGGAAAAGGTGGTGCATTTAACCAAGTTGAAATGAAAAATTTGCTTGATGGTACAAAACTCAATGAACGCTTTCGTGCTGCTGAAACGGTAGAGCGCGTACGCCTTGAACAAAAAGATTTTACCTTTCTTTATCAACAAGGTGATGCTTTGGTCTTTATGGATTCAGAATCTTATGAACAATTGGAATTGCAAAAGGATTTTGTTGGAGAACGCGCTGCTTTTCTCCAAGATGGGATGACTGTCACGGTTGAACTTTATCAAGAAAAGCCTATTGGCATCTCACTTCCTGATCAGGTGACGCTAACAATTTCTGAAGCGGATCCTGCCATTAAAGGGCAAACGGTTACCTCTTCTTATAAACCTGCCATTCTTGAAAACGGCATTCGTATTCTTGTACCACCTTTTATAAATGCCGGTGAACGTGTCATTGTTGATACCAACGAGTTGATTTATTTGCGTCGTGCAAATGATAAAGGATAAATAAAGGAAGAAAACATGGCCCATTCTGCAATCATGAATGTCATGGTGCAAGCTGCAATGAAAGCAGGACGCTCGCTTGTGCGTGATTACGGTGAAGTGCAAAATTTGCAAGTGTCTTTGAAAGGGCCGGCTGATTATGTAAGCCAAGCAGATCGTAAAGCGGAAAAAATTATTTTCAATGAGTTAAGCAAAGCGCGCCCCAAATTTGGTTTTCTAATGGAAGAATCTGAAGAGATCATTGGCGAAGATTCTCAACATCGTTTTATTGTCGACCCTTTAGATGGCACCACCAATTTTCTCCATGGCATTCCTTTTTTTGCTGTTTCCATTGCTTTAGAAAGCCAAGGCAAAATCGTTGCTGGTGTGATTTATAATCCCGTGGGTGATGAACTCTTTACCGCTGAACGTGGTGGTGGTGCTTTTTTTAATGACCGACGCTGCCGCGTTTCTGCGCGACGCAGATTAGAAGATTGTGTCATAGCCACGGGCATGCCGCATTTTGGTCGCCCAGATCATGGAACCTATCTCATTGAACTGCGCAATATGATGATCGAGGTTGCTGGACTTCGCCGTTTTGGTGCAGCAGCCCTTGATTTAGCCTATGTCGCGGCAGGCCGAACCGATGGCTATTGGGAAGACAACCTGCAAATTTGGGATATGGCTGCTGGAATCTTGATGGTTCGTGAAGCCGGTGGTTTTGTCACCGACAAAGAAGGTGGTGATGACATATTCCGCAAAAAAAATATCCTCGCCGGCAATGAACACATTCGCACTAAGCTAGAAAAAACTCTTAAAAAAGGCATTTAAACCTTATAGCCTTTTAAAAAGCCCATAGGGCTTAAACAAAGCCCCTTAAGACCAGTCCCCCTCCTTAAAGTTTTATAGAATCTGAAAAAAAGCAATCTGGAGGGAGGCTTTTCAACTTTCTTTACAGACACAACAGAAAACAACGCACGAGACAATGACAAAACACCATCACCAACCATCAAGCCACCCATACCCCCTAAAGATGCAATGACAGCTTAGCCAATATTATGAATGCTGCTTTTCTGCTCAATTCCCCTACAAACAAGCTAGCAAACGAAACAAAAAGCACCATCACAACAAACCGCTCTAGGAAACACCAACCATACCAGAAACAAGGCCCCCTACTTCTTTTAAGAGATCATCCCTACACAGTGCCAAAAGATTGGCTCCAAACACCTCTCTCCTCTGCTAAAAACTGTCACCTGTGCCTCTCAAGAGTTTTCACCCTTACAGAAGCAATAGAAACTTCAGTAAATTCATTGCAGGGCCCCCTTCATTTAATCGTCTTGTAAATAGCCTATGAAAGACGCACGGGATTTGTAATAACGGCAACTCTTTATTTTTAATAATTGCAGCCTGTATTTGATTTTCAAACTGTTCTTGATCTTCTTTAACAGCCTCTTCTATTCTCTTTCGCTGTTTCTCACCGAAGATAATTTTTAATTTTCTTGTGAATTGCTTATTCCAAGAAGCTTTTCCCAAAAAATCAACCGGTTATCATATTTCTCATTTGCTGCTTGCATCCATTCTCTGACACCTAATTTGTAAGCTTTTTCAAATGTTGGAGTCTTATAAATACAACAATTTGTATTTAGTTATACTGATTTCATCATTTATGCATTTTCAAAATAAGCCCTCAAAATGCATAATCCTGATATATTGGTTTTCAAAACAATAAAAAACTTATCCCCCGCAAACAGTAACACAGGCTTTCTGCTCTATTCGCCCTATTTATAACATCAACAAAAAGCGCATCTCTGCCCATTTATCAGCAGTTCTTCTTCAGCTTTTACAATAGAACTTTGCGCAGCATTGGGCGTCTTTAACTTGGCATCGTTTTATCTTTATACAGACAGGATATTCTGGGCACAAAGGAAGCGTTTTTATAAAAAATGCTCCATCTCACAGAGCAACAGAACAGCCAGAATTCAAAAAGAAAAACACCTAAAATTCCTGCTGTTCTTTTTCGCCTTAATTCTTTCCGCTTTTTTTCCCTGAGCCCTTAAAACTGGTAAGCATGGCTGTAAAGGGTGCTGTATGCTCTTAAAAGTACTGGTCTTGTATCAAGATTCCCTTATTCGGGTGAAAATTGCAATTTGGCGAGATAAGCATAAATCCCATTTTTTGCCACAAGTTCTGCATGGGTTCCTTCTTCCACAAGAACGCCTTTATCCATTACAAGAATACGATCGGCTTTTAAAATTGTTGCCAAACGGTGAGCGATCACCAATGTTGTGCGGTTTTGCATCAACCCTTCTAAGGCTTTTTGCACCAATTTTTCACTTTTTGCGTCTAAAGCAGATGTTGCTTCATCCAGCAGCAACAGGGGAGCATTTCTTAAAATTGCCCGAGCAATACCAACGCGTTGCTTTTGCCCACCAGAAAGCATGGTACCGCGTTCTCCTACTGGTGTATCCAAACCGTTTGGCAAGGCCTCAATAAATTCAAGGGCATTGGCTGCTTTAGCAGCGGCAATAATTTCCTTTTCCGTAATATTTTCAGTTCCAAAAGCAATATTATCGCGCAATGAGCCATCAAAAATGGCAACATCTTGGGAAACATAAGAGATTGCACCACGTAAATCTTGCAGAGTAAGGCGATTAATCTCCACGCCATCAAGCCGAACTTCCCCACTTGTTGGATCATAAAAACGAAGGATCAAAGAAAAAAGTGTACTTTTCCCGGCCCCTGAAGCACCAACAAAAGCAACTGTTTCACCTGCTTTGATAGAAAAGGAAAGCGCGTGTAAAATCTTTTTTTGTGGTCTAGAGGGATAGGTAAAATCAACCTTGTCAAAAATAAGCGCACCTTGAACAGGTTTTGCCAAAGAGACAGGATTTTTGGGTACTAAAATCATGGGCTGTTCTTGCAACAATTCGCCAAGCCGTTCAGCGGCACCTGCTGCTTGGATTAATTCAGCCCCCAATTCTGATAATTGCGCAAAAGTTGAAGCTCCAAAAACGGCATAGAGAACAAATTGACCTAAGGTTCCCGCTGTCATGATACCATTCAAAACATCTCGAGAGCCAATCCATAAAACAGCAACCACACTGCCAAAAACCAAAAAAATTGCAAAGCCGGTAAAAAAGGAACGCAAGATCACAGAAGCACGCGCTGTTTGAAAAGCACGCTCAATCAACTGTGAAAAACGTTTTACAACAAGTTTTTCAGCTGTAAAAGCTTGCACTGTGCGAATAGCGCTGACCTGTTCGGTTGCCAAAGCATTGGCATCTGCAACACAGTCTTGTGCCGCACGTGTACGTGTACGAACCTTGCGCCCAAAAATCACTAAGGGAAGTGCCACAAAGGGGATAGCAAGCAACACCAGAGCAGATAATTTGGCATTGGTAATCACCATCATTACGATTGCACCGATCACCACAATCAGATGACGCAAAGCCGTAGAGGCGGTTGAACCAACGGCTAGTTTTATTTGCGTTGTATCGGTGAGAAGCCTTGAAACAAGTTCACCAGAATGAGATTTATCAAAAAAAGCGGGTGAAAGTTTCATAATATGGATAAAAACATCACGCCGTAAATCGGCAACAATCCGTTCTCCCAAGGTGATAACACAATAATAACGGCACGCCGAAGCAAGTGCGAGCAGCAAGGCCAAAAGAAACAAAATAAAGAAATAAAAATTGATATAACCATGACTTGCAGATGAAAAACCATAATCAAACATTTTGCCGATAGCAACAGGCAAAATCAATGTGACAAGAGCAGCAACAGTCAAAGCAACAAAGGCAAAGATAAACAACCAGCGATAACGCACAAGATAAGGGCCAAAAGTTTTAAACGAAGAGAATGAAGATTTTTTTGCCAAAGATTTTGTAGATTGTTCTGAATGATTGAGGGGATTCATAAAGTTTCGCTCACTATATTAGGTTGTCTATAACACTTGATACAATGATGCATCTTGGACACTTGTTTTTTGATGCGTGCTAAGTTATAGAACAGAGTACTTTAATCAATTTATCAAAAAGACAAAGGAAGCGCACTTAAAAAAGTGAAAAAGTGCTATTTTATTCTATATATGTAAAAGGTTTAACGCATGAAAGCGAATATTCATCCCGACTATCATAAAATTACCGTCGTTATGACGGATGGTAGCCAATATACCACGCGCTCCACTTGGGGAAAAGAAGGGGATATCCTTAATTTGGATATTGATCCAAGAACCCATCCAGCGTGGACAGGTGGCTCTCAAACACTTGTAGACCGTGGTGGTCGTGTTTCTAAATTTAAAAATCGTTTTGGTAATCTTGGTATGTAAGAGTCTCTTTTTGCTTATAAAAAGCAAAAAGTGCCAATAATACTATTGAAGCATTCAAAAGAATAAAACAGCTTTAAATTGTAAAAAACACATAGTTTAGCAGTTTTGATCATTGGCTTTATCAAAAGCGCTGCTAAAGTTACCAAACCAATGAGATTGCCCCGCTTTACAGTGGGGTTTTTTGTCTGTCGGCCCATGCCTTTAAGGCAACCGCTTGCAGTGCGTGCCCATAAGAAAAGGTCAATTTCCAAGGCAATGTCCCCAAAGCATTCATAGCAAATAAATGGGGCAGACAAATGCGCTGTTGTTTCCTGATCAGATTGCCCTCGTGACAAGGAAAGCAATTCCTAGAACAGCAACAGGAACAGTCTGTTTAAGCACTTAGAATATCTTTTTCGCCACCTCGCCAACAGAAGCCTTGCGCGCATCTTTTCCGTCAATCACCCCACTGGCACCCCACTGGCTTCCCACTTGGCTCCCCACTTGGCGCCCTATTAGGCTTTAAAATCATTCCCTCCAAAACCACACGCGGCTCTCAAACAATTCTTGCCCCCTCAAAACAGCCTGCCTCACCTCAAAGCAGCGAGCAATTGAATGCGCCACGCGCCACCCCCGTGAAGGGCCATGCATCAGTGCTCCCAGTTCAACAATGGGCAAGCCCCTCACTTGCTTAGAGAAATCTGTGCTGACAAAATCGGTTGTTTTTAAGCCCAAGATTGCTCATGCTCTTTTGTCCAATGCCCCAAGGCAGCCAAATGGTTCATGCGAGCACGATGATGAAAAGCTTTTTGGGCAATAGGGATATTTTCACCTCTACCAGCCCATGCCTTTAAGGCAGCTGCTTGCAATGCGCGCCCATAAGAAAAGGTCAATTTCCAAGGCAATGTCCCCAAAGCATTCATAGCAGACAAATGCGCTGTTGCTTCCTGATCAGATTGCCCTCCAGAAAGGAAAGCAATTCCTGGAACAGCAGCAGGAACAGTCTGTTTAAGCACCTGAACTGTCTTTTCCGCCACCTCGCCAACAGAAGCCTTGCGCGCATCTTTTCCGTCAATCACCATATTGGGCTTTAAAATCATTCCCTCCAAAACCACACGCGCTTCAAACAATTCTTGAAATACCGCTGTTAAAACAGCCCGTGTCACCTCAAAGCAGCGGGCAATTGAATGCGCAGATGAAGGGCCATCCATCAGCACTTCTGGTTCAACAATGGGCACAATCTTGAGCTCCTGACACAATGCAGCATAACGCGCGAGAGCCTGTGCATTTTGCGTAATCGCCCCTCTTGTTGGCAGCGTATGTGCATCAATAGCAATCACCGCACGCCATTTAGCAAAACGTGCTCCCAAAGCATAATAGTCTTTTAACCGCTCACGCAGTCCATCCAATCCTTCGGTAATTGTTTCGCCAGGAAAAGCCGCCAAAGGTTTGGCACCGGTATCGACTTTAATTCCTGGCAAAGGACCTGCTTCACGGATAATATCTGTCAACATTTGCCCTGTTGATGCCTTTTGACGAATGGTTTCATCAAATAAGATGACACCAGAAATGGCAGTTTCCATAGCTTCTTTTGCACTAAAAAGCATCTCACGATAAGCACGGCGATTATCCTCATGACATTCAACACCAATGCTTGCAAAACGCTTACCAATGGTCGCGGTACTTTCATCTGCTGCCAAAATACCCTTACCGGCATACACCAGCGCAAGTGCTATATCTTCAAGACGTTCATTCATAAAAAATTCCTCTTTATTTTTTCTTATTTCCAAAACGAGCACTATGGCCACCCCATCTTACAAAACCCATGACCATACAATAAACTTTTCCTTTAAATAAAGCCTTTAAGCCTGCATGAGGGCGAAAATACCAGGAAGCACCTTGCCTTCCATCCATTCTAAAAAAGCCCCTCCTGCAGTGGAAAGGTAAGTAAAATCATCCGCAACACCAGCATGGTTAAGGGCAAAAACCGTATCTCCCCCGCCAGCAATTGAAACCAAATTTCCTGCCCGACTGCACTTTGCGGCATAGCGTGCTACTGCTGTTGTTCCCTGATCAAAGGGAGGCATTTCAAAAATACCAAGGGGGCCATTCCAGACAAGGGTAGCAGCTTTATCGATAACCGCATTGATATGAACAATAGAGCGTGTACCAATATCCAGAATCATCGCCTCCTCCGGAATATCTCCAATATCATAGAGACGATGCGGAGCATTTTTTTCAAAGCGAAATCCAACGATTGCATCCACAGGAAGCAAAATCTCACATTGGCACGCCCATGCTTTTTCGATAATCTTTTTGACCGTTTCTATCAGCGTATGTTCGCATAATGACTTACCAATTTGGATACCTTGCGCAGCCAAAAAACTGTTGGCCATGCCCCCACCAATCACCAAATAATCGACCTTTTCAACCAAATGATTGAGCACAAAAAGCTTACTAGAAACCTTTGCGCCTCCAACAAGAGCAACCACTGGATGCATTGGATTGCCAAGCCCTTTTTCTAATGTCTGCAATTCTCCCTGCATAGAGCGCCCCGCATAAGAAGGCAACAAATGCGTTATTCCCTCTACCGAAGCATGAGCACGATGAGAAACGGAAAAAGCATCATTAACATAGAGATCACCATTATGGGCGAGAGCCTCAGCAAAAGCACAATCATTTTTTTCCTCACCGAGATGAAAACGAACATTTTCAAGCAGCAAAACATCACCATTTTGCAAGTTATCAACCGCTGTCTGCGCTGTCCCACCAATACAATCTGCTGCAAAAGCCACTGGCTGATTGATGATTTTTTCCAGCACTTGTGCAACAGGGCGGAGTGAAAATTCTGGCTCCACTTTCCCCTTAGGGCGCCCACAATGGGAAAGAAGAATAAGCTTAGCACCACGCTTTTGCAATTCAACAAGTGTTTCTTTATGTCGTTTAAGACGCGTTTCATCACAAACTTTACCCAGCGCCATGGGTACGTTAAAATCCACCCGCACAAGGACATGTTTGCCCGAAACATCAACATCATCAAGTGTACGAAATCCCATAATTGCTCTCTTTTCACTTTCTGTTGTTTTAAATAAAAGGCACCACACTGCTTAATTTATCGTAGGCAATCCCTTCAAAGAAAGCCTTTCTGCACTTTCTCAACCATGAGACAAAAACACCTCATCTAAGCCCCAGCACCATCAATTCTCATATAAAACCCATCGCTGTTATCTCTTTGTTGTTTAAAACAAAACACATTGCTCTCACTCCCCCTTCACGTAACCTTTCCCACTTTTAAGCAAAAAAGAAACATACGACTGCATTTTCTCAAACGCTTTTACTTTTTCAAGCTTTGTCTCAATCAAAAGCACACTCTTGCAAATTTTACTCTTTCATGTAGCTTTCAAAAACACATCTCTCTGTATTAATGCACAACATATCATTAGGCACGCAAAGGTAGCTTTTCTTCCATTGCATAAAGAGCAATCATTAGATATTTTTACAGAACACGCTTTTATTTTTTATCATAAAACTTGACTTTTTAATATAAAAAAGGACCCGAAGGCCCTCATTTAGAGTGTTTTTGCAAAAGCCACTGCCGTATCACTCATGCGGTTTGAAAAACCCCATTCATTATCGTACCAAACCAAAACACGACAGAGCTGACCATCAATCACCTTCGTTTGATCATTATGAAAAATAGCGGAATGCGGATTATGATTAAAATCACAACTCACAAGCTTTTCCTCTGTGTAATCTAAAATTCCCTTGAGAGAACCTCTCGCAGCAGTACAAATGGCGCTATTAATTTCTTCAACTGTTGTGGAACGCTTAGCAGTAAATGTCAAATCCACTACGGAAACATTTGGCGTTGGAACGCGAATGGACACCCCATCGAGCAGCCCTTTTAATTCTGGCAAAACCAAACCCACGGCTTTTGCTGCCCCTGTTGAGGTAGGGATCATAGAAAGAGCTGCCGCGCGAGCCCGATAAAGATCACGATGCATAGTATCTAGCACCGGTTGATCACCGGTATAAGAATGGATTGTTGTCATAAAGCCTTTTTCAATGCCCACCGTATTATGCAAAACTTGTGCAACAGGTGCCAAACAGTTGGTTGTACAAGAAGCATTGGAAACCACGAGATGTTCTTTGTTTAACGTGTGATGGTTAACCCCATAAACCACGGTAAGATCTGCACCTTCAGAAGGCGCGGAAACAAGAACACGTTTTGCTCCCGCATCCAAATGGACACTTGCTTTTTCTCGTGCTGTAAAAATGCCGGTACATTCCAAAGCAATATCGATATCTAAAGCTTTCCATGGCAACTGTGCTGGATCACGCTCTGCCAACACCTTGATCAAACTGCCCCCAACATCGATGGCATCACCCACCACCTTAACATCACTTGGAAAACGCCCATGAACGGAATCATAGCGCAGCAAATGAGCATTGGTTTCCACCGATCCAAGATCATTAAGTGCGACAACTTCAATATCCTTTCGTTCACTCTCCACGAGTGCGCGTAAGATATTGCGGCCAATACGACCAAACCCATTAATTGCAACACGAACTGTCATTTTATATCCTTATCGTTTCAAAGCACAACACATGGGCACGTGTTCCCATCACCCCCCAAAATATCAACACCCATATCCGCAATCAACCCTTTCCTGAACAGTTGAGCACAAAATATTGTAGTCAATATGACCACCTCCATTCCTTGTAAAGTACAAGAGTTATTTTTCCCCTTTGATTTTTTCAAGTTCTTTTTCGACGGTAGCAATCACATTCTCACAAGTGATACCGAAATGTGCATAGAGTGCATCAATTGTTCCACTCGCCCCAAAGCCATCCATACCCATAAAAATACCATCACAACCAATAAAGCGCTCCCACCCTTGGGCAACAGCTGCTTCAAGAGCAATTTTAATGGGCGCATCACCGATGAGAGCACGTTGATAGGAGCGAGATTGTTGATC
The DNA here is from genome assembly GCF_000312525.1 of Bartonella florencae. Lineage (GTDB taxonomy): Bacteria > Pseudomonadota > Alphaproteobacteria > Rhizobiales > Rhizobiaceae > Bartonella > Bartonella florencae. The sequence goes on along the minus strand of NZ_HE997452.1, from coordinate 482,821 downwards.
AAAGAGTTCAAAACAAGGCACAGAAACCACACGGGTTGGAATACCCTTTTCTTCTAACAACGCATGCGCTTGCACTGCAATTTGCAATTCTGAGCCAGAAGCAAACAGGGTCACCTTTGCATCATCACTGGCTGTGAGCAATTCATAAGCACCAAGCATACAGAGGTTTTCTTCTTCATACTCTTGACGCAACAGCGGTAAATTTTGTCGGCTCAAAGCCAAAGTAGAAGGCGTTCCACGTGCTTTCAAAGCCAATTGCCAACATTCGACTGTCTCCATAGCATCAGCGGGGCGGAACACGAAATGGTTGGGCATTGCGCGTAAAGAAGCCAAATGCTCGACGGGCTGATGCGTTGGTCCATCTTCCCCAAGACCAATAGAATCATGGGTCATGACATAAATCACCCGCAATCCCATAAGAGAAGAGAGGCGCATAGCAGGACGCATATAGTCAGAAAAGCATAAAAAGGTTCCCCCATAAGGAATAAAACCGCCATGAAGTGCAAGACCATTCATCACGGCTCCCATAGCATGTTCGCGAATTCCATAATGCAGATAGCGCCCTGAAAAATCTTCAGCAGAGATCGCTTTCATCTGGCTGCTTTTCGTATTATTAGAGCTGGTCAAATCAGCAGAGCCACCAATAGTCTCCACAACGACCTCGTTGATCACCTCAAGAGCCATTTCCGAAGCCTTACGGGTAGCAACCACAGGGTGCTCTTCAACGAGCTTCTGTTTATAAGCATCGATAGCACCGTCAAATCCACCCAACAGATCACCACGCATCAACCTTTCAAACTCCACGCGTTCTGACACGGGAAGCTCTGCCAATTTTGCTTCCCACTTTTGGCGCTTTTTAGCAGCATTAAGACTAGCCAAGCGCCAATTATCGAGAATATCAGCAGGAATAACGAAAGGCTGCGCCTCCCACCCTAAAGCGATACGGGTTTCCGTAATTTCCCGTGCTCCCAAAGGGGATCCATGAACTTTATTGCTTCCCGCTTTATTTGGTGCTCCAAAGCCAATGGTTGTTTTACAAGCGATCAACGTCGGTTTATCAGAATTTTGAGCCTCTTCAATAGCATGTGCAATTGCTTTTTGGTTATGTCCATCGATTTTATGTGTATTCCAACCAGATGCCTTAAAACGCGCTATCTGATCTGTACTATCAGCGAGGGAAATTTCACCATCGATAGAAATATTATTATCATCCCACAGCACAATAAGCTTATTGAGTTTCAAATGGCCAGCCAAGGAAAGTGCTTCCTGAGAAATTCCTTCCATCAAGCACCCATCGCCAACCAACGCATAAGTATAATGATTAATGAGATCACCAAAACGGGCATTTTGTAGGCGCTCAGCAATTGCCATTCCCACAGCATTTGCTAAACCTTGTCCGAGGGGTCCAGTGGTTGTTTCAATACCGGCAGCGTGTCCATATTCTGGATGTCCAGCAAGCTTTGACCCCAATTGGCGAAAATTTTTGAGATCTTCAAGAGAGATTTCTTCATAACCGGAAAGATAAAGCAAGGCGTAAAGCAACATCGACCCATGCCCTGCTGATAACACAAAGCGATCACGATCTGGCCAATGCGGATGTTTCGGATCATGGGCAAGGAACTTTGTATAAAGAACGGTAGCAATATCGGCAGCGCCCATTGGCAAACCAGGATGCCCAGAATTTGCTTTTTCAATCGCATCAATGGCAAGAAAACGAATAGCATTAGCCATCTGATTCTGTTGTTCAGTATTTGTCATAAATGATAGACCATTTCGTTAAACAGGTTATTTTATTGCTTTTTACGTATTCTTTTATAACTTTGAGAAAGATTTTTTCATCCTCAAGGTCAGACTTTTTCATCACGTAAGTAATTAATACATTCCCCTCACGCATCTTTTTAGACATAATCATTTATGCCAATACTCTCAAAAAATCCAGCTTTTAATTAACTTTTAATTAATGTGTATTTTCTGCCTTGCTTGCTAAAATATTCTACATACTTAAAAATAAAATTCACGCAAGAAAAGAAAATGAGTGATTCGTTTTTGTATAAAAAACTGTTATAAAGAGGCAATCACCCAAGGGATAGGAATATTATGAATCAAGAAACTACGGTTCTCCCCCATGCTTTGGAGCAATTAGAAAAAGCATTAAGAACCTTAGAAATCACCATTATAAACCGCAATGCCGTTATCGATAAAAACAACGAATGGGAAGAAGAAATACAAAGAACGAACGCTGATCGTAGCCATCTTGCCCAAGCGCTTGATAAAACAGAAGCCCAAGTTGAGCGTCTAGAGGCAGCAAACAAAGAAGTTTCCAAACGTTTAATTAAAGCGATGGAAACGATTCGTGTCGTCATTGATAGATAGAAGGTTTGAATATATGGAAACTGTTTCTGTCACCATTGATGGCAAAGTTTATCGCATGGCTTGCAATAAAGGACAAGAGGAGCATCTTATTGAACTTGCGGGGCGCTTAGACCAATATATCGCACATTTAAAGAAAAATTTTGGTGAAATTGGCGACCATCGTCTATCCGTCATGGCCGGTATTATGATTATCGATGAAATGGAAGAAATACAACGAGAAAATAAAAAACTCCAAGAAGATTACCAAGCTCTTTTGCGGCTACACAATGAAAGAGATCGCACTATGGGGAGAATTATACGAAACACCACAGAACGCATTGAAAAACTCACCAATCAATTGCTTCAGGACAACCAAACCAGCTTTGATGTTGAAGAACAAGAAAATTCATAAAGAGACATCAATTCTGATCTGCAATTGACCAGCGACACAAATCTTAAAAAGATCAGCATACCGAGAAAATGGTAAAAGCCTCGTGCACATTGCAAGAGCAGCAAATAAAAAATATTCTCCCCCTCAAAAAGCCCCTCTCATAAGTGGGATGAGGCAAAATTCATCCTTCCCACTTTACATACAATGAACAGCAACAGCAGCATCATGCTTTTGAGCTCTTGTCAATTTTGCTTCCCACACAGATGTAGCTCTAAATCAAAACCAAACACTGTGCGGTTTACACGAGAGGTAATAAGATATAATGAGGCCTATCTTTACGTTCCGGTAAAGCACACCCCCAGACTTCCTAAAGCGGTGCAAGCAACGATAGCGGCGAGCATCTGTTTCAGCGATCTATCACGCAAGCAAGAAAAATGACATACATTCGCGTCGACTCTGGAAAAGGAACCCAAACCTGAGCCGCATAGGTGTGATCTTATGCGATGTAGAGACAAATAGAGGATCGATCATCAGCCCACCTACTTAAGAACAAAGAGCGGCAGCGGATCCAGCAGACAATATCAGTGCACCATAACAGCAGCACTGAGCGCATAAAGGGTTTTTAAACATCAAAAAACTCTGCCTATCTCAAACAGCTGACAAATACAATGCAACGCAAAACATAAAGAAGTCCATGCCGAAACGTTTCTGTTAAAGCCCCTTTGTTCCATCTTGAGAAACTGTAGCAATACGCAAAAGATTTGTTGCACCAGGCGTACCAAGGGGCACACCTGCTGTTACAAGGAATTGGTCTCCTGCTTGGCAAAAGCCTTCTTGAAAAGCAATTGCTGCGGCACGATCAACCATATCCTCCAAATCGCGTGCATCTTCAGTTACCACACAATGCAGCCCCCAAACCAAAGCCAAACGCCGTGCTGTTTCAACAATAGGTGATAAAGCAATAATAGGTCTATTGGGACGCTCCCGTGAAGCACGCACACCCGTGGTGCCTGAAGTGGTGTAAGCAACAATAACTGCCAATGCAAGGGTTTCAGCAATTTGTCGTGCCGCCAGAGAAATGGCATCGGTTCCTGTTGTCTGGGGAGCAGGATGCGCTGCTCCAATCTGAGTCGCATAGGTGTGATCTTGTTCGATGTGCCGCGCAATACGATCCATCATCAACACGGCTTCTTCAGGATAAAGACCAGCAGCAGACTCAGCAGACAACATCACAGCATCACTGCCTGCATACACCGCTGTAGCAACATCCGAAACTTCTGCACGCGTTGGCACAGGAGAGCTAATCATAGATTCGAGCATTTGTGTTGCCACCACCACCGGTTTTCCTGCTAAACGACAGGCTCTGATCAATTCTATCTGCAGTGCAGGAATCTTTTCCAATGGCATTTCCACACCAAGATCTCCCCGTGCAATCATAATACCATCACAGATATCAATAATTTTTTCTATATGCTCTAAGGCTTGAGGTTTTTCAATTTTAGCCATCAACGACACTTTATTTTTCGTCAATTGGCGCACTGCCATAATATCTTCTGGGCGTTGAATAAAAGAAAGGGCTACCCAATCCACAGGTTGTTGCAAAACAGCCTGAAGATCAGTCTTATCCTTTTGTGTTATCGAACCAAAAGGTAAAACGGTATCGGGAAAACTCACACCTTTTCGATCAGAAATACGGGTTCCAGCAACCACGCGACACTCAACCAAATTCCCCTTACACAGCTGTGCACGCAGTTCCAACTTTCCATCATCAACCAAAAGCCGATCCCCTGGTTTCACAGCCGCTAAAACATCCTTATGTGGAAAATAAACGCGCTGTGCATCACCTGGCACATCACGATCATCCAAGGTAAAGCTTTGCCCAACACGCAAATCCTCATATCCTTTAGTAAAATGTCCGATACGCAATTTTGGTCCTTGCAAATCTACCAAAATACCGATGGGGCGTTGAACGATTTTTTCCACTTCGCGGATATGCCTGACCAACTCCCCCATTTTTTCTCGGTCCGTGTGGCTCATATTTAAGCGAAAAACATCTGCTCCCGCCCTAAAAAGCTTTTCGATCATAGCAAGAGAAAAAGAAGAAGGACCAAGAGTAGCAATAACTTTTACTTTACGAGCACGCTTCAAGGCTGCGTCCCTCCTGAAAAAGAAGAAGAAGAATTGATAACCGAATCATTTAACAAAGACTCATCCGTTAACTGTATCATCCAACTGGTTTGATTACCTGTATCAATTTCCTTAAACTCAGCCTTTTGATAGCCTCGAGGAAAACAATCATGAACCCCTTGAATAGTAAATTGGCTATCTTGCACACACATGGTTATAGAACCTGACCAGTTGCTTTTTTTCTGTGCACCTTCGGCATAAAAATAATAAAACCGTGAAGAAAGTGGCCCCTCAATTAAAGTTTTACACCCTGCCTCTGGTAGCACCCACCATCCCTCACTCACCCAACCTGCAAGCGTAGGATAGCCAAGAGCAACACCAACGGACTGTTGAGTGTTATTACAAACTCTAAAATCAGCTTTTGCAAAAACCACAAATGAGCACGACAGCAAAATGCTCACGAGAAAAACTTTTAGTTTCCCTCCTCTCCATTTTTGTTTTTTGACAACCACAAGACCTCCTTTATCATGCAAGTGATGAAAACAAAGCACACAGCCCTTTTCTTTTTTAAAAACCTTTCAATCTATAGAGGTGTATTTTTATCCTTTTTTACTTCTGAGTGTCTTTTTATCAATGCATAATTTTAAAATTTTACAAAATATTTAAAGTCAATTTGTAAAAAAACGATACAGCTTGATTAACTTTGTGTTTTTCAAGTTTTTCCAACAAAAATTTATCGCTGACAAAAACAGCTTACAATATAAAGTCCGGAGAAAAATGCAATGAACACAGTAACTGATGAAACACATGCTATATCCGTAAACCAATTGCGCGCTTTTATCGAGCGTATTGAACGATTAGAAGAAGAAAAAAAACCATTTCTGAGGATATTAAAGAGGTCTATGCCGAACTGAAAGGGTCTGGCTTTGATAGTAAAGCTGTTCGAAGTATTATACGGCTGCGTAAAAAAGAAGAACACGAACGCATGGAAGAGGAAGCTATCATCCAGCTTTATAAAGAAGCACTTGGTATGAGCTAATACCTTTTCCCATCTTCTCAAAATGAGAAAGAGAAAGAATCAGACAGAGAGACTTCTGCCAAAACAAAAATAGGCTATTATAAACTATTCATGTAACTTGTGAGGAGAAGAGAGCCAACACGTTGCATGAAGGGGGGGATACATTCCTAAGCAAAACAAAGTGCATAGAATAGAATGCCGCCATAAGATACCATTATATTGCTAACATGCGCTTATCTTAATAAAAACGCCTCGCGACAAACCTTAACCCATTTCATGCTAGGCCCAAATGTGTAAAGTGCCCCTAAATGATCTCATGCGTGCTCCTTGAAGAGTTGCTGAAGAATCTCATGAAAAGCGATAACACTAAAATCATGAGACGATCTTTACGTTGAATCAAAATATAAACCGGCACGCTCATGATACTTTCTCCAATAGTGCAAAAACTCTTAAGCCGTCTGAGAGTATTCACAACAGACATTTTTTTCCTTCTCTTCAAGATTTTTCACTCCCTTCTCCTTAATAATATGCAAGGAGAAGGGTTTTACTTGATTTACCATCAAGAGATTTGCAATAAGTCCTCTAATATTTGTGCTTCTTTACTCAAGATATGCATTTTTGCACAAATCAAATGGCAAAAGAGCTAATAAAGATCTCGCCATAAAATTCCACAAAACTCCCATAAAAAATTGACTCTAACAAGAAAGACACCGCCCATAAGCATAAAGAATTTACGCCCTAAAAGAGCACATCAAAGCTTCGCATTTTAGAGTAAGCACATAAGAGTTCTATACAGAGGAGTCATTTTAAAAGAAAACAATCACCGCAAAGTATAATTAAAAGCAATGATATATGATGAAAAGAATAGCCAATTATAACTTTTTCCTCTCATTTTATAGCCTTCTATAGTCTTCAATACCCTTTAGGCAAAATCGAGCGCCTTTAACAAAATCCCCCCTTAATTTCCTCGCCTTTTACCATAAATTTCCCGAAAACGAAAAAGACATATAAAAAGAGACACGAAAGAGATTAAGAAAACATATTTTCATGGAGAGATGGCGATGACAATTACAACAAAACGCACAATTTCCACCTTGATCCGTTTAGAGGATGCAGCTGAACTCTCTTCCTATCACCTGCGCAATGAAAACCATCTTCGTCCCTTTGAACCGGTAAGATCTGATGATTACCACACCCTAAAAGCTTGGGAAATACGTGCAAAGGCTTTTGCACATGAAAGCGTACAAGGATGCGCCTATCGCTATGTCACACGATTGAAAAATGACAGTACCATTATTGCCGTAGTGAATTTTACCAATGTGGTTCGCGGTGTTTTTCAAGCCTGCCATCTTGGTTTTTCTCTAGATGAAAAACAACAAGGCCAAGGTCTCATGTTCGAGATTTTATCTTCTCTCATACGCCATATCTTTGATGTTTACCATCTGCATAGAGTAATGGCCAATTATATGCCAGAAAATATCAAAAGCGAAAATTTATTGCAGCGCCTTGATTTTGAAAAAGAAGGCTACGCCAAAGACTATCTGATGATTTCTGGTCAATGGAGAGATCACATTCTCACCTCTCGCATTCATGCTCCTTATAACCCAAAAGAGCAGAATAAAGCATCATAAGGCATTTTTACCCGTTGCGTAAAGATATATTGCACCCCTCTTTAGGAGGATATTTTCTACATCTCTTCACCCTCCGCGCATTGATGTTCTTCGTATAAAAATTCAAGTTGCAATCATTGTTTTTTGCGCAACTTTTTTCCTCTCCAATGCACACACAGATCTTATAAAAAAGACAGAAAGGCAACCAAGACAAAGCATGAGCTCAATCTATAAAGATACTCTTGCAAAAGATTAACGCTAAAACGTTTTTATGATTGCATACACTCACTATCTTCACGCAACAATTCAAGTTCTAACCATTCTTCTTCTTTGGCTGTAAAACTTTTTTTCTTCTCTTCTAGTGTTTTTGATAAACGCTCAAAACGCTCCCTATCGCTGCAATAGAGTGCAGGATCAGAAAGTTCTTGTTCAATTTTTTTAATTTCATTCTGCAAAGCAGCGATTTGTTCAGGCAATTTTTCCAGCGCATAAACTTGCTTATAAGAAAGCTTACGCGGCCTTTTTTTCTCCTGCCCCATCAAGCCGCGATTTGTTGACGCATTAAGATCTTCACCCCCGCATGTACGAGGATTTTTTGGCACTTTACACTGTGATAATGCCTTATCTTTGCGCCGCAACAATGCAGCTTGCTTATTTTGTGCAGTCATATCACTATAGCCACCAGCATATAAAATCCACTGACCATCGCCTTGAGGCGCCAACATATGGGTCACGGTGCGATCTAAAAAGTCTCGGTCATGGCTTACCAACAACACTGTTCCAGCAAAATCAGCGATAAATTCCTGTAACAAATCCAATGTTTCCATATCCAAGTCATTGGTTGGTTCATCAAGAATCAAAAAATTTGCCGGACGTGAAAGCAGTCTGGCAAGCATAAGGCGTGCTCTTTCTCCCCCTGAAAATTCTTTGAGTGGAGTCCGTGCTTGTTCGGGTAAAAACAAAAAATCTTTCATATAAGAAACCACATGGCGCTCTTGCCCATTGATCACAAGAGTCTCTCCCCTCCCCTCTGTGAGATAATGCGCTAAAGTTTCTTCTTCATTGAGAATACGCTGTTGATCAAGCCAAGCCATAGAAAGGTTATATCCATGCCTCACCGTTCCACTATCCAGCGGTTCCTGCCCAATTAAAGTGGAAATCAGTGTTGTTTTTCCGATCCCATTAGGCCCCACCAAACCGATTCGATCGCCACGCTGAATACGTAAAGAAAAATCTTTAACAATCACGCGCTCACCATAGGATTTTGAAATTCTCTTTGCTTCTAGCACCAATTGGCCAGACTCATGACTTTTAGCGGCGCTCAACAGCGCCTTTCCCGGTTGCCCTTTATAGGTTTGATGACGCAGTCGCAGTCCTTTTAACTCTCCCAGACGGCGCACATTGCGTTTACGCCGTGCGCTCACCCCATAACGCAACCATTGTTCTTCACGAACAATCTGCCGCCCTAATTTATGCTGCTCGAGAACTTCTTCTTGCAATGCTTTATCGCGCCAATTTTCAAATTCTGAAAAACGCTTCTCCAGCCTTTTGGTGACACCTCGATCAAGCCATAGCGTTGAGTGGGTAACATTTTCCAAAAATCGCCGATCATGGGAAATCACTACAATGGCTGAACGTAAAGCACATAACACCCCCTCCAGCCATTCAATGGTTGGCAAATCAAGATGGTTTGTTGGTTCATCTAAGAGAAGAATATCGGGTTTTGCAGCAAGAGCGCGCAACAGAGAAAGGCGCCGCTTTTCTCCCCCAGAAAGGGTGGCTAATTTTTCAGTTCCCACAAATCCCAGATTTGTGCGAAGTTTGTGTACCCACGCAACATCAGGGTTATTATCCAGCCCCGCTTCTATATAAGCGTTAATATCTTCAAAACCTGCATAATCAGGACTTTGCGCGACATAACGCAGTGTGACATGAGGGTGGCGAAAAATTTCGCCACCACTAGGCTCTATCATTCCTGCAGCAATTTTTAACAGCGTTGATTTTCCACAACCATTACGTCCCACCAAGGCAATACGCGCTCCTTGCTCAACCGATAAGCAAGCTTGGTTGAGCAAAGGCGTTGTTCCAAAGGTTAGGAAAATGCGGTCAAGCCGCAGGAGCGGCACCACCATTAATGAGCATGGTAGGGACAAGGTGCCTTATACATCACACCTCTTCCATCACGATAAGTACACAATTGTGGAGCGTGCACTTTTTGCGCACAAGGCGCTTTGTAATAGTGACCTTTACGCCCACGATACGTGCACAATGGCTGCTGCTGAACAATAATCTGCCGTCTTTGTTGTCTTTTCTGGTTTACAGCAGCCCCTGTTACTGTTCCTGCCAAAGCACCAAATGCTGCTCCGGTCAAAGCTGCTCCAGGAGCACTTCCTCCAATTGCTGTTCCCGCCAAAGCACCTATTGCTGCTCCACCAACGCCGTAACGTGCAACGCGCTCATCATTTGCGGTACAAGCCACGGTACTTAAACCAATGGCTGAAACAACGGCCACTTTTAAAAATGATTTTAGCATATTAAAACCTCTCCTTAATCATACATAAATATATCATTCATGCCGGCACTTCATCACTTTGCCCCCCCTACCCTTACTCAAATATACCGGAAGAGCTTTATGAAATAGGTACAGACGCCAACAATATAGCTTTTCCAGAACCTAAATAGCAAGAAAAGGTTCCACAAATACGGTTAGAAAGTGTTAAAGAAGAACCAAAAGACACATTTTTATTACAAAGCGGCCATTTTACTCCTGAAAGCATTAAGCCTTGTAAATCAGAAAAACCGATAATACTAAACAAACAGCCATCAGGTAAATCATATGACATAAGCTTTGGTAAAATTGGCCATCCTTCCTCAAGGCCACTTGTCAACAACACTGTAAGACCTTTATCAGCCATTGCCAATGCCATTGTCATATGAGAAAGACTATGATCACTCCGCTCTCCTCCAAAAGCACCACACAAAATAAGTTTTTTGGCGCCCTTTTGCAGAGCTCTCTCACATGCCAAAGCACTATCAGTCATATCTTTATCAGAAGGAAAAACCTCACGCGCCACATGACGATATTGGCTTATCAAGGTCTGATCAGAGGAATCGAAATCTCCCAACCACAATTCCGGCATCACATGAAGTGCAGCGGCATGACGCATTCCACCATCAGCAGCAATCACCCGACTATTGTGAATTTGAGCGAGCAATCGATCAGTGATACAGACATCTCCATTTAACAATATTGTAAATGTTGTCATTCTATACTCTGCCTTCCGTAATGTTTTTCCTTATAGAGCATCTTTTTCTAAAAAAGAGCCATTTCTTGTCGACAATAACCATGCTATATCCAGAAGAATCCCAAGAGATCCTAAAAGAATCCTTATTAAAAAGTTTCTTCTTACCTGTAAAAAACACGTACAAAGATACAAATGAAATTTGCCAGAATACAGTCCAAAAACAAAGTATACAAGAGGCATCACCCTCCAATTTTTCAACGAAACTTTTGTTTTTGCACTGAGATTTATAGAGCATCTCTCATAGGCCTCACTGTTCTCCTTTCTGCTTGCCATACGCATTTTCCCAAAAATGATATGCTTTTTTCCGATTCTTCTGAAACGATCAAACGTGCCAGCAAGAACAATATCTATGTCACATTAAGCGCTCTACAACACCCACGTATTTTGCAAAAATATGGCGGAACCTATCATGAGGCAAAACTTGAACGTCTCTTGGCAAAGATTGTGCAAAAACTGGCAGCGGCAGCCGTTTCACAAAAAAATTCTCAGCCACACTATTCTGTCACAATCTTAAATTCAGAGAGCATCAATGCATTTGCTCTCCCCAATGGCTCTATCTACATCACCCGTGGCATGCTTGCATTGGCCAATGATTGTTCAGAAATTGCAGCAATTCTGGCCCATGAAATAGCCCATATTACTGCCAATCACGGAATTTTACGCCTGCAAAAGAAAGCCGAATTAAAAAGTGCACAGCATATATCGTCACACCTCTTCACCCATGATGCAAGCAAACTTTACAATCCCATAAAAGAGCAGCAACAATTGGCACAATTTTCACGCAATCAGGAACTTCAAGCCGATTCCATTGCCCTAGAGATGCTCAAACAAGCGGGCTATGATCCGTTTGCCTCCCCGCGCTTTCTCCAATCGATGGAAGCTTATAGCGCTTTTCGTCATTTCTCAGGCACGACAAGTAGCTCCTCAGACTTCCTAGCAAATCATCCAAGCACTCCACAACGAATTCGTCTAGCGAAAAAAAAAGCACATAAAATCAGTAGAGGATACAGAGGAAACACGGATTGTGATTCTTTTTTAAAAAGCATTGATGGCATGATCTTTGGTGGAAGCGCTCAAACAGGTTTTGTGCGAGAAAACCATTTTATCCACCCGCAATTGCGTGTAGCTTTTTCCGTTCCCCATAATTTCACAATAGAAAATTCAGCGCACACCGTTTGGGCCAGCGGACCAGAAAAAATTGCCATTCGTTTTGATTCTCTACCACGCGTTTTTGAAAGATCTGCCAGCAATTATTTGAAAAGTGGCTGGATTACAGGATTAGACGAATCATCTATTCACCCCATCACCCTTCAAGGGCTGTCTGGAGCACGTGGACGAGCAACCAATGAACAGTGGCAATTTGATGTGGTTGTCATTTTGTTCAACAACCATATTTTTCGTTTTTTAACTGCAGCACCACATGATTCTCAACATTTTGCAGCGATTGCCGCACAAACGGTACAAGGCTTTCAGACCCTTTCATCCTCACAGTTAAAAAAGCTGAAACCCTTGAGAATCCGTATTGTGCAGGTTAAGCGGGGAGAAAGCGTTACAACCCTTGCCAATAAAATGCAAAACACCCTGCATAAAGAAAAGCTCTTTCGCATACTCAATGGGCTTTCCCCCACGCAAACGATACGCGAAGGGACAAATGTCAAAATCATCATAGAATAAGAGCAACTTTTTATCATTTTCTGCTTCTGCTCTTTTGATTCTCTTCGATGCTGTGCTTTCTGAAATTTTTTCTGCAGCAAGCAATCCAGCTTTGCGCTCATAACGGGACGCAACACGCCTTCTCATTGCCAAGTAGCTTGCCCCCTCAACGCTTATATTTCGTAAGCATCTTCTGAATGAACGGTAAGGAGAGCAGAACGGAGCTTTTGCAAAGCGCGTGCTTCAATTTGGCGCACACGTTCTTTCGAGATTCCCAACTTTTCGCCCAAAACTTCGAGCGTTGCTCCCTCTTCATTTAGGCGACGAAACCGAATAATTTCAAGCTCTCGTTCATTGAGAATTTGCAAAGCATCATACAGCCATTGTGTCCGTCTTTGACCGTCAATTGTTTGCTCAATTAAAGCATCAGGCAGGGGATTCTCGTCCACCAGAACATCCATTTTAGCAATGGGATTATCACTGTTTTCAGAAATAGAAACACTTAAAGAATTATCAGAACTGGAAAAACGAAAATCCATTGTTTCCACATCACGCACAGAAACGCCAAGCTTTTCAGCAATTGTGCGAAACATATCTTGCTTTGAAAGAGCATTATCATCCTGCACCAATTTTGCCCGCAGACGGCGAAGATTAAAGAAAAGGGCTTTTTGCGAAGAACTGGTTCCCCCTCGAACAATAGACCAATTTCGTAAAATATAATCTTGAATAGAAGCACGTATCCACCATGTTGCATAAGTTGAAAAACGCACTTCGCGATCAGGTTCAAAACGTGCAGCAGCTTCCAATAACCCCACATAACCTTCTTGTACCAGATCCCCCAACGGCATTTTGAAACGTTTAAAACGGTTAGCAATCGCAATCACCAAACGCATATGAGCAGCTGCAATTTGATGCATAGCATCATCATCACGTTTATCTTTCCACCGCAGAGCCAAATCATGCTCTTTTTGTCGTTCAAGATAAGGCGCTTGCATAGCAGAACGCATCATATCACGTCCCAAGCTTTTATCTGCGTCGCTATAATTTTTGCTGCCTTTGTAAACAGCATTTGAAAGATTACCCATAATAACCCCTTGCGATTAAAATTATCAAAATTGATTTGGTAACGACATCACTGTTCTTTCTTAAAAAAAGAACGTTAAAGTTGTTTATTCATATATCACTACTTTAACGTGTAATTTTATAATCGCAACGGTTTTTTTTATAATCATCGTAAAACTTATTCACATTAAAAGATAATTTTACTTACAAAACAGCAGACAATAGGCCTGTTATCAGCAAAAGATGTCCAAGAAAACTTCCCTTCTCATATTTTTCGACAAAACAGAAAAAGGAAAAAGATCAGAAAAAACGAATGCTGTTTTTTTAACTATCGGCTTACTTAATCGCTTAAATAAAGATCTTATTATATGCTTTTATCTTTACAATGCAACCAATACGTGTAATTACCCTCTATGAAATATTGCAAGATAAACGAAAAAATGAAAATATTTAAAGCTAAGGGAGCAAAAAGAAACGTCAAAAAGCGACAAGAATGATTGAAGCAAAGGCAACAAACGTGTTAAAGGAAAAGCATAATGATGGAATTATCAAGAATAAGCTTTTTACCAGTCTAGTACTGAGAAAGAAAATACCCATGGATAGCAAGATTGTTCAACAGAATACTATTTTTCAGGATGATATTCTTATTGAAAAACATGGCAATGGCAAATTTGAAGGTTTTCGTTTTTATGCCAACAAGACCAAGAGTGATCAAGCAACAGATATGCAAAATTCCATAGAGAATGAAAATTTGATTCTTGCTTTTTCCAAACGTGCAATGCGTTTTTCTGCTTGTGCCAATAAAGATTTTACCCTTAGTTCTGATGGGATTGTGCGCTGGATTGGTCAACCCGTAGGGCAACTTGTTGCAGCAGAAGATTTTTTAAAACCCAAGCTGATTGTTTTAGCAGATGCGCAATTAACCGGAGAAGCTCGCGATAGCGTGGTAAAACGCTTAGAGCGTTTTGTGACCTTTCATTTTGAAACAGCTCTCCAACCACTGTTTGATTTGCGCAATGCTGATAATTTGACGGATTCAACGAGCACTCTTGCTTCAAAACTTATTGATTCTTTAGGCATTTTACCGCGCCGAGAAGTTGCCGAAATTGTTAAAAATCTTGACCAAGAATCACGTTCTGTGCTGAGACGGCTAGGTGTGCGTTTTGGGGCTTTTCATATTTATATTGCAGGAATGTTAAAACCAGTTCCCGTTCAAGCTGTTACACTGTTATGGAATCTTCAAAATGAGGGTCATGACCAAACGGGTTTAGGAGAAATTTTTGCAGCGTTATCTGTTGGACGAACCTCTTTGGCTGTTGATTCTAGTTATAATCAGCAATTTTATCAGTTAGCGGGTTACCGAATTTTAGGACAACGTGCTGTACGCATTGATATTTTGGAACGTCTTGCCAACCTCATCCGCCCTACCCTTCATTGGAAACAAGGCAGCGACCCCAGACCTGAAGGTGCCTATGATGGAAAAAGCTTTTTTGTCACGCCAACCATGATGTCGATTCTTGGAGCCAATGGAACGGATATGGAAGAAATTCTCAAAGGACTTGGCTATCAATCGCGTGCCATAAGCAGTACTGCCTTTGAAGAACATCTCTTGACACATAAGACTTCGGCTCATAGCTGCACAACAGCACAAAATATTCCAGCGGCAGAATGCGTTGGCGCTCAATGGCAAACAATGCCTACCCCACAAGAAGAAACAAATACTGCTTCTCCTTATTTTGAAACACAATCCCATACCATAGATACTTTACCAGCAGCAGAACCTGTTGGCGATTTTGCCAAACAAAAACACATTGCAGCAGAAGAAAAAGTTGTTTTACTATGGCGCTATAATTACCACTTTCAGCACAACACACAAAAAAAGCGTGATAAATCTGGCTATAAGTGGCAAAATAAACCAAAAAAAGCTTTCAAAAAAGGGGAAAGTGCAAATGAAAAGAGTCCTCAAGAGACCACATCACAGAGGAAAGTTTCTTATAAATTTCACAAACATCACAACAAACGTGTGAATAATAAATCACTTCAAAGAGAAAAACTCCCTAATCCGGATTCACCTTTTGCAAAATTAGCAGCACTTCGTGATCAACTCAAAAATAGCAAAGACATAGTTTCCTCCAAAGATCACTAAAATAAAAACGGAGTTCGATCTTGGCCCACGTAGTAACCGACAACTGCATTCACTGCAAATATACGGATTGCGTTGAAGTCTGCCCCGTTGATTGTTTTTATGAAGGTGAAAACATGCTTGTCATTCACCCCGATGAATGCATCGATTGTGGTGTTTGTGTGCCAGAATGCCCAGCAGAAGCCATTTTACCTGATACGGAGCCAGGATTAGAAAAGTGGTTAGAACTTAATCTTCTTTATGCCACCAAATGGCCCAATTTAACCACAAAAAAAGACCCTCTACCTCAAGCAAAAGAATTGGATGGCGTTCCAAATAAATTAGAACAGTATTTTTCAGAAAATCCAGGAAGCGGCGACAAATAATAATACAGTGTATATCACATGCTTGCAGAATAATACTCAGCACAAGGCATTGTATCTGATACAGAGCTAAGTGTAGAAAAATGGTTAAAATTTAAATTTCATTATGCAAATAAATCTCCTCATTGAACGACACAAAAAGATTCAGAGGTTCACTGCCTCCAAATTCACTGCCTCCAAATTCACTGCCTCCAAATTCACTGCCTCCAAATTCACTGCCTCCAAATTCACTGCCTCCAAATTCACTGCCTCCAAATTCATTGCCTCCAAATTCATTGCCTCCAAATTCATTGCCTCCAAATTCATTGCCTCCAAATTCATTGCCTCCAAAGAAGAGATAGATAACGTTTAAAATAAATTAAGAAAGTTCTTTTGTAACAATAAAAATTCTTAAGCGAAATGATTGATTCTTTTGAATTTTGATGTTAGTGTTCTCTTTATAAGACTATCTTTCTAAGTATTGTTCATTGCTTTTTTTAGAAAGCAATGTATTTTTTGTTGAATTTAAAAGTACTCAACTTTTATGCTCATTCAATTAGTGTAATATACTTGGTTAAAGAACACTCAACCCTCAGGTTTATAGCCTGTTTTCCGATACATTTGTTGGTCATAAAGGGAGTAAACTAAGATATGGCATCCCAACACGGAACATCCTCCAAGGCTAAAGGTTTTACAACTTCTGAATATATCGTCTATCCAACCCATGGAGTGGGGCAAATTATAGCAATTGAAGATCAAGAGGTTGCAGGACATAAATTAAAACTTTTTGTCATTCATTTTGCGAAAGATAAAATGGATGTTAAAGTCCCCATTGCAAAAGCTATTTCTGTTGGAATGCGCAAATTATCTGCTGTTGACTCTGTTGAACGCGCATTAAAAGTCCTACACGGAAAAGCACGCGTTAAACGCACTATGTGGTCACGTCGTGCTCAAGAATATGATGCTAAAATCAATTCTGGAGATCTCATTTGTATTGCTGAAGTAGTACGCGATCTTTTTCGCTCTAACCTACAGCCTGAACAATCTTACTCTGAGCGTCAACTTTATACTGCTGCACTTGAAAGAATGGCCCGTGAAATTGCTGTGATCAATAGTCTTTCTGAAACAGAAACTATCAATCTCATAGAGATGCATCTCTCAAACAAACCAAAGCGTGAATTTAAAGCGAAAAGAGATGAAGCAACAACAAGTGATGAAGCTGTTTATGCTGTGTAAGAAATAGTTTTTCCATACCATAAAAATGAAACAAAACCGGCATATTGCCGGTTTTTTCATGCCATCAAGTTTTTCATGAAAAAAAATTTCAAAAAATCTACCCAATATCTCCATCCGATAATATATTGCTAAAATGAACAGAACATAAGTATTATTGCAATTTTATATTTGCAAAAAAATTACAATATCAATTTTTCTTGAATTCTTTTATCTTGTGCCTTTAACCCATTCTTTAAGGGAAAGATTTCTCACAAAGCGCACTTATTCAGTCCAAAAGAAAATGATTTCACGCCTCTCTCACAAGCAACAGGGCACACAAAACGCATAGAGAAGCAACCAACTTATCTATCAAGATAACAAGATTGCTCTCATCCACTGCATGAGAAGAAAATTTTATATTTTAATATTCACATTGATAAAAATAACCAAGAATCGCATCAGACTCGTGAACACACAAGTCTGCGCATAAGATGGGTCTTATCACTTCATAAAAAGATAAAACACTCAATCTTTAGGTGTCAAAACCACACGGCCACGATACATCCCTGTTTTCAAATCAACATGATGAGGGCGGCGTAGTTCACCAGAATTTTTATCCTCGATATAAGTTGGCGCCTTCAAGGCATCAGCCGAACGGCGCATACCCCGCTTTGAAGGAGAGGTTTTTCGTTTAGGTACAGCCATAAAGAGACACTCCAAATCCACTAAAACAGAAAAAGCAATGCCAAGAATGACAATGCTTTTATCAAAAACACTATAAAATTTGACTGTCTTATACACTGATTAAACAGAAGAGGCAATGTCAAAAATGACAATACTATTACCACAATGACCAAGATTGATGTCATAAAAGACAATAGCATGACTCAGACTTGAAAGTTTTATACACTGATTAAAAATCTCTCATTGAAGTCTTTCATGCAATTTTTGTTTGGCTTTAGCAGAGACTCTCGCATAGAGTGAGAATAAGGAGCAAAAGGGCAATTGATTTTTTCATAAATGTTAAAGCAAATTGATAAAAACAAGAAAAAGCAACAGCCTTTTTTGTCAGTTCCAAGATTTTATTTTGCTAAACCAAAGGAAGCAAGAATGCACGAATTTACCACCCTTCTTGCAAAGCACGGCCAAAGCGTTGAAAGTCGGCTTAACACACTGCTGAGTGCTCAAACTCAAAAGGGTGAAATTTCCCGCCCTGAGATGTTGATGAAAGCCATGCGTTATGGGGTATTGAATGGTGGAAAACGCCTACGTCCTTTTCTTGTACTTCAAAGCAGTGCCCTTTTTGATATTCCTGCAGAAAACGCTCTTGATGTTGCCTGTGCTTTAGAGTGTGTTCACTGTTATTCGCTTATACATGATGATCTTCCCGCCATGGATAACGACATACTCCGACGTGGCAAACCCACTGTCCACAAAGCATTTGATGAAGCAACAGCGATTCTGGCAGGCAATGCTCTTCTGACATTTGCCTTTGAAATCATTGCCCATAAAACTCACGCAGTTTCTTTTGACAACAGAATAAAGCTGATCACAGCACTTGCACAAGCATCAGGGCTTGGTGGGATGATAGGCGGTCAAATGCTTGACATTGAAGCAGAAAAAAAACCGCAAGAAAGCGATGATATTATCACACTACAACGCATGAAAACGGCTGCTCTTATAAGCTTTGCTTGCCAAGCAGGAGCAATCATCGCCAATGCTTCGCAAGAATTGACAGAAAAACTTACTACTTTTGGCACCTATCTTGGTTTAGCCTTTCAATTAACCGATGACCTTCTTGATGTCACCACCAGCAGCGAAATTCTGGGCAAAACTGCTGGCAAAGATGAATCTGCACAAAAAGCCACTTTTGTTCGTCTTTATGGCATTGAAGAAACACAAAAAAAGCGAGACGAACTGATTGCTAAAGCAGAAACGCTTCTTCTCCCTTTTGGTCCCAAAGCAAAACCACTCCAACAAGCTGCTCGCTTTAGTGCAACACGTAAGAATTAACTCCCCATCCACCACTAAAAACACTCAAAACAAAGCATAAGAAGAGAAACAAACGGGACGTCTGTTACCCTTTTGGCACCATAATATACCTCCAATAAACGCCCCGCTTTAAGACAACAGACAGAAAGGAAAAGCGCACCAACGCACACAACAAAGAACACCAGCAACAGAACATGCAAAGCTTTTCTTTTTTCAAGCTTGCCCAAAGCGTGTATGGATATACTCACTCAAAAGTGTTTCAAATTCTTCCGCAATGTGCTCCCCACGCAAAGTTTTTACTTTCTGTCCCTCAATAAAAACAGGTGCTGCTGGATTTTCGCCCACTCCGGGCAATGAAATACCAATATCAGCATGTTTTGATTCTCCCGGTCCATTGACGATACAGCCCATCACAGCAACCTTTAAACTTTCAACCCCAGGATATTTTTCACGCCAAACAGGCATATTTTTGTGTAAATCTGCTTCAATTTTTTGTGCCAATTGCTGAAACACTGTCGAGGTTGTGCGACCACATCCAGGACAAGCAGTAACAACAGGCAAAAATTGCTGAAACCCCATCGCCTGCAAAAGTTCTTGCCCCACCTTTACTTCCCGTGTCCGATCTCCACCAGGTTCAGGCGTTAAGGAAATACGGATGGTATCGCCAATTCCTTGCTGTAACAAAATTCCCAAAGCCACAGAAGAAGCAACAACACCCTTTGTTCCCATTCCTGCTTCGGTCAATCCCAAATGGAGCGCATAATCACAACGCTCTGCCAAACTGCTACAGACAGCAATAAGATCTTGCACATCACTCACCTTAGCAGAAAGAATAATTTTATCCCGCCCCAATCCAAGCTCTTCTGCGAAAGCAGCCGAAAGCAAAGCCGATTGCACAACCGTTTCTCGCATGACTTCAGCAACCGATAAGGGATTTTCCTGTTTTGCATTTTCATTCATAAGCTGTGTCAACAATGCATTATCAAGAGACCCCCAATTCACCCCAATGCGAATAGCTTTGCCATATTGGCAAGCGATCTCGATAATTTCTGCAAACTGGCGATCCTTCTTTGCACCAAAACCGACATTTCCAGGATTAATCCGATATTTTGCCAGCGCCTGTGCACAAGCAGGATGTTCTGCTAAAAGTTTATGCCCAATATAATGAAAATCTCCCACCAATGGTACAAAAAAGCCCAATCGCTCCAATCGCTCACGTATTTTAGGCACAGCAGCAGCAGCTTCATCACGATCAACGGTGATGCGCACCAATCGGGAACCAGCTTGCCAAAGAGCTGCAACTTGCGAAACGGTTGCATCGACATCAGCAGTATCGGTATTGGTCATTGACTGAACAACAATTGGATGATGACCACCAACCATCACATCACCAACAGCAACAGCAACAGAGCGACGACGCTCAAGGGGTTTAGATAAAAAATACGCAGTGCTCATCGAGTCCTCAAATTTTCAAAATCCAGCGCTTATCGACCATCATTTTGGTCTCATCTTCCCCCTTAAGGATCAAAATTCCTTCAAAATCACCAACCTCATTACAGATGAGGCTCTCGCGGGAGCCCTCACCTCATCATCACTTTTGTGATGGACCTGACAGGTTTCATTCATTTCAAGAAACCATTGGATAAGTCCTATCCTAAATATCTCGTTCAATTTTATACTTTTACACCTGGTTCATTCAAAAGAAAACAGAAATCAAACAAAGACAAGGCCGTATGCTTAGTATCTTATATCCCCCTTAAAAGACAATTTTTACAGCATGACAAAAAATGCTTATTGCAATCTCATGTAAAAAGATACCGTTTCATTCAACCAAAGCATCTACCTTACCCTTTTACATGAACAACAAAAAGCGCCATTAATGCAACCTTTCAATTTTCAAGCCGTTATAGCAAAACACCACACAAAATTCCAATTTTCGTAAAACAATATAACACATGAAGGAGTCAACAAATGTGGTTATTTTCAACCAACACCCAAAATGCTAAAATTAAAAAACGCATCGCACAATTAAAAAATGAACTTGTCCCTGTAAGCCGTGGAGGTTTTCATAATGATAGCTTTGAAAATATCTCTGACCTCCTTGACACATGGAAACAAAAAGGGCGTCACGCGCTTGTTCATCTCAACGAGCACGCTACAGAATTAAAGAAAAAAGTAAAAGAGCACCCTAAAACAACCCTTGCCTTAGCAGCAGGATTGGTCTTGGCTGGCTTTTTTCTAGTACGCAAACATTAACAACACAACCAGCCCTTTTAATGCCCGTTTTACATCGGGCATTTTTTTATATCTTAAAAATCATAACATTAAAAATGTGACAGAACGGCACAATCAGCTCGATAAAAGATATATTCCATCTTCACCGATGAGAGCTCCTCCACATCATCAATCTGATAACAGATTGCTTTTCTCGAGAACACATGAATGAAGCTTAATCAGCACTTTGAAGAATAATATTTTACAACAGAGCAGATATAAGCTTAAAGAGGTGCATCATGACAAACCAAATGAAATCCTCCAAAGTGAATGTCCACTTGCTATAAGAAAAAGGTATAAAAATCAAACTCAAGAAACCCAAAATTCTAACCTCCAGAATTGGCGCGTTGCGAAGTATCTACATATGTGACAACAGACATACCAGGAATGAGCTTTTCAACCCCCTCCTGTCCGGGATCTATTGCAATACGAACAGAAATGCGCTGCGCAATTTTAATAAAATTGCCAATTGTTGTATCCGTTTTTAACAAAGAAAATTCTGAACCTGTTGCAGGTGCGAATCGAAGCACGCGTCCTTTTAATTTTTTATTGTTCAATGCATCAACAGAAAAAATAACCGGTTGTCCCACACGCATCTGAGAAAGTTGCGTTTCCTTATAATTAGCAATAATCCAAATATCATCAGAAATAACCGATACCAATTGTGCCCCTGGCAAAACATATTGCCCTACTCTGGCCCCCACAAAGCCGATATAGCCTGTTTTAGGAGATAAAATCTTGGTATGGTCGAGATTAATTTTAGCCAATTCAACACCAACCTTTGCGCTTACTACGTCTGACTGTAAACTTTGCCGCTCAAGATCCAACTGTTTTTGCAATTGGCGTTTTGTTTCAAGTGCTGTCAACAATTGCGAAAGAGGCCGAAAAACAGCATTGGAAGCACTACCAAAGCCCAGCTTTTTGTTTTCAGGCAGAGCATTGGAAAACGCTTTTGAGCGTGCTAATTCTGCTTCTGCAGCATTCACTTCTCCTTGTAAAATCTGAGCTTGCAACATAATACTTGCAAGTTTTGCATTTTTTGAATCAAGAACAGCCTGTGCTCGTGCCAACTGTTGGCGAAACAAAGCATCATCGAGTTCAAATAAGAGCATTCCCTTTTCAACGCGTTGATAATCTTGCACATAAATCCGTGAAACGACACCTGAAATCCGTGAACTAACCAAAGTTACATTGCCCTTAATGGAAGCATTATCGGTTATTTGAATGGTACTGACAAAAGGAGGAAGCCTCCACGCCCATAAAATCAGCAAAATACCAGTAACACCAGAAAGGAATGCAACAAGCGTTGCTTTTGATCGTAATGCTTTTATCACTTTCTACACCCCTTTTCACGAACATGAAATTGCTTTTTGAATGTATGAAAAGAACATAACTTTATAAATATTTTGACAAGAAAAACAGCAAATACAACTATAGCAATATAAAAATACAGCCGAAAGACATCACCATAAGCAAAAATATTCGCTGTTAACTTAAACTTTTCAATCAATCTAGATGTTCCTTGCTCATTTCCCAAAAAGTGAGAAACAGAAACATCATAAGAAGGAGAAAATAAGCTATTAATCTCCCCTGAAATAAGCGGGTCGGTGACAACAATATTTTGTGTTAAAATCTCAAAGTTTTTATGAGCGAAAAAAAATTGCAAACTGCCAAACAAAGCTGCCCCCATTAATCCGCCCGTTACTTGCGTCAACAGAAAAACAGCAATAAAACTAAGAACGTAACGCGGCCCTCGCTCACCCGATATCACAAATCCTCGACAAAGAGCAGGCGGTAAAAAAAGTGCATAACTAAAACTCACCAATCCTTGACTGAGCATCATATCTTGAGGATTGGTTAAATGGTTTACATGGCTGTCTAAATATGCCCCAAGAGCCAAACAGCCCAAAGAGATAAGATAAAAATAATCTTCACGCCCAACACGTAAAAAAAACACACAAACCGCTCCCCCTAAAAGAGTCCCCAATATAATCGCCAAATACATGGGTGTCATTTCACGATTTAATAAACCAAAAAGATTAAAAAAACCGACTGCTAAAGTTGAGCGTTCTAACAAAAAAACATGAAAGATAAATAAAATGAGAACAGAGTACACCATTTCTTTACTGAAAAGCCAACGCAGATCAATCAAAGGATTTTCTCTATTAAGTTCAATCATAATGGCAAGAGTCAAAGAGAAAACGGCAAGAGCAAGTCCCCAACCAATCCAAGGCGCTTCATACCACCAATATAAGATACCAACAGACATAATCACTGCATTGAGTCCAAGGCCCAGAGCAATCAGACCATAGCTCAACCAGTCTAATTTCTGAATGACCTTGTTGCGTACCACAGGGGTTAGTGGAAGAGCATAGATACATCCCAAACTGATAAGAACCAGCCCCATCTCCAATGCTGAAAGACTCGAAAATCCACCATTTTCCAATAAATCCGGCGAAATCAAACGCGATAAGGGTGCTGCTAGGGCAGCATTCATATAATTCAAACTCAGAGCAACGGTAAACTTCTTTGCTGGTGCAAAAGCCTCCATCATATAAAGAAATGCGAGTGAAGCCATGGGGGCAGCAGCAATCCCAGCAAAGAAGCGAATGATCAGTGCGGAACGCAAATCCGTAACAAAGAGCTGCAAAACACAAACCAACACGAAGCCAAGGATTGATAATTCAGCAAAAGCACGCAGCCCAAACTGGTAGCGAATTTTGATCAACATAATGGCAACGCTCACATTGGGTGCCATATAAGCTGCAACCAACCATGTTGTTTCGGTGAGCGTTGCGTGGAAGCCACCGGTAAGATGAACAATGTTAGACTGAACAACATTTGCCCCTAAGCCATAAGCCCACTGCAAAATAAAAGAGGCAAAAATATACACCAAACATTTTGGCAAAGGCCCTGCGAAAACAAGACCAGGATTGGGAAAAGGTTTTCCTCCTCTTTTAGCAGACATAACCGTACTCTTTTTTCCGCCCATGTCGCTTTATTCCTGTATAATCCTTTACGCCTCTGTTACCCCAAGATCTTCAGCCATTAATTGATGAAAAAACGCTTTGACCTTATGACTTGTCTCATCACTTGTTCCCCCTTCCAAGGTTGCTTGCACTTGCAAAATTTTCTGCTCCAGCGCATCAAAAGAAAGCTTTTCGACAGCAACAACATGCTCCACCAAAAGAGAACAACCTGAAGCAGTAATATTTGCAACACCACCGCAAACAGCAAAGAGCTTTTCCCCTGCAGAGCTATGAATACGAACACTGCCCAATACAATACTTGCCACCAGCGGTGCATGATGCGCCATCACTGTCAGAGCACCTGACGCTGAAGGAAGAACAACGGATTTCACTTGCTCTGAAAAGACAATTTTTTCAGGCGAGACCAGTTCAAACAAAAAATGCTCTTCTCTATTGTGTTCCACAAAAATCTCCACGAGGCTGTATTAAGACCTCTTGCTGTGTTTACTTACCAACAAGCATTCATTGACGGATATCTTCTTATGAAGAAGCCTCTGCAATGAGACGCTTTCCTTTTTCAATGGCTTCATCAATGGAACCAACCATATAAAAAGCGGATTCTGGTAAATCATCATAATCACCAGCACAAAGCCCCTTAAAGCCCTTAATTGTTTCTTCCAAAGATACCAGTTTACCTGGTGAACCGGTAAAAGCTTCTGCCACATGGAAGGGTTGCGAAAGGAAACGTTCAATTTTACGCGCCCGCCCCACCAACAACTTATCATCTTCAGAAAGTTCATCCATTCCAAGAATAGCGATAATATCCTGCAGTGCTCTATAGCGTTGCAAAATGGTTTGCACTTGACAAGCCACAGTATAATGCTCCTCACCCACAACCAATGGGTCAAGCATGCGTGAGAAAGAATCAAGTGGATCAACGGCTGGATAAATTCCCTTTTCGGCAATTGAACGAGAAAGAACAGTTGTTGCATCCAAATGGGCAAAAGATGTTGCAGGAGCTGGATCGGTCAAGTCATCAGCTGGAACATAAATCGCCTGAACTGAGGTAATGGAGCCAGTTTTTGTACTGGTAATACGTTCTTGCAAAGCTCCCATATCGGTTGCCAAAGTTGGCTGATATCCCACAGCAGAAGGAATACGCCCCAAAAGAGCAGAGACTTCGGCCCCTGCTTGGGTAAAACGGAAAATATTATCCACGAAAAAGAGAACATCTTGCCCCTCATCACGGAAACTTTCTGCAATAGTCAAGCCAGAAAGCGCCACACGTGCACGAGCTCCTGGTGGTTCATTCATTTGCCCATAAACGAGTGCACATTTTGAACCTTCTGTTGAACCATTATTCTCTTTTGGATTTACATTCACACGACTTTCGATCATTTCATAATAAAGATCATTTCCCTCACGTGTGCGTTCTCCAACCCCAGCAAACACGGAATATCCACCATGCGCCTTTGCAATATTGTTGATAAGTTCCATAATAAGCACGGTTTTACCAACCCCAGCACCACCAAACAAACCAATCTTACCACCTTTAGAATAAGGTGCTAACAAATCAACGACTTTAATCCCAGTGACAAGAATTTCTGAAACGGTTGATTGTTCGACATATTCAGGAGCATTTTGGTGAATAGAGCGCGTTTTGGTTGTTGCAATTGGCCCCACATTATCAACGGGTTCTCCAATAACATTCATAATCCGCCCAAGAGTTGCTTCACCAACGGGCACACTAATCTGTGTTCCTGTATCAAAAACCTTTTGACCACGAACAAGCCCATCAGTGGTATCCATAGCAATGGTACGCACAGTATTTTCACCCAAATGCTGCGCAACTTCCAAAACCAATCGATTGCCTAAATTATCGGTTTCCAATGCATTAAGAATATTTGGCAAATGGCCTTCAAACTTCACATCGACAACAGCACCAATAACCTGTTTGATCTCACCAACAGCACCTTTAGCATAGGCATTTTTCTTTACAGGGGTATTTCCAGAAGCACTCTGCACAGGCGTAGGAGAATCCTTTACACTTGTTTGAGATTTCGAGGCGGCTTTTTTCACGCCTGAACGAGCAGCTGGTTTCTTTTTTTCAACTTTTGCTGCTTCCTTACTTGACGTCACTGCTTTTACCATCAATCCTTACCTTTTCAATTTACAGCGCTTCAGCGCCCGCAATAATTTCGATCAATTCTGTTGTGATCTGTGCCTGACGCTGACGATTATAAGCCACCGTCAATTTATTAATCATTTCACCTGCATTGCGCGATGCATTGTCCATGGCCGTCATCTTCGCACCCATTTCGCCAGCGATATTTTCCAGCAAAGCCCGAAAGATTTGCACAGAAAGATTACGTGGAACAAGTTCATCCAAAAGAGAGACAGCATCGGGTTCATATTCATAAACAATTTGCTGTGAAACATCGCCTTTATCTGCTTTTCCCACAACATCATTTTTCTCCATCGCCTCTTTTGGGGAAAGCGTTGGAATTAAACAAAAAGCCATCGGGCGCTGATTAATCACGGAAACAAATTCAGAATAAAACAGCGTACAAACATCAAATACCCCTTCATTGAATAAATCAATGATTCGTTGGCTAATCATGGCTGCCTCAGCAAAACCAATGCGTTTTACAGCATGCAAATCGATGTGATCAATCATCAAAGCTTTGTAATCACGCGATAAAATATCAGCACCCTTTTTTCCCACGGTCAAAATCTTAACAACTTTACCAGCAGCAAGCAGTGCCTTAATCTGTTCACGGGCACGGCGTGCAATCTGCACATTAAAAGCACCACAAAGCCCGCGCTCAGCAGTAAAGACCACCAAAAGATGGACATCATCTCGTCCTGTTCCTCGCATAAGAGGCGGAGCATCAATTCCATCAACATCGGCGGCAACACTGGCTAAAACATCAGCCATACGCTGTGCATAAGGACGTGCAGAACGCGCCGCTTCTTGTGCACGGTGCAACTTTGCTGCCGCCACCATTTGCATGGCTTTGGTAATCTTCTGTGTTGCCTTAACCGAGGCGATACGGTCTCTAAGATCCTTCAACGACGCCATTTAAGCATTCCATCACTTCATCACGAAAAATTCTTCGCATAAGACTTAAGAACAGTAAGCAACTTCTTCTTAAGTTCATCGGTTAGCTGTTTTTGCTCAGCAATTGCCTGTAAGAGGTCTTGATAATCGCTACGTAAAAGTGTCAAAAGCCCTTGTTCAAAGCGCGCGACATCCCCAACAGCCAAAGAATCAAGGTAACCATTCACCCCAGCGAAAATGACAGCAACCTGCTCTTCTGTTTTAAGAGGAGAAAATTGTGGTTGCTTTAAAAGCTCCGTCAAACGCGCACCACGATTTAAAAGACGCTGCGTTGAAGCATCCAAATCAGAACCAAACTGCGCAAAAGCAGCCATTTCACGATATTGTGCCAGTTCCCCCTTAATCGAACCAGCCACTTGCTTCATCGCTTTAATTTGTGCAGCAGAACCAACACGGGACACGGAAAGACCAACATTCACAGCAGGACGAATCCCTTGATAAAACAAATTGGTTTCCAAGAAAATCTGTCCATCGGTAATGGAAATCACATTTGTAGGAATATAAGCAGAAACGTCATTTGCTTGCGTTTCAATGACAGGCAAAGCCGTCAAAGATCCAGAACCATTTTCTGCATTGAGTTTTGCCGCGCGCTCTAAAAGGCGTGAATGAAGATAGAAAACATCACCAGGATAAGCCTCACGCCCAGGAGGACGACGAAGCAAAAGGGACATCTGACGATAAGCCACCGCCTGTTTTGACAGATCATCATAACCGATCAAAGCATGTTGGCCATTGTCACGAAAATATTCTCCCATTGCACATCCAGCAAGAGGTGCAATAAACTGCAAGGGAGCAGGATCAGAAGCAGTTGCCGCAACAATAATGGAATATTCAAGGGCACCGCGTTCTTCTAGAATTTTAACAAACTGTGCCACCGTTGAACGTTTTTGACCGATAGCCACATAAATACAATAGACCTTATCCTGTTCTTGCCCTGAATTTTTTTCATGGAAAGGCCTCTGGTTTAAAAATGTATCGAGCAAAATCGCTGTTTTTCCTGTCTGCCGATCACCGATTACCAACTCACGCTGTCCACGCCCAATAGGAATGAGAGCATCAATAGCTTTTAATCCAGTTGACATTGGTTCATGCACAGATTGACGTGGAATAATTCCCGGCGCCTTAACATCAACACGACGGCGTTCTGTTGCCTTAAGAGGACCCTTACCATCTATAGGATTTCCCAATGCATCGACAACACGCCCAAGTAAAGCTGGTCCCACAGGAACATCGACAATAGCGCCCAACCGTTTAACGGTATCTCCTTCACGGATATCACGATCAGAGCCAAAGATCACCACCCCGACATTATCGACTTCCAGATTGAGCGCCATACCACGCACGCCATTTGAAAAGGCAACCATTTCACCTGCTTGAACATTATCCAAGCCATAAACGCGGGCGATACCATCTCCTACAGAGAGGACCCAACCAATTTCTGAAACTTCAGCCTTTTGGTCAAAGTCTCTGATTTGTTCTTTTAAAATTTTTGAAATTTCAGATGGTCTAATATCCATCAGCTGACCTCTTTTTTCAATGCAAGCTTAAGCGAAGATAATTTTGTTAAAAGAGACGTATCAATCTGACACGCCCCCACACGAACGATCAATCCACCAAGAAGTGTTGGATCAACAAGGATATGTAGCAAAATCTTTCCCCCAACAACGCCTTCCAAAGCCACGCGCAATTCTTTTTCCTGCTGTGCACTTAAAGGGCGAGCAGAAATAATCTGCGCTGAAATTTCTCTACGAGAGAGAGCGACACGACACTGGAAAGCACGTAAAATACCAGACAAGGCAGAAAGCCGACGATTTAGCGCAATAACACACAAAAAATTACCAACAATTTGACCAGCATTCTTATCAGCAAATTTGATGCTATCACAAACAGAACGCATCACTTTAACCTGCTCTTTTACTGAAAAGAATGGGCTGGCAACAAAGCGTTTTAAATCTTTATTTTTATCCAAGACAAGCAAAAATGATGCCACTGCCTTTTCAACCTTTTCAACGTTTCCAACTTCTTGAACGAAGTCAAAAAGCGCTTGCGCATAGCGTTGATCCACCAATGGCAGCGGTATAAGAGAAAATGAATCCGACACGAAATACCGCCTCTTTCCCTTGAGCGACTCTCTGATAATTATCAGATGAAATAAAACAGATATTCCAAATTTTAAGAGTCTCTTTCTTAAAACCCAGAACAAAAAACTTTTGGATTTCTAGCATAGACATCACCGACTCGCAACACCACAAACCTACGCTTTTTGAAAATTTTAACGAAAATATTAAAAATATTTTTAAACAAGAATTTTTCAGAGAACCATCAGTTTTTCTATATTTCTTTTTGCCATTCTCTGACAAATTTTTCAAGTTTTTTCTTTGCTTCATAATAATGCATAAGCAAACACAAAAAGCGCTCTTATTTATTAAGATTCTCTTTTGCCAAGGGCTTTTTGCTCTTACTATCGAAAAAGCTGTTTTATTTCAAACTGATCGGCAAAAAATAACAACAAATCTTCACCTTAAAATAAGAAGGAAGCTGATTTCCCCCTTTTAAGAACATTTCATCAAATACATTTCTTTTTAAAACGTCCCTTTTAAATAAATCCCGCATACTATGCCGCCCTTCATTTTACACCGTGTTTCTAAAGAAAGCTTTGCGGATCAATATCAATTTGAACGCGCACAGAACTAGGCATTTTAGGAGCATTGGCAAGCATCGCACCAATAAAGCCCTGTATATCAAAAGAACGCTGACCTTGTAATAAAAGCCGAAAACGATAACGCCCCCGAATGAGTGCTAATGGCGCCTCTGCTGGCCCCATGACCGAGATATTTTTCACTCTTGGAGCAATTTGACGCAACGACCGCGCATAATTTTCTGCTGCTTGGCGTTTTTCTGAAGACACAATCAAAGAAGCAAGTCGCCCATAGGGAGGCAAATGATACTGTTGACGCATCGCAATCTCATAAGCATAAAAATCTTCACCTTTTTGCGAAAGGAGGGCTTTTATCACGGGATGATCGGGTTGATAGGTCTGCAAAAGACCTAAACTTTCTATTCCCATTCGCCCTGCCCTACCCGTCACCTGAGAGAGAAGCTGGAAGGTACGCTCACTCGCACGCAAATCGCCATTGGCAAGGCCGAGATCGGCATCAATGACCCCCACGAGGGATAATCCGGGGAAATGATGTCCTTTAGCAACCAGCTGTGTCCCGATAATAATGTCAACATCGCCATTAGCAATAGCTTGCAATTCGCTTCGCAACTGACCAATGCCCCCTTTAAGATCTGTCGAGAGAATCAAGGACCGCGTCTGTGGAAAAAGCACGCCTATTTCTTCGGCAATTCTTTCCACACCAGGTCCGCAAGCCACAAGATGGTCTAATGTGCCACATTCAGGACAAGCTTCTGGAAGCGGCTGATGATAACCGCAATGATGGCATTTAAGCTGCCCTTGCGCACGATGCTCCACCAACCAGCTCGAACAATCATTACAATGAAAGCGATGTCCGCAAACACGGCACAAGGTTAAAGGTGCATAACCGCGACGATTGAGAAAAAGCAATGCCTGTTCGCCTTTCTCAAGCGTTTGTTTTAAAGCCTTCTCAAGAACAGAGGAAATAAAACGTCCCTTTTCTACACCGCCTTTACGCATATCAACCACCCGTAACTGTGGCAGCTCAGCCGCTTGAAAGCGCGTTGGCAAATGCACCTTTTGATAACGTCCCCACAAAACATTTGCCTGGCTTTCAATCGAAGGTGTTGCTGAGGATAAGATCACAGGAAAATTCTCAAAAGAGCCCCGTGCAACCGCCATATCACGCGCGTGATAAAAAACACGTTCCTCTTGTTTATAAGCAGCATCATGTTCTTCATCAACAACAATCAACCCAAGATCATGAAAGGGCAGAAAAAGTGCCGAACGTGCTCCCGCCACAACCCGCACACGCCCTTCTGCCACCTGTCGCCACACGCGTTCCCGACGACGTGGTGCCAAGTCAGAATGCCATTCCGCAGCTCCCGCTCCAAAGCGTGCATGAAAGCGATCTAAAAATTGTTGTGTTAAAGCAATTTCGGGCAATAAGATCAAAACCTGTTTGCCATCTGTGAGTGCCTGAGCAACCGCTTCAAAATAAACTTCTGTTTTTCCAGACCCCGTCACACCATCCAGCAAAAAAACTTGAAACTGAGAAGACAACACACCTTTCCGCAAAACTTTTGCTGCTTCACTCTGTGCCCCTTCCAACTGAGGAGGACAAAAATCAGGATTAGGCAGCCCCACAAGAGCTGGCGGTGGCAGCATAACCTCTTCAAAAATCCCAAGTACTTTTAAGCCTTCAACCACAGAAACAGAAGTTCCTGCCGCATGCGCAAGCCCAGAGCGTGTCCAAACCTCACCACCATGTGCCAACTCCAAAACCCGTGACCGTGCTGGTGTTAAACGCTCCACCCCCCCCCCACAATAGCGCAAGCCTTGTAGTTGTGCTTCTGGCTCTAAAGCAGCAGGGACCCCTAAAACCAATCGCGCAACAAGCCCCACGGGGGTCATCGTATATCGGCTAACAAACTGCAAAAATGCAATCATTTCTCCCTTTAATGGGGGACAATCAAAAACATGAAGCAGAGAGCGTAATTTTTTACCTGCCACGGGCTTGAGAGTTTGCCCATCTTTTGCTGTCTGCTCTCCCACATCAACGACAATGCCACAAACTTGCCGCCCCATCACCGGAACACGAACAAAAGAACCAACCGCACATTCCATAAAAGAGGGAACCTCATAACTATAAGCATGCGCAACAGGAAGAGGCACCAATACTGCAACAATTTTTCTCTCCCTCACATCTTCTGTCACATCTGATTTCATCTTTTGTCTCAAATTTTATATGAATCTTTTATACCAACAACATCTCTATTACAGATCTTTTTATAAAGAATCTTTTGTTGGTCTTACCATTTCAGCTCTACCGTCACCCTTTGACCTCTGTATCATCCACCATCAAATCACAAAAAAAGCCACAACGCTTGCAAAGAGTTATGCTTCCTCCATAGCAGATAAAATACAAAAACGATAAGCACACACAGCAAAAATACCCCAATGAAAATAATTCCCCTCCCATTACATATCCTATTATTTTCTAGAGCAACTTTATACCAGTCCTGTTATAAAACCAGTATTCTTGCATTTAATATTTTCTCAGCCAGCCTTTTGATATGGATGTAGAAAATGATTGATTCAATTTATTCTACTCTTAAGTCTCTTACCCACAATAAGCTTTTTCATAAGCCTACCATCACCACAACACACACAAAAAAGAGCCAACTTCACACTCCATAAAGCCACAGCTCTATAATGATAAGCATTCTATAAGAACACACGGCGCGCGCGCTCGTAGCACTTCCCCACATTTATTCGCTTCTCTTATTTTCGCCTTCACTTAATTTTCCTTTTCCAACAGCAAATTCTTACCCCCTTACCCCCTTACCCCCTTACCCCCTTACCCCCTTACCCCCTTACCCCCTTACCCCATTGCCCATTGCCCATTGCCCATTGCCCATTGCCCATTGATATCATAGCTTATCCTATAAGGGTGCAACCCACCCCCTTGCTTTTGCCATAAACAATAGCGCATAACAAAAACAGACGATAACAATGAGAGACTTTAAATAACAAATTACAACTAAGGAGATAGGATATGAAATTTTTTGTGGACAGCGCCAATATTGAAGAAATCCGAGAATTACAAAATTTAAATCTCGTTGATGGTGTGACCACCAATCCCTCACTCATCTTAAAATCAGGACGCAATATTCTTGAAGTGACAAAAGAAATTTGTAACCTTGTTAACGGACCTGTTTCTGCTGAAGTTGCGGCAACAAAATTCGAAGATATGATGAAAGAAGCTGCTGTTTTAGCAAAAATTGCCGACAATATTTGCATCAAGCTTCCCTTAACATTTGATGGATTAAAAGCTTGTAGCGCGCTGACAGCACAAGGATTAAAAACCAATCTCACCCTCTGCTTTTCTGCCAATCAAGCCTTACTTGCTGCCAAAGCAGGCGCAACATTTGTTTCACCATTTATTGGCAGAATCGAAGATTGTGGAAGTGATGGCATTGCACTACTACATGAAATTCGCACAGTTTATGACAACTACAGCTTTGCAACGCAAATTTTGGCAGCTTCCATTCGCACCGTTAATCACGTTAAAGAAGCAGCATTAAGCGGCGCCGATGTTGCAACCATCCCGCCAGCAGTCTTAAAAGCACTGGTGGAACATCCTCTAACCGATAAAGGATTACAAATCTTTCTCAAAGATTGGCAAAAAACCGGACAAAATATCGCTTAATATTTTGCTAGATTTCAAAACAACACAAAAGTCCGTTCCACTGGCTTTGCCAACAAAGCGTCTCTATGCGCTTTGCACATGATATATCTTGTAAAATCGTTCATAAAGCTGCACACAGTTTCCGTGCTTTTAGAGCTCTTTTGCAACCTTCTTCACCAAATATCCCCCCAACTATTCCACCAGCAATCTTAGAAGCGCTGGTATCGCAACTCCTCACCGATAAAGGATTACAAATCTTTATCCAAAACGATTAAATAAAAGAGCACTTAATGTTTTGCCAGATCTCGTGAAAGCAACATGAGAATCTGCTCCGCTAATTCTTCCGCCACACGCCTCCTAGCATTCTCTTCTGCTTGCATTGTTGCATATTCTTGGCGAAGCCGTTCAAAAGATGCACTCATAGTTCCCATGCCATTGGTAACAGGCATATTTTTCATATCCTGCAAGATATAGGAAGCTTTCCCCACAACGGTTCCAACAGAAGGCCGGCCCTCTCTTTTTCTATCGCGATCAATCTCTATCTGTACAGAATCTCTTGTAAACAGAGATGTTTGCAATATTAATTGGTAAGCTGGAGCAGAAGGTTTTCTACCACCTCCATAAAGAAGAAACAACAGATGATTACGCACCATTTGCCCAAAACGATCTGAAGGTTCAGCAATGACAATACTTGCCAGCTTTTTGGAAAGCCCCAAAGATTCTGCTCCTGCAAATCGACGAGAAGAAACAAAATCCATTGAACTTATTTTGGGTGAAATTTGCGAGACCTCATGATAAAGTGGTTCAATTTTGCACCCACAAAAAAGGGGGAATAAAGCTGCTAAACTGACCAGAAGAAAACTTTTAAAGAACGACATTAACAATCCTTTGTGGAACAACAATCATTTTTTTCACCGATTTTTCGCCCAAATGCATCTTGACAAAATCAAGAGCCAAAACAGCTTCTTCAATCATCGCCGCAGTAGCTGTTGCTGCCACAGTGACCTCACCGCGTTTTTTACCATTAATCTGTACTGGCAAAGTATAGCATTCTGCAACGGTTAATGCGGGATCATAAATGGGCCAAGCAAGTTCAGACACTAAAGTTTTCTCCCCTAAAGCAGCATGGCATTCTTCGGCCAAATGCGGCATGATAGGTGCAATCATAGCAAGGAAAAAATCCACTGCTTGGCGCAAAGCCGCCTTCATTTCATCCTCAACATCTGCCACCTTATTTAATAAAGGTGCCATAATATTCAAGAATTCATAAAGACGTGCAATAGCCCGATTAAAGGCAAATTTTTCCAAATCATCTTCCACGGCATAGAGCGTTCGATGCGCTACCTTTGACAGTTCCAAAGCCGCCCCTTGATGTCCAGCACGAGGTGCCACTTCCCTTAACAGCGGAGCACTCAAAGCCACATGGCGCCAGACGCGTTGCACAAAACGATGTGCTCCCTCAACGCCCGCTTCTGTCCAAATAACATCCCGCTCAGGAGGAGAATCCGACAACACAAACCAGCGCACAGTATCGGCACCATAGGAGGCAATAATATCATCAGGATCAACGACATTCTTTTTTGATTTGGACATTTTTTCAATCAAACCAATCGTCACTTCGCTTTGATCTGTTAATTTATAAGCCTGCCGCTTTCCATCCTTTTCAACAATGGTAATTTCTTCTGGTGAAATCCATCCCTTATCATCCCGATAAGTTTCATGCACCACCATGCCTTGGGTAAACAGCCCCTTAAAAGGCTCATCCACCGACACATAACCGATCAACTTCATGGCACGCATAAAAAAGCGCGCATAAAGAAGATGGAGAATGGCATGCTCAATTCCACCAATATACTGTTGCACGGGCAACCATTCTTTTGTCGCTTGCCGATCAACAGGCTCCTGGGCAAAAGGAGCAGTAAAACGCGCATAATACCAAGAAGAGTCCACAAAGGTATCCATGGTATCGGTTTCGCGCTTGGCAGGTTGACCGCAAACAGGACAAGCAACAGCTTGCCACCTTTCATGGCGCACAAGAGGATTGCCCAGCTGATCAAAAGTAACATCATCAGGCAACACAACAGGCAAATCCGCACGCGGAACAGGTACCACCCCACAAGATGTACAATGGATCATGGGGATCGGGCATCCCCAATAACGTTGACGTGAAATTCCCCAATCACGCAAACGAAATTGCACTGTTTTTTCTCCCTGTGGCTGCCCATGCAGCACTTGCCCCTCCAACCTTTTGGCAGCTTCTTCAAAAGCTTGTTGAGGTGTTAAACCATCCAAAAAGCTAGAATTAATCATCACGCCATCACCAACATAAGCGGTTTCAGCAATAACAAAATCTTCTTTCTCAACCGCGCAAGGCAAAACCACAGGACGCACAGGAAGATCATATTTACGAGCAAAATCCAAATCTCTCTGATCATGGGCAGGACAGCCAAAAACAACTCCCGTTCCGTAGTCCATAAGCACAAAATTAGCAATATAAACAGGAATATGCACCTTAACATCAAAGGGATGAACAGCCCAAAAGGGGGTGAGAAAACCTTGTTTTTCAGCGGTTTCAAGTGCAGCAGTTGTTGTTCCACCACTCCGACAATTTTCGATAAAAGCCTCTAGCTTCTTATCCTTTTTTGCGAGATCTTGCGCAATAGGATGATCCACAGACAGAGCCAAAAAGGAAGCGCCAAACAGCGTGTCAGGTCGTGTTGAATAACAAACAACCTCATCAAAGGACTTACAAACCTCATCCGCTCCCTCTCTTGGCTTCAAAGCCCAACGAATCAGCAAGCCTTGTGACTTACCGATCCAATTTTTTTGCATAGTGCGCACTTTTTCAGGCCACTGATCAAGCTTTTCAAGCCCTGCCAAAAGATCTTCACTAAAGTCACTAATTTTGAAAAACCACTGGGTCAATTCACGCTGTTCAACCAACGCACCAGAACGCCAACCCCGCCCATCGACAACCTGCTCATTTGCCAAAACAGTCTGATCAACGGGATCCCAATTCACCTTAGCCACTTTACGCGCCACCAATCCCTTTTGATAAAAATCAAGGAATAGCATTTGCTGGCGATGATAATAATCCACATCACAAGTGGCGAACTCTCGTGTCCAATCGAGTGAGAGCCCTAATTGCTTTAATTGCCCACGCATCACCGCAATATTTTGATAAGTCCAAGTTTTGGGATGCACTTTATTTTGCATAGCAGCATTTTCAGCCGGCATACCAAAAGCATCCCACCCCATAGGGTGAAGCACATTAAAGCCCTTTGCACGTTTATAGCGCGCAACCACATCTCCCATGGTATAATTGCGTACATGCCCCATATGAATGCGTCCTGAAGGATAAGGAAACATTTCTAAAACATAATATTTTTCACGACCATCCTCCACCACAGTCTGAAAAATCTTCTTTTCATCCCAAATCGCTTGCCATTTTTGTTCACGGGCACGTGGATTATAGCGTTCACCTAACTTATAACGTTCAATCGTCATTTCTATGATACTCTTTTACAAAATTGAACTAAAAAATTGTTTTATTATGCTTGACCATGGATTAACCTCATCGTCAACATTTTCCATAAATATTTCACGAAGTATTTTACAAATAACGACTAAAATCACGGAATAAAGATGACAAAGTACGAAAAGATGAACCCACACACCACCCCACTTGAACCTTCCCTTGAAGCATGGCAAAATCTACAAAAGGACATTGCTGAAACATGTAAAGAATACCATCGCGCTGCAGAAGAGGTGCAACTCATTGCTGTTTCAAAAACCGTTGCCATAGAGGATATACGCCCTCTTTTACAAGCGGGTCAGACTGTCTTTGCAGAAAACCGCGTGCAAGAAGCAGCTGCAAAATGGCCTGACTTGCGTCAACAGTTTGAAAATATTGAACTTCACCTTATCGGTCCCCTACAATCGAATAAAACAGCACAAGCTGTCAAAATTTTTGATGTCATTCAAACGGTTGACCGTGAAAAAATAGCCAAAAGTTTAGCCGAAGAAATGCAAAAACAACAAAAACATCTCCCCTGCTATGTTCAGGTCAATATCGGCTTAGAACCGCAAAAAACCGGCATTGCCCCACAAGAAGTGATCCCTTTTGTAGCCCTGTGTAAAAACAACTATGGACTTAATATCATTGGTCTGATGGCCATACCCCCCGCTGAGGAAAACCCTGGTCCCTATTTCGCACTCTTAGCAAAGCTAGCAAAAAAAGCTGAACTTCCAAAGCTTTCCATGGGCATGTCCAATGATTTTAAAACAGCCCTGCAATTTGGCTCAAATATCCTTCGCATTGGCTCTGCTTTATTTGGAAAACGCCCTGTATAAAGCAATTTGCCTTTATATAAATTTCCCCCTCCATATTAAACTCCCATTGAAAACTCTACAAACAAGCTAAAAACAACAGACATGAGAAAAAATATTCCCCTCAACAAAAGAGCAGTTCTAGCAGAAGCAAGCCCCAAGCTTCATTTTGTGCTGTTAGCAAAATGAGCAAAAAAGTTGGGCTTCCAAAACTTTTCATCAGCATGTCTCCAACATATCCCCAGTATGTCCAACGACTTCAAAACAACCCTGCTTTGTCTTTCATATTCTCACACCTTGACTTCACGTCGCTTCCCCTCTGATCAGCTCTCCACCAAAAGCACCCAAAAAGAAATCCTGAATATAAAGGCAAAATGATAGAAATCGATATATTACCCCCCCATGAAAAAACTGTCGCCAAACAAATAATTGAAAAAGAACATTCAATAGGATTATCGCGATGATTTCTATTAAGAACCACGTATTCTCTCAACCCCTCCGATATGTATAAACAATTCCCTCACCTGCCAATGGCATAAAGCAAAAAAGAAAAGGCTTATGGCTATCAATACGGCACTTCAATTTTCGTGTAAGCTTAGCGAAATAAACATTCCAAAACCAAAGTGAACATAGAAAATCGTACTCAACAACATAAGAATAAAGGCAGCATAGAAGCTTTCCATATACCGAAAAGATAAGATGCACACGACAATCGCTAAAAAAACATTCCCCCAATGGTATGCGTACAAACAATAAAAACGTATCTGATTTCAATTAGAAATATATTTTTTATTATTTTCGTAAATCAAAATAAAAAACCAATTTTCAGATAAAAAATTCTTCTAGTTTAAATTTTAAACTTAAATTAAGCAAAAATATGGTGTAATTTCTTATATTTTAAAATATTACAAAATAATACTATTATCTTATTAAGAATAAAATTTCATATATACATAATGTATATATGATTTATACAGTATTTTTATTATTATTTTTAAAGTTTATCTTTGACATTTTTCTAAAAATACGCGATAGCCATTTGAAATGTATCATTGTGATACTACTTTTAATGTAGAGAATTAATATGTTTGGTTCATTCAACACATTCGGTCATATGGCGACAAAGCCTTCTTTTGGTCATTCGCACAATTCAAGACCTACTCATGGAAATGCATGTTGTCCTAGTGCTTTTATGTCTCACATGAATGCAAGAAGTAGGAGTTTCGTCAGGAATAGTTAGTGCAATTCAAGGTGGTATAACTGGGGGAGCAGTGGGTGCATTTACAGGTGGAATGGGGGCTTTTGCATTAGGATTCGCAGGAGGTGCTGCTTGGGGTTTTATAGATAAAACTCGTGAATGTTGGTTCTAATTTATAAAAAGTAGCAACAAAGATATCTCTGAAATTAATAGTTTTATAAGTATATTTAAAATAATATACCAAAGTTAAATATCTACATCTGTGGATAAAATAGTTTTCAGAGATATCTATTTGTTTGTAACTTTTGCACATTTTAGTTTGGATTTTTTTATAATGGATATTTATCCTAAATTCTTGGAATCATTGTTTCAAACAATCATATTCGGATTAGTACTTATATTTATTTGTATATTTAAAAAATATAATAATAAAAATATTATAATGCAAATATCATTTATACTAATTATACATTTTTCTATTATATTTTTATTTAAATGTATTAAATAACTGCAAAATTAAATATTTATATATATGGACAAAATAATTTTCAGAGGTATATACTATATAAAATATTATAATAAGGATTTTTATATAATTGATATTCTTTATAAAATTGCAAGATTGTTATTAATAATTGTTGTATTTATCCCTATATATGCTACTTTTGTTAAAACATTCGGTGGTTGGAGTTGGAAACTATCTATAATAACAGGATTATTTGTAGGAATTCTATTTTTTATTTCTGATAGTTTATGTAGATATTTTGGTTGCTATTAATATTTAGTAAATTTATTCTTTTAAAACGAGTAAGTACAAAATAAAAATATTCTCATCAAAAAAGCACTCTCATTCCCTCTCCTAGGGTATTTTTTAATGTCTTTATGCGTTTATAAAAAGCTCTATATCGCAATAGGTTTTGCCGCATTTGAGTATCCTAAAAACATAAAATACTCTCTTTAATATCATCACATCAGATTTTAAAAATTGACTATTCCAATATTTGTCATTTAGTATAACCTCAAAATGAAGATTTTTATTTAAGAAAAAAATTGGAAAAACTCTGCCAAAATATAAAACTAAAATGGCTGATTTTTCTAAAAATAAATTAAAATGGGGAACTTATGTCTGAAAAAATCTATCCAATACCACATGATATTAAAAAAAATGCTTTCATCAATGAGGAGACCTATAAACAATGGTATCAGGAAAGCATCAATGATCCAGAAAGTTTCTGGGCAAAACACGGTCAATGCATTGAATGGTTTAAACCTTTCACAAAAGTAAGAAATACTTCCTTTTATGATAATGTACCAATTCAGTGGTACGAGGATGGAATAACAAATGTTGCCTATAATTGCATTGATCGCCACCTAAAAACCCATGGTGATAAAATCGCCCTCATTTGGGAAGGGGATAATCCCTATCATGATAAAAAAATCACCTATAACGAACTTCATGAACATGTTTGCCGTTTTGCCAATATCTTAAAAAACCACGGCGTCAAAAAAGGTGACAAAGTCACCATTTACTTAACCATGATTCCTGAAGCAGCTTATGCCATGCTCGCTTGCGCTCGGATTGGTGCTATTCATTCGGTGATTTTCGCTGGCTTTTCTCCTGAGGCAATAGCAGGACGCATTGTTGACTGTGAATCGACCTTTATCATTACCGCAGATCACGGATTACGTGGTGGCAAACGAATTAATTTAAAAGAGAATGTTGATCATGCTATTGAGATTGCAGCGCGCCAAAATGTGCATGTAGACCAAGTCATGGTTATACGGCGGACCTGTGGACCAATTGAATGGGTAGAGGGACGTGATTTTTGGTACCATAAAGAAATAGCGCATACCAAAACAGATTGTCCAGC
The DNA here is from genome assembly GCF_000312525.1 of Bartonella florencae. Lineage (GTDB taxonomy): Bacteria > Pseudomonadota > Alphaproteobacteria > Rhizobiales > Rhizobiaceae > Bartonella > Bartonella florencae. The sequence goes on along the minus strand of NZ_HE997452.1, from coordinate 441,521 downwards.
AGAACCAATGAACGCTGAAGATCCCCTTTTTATCCTTTATACTTCAGGTTCAACGGGAAAACCCAAAGGTGTTTTGCATACCACAGCAGGCTATCTTGTTTATGTAGCCATGACCCATCAATATGTTTTTGATTATCATCCCGGTGAAATTTATTGGTGCACGGCCGATATTGGCTGGATTACGGGGCATTCTTACTTGGTTTATGGGCCTTTATGCAATGGTGCGACCACTTTAATGTTTGAAGGCACCCCCACTTTTCCTGATAAGGGAAGATTCTGGGAAATTGTCGACAAACACCAAGTCAATACATTCTACACCGCACCAACAGCTATTCGCGCTTTAATGGGTGCGGGCAATTCCTTTGTTGAGCACTCGAAAAGAACATCCTTGCGTCTTTTAGCGACCGTAGGTGAACCCATTAATCCAGAAGCATGGGAATGGTTTTATCATACGGTTGGAAACAGTCACTGCCCCATTCTTGATACATGGTGGCAAACAGAAACGGGAGGGCATATAATTACACCCTTGCCCGGTGCAACACCGCTTAAAGCAGGATCAGCTACACGTCCTTTCTTTGGGGTTCAACTGCAAATCGTAGATGATCAAGGAAATGTTCTTGAAGGTGAAGCAGAAGGCAATCTTTGCATCGTTGACTCATGGCCAGGACAAATGCGCACGCTCTATAAGGATCACGAGCGCTTTATTGAAACTTATTTTTCCACCTATAAAGGGAAATATTTTACAGGCGATGGCTGTAGACGCGATAGGGATGGCTATTACTGGATTACAGGACGGGTTGATGACACTCTCAATGTCTCCGGACACAGGCTAGGAACAGCTGAAATTGAATCAGCACTTGTTTTGCATCCTGCTGTTTCAGAAGCCGCTATTGTTGATTACCCTCACCCCATTAAAGGACAAGGAATTTATAGTTTTGTCACTCTCATGGAAGGGGCAACCCCAAGTGAAGAATTGCGCAACGAGCTGATTAAGCATGTGAGAAAAGAAATAGGCTCCATTGCCATATTGGATAAAGTTCAGTTTGCCCCTCAGCTTCCCAAAACGCGATCGGGGAAAATTATGAGACGTATTTTGCGAAAAATTGCTGAAAATAATTTTGATAATTTAGGAGATATTTCAACTCTTTCCGAACCACAAGTGGTTGAAGACCTTATTGCCAACCGCCAAAATAAAGAAACCACGGTTTAGGGCACAATACCACCGGTGGGCTTTAGCCTTTTTGCTAAAACAATCCCAGCAGTTTTGCTAAAGCCACCGATAAAGATCTCACCTCATACCGCGCTTCCATTTACCAACGCAAAATCTTCTATTTCCCAAAGCAAAATATTGTCACTGCTCCCAATATTGAGAGCACTTATAAGAAAGATATTAGCACTTCTCTTAAGATATTTATCCACACGCACATTTCTCATGAAGCGCAAATGCATATCATAAAAGGCTTGCCATGGGTAAATTTTACTGTCTGCAAAACTTTCTTATCAAATTGCAAAATGATAAATTATCTTTATAAATAAATGTCTTGCAAAAGAAAAAACAAGCAACATTTAAAATTATAAAAGATGAATTTTAACACACACCAAAGTAATCAAATACATCATGCACCTTATCGACCACCAAACGAATAAGATCAGCACTATGCCCAAAAACAGTGAGGAACAATTCTCATGTTTCTGCTAGAAACACCTTGGAATTCCTGCTAAAATCGTAAATAAAGATAAAATAAAGAAATATAAGAGATATTTTATAGATAATATTTCTCAAAAAATAAGAAATATTGCAAGCTATAGAGTATGAACAAGAGCTAAAGTAGTAGGAGCTAAAGTTCTAAAAGTGATACACTATAAAAGCAGAAAAAGCAGAAGTGGTAACGAAAAGTGATTCATTTTGAAAACGTCGGTCTACGCTATGGAATGGGCCCTGAAGTTCTTCGTGATATTAGTTTTCATATTCCTGCTGGCTCATTTCAATTTCTCACGGGTGCCTCGGGGGCGGGTAAAACATCGTTAATGCGTCTGATGTTTTTAGCACTCAAACCAACGCGTGGTCATATTGATCTCTTTGGCAAGGATACGGCATTGCTCAAAAGGCAAGAGCTTCCGGCACTACGAAGACGTATTGGCGTGGTTTTTCAAGATTTTCGTCTCCTTGATCATATGACCACTTATGAAAATGTCTCTCTCCCCTTACGCATTAAAGGACAAGAAGAAGCAACTTATCGCAGCGAAGTAGAAGATCTTCTCTGTTGGGTAGGTCTTGGCGATCATATTCACGTTTTACCACCGGTTCTCTCTGGAGGAGAAAAACAAAGGGTAGCCATTGCCCGCGCACTCATTGATCAACCTGAAATTTTGCTTGCGGATGAACCGACAGGAAATGTTGATCCACCACTGGCAAAACGCCTGCTCCGTTTGTTTATTGAATTAAACCGTTTTGGGACAGCGGTCGTCATTGCCACCCATGATATAGCTCTGATGGAACAAGTCGCCGCACGACGTATGCTTCTCCATAATGGACGGATGACAATTCATGAATAAGTCTTTCCCTATTTTCACCAGAAATCAAAAAAACACAACGGCGATTATTCCCAGAAGCAATATTTCTGGGCAAGCGTTGGTTGCCGTGATTGCTATTATGACATTTCTCTCAAGTCTCACCTTAATTGGTGTTGATTTAGTTCACCGTGCAGCACAGAATTGGAGTCGTGAAATTAGCTATGAAGCAACCATTCAAATACGCCCCATGGAGAATGTTGATATTGAAAAATCTCTTCATGATGCCGTAGAATTGGTAAAAACCTTTCCTGGTGTAGAAGATGCGAAAATTGTTGACCAAACGGCCACTGAAAAACTGCTCGAGCCATGGCTTGGAACGGGTTTTAATTTAAATGAATTGCCCCTTCCCCGCCTCATCATCGTCACCCTAAAGGATAGGGAAGAAATTGATTTTCATGCCATCAGTCAGGCAATAAAAGCACAAATCCCGGGAGGTCAGTTTGACGATCACCGTGTTTGGGTCAAGCGTTTTACAACCATGGCACACACCACTGTTTTGATTGGTTTTTCAATTTTAATACTGGTTTTAGGCTCATTGATACTCACAATTATCTTTGCCACACGCAATGCACTGGCGGAAAATGCACATATTATCAATGTGTTATATTTTCTTGGCACAGAAACCATTTTCATTGCGCGACAATTCGACTGGCATTTTTTAAAAACTGCCCTTCGTGGTGCATTATATGGTGGTATTGCAAGTGCATTTCTGTTTGCTATTTTTGTCTTTTGGACAAACTATAACTTAGGGAAAGTAGAGGCGAGTCAAATAACCGCCTTATTCGGACACCTTTCCGCACACTCTTTTCCCTATGGAAAAATCATTGGCCTTATCGTTTTTGTTTCTTTTCTCACCACACTTACAAACCGCATGACTATTTTAGCGCAGCTCAAAAAAATTGATCAATGCGAAAACGGTTTATTTTAATTTTATGATTCACGATTCATACAATCCTCAATCACTGATGGAAGACAGCCCAAAACGCTCTTTAAAAAAATGGAGCATATGCCACCCATGGCGTCGCTTGTTTCGCTATTTCCCCCCGACCGCACTTGCTCTTTCGATAATCGTTCTTCTTTTCTGTATTGGTTTTATTATTTTTTCTGAAAAAACCGAACGGCTTCAACCACCAAATCCTCTCCCCAAAGCCGATGCCATCATTGTTCTGACAGGAGGAGAAAATAGAATAGAGACAGGGCTTAACCTTTTACAAAAGGGGCTTGGTTCGCGGCTTTTGATCAGTGGCGTCAACACAAAAACCAAGCTAAAAAGTTTCATGCACAGCCCCCATATTACCCCCCAACTCTTCACCTGTTGCGTTGACATTGGACACAAAGCAATTAACACAAGAGGAAATGCGGAAGAAAGTGCGGTTTGGATCAAAAAACACCGTTATAAAACAGTGTACATCGTCACCCATGATTACCACATATGGCGCTCGCTACGTGAACTTAAATACTTAATGCCTAATATCAATTTCATTGCTTATCCTGTTAAAAAGAGCGGTGATGAAAGCATGATACAACAGATCAACCAAATCCGTATTCTTGCATTTCAATACATCAAAACAATTCAAGTCTATATCAGAACCGCATTCTGAATTTTCCCCACTGTTTTTCTGAAAATCTTGCCACCTGCTGATCGAATCATGCGTTGCACTCCATAAAACTCAACAAGCAAACCTTGCTCTCATAGAAAGCAAAACGCCCCAAAGATAAGACACTTGTGTTACACACACACATATCTGATGTCTGTATTAAAAAGATATTTCTGAAAACATCTCAAGCTCATCTCACAGCACTATTCATGTATATATCCCCCCTAAAATAATAGCTCTCCAAACCACTATAAAATTCCTCCTACGTTTCATAAAAAAAACCCATAAGCCACACTCTCAAACGATAACACCCCTCATCTTGCAATATCTTGCCTCTTAAGAACATAAAAGGCATTTCTCACCTCTCCTAAACAAAAACATCTCGATCTCACTAGTACCATGCAAGAACATGATTTTAATTACTTCACTCTCAACAGATTTAAAATAAGAGACTCCCACACATCAACCTGAAGCCTCAGCCCATAGTTTTACAAAAAATCTCACATATAAAAGAACACCAACGGCTCAAAGGATAATATTTTTCGATGCTCTAGGACCATACTGTGAAATTCCTCTCTGCAATGAAACGACATCTCATAGAGAAAGTTTCAGGTGCGCTCGACCCTCAAAAATGCTGTTTACAACCACGCGAGAGGCTGTTTTACCGCACAATGGACAACTGAACCTTTTCAGTTTCTCGCACTTCCAATTTTGGCAGATTACGCACAATTTTCATGGTTTCTAAGCTTACCGTAATAACCCGTTGAAACAATTCCAAAGGATAAGCTGGATTACCCACCGTCTCAACAGCATAGCTATTAGCATCATTCACAATGCCACTCGCTTTATCGGTTTTGACAATCTGCCGTTCCATTACCCATTCAAGAGCGGGTCTACCATTCACCACATATTCATACGCTTCAAGAGGAATATTCTGCATCGTGATATTGCTATTATAAACCACACGACTTTTATCAATAGCACCGCGCTTACCCGCAAATTTCATCGCTTGAACACGATAGAAACTCTCCGCGTCAGCAATCACCCAAGTTTTCGGATCCCCCTGCTTATAGCTAACCGGATAGGGCTCAACCTCTTCATAATTCATATGCAAATCGCCAAGCTTTCGCCCCGCTGTTACAAAAGCCCAAAAATCTTCTCCCTTTTTAACCGTTGGAATCCGTGGCAATTCTTTGACCAGATTATGCGCATAACGCGCACGATAATCCTCAGAATGCAAAATTCCATAGACATAATAAAACAAATCATCTTTTGTAATTACTTCACTAGGATAGGCAGCCTTAAAATGCGCCAACCCTTCATCTGTCAATGCATCACGCCGCTGCAGACCAGCTTTTTTACTTTCCTCCCCAAAATTTGCAAACAAATGAACCTGACCCTCCTCTTTATTCTCTGAAAATTCAGCACTTTCATAAACATACCGTGGAAAAAATTGTCCATTATCTATTGCATAGTAATCTGGCAGACTTTTAGTCATTAAGACAGAAAAACCACTTCTTGCTCCAGTTCCCGTAATTTGTATGACTCTGTTTTCAACCACTTGCCCTATCGGAAAGATACGCGGCATTTGGTAAACACTATCATTAAGAGCTCGATTATAATAGAGCCACTGCTTTGTAAAAGGACGATAAAGACTTTGCGTTAAGCAATCTCTCTCAAAGCTAAAAGACTTTCCTTTGATTAAATCTTGTTTGAGAGAATAATTCCAACTGATCTTTTTAGCATCTGCATCAACAAAATCATTTACAGCATTTGCACGCACCTTACGATCAGAATGCAGATGCATAACATTAAAATGTTCTACTTCGCTATTATAAAAAGCAACCATATCGCTCATATTTTTTAATAAATCTTTATGACTAGAGTTATAGGCCCAAGCATCACGACTAGTTTTTACACCACAAGAAAAATTTTCAAAAAGCTTTTTATCACTGCCCTTCTTATCACCTAAAGCTAAAAATTTTTCAAAATCACTATTGCGTTGATCCAGCCAATCACCATGCGCGTCCGGTGTGATCACCTGCCAACCATATTCACGCTTGATACCACCAACACTGCCCAAATACTGAATTTCATGCAGTTTCTCTTTTGTTGTGAGATTATCACCAATATCATGATAGTAAATTTTACAAGATCCCGTAGCATCAGGATTTTTAACAAACAGTGTCACAGCAATTCCTGTCATGCTGCCACTGCCGAAAACATTTTGCCCTTCTTGCGCGCGCCCTTTGCTCAACATATTTTTACGAATATCTCCCCGCAAATTGAGAACATAAAGACTCGAGAACTCTTTACTCAAATTTTTTCTGAGACCATCCATTGCTAATTTTTCAACATAACCTGACCCCGTTACAAAACCAATCACACCGCAGTCTTTTATGCGATCACTTGCCCAACGAATGGCACGAATATAACTATCATAAAGTTTATTAAAATTGCTCGCACTAGATTGAGCAGCATAGGTTTCACGGATACGATGATCCAATTTAGGATAGCCAATATTTTTTGCATTATCGTTTTCGCTTTTTTGCCCTACCGAATAAGGAGGGTTGCCAACAATAACACGAATATCCAGTTCCTTCTGGCGCGACCTGCGGGTGCTATTATCCACCAACAAATCACTAATCAAATCTTTTTCCTGCTCATAAAGCTGAAAGGTATCGGTCAGACAAATTCCTTCAAAGGGAACATAATCACCCCCCATCAACCCATGATAAGTCGTCTCAATATTAATAGCTGCAATGTAATAGGCTAAAAGCACAATTTCATTGGCATGAATTTCATGACAAAATTTGTGTTTCATTTCTTCTGGTTTTATCAAGCCTGATTGCAAAAGGCGCGTGATAAAGGTGCCCGTTCCGGTAAAGGGATCCATAATGTGCACCCCAGATGAGCCAAGCGTTTGGCCAAATTCTTGTTTTAACACATCATTGACAGAATGAATGATAAAATCCACCACCTCCACGGGGGTATAAACAATGCCGAGTTTTTCGACCGTGCGTGGAAAAGCATAACGAAAAAATTTATCGTAAAGCTCTATAATTAATCTCTGCTTTGCTTGTGGATCTGTAATGCCACTAGCGCGTAACTTTACACTGGCATAAAATTTCTCAAGATCTTTGGATTCCTTATCAAGATTGGCCTCATCAAGCACATCAAGCATCTGTTGCATAGCACGCGAAACAGGGTTCTCACGCGTAAACTGATAGCCTTCAAACAACACCTGAAAAACAGGACGCGTAATGATATGTTGTGCCAACATCTCAATCGCATCAGCTTCTGTCACCGCATTATTTAAATCATCACGCAGTTCTGCTAAAAACTGGTCAAAGGCTTGACGAGACCTCGTGTCTGGCTCTGCTAGAATAGCTGTTAAGCGCGTGATATGATTTTTAGCAATCTCCGCAATATTGCTTGCCCAATCTTCCCAATAATCACGCGTCCCACATTTTTTAACAATCTTTGCCATGATCGCACGCGAAAGCTGATCCACAGAGAAGGAAAGTTGCCCTTGACCACCTGTAAAAAGGAGATCACGCTCAGGACTTCCAATGTTCGATCGTGCCGGTTGTGCCCGTATAGGAAGTTGATCTACAACAGCCGTCACAGCCTGTAACTCAGTACTTTTCGTCACCCCAATAATCTCAATCACATTGCTGATATCTTGCCCCAACGATGCCTTATTAATCGTCGCATCAAAACGATCATCATGTGCGCGCAAAGCATTTAAAATTTGCCAAACAACCCGATATTTATCATTGTTGTTCAAAGCCTGTTCCGCTGGCGTATCAAAAGGAACACCAATTGGCAAAATGACATACCCCATCTTTTTGCCCTCACTGCGACGCATCACCCGCCCAACCGCTTGCACAACATCAATCTGACTCTTACGTGGATTTAAAAACATAATGGCATCAAGAGCCGGAACATCCACCCCCTCCGATAAACAACGAGCATTGGTCAAAACACGACAAACATCATCATCGCACTCCGCTTTCAACCAATCAAGCAGTGCACCACGGTCCTTCGCATTAAAAGTACCATCAACATGTTCAACTTCACATTTCAAAAATGGTGCATTTTCCGCATTCTCTTGCGTATACTCAAGATATTCTTCCACAACCGCAGAAAATTCATCACGAACCAGTTTAGAACTGCGAATATCTTTACAAAATGCCAAAGCACGCTGCATGGGATACAGATCAGCCCCAACATCAGCCTTCATATTTTGTTTTGTGAGCGCCTTATAACAGCCGATAATCTTCGTGGCATCATCAAGAATAAGCCCAGACTCACTATCACTCAGGCGCTTTTGAACAGCGGAACTCACGAGTTTTTCATCCATGGCTAAGACAATAACCTTATAGTCTGTTAAAAGGTCATGCTGTACAGCCCAAGAAAACCCCCGATAAAAAAGTGTTTTGCCAAAAAGCTTTTCATCATCCATCGAAGCGAGAACAGCATTGGCTTCATTCGCGCGGCTTTTTGCGTTATCCCCAAAAATGCGGGGCGTTGCTGTCATATAAAGGCGCTTCTTGGCACGAATAACATCATTGGAATGCACCTTTACAAAATTAGATTCATCCTCTCCCTCCAGCGTTGCCCCTGTTGTACGATGCGCTTCATCACAAATGATCAGATCAAAGGTTGGAAAACCATAGTTTTTTTGAGCATCCGCAATCACCTGAATGGATTGATAGGTTGCAAACACAACACTCATCTCATCTGCAACACTCTTACCCGCCTGTTCTGCCAGTTTTGCTGCATCGGTTGTCGCTGGAAAAGCAAGATCACACACATCAATTTCTGCAACATCATCACTATTTTTACGACGCTTTCCTACTTGTGTATCAGAACAGACCGCAAAGGAACGCAACCCGATTTCTGCATCCGTTGTCCATTCACGCACCGTCTGTGACATCAATGCCAAAGAGGGTACAAGAAACAAAACAAACTTGCCCTTACCAGCTAAATCCTCAGCAATTTTAAGACTGGTAAATGTCTTACCGGTTCCACAAGCCATAATGAGCTTACCCCGATCAGCCTCAGCCAATCCCGCACGCACAAAACGCAATGCCTCCCCCTGATGGGGACGAATTTTCTTTTTACTCTCCAGCACAATTGTGCCTTTGGCTGCAAAAGTCTCCCAACGGATTGGACTTTTTTGCAAATCGGAAAGACTAATCCGGTTAACAGGAATATCCTGTCCCCGTATCATTGTTTCAGCGTTATCACTCCAAGCATTAATGGTACTGTCTATTACAACACGACGCTTGAATGGCGCCTTACCTGACGCTGAAATAAAACTATCAATATCTGCTTTCCTAATCCGATAGGATTCATCATAAAATTTACATTGGATTGCCGCAAAACCATCTTCATGACGAAGCTTTGCCACCAGATCAATACCGGTATCACGACCATCATGGCCATTTTCATGTGCCCAATCTTTAAAAGTCTGAACCTTTTCATAACACTGAGACTGGAGAGGGTCATGGGTCAGATAAGCAAGAACAAAACGCTCAAAATACGTGCCCTTATCCCGTTCGGTACGCGCTTCATCACGATAGATCTGTAAAAGCGATTGTAGCGTCGTCATGCTTCCCCCCCCCCAATTTAAAATACCTTCAATTATCGCATCTCAACAAACTCATCAATGTCTATTACGCTTGCTAAAAAACTTTAGACTGCTACATCTATTGAATCGACTCATTATTTACAATGAAATATTTTCTAAACAGAATAAAATAAATGAATAAAATTTCACTCTAAGCCCAAGGAGTATAGCTTATTGTTCCCCTGCATCCCTGTTCAATACAGCATTCCATTCACACCGCGCTCGCTTTTCAATTTGTATGGCTATATCTTTCTTACAAAGATGATCTAAACAGCTTAAAAATCCTATCTTTTTACAACTTTACACTTTTTAATACATCTAAGTACACACAGAAAACAAACCTACAAATACTATAAACAATTTCACACTCTTTATCTATCAAACACCACCGGCTGCACAAAACCGTTTGGCATAAATTAACAGGCATTTTAGACATCTGAATGTCCTTGTAAAAACTTCAGCACAACAAAATGCACCACCTATCATCACTTTTAAAATCAACACAAAAGTTACAATTGTTTTAAGCCTTTGCAGAATACAGGATTCTAGAAAATCTAGAAATTCGACCACCTCCTGCTTTTATATGGATATCTTACCCTCATGCATAAAACAACTTCTATACATCGGAGAAAAAATGCCTAACTTCAAAGAGAACCGAATGTTTTTTTCATACAAAACCCATAAGCTTTAATTTTTAAGGCAAAAGTCCCCTGCAGTTTTTTAATGTCATCTTTAACCCATAAAACGGCTTATTTTTCTTTCTTACGCAGTTCTAACATCATGATAATTCACGGCCTAAACATGAGCTTCAATACTTCACACAGCATACCTCGCCATATTTCTCTTCGCAAACACTCCATTCCCTATGAACAGCAACAACAAACATGCCTTAGGTTGATAACCCACTTAATCACGCGAGAGAGCAACAACAGGGTCAAGCCGTGAAGCTTGCCGTGCAGGCGAAAAGCCAAAACATATCCCGATGAGAGTGGAAAAAGTAAGAGATATAATGATCGAATCCAACGTATAGACGAGGTGAATAGGTGCCTTAAAGAGCAAAAACAAACCACCGATAGAAAGACCAAAGAGAATTCCAAGTCCACCCCCAATGACACACACCAAGATTGCTTCAATGAGAAATTGCTGCAAAATATCACTCTGACGCGCCCCCACTGCCATACGCACCCCAATTTCATTGATCCGCTCCGAAACAGTCACCAGCATAATATTCATCACCCCAATACCACCCACAATCAATGAAATAGCAGCAATAGAAGACACCAAAAGCGTTAAAATATGTGTGCTTTCCGTGATACGATCACGAAAGAATTGAGAATTTCTAATGAAAAAATCCTCTCCACCGTGGCGCATAATAAGGAAACGCTTTACCATCTTCTCCGCTAAATTTGAATCAATATGATCAGCAATCTTCACGGTAATAGCCCGAACTTGTGTTGTGCCAAGAAAACGTGTTTGTAAGGTTGTATAAGGCAAATAAACCTGCAACGTACTTGAGGTACCTCCTCCCATATGTTGCGGATCTACCACACCAATGATGCGCGCAGGAACATTACCCAAATGAACAATTTTTCCTATGGGACTCCCATGACCATGAGGAAAAAGCGCTGCCAGTGCTTCTTTTTCAATGACGAGTTCAACCGCCCGCTCATGCACACTTTTTTGATCAAACAGCTGCCCTTGAACAGCTTTAAGTCCCTGTGTTTGAAAATATTGTTCCCCTACCCCAGAAATTACAGCATTAACTTCAACAGAACCAAAACGAATCGTAGAGTTTGCTGAAATCTGAGGCGTTACACCAGCAACATAGAACAACCCAGACAGAGCTTCTGCATCTGCTTCCACCAAACTGGTTATTTTCTCTGCTTGTGGATCAGAGAGGCTTTTTCCAGGCAAAATTGTTAACGTGTTAGACCCCAAACTCTTAAAATTTTCCAGTATTTTTTCCCGTGTACCATTTCCCAAAGCAACCATAGCAATAATCGCCCCAATACCGATAATGACCCCAAGCATTGTTAAAAAAGTCCGCATTCGGTGCGCATTCATTGCCAACAACGCCATAACAAATGCTTCACGAAACCGTTCAGCAAAAGAACGAAAAAAACCAAGTGTTTTGGGATCTTGTAGATTTTTTTTCTCTTGAAGAGGTTGAGCATTCGCTTTCGTTTTTACATCTTTTGAGGACTTATCAGCAATAATTTCTCCATCACTGATTTCAATAATACGATTTGCTCTTTTAGCTACCTCCATATCATGGGTAACAATGATAATGGTGCGCCCTTCTTGATGCAGTTCATCGAGAATACGCAAGACTTCTTGCCCACTTTTTTTGTCTAGTGCTCCTGTTGGCTCATCAGCAAGAATAACCTCAGCATTATTCATGAGTGCCCGAGCAATTGACACACGTTGTTGCTGTCCTCCTGAAAGCTGGTTTGGACGATGATGGATGCGGTCTCCCATACCCAAGCGTATTAAAAGGTCCCTTGCACGTTTTTTTCTCACACTTGGTGCATATCCTGCATAAATAGCTGGAATTTCCACATTGCCAAGCGCTGTCAATTCATTAAGCAAATGATAGCGCTGGAAAATAAATCCAAAACGATTACGCCGCAAAGCAGATAATTCATCAGTAGAAAGGATGGCTATTTCTTTTCCTGAAATCCAATAACGACCAGAAGTTGGACGATCAAGACAGCCCAAAATATTCATCAACGTGGATTTTCCTGAACCAGAAGCTCCCACAATCGCTACCATTTCACCGCATTTAATGGTAAGATTGATATTTTTCAAAACAGTAACAAATGTCTCACCAGCAGGAAACGTGCGCGCAATATTTTCTAAAACGAGAACAGCATCTTCTTTCTCTGTCTTCATGGTTTAATTCTCATTCTCGCTATATTCATGAGGAACATTTGGCATAACTCCATTAGGCGAACCTGTAATAACCACATCACCCTCATGAAGCCCTGAAACAATCTCTGCCATAATTTTGTTATTAAGCCCAACGGTCACTTGTCTTGCCACCACTTTATCTTTCCCGACCAAAACAGAAACCCATGCTGTACGCTCCTTTGTCTCATCACGCAAAGCGTCACTTGGTACCAACAAAACATTCTGAGCACGCCCTAAGATAATATGCACTTGCGCGGTCATATAAGTCCGCAAAAAATTATCTTTATTATCCACATGCACAATTCCATTATAATAAATAGCCGATGATGTGAGAGAATTAGACTCTCTCATACTAGGATTGATACTCACATCGGCACGAATGGATTCAGGAGCTGGTTCTACCTTTTCTAGAACGCCTTCATAACGACGTTGTACACTCCCCAAAACCGTAAAATAAAGAGGTTGCCCCACCTGAACTTTAAGAATATCAGCTTCTGAAATTTGTGCTTTGATTGTCATTTTTGACAAATCACCTAAAATAACAATTGTTGGCGCAGATTGCACCGCATTCACGTTCTGTCCTTCTTCAACAACCGTTGCCAAAACCGTTCCAGCTGAAGGGGCGGTTATCCGTGTATACCCTAGATTGACCTCTGCACTCTCCACATCAATTTGTGCCTGTATAATCTGCTGACGCAGCTGAGCAATTTGCGCTTCGCGTATTTTTACCTGTGTTACAGCATCATCGAGATTTGCTCGTGAAATCGCCCGTGCTTCGATCATTTTTTTCTGACGTTCTAAGTTTTTCTGTGCAAGAGCGAGATAGGCTTCTTGTTCCACCAAACTTGCATGATAGTGAGATAAAGCAGCTTTTTTTCTTTTCAGATCATTTTCTTGATCTGTAGGATCAATTTCTGCCAAGAGATCGCCTTCTTTAACAACACTTCCAGGGGCAACACGCATAGACACCACACGCCCTGTTGCGCGCGCACCAACAGCCACTAACCGATAAGGACGCACAAGACCAGAAGTCAAAACACTTTCCTCGATATCACCACGTTTTACCACTGCTGTCATATAAGCCGGCGTTGATGTTCCAAAAAAAACAGAACGCAACCATAATAAGATGATAAAGAACAGAACAGTTAAAAAGAGGGAAAGTTTTTTGCGTTTTTTTATAAAATCTTTTATGGTATTTTTTTTCATTGCCCTACCTTTGTACGTGAACGGTGTACAGCATCGACAACTTCTGGACGCGACACATCAACGACACCATCCCAACCACCACCCAACGCCTTCATCAACGCAATATATTGAGTAACCAAAGAAACACGACTATCTTTAAGTGCCATTTGCGCAGAATAATAGGAACGATTAGCATTTAATAATTCAAGGAAGCTAGTATTTCCATTTTCAAAAAGGCGGCGTGAAAGCTGTAAAGAATGCAAAGAAGCTCTATCTGCGATGATAAGCTTTTCTAAACGCTGATGTTCTTTGGTTAATCTTACCAGCGCATTTTCCACATCTTCTAAAGCACCCAACACAGCAGAACGATAAGCAATAAAAGCCTGATCACGCTGTGCGCGCGCCACTTCAACAGAAGCCATAATCTGCCCTCCATTAAACAAAGGAAAACGAAGCCCAGGTCCAAAAGACCAGCCAATTGTTGAATTTTTCCACAATTGATTTATTGTCTCTGCTGCGGTTGAAATATTACCGGTTAAAGTCAATGATGGATAAAGATCTGCTTGACGTTGACCAATCCGCGCTGTTGCCTGCGCATATTGACGCTCAGCTCGTCGCAAATCGGGACGTGTTAACAAAATATCAGCTGGAATTCCTGCTGGTATTGGCCATTTTGGTTGCGGAATTTTCGCGTGTTTTGCATTTTTTTGTAAAAGATCTTGCAATGCTGTAGGCACACGACCTGTTAAGACAGACAAGCGATGAATGCTCATTGCCAAATTTGCTTCCATTTGCGATATATCTGCCTCTGTATTTGCCACTTGTGCCTCTGCATTTGAAACATCAAGCTCTGAAGCATCACCAGCCGTTAATCTGCTCCGTATTAATTCATATGTTTTACGTTGTGATGAAGCAATTTGCCGTACAAGCAACAGTTTTTGCTGCCAACCGCGTAACTGAACATAATTTGTTGCCACATCTCCAAGCAACGTCACCATGGTCGCACGCATATCTTCCACAGAAGCTTCAAGACCATAACGTGCTGCCTCAACAGCCCGCTTATGCCCACCAAAAAAATCAAGTTCCCAGCTGGCATCAAAACCACCACGATATTGCGTGAAATATTTTCCTATCCCCCCATCAGATGATGCAGAATTGCTACGCGTTCCTGAAACTGAATTTGCCACATTTGGCAAAAGAGAACCGACAGTTTGCCCTAAAGTGGCACGTGCCTCGCGCACCCGTGCTTTGGCAATAGCAACATTATTATTTTCAGCAATTGCATCATTCATTAAGGCATTCAAAACAGGATCATTCAAACTCCGCCACCAACCAGCAATTGTGACCGCATGCCCAGCAGTCTGCGCAGACTGTTGCCCCCAATGTGCAGGAACACGAAAAGATGTTTTCTGGTAATTAGGCCCAACCATACATCCTGATAATATAAAAAAACACAACAAAATACTATAAAGTAATCTGCTAGAAACAACCCCTTTGAGATTTCTGATATACATCGAGTCTCCCATATTTCTTCAGAATCAATTACGAATATTAATATTTTATTTACCTGTTATTTCAAAATTGATGCAAAAAATCAAATACAGTTTGCACTGGCACATGATCTGAAGGTTGCTTCCACCCCCGTGCAGCACGAAAAACTGACAGATCAGCCATAAAAGGCGCTAAATCTGGAGAAGACCAAATATG
The DNA here is from genome assembly GCF_000312525.1 of Bartonella florencae. Classification (GTDB taxonomy): domain Bacteria; phylum Pseudomonadota; class Alphaproteobacteria; order Rhizobiales; family Rhizobiaceae; genus Bartonella; species Bartonella florencae. The sequence continues at coordinate 425,909 of NZ_HE997452.1, read as the reverse complement.
ATCCAGCCGCCGTCCACGATCAGCAAGCTCCCAATCACGAGCACGATAACTCCACCATGTATAAAGCTTAGTAGGAACGGGAAACTGCAACCGCATCAAATCAACCCAGCCCCCTTGATGGCATAAAGCCTGTAAACGTTCTGTTTCAATGGGTGTATGGCTTACAACCTTCAGCAACTGTTGATGAGACCAAACATCATCAACCAGAGGAGCAATATTCAAATCCCCCAGCAAAAGAGAAGAAAGGCCATTTCCTTGATCTGCACGGATAGCAAACATTTCTTCTAGGAAATCAAGTTTATGGCGAAATTTTTCATTGACATCAGCATCAGGCACGTCTCCCCCAGCAGGAACGTAAAAATTATGAATTTGTATCTCTCTGCCACAGACTTCAACAATGACTGAAATATAACGACAATCTTCCTTTTGACAAAAGGAACGCTTTTCAACACTTTTAAAAGGCAAACGCGACACAATTGCCACACCATTGTAGGATTTTTGTCCACTGAATGCGATATGCTTATATCCAATAGCTCTAAAAGCCTCCACTGGAAAGAAAGCATCTGGACATTTTGTCTCCTGTAGACACAGGATATCAGCTGGAAAGAGTTCCAAATACTGAAAAACCTGTGCAAGACGCAAACGAATAGAGTTAATATTCCAAGTTGCAATACGAAAGACCATCTTTTTCCCCAATGAAAAACAACTCTCTATTTCTTCGAGGGAAGTGTAAACATCCCATCGACAAACCGCACACCTGTACGTACATTCATAATTTGAACAGTGGTCTCTAAATTCTGTTGATCAACAATTGTCCATTGCCGTAAATCAGCGCTTTTGGAATCAAAAACCATCCTAATTTGCCCTGGCCCCATGCTTTTATCCTGCAAAACAATCGTCACTGCTCCTGGATCCTCACGAAATGCAAATAAACGTCCAGATGATATATTAACTTTATCATCTAAGAGAAATTTCATTGGCGTTTGAGAAAGCTGTGAAAAATTCCAAGTATTCAGCGCGCGGTTATTAATTCCTATAAATCGGCCATCTGCAATAATTTGTAGAGGTATTTTTTTGTAAATAAAACGAATTTTTCCTGGCCGCTCTAGATAAAACGTTCCTTGAGACATTTTCCCCTGTGGACTAAATTGAATAAAGTCACCTGTCATTGTTTTCATTGCCGCAAATTGATTAACAATGTTCTGCGCCTTTACCACCTTATTGGATGCCACCTTATTAGATGATTGAGAAAAAGCAGGAGAAATGAAACACAAAAAGATAATAATTCCAACAAACCCAAAGACTTTTCTTTGTGTTTGTGGCAAAAAAGACGTTTTCATAGAAAATGCTCCCAAGCAATATATTTATTTTCTAATTTAAGTAGAATAATGGATAAATACCCTTCTCTCAAAGAAAAAGATATTCTTTAAAAAAACTATTAAAAGATTTTATTTCAAAAACGCTCTTCTTGGGCAGACATCACAACCTCTCGTTTCCCCGCATCATTTGCTGAACTCAATCATACCTTCTTCTTCCATTTGCTCAATCAATGAAGCTGCACGATTATAGCCAATACCTAAACGGCGTTGAATATAAGACGTGAAGCCTTACGGTCACCAAGAACGAGGGCAACAGCTTGATTATAGAAATGATCTACTAAAGCAGAAGTCAAAGAAAAATCCCCCTCTTCTTTGCGATCTCTTGCGTAACGCTCGCCAAATAATCAATTTGCCTTTGAGCTTTAAAAGTCATTAAATTTTCCCCTTTTCCCCGTACTATTTGCTGAACTTATGATATTTTTTCTCCCTACACTTAATGAGCGAAGAAGTACAAATGATCATAAATCCTCAAAGAGAAATGAAGTACCAAAAGACTCATTTTTGCTCACTGAGAGGCTCTTTTCATTTCATTAAGAGAAAAAATAGAAAATGTTTTTATAATAATACACGAAAGCAAGGGCTATTTATTGTATAACTAAACGACAATTGATGAAGAAACATCCTTTTAAAAAAATCTTGTTTGAAAAGACTCTCCAAGTTTTCATTTTAAAAGCGCTCTTCTTCGGCAGGAACCAAAATTTCCCGCTTCCCTGCATGATTTGCCGCACTAATAATACCTTCTTCTTCCATTCGTTCAATCAAAGAAGCCGCACGGTTATAGCCAATACCTAAACGGCGTTGAATATAAGAGGTTGATGCCTTACGATCGCGAAGAACAATTGCCACGGCTTGGCTATAAGGATCATCTGCAGGAGAAGTCAGCGATGTATCCGCATCATTTTCTGCCACCTCCTGCGTAATGGTCTCTAAATAATCAGGAAGTGCTTGCGCTTTGAGATGCCCTACAACCTGTTCCACTTCATCATCAGCCACAAAAGGTCCATGAACACGTTGGACACGCCCTCCTCCCATCATAAAGAGCATATCTCCCTGTCCCAACAATTGCTCAGCACCCTGTTCTCCAAGAATTGTTCGACTATCAATTTTTGAACTCACCGAAAAAGAAATACGTGTAGGAAAATTGGCTTTAATGGTCCCTGTGATCACATCCACCGAAGGACGCTGTGTTGCCATAATCACATGGATACCGGCAGCACGCGCCATTTGTGCTAAGCGTTGTACTGCTCCCTCAATATCTTTACCAGCAACCATCATCAAATCGGCCATTTCATCAATAATAACAACGATATATGGCATAGGACTAAAATCAAGTGTTTCTGTTTCATAAAGAGGCTCACCAGTCTCATGATCAAAACCAACTTGAATGGTACGCACCATTGTCTCTCCCTGACTTTCGGCTTCTTTAAGACGTGCATTAAATCCATCAATATTGCGCACATTCAGTTTTGACATTTTACTGTAGCGCTCTTCCATTTCACGCACAGCCCATTTAAGTGCAATCACTGCTTTTTTAGGATCTGTCACCACCGGTGTTAACAAATGGGGAATGCCATCATAAACCGAAAGTTCAAGCATTTTCGGATCCACCATGATGAGGCGACATTGCTCAGGCGTCATACGATAAAGAAGCGATAAAATCATGGTATTAATGGCAACAGATTTTCCCGATCCTGTTGTACCTGCCACCAAAAGATGAGGCATTTTTGCTAAATCCGCAATAACCGTCTCACCCCCGATTGTCTTACCCAAAGCAAGTCCCAATTTTGCTTTGCTGTCAATAAATTCTTGCGCTTGTAACATTTCTCGTAAATAAACCATCTCACGCTTTGCATTGGGTAATTCTATTCCAATGACATTGCGTCCTGGTACCACAGCAACACGTGCTGAAATCGCACGCATTGAGCGTGCAATATCATCTGCCAGACCAATAATACGAGAAGATTTAATACCGGCTGCAGGTTCAAATTCATACAAAGTGACCACCGGACCAGGACGTGCATCAATAATCTTTCCCTTCACACCAAAATCTAACAAGACCCCCTCAAGTTCCTGAGAATTGGCTTTCAAAACAGCAGGAGAAAGTTTTGCATCCCGAACCGAAGGGGGGGGAACCGAAAGATAGTCTAAATGGGGAAGGAGAAAACCACCATTTGCAGAAGTTGTGAAGGATTTCAAAGCACGCTTTTTAACAGGAAAAACGCGTGTTTCATCTTGATTTTCCTGACATTGTGTTTTTTCATCTCCAAAAATTGGTTCAATCCTCTCCAGTGACTTTCCCAATGACTTTGACTTTTCTCGCCCCTGAGAGCGATTTTTGAAGGAAAAAAGACGCAAGAAACGTGCTTGTAAAAAATAAAAAAGATGTAAAATAGCTCCAAAAGTTGTCACAAAAAAACTATGCTGTACTTCATCTGCAGCATGCTCTGCATCTTCTAATTCATCGAAGAGAGGTTCAACAATTTCATTTTTGTGGACATTTTTTACTTTACTTTTTTTTATCCGGCGCCGCCATACCACATTACCGGAAAAAGCAGCCATTAAAAAACCCAACACTATAACAACAAGACTCAAGAGTACATTCTGAAATGGAGAAAGAAAAATAGGAAAAATGGAATAAAGGATACTTAAAAGCTTATCCCCCAAAACCCCACCCAATCCTATTGGCAATGGCCAATAGGTAAAAGAAGCAACAGGTGTCATAAGGGCAAAAGAAATTAAAAAACAAATCGTTGAGACCACCCACAAAAAAAGGCGGAACAATAAATTGTAGATATTTTTTTGTGCCAACAAAAGAAACGACCAAAACAACGGTGGCAACAACACACCAAGACCAGCCAAACCAAAAAACTGCATGACAAAATCTGCAAAAATTGCCCCTGGCCATCCCATAAAATTTGTAATTCTATTTGTACTTGCATGCGTTAATGAGGGATCTGCAACATTCCAAGTTGCCAAAGCGAAAACGCAAAAAATAAGAAAGCCCAAAAGCCCAAGTCCAATGAAAACACCAATCTGACGCAAAAACATTTCAAGAAGTCTTGAACTGTAAGATTTTTGCACTTCTAATGAATCATAAGAAAAAGAACTTTGATGCATCTATCAATTCCAAATACCGAACCTTCACATTAACAGAGTTATAAAATTATGACCGCAAAATATTAACACAGTTTTAACCATCACAATCATAACCATTTTTTTAACCTTTGAGAGCTGAAAAATATTTTTCTCATAAGACTCATAAGGCATATTCATACAACTTAAAAATATCATATCATCTTTATCTGATTTCAGTTTTCTTTTGCATATAGTGAAGTATAAAATGATAAAATCAAATAAAATGCTCCAGATATTTGCCCTGTCAAATTATCAAATTGAAGTTTAGAGTGGACGACACAAATGATCAACAAGAGGAGAAAACCATTAAAAAACAGCCTTTTTATCCACCAGCAAGCGCAAAAAGACAAATATATCTGTTAAAGCAAAAAAGAAATGAAAATAAAACGTGAAATATTGTACAATTATATAAAAGGGAATGTTAAAGTTATCCTATTGAAGACCGAATAAATAATCAACAATGGAATGAAGCGTTGTGTATTTTGACCCTGATAAAAATGTAAAACCCAATAAAGCACTACAACAATGCGATCTTCTCATTGCGGGGGGAGCAGTTGTTGGATTAACGCTAGCGGTAGCACTCAAACAAGCAGCCCCTGAACTGAAAATCAATATCGTTGATGCTGCCCCTCAAGAAGATACCCCCATTTCCAATATACGAACCATCGCCCTTGCTGCTGCTTCTATTCGTATGTTAAAACAATTGCACTGTTGGGAACATATAAAATCCTCTGCCCAACCTATTCACTCAATGATCATCACTGATGCATACATAAATGATCCCGTTAAACCAACTCTTTTAACCTTTGAAGGAGATATTGCTCCCGATGAGCCTTTCGCTACCATGGTAGAACACAGAGAACTCATCCACACTCTAAAAAAACGTGTAAAAGATCTTGCTATCCCTATCATTGCAAACGCGCGTGTTGTTGATTTTCACCAAGAAGAGCAACAAACAACCGTCACTTTAAGCAATGCACAAATTTGGCAAACCAAATTGCTTATTGCAGCCGATGGTGCCCATTCGAAATTACGCGAAAAAGCAAACCTTAAAAATTTTTCTCATCCCTATAAACAAACAGCCATCATTTGCACCATCGAACATGAAAAACCCCATCATGGACAAGCAATTCAACATTTTTTCCCCGCGGGTCCTTTCGCACTTCTCCCTCTCAAAGGTAACCGATCCGCCATTGTATGGAATGAATCCCATAAAACCGCACAATATTACCTCAAAGCTGATGCCCTTATTTTTGAAACAGAACTCGAAAAACGCATTGGTCATAAACTTGGAAAACTCTCTTGGAATGGCGAACGTCAAGCTTTTCCTTTGCAGCTCTCTTTAACACGTCAATGCATTAAACCTCGTTTTGCTCTCGTTGGTGATGCCGCCCACACAATCCACCCCCTTGCAGGACAAGGACTCAATTTAGGATTACGCGATAGCGCCGCACTCACCGAAGTAATCATTGAAACGGCACGATTAGGTCTTGATATTGGCTCTCTCACTGCTTTAGAGCGCTATCAAAGTTGGAGACGTTTTGAAACCACACGTATGGCTTTAAGCAATGATTGGCTTAATAAACTCTTTTCTAACGATAATCTTTTCTTACGAATGCTACGTGATACTGGTCTTGGAATTGTCAATCAAACGCCAAAACTAAAAAAATATTTTATTCAAGAAGCTTCTGGTCTCACCCCTCATGCACCACGTCTGCTACACGGCCTCCCCCTTTAAGCAAAATAAAAACCGCACCATTGCACTTTTGCAACCTTTGAATAAAACTTCCTTTCTTAAAGTTTAAACCCTTTGCTTATTGTGCCACAACAAATTCTTAGAAAAACCACGAGAGAAATATTTACAACACTTTGATTTATAACAATTCATTGTTTTGCCTATTGAAGTAAAAAACAAAATATCGTAAGATTTTCTCAATTTCAAATCTGTTTATATTAAATCAGTCAAAACTCTTTCCTTGCACATCAAAACGGCATGAACATGTGCATAAAAACACTTAAAGGCAAGAAATCAAGACACCTCCTATGAGAGCTTTCAAATAGAAGAGCTATCGCAACATTGGCTAATAAAGAGTATGATACTGCCAGCTTACGCCTTCATAAGCATAAAGATATTGGTACACAATGGACTTTACATAATGCCATGAAAAGATTTTACATGACACTATAAAGTTCCTACCATCACCGTTTGATAAATTATACACGTCCCCCTCGCTTTCTGTACTGTAAAAAAACAAACAGAGGCTGAAAAATGATCCTATCTTTTTATTTTCAATAAGCTCTGTATTCAGCGATGCATAGAATGCATTTTAATAATAAATATCTTGAACAGATATCACAGGATCCTATCAAAATATCAAAACCAACACGCATTATGGAAATTTTATCCCCCAAAACCATTTTTCATCATCATCATACAAATGATAAAAAAATAAAGCAAAGATTTAAGAGAGCAAAAAATCACAAAAACATCAATCTACTGTTCTAGAAACCAACATTCGAAAAATAAGAGCATGCATATAACAATACAGCTTTTTCACTTAAAATGAATTGATGCTTTCTATGGTTTTATTTGGAACTCAGGATACGAATATCCCAATCTTTTATACATCGTATCATCCCAAAGAACACACAGCTTGTATTGATCTCTCTTGTGATTCTCCTTCTTTGTAAATGGTGCATATGTATTATGTGACTTCTAGCTCTTCAAGCGCATAACCACTCTCCAGCCATTCCTTAATCCATTTAGGTCTCCGTCCACGCCCATTCCATAACTCCCATTGATTATTGGGGTTTCTATAATGACGTTCTTTACTCACAAGATCAGCAATATCGATTCCATGTGCATTAGCAATTTCAAGAATTTTTCGCCGTGCATTCTGTTTTTCTTTTGCTTGCCGCCTTTTCAATTCCACATCAATTTGGGCACGCATTTCCTGTAGCTCATCAAAATTCATATTTTTGAGATCATTCACCTTAATTACTCCCCTTGCAAAAAAATAATTGCATCTCGCCATATTTTTAACACAATTATAGCCGATTTTCTTCCATTTGTTATCGAAATTAAAATTATGATGAATATATCACTTTAATGGAGATGTGTCTTGAACCACAAAGAACTATTTATTGGTGTGTCAACTGTTACAGCTGCATCCTTTTTCAGCTCAATAGCTGGGGTTAATAGCCGGTGTATGCAAACACCACCACATCTCCCTGATTTTCATAAATCAGAGATTAAAAGTGAATATAAATCACAACTTTATAAACTATGGCAATATGTAGCAAAGAACAAGCCCTCTCTGTGTAATGATGAGATGCTTTATTCTGGTGGGAAAAAACATTCACAGTTACAATGCCTTTTTACTACACATCAATATTCTTCAGAAAAATTTCAACGGTTAGAAAATTGTACCAAACAATCAATCTCAAGAACTTCTCAAAATTGGTTTTCATGTGGGAAGATTTTCTTTTTCCGAAAATATAAAAACAATAACATCGATTGGCGTAATGTGCCCTGTTTTATTCTGCAAATTTGCTTAATTTATTGGATGTTCTCGTACGTTAAAAATATTCTTAAAAGAGGCTATATCTATAATTGCAACGGATATTTTGAGCTAAAAAATCTTATTCCGCAAATTTATAGAAAAGCCACAGAACAATCTTGCAAAAAATCACATGGAATTGATGTTTGTATCAACAAAAATTTTCATCATAAGGTGTGTATTTTATGATTGTTTCAAATTTCATAATGCTTTCTGTTGCATGTACACCATTCCAAAATCCTACGGCATTTTCAACTGTCGTCATGCAGGAATCTTTAGATGGTATCTGTGTAGTAAATGATAGTGCGTTACTACACCAGCCTTTGCTATTTGAAAAAGCAATCGCAAAGCCTGAATATGAACAGAATAGGCATAATTTTGGCAAATATTGGCAACAAACTGACCACGAAGATTTAAAATATTTCCATTCCTTTTTTTCTACTGTTGTTCCTTTTAAGAACTTTAAGGTTGTGCAAGCTGCTTTAACACATTGTTGTGAGCAATCGATTTCACACTACAATATTAAACGGGCTGTGCTCAATTTTTACAACACAGAGAATTTCAAAAATGATTTTGTCAATGCTTCTGTACAGAAAGTTGCTTCACAAACCAAAGTAAAGGCTCCTGTTGTAGATGGAGAATCACAAGAAGCTATAAAGCTTCAGACGAGAGATGCAGAGCAGATAATTAAACTAGAGTCTCCTCCTCTCTTCTCAGCAGAGGATGCTTTTACACATAAAGCAAGTGGTGTTTTTGATGCTTTTACAGAAAAGGATTCTTCGTTTGAAAAACTACAGGAGTAATGATTATTACATTTGTCAATTAGAATGACAATTTTGATGAGATGCCGTGTAAAAGGTAGATAAAAAAATATTAAAGCTCTAATTAGTAAGATTGGATAAAATCTTTTCTAATTGAGGGCCAAAATAATGAAAATGATAGAACAAAACAGTGTTGATAGAGCATTTAATCAAAGAGTAGCGCGTGAAATTACCATTGTAATGCGCTCAGAAAGAGAGTGGTATTTTACATTTGTTGCAGATGATCCAGTAACCGGTAAACCAAATAAATATACACTTCTTACGCAAAGAGGAAAATTGAGAACTTGGGCTGATCCGAAATATCTTTTTAAATTCCTTCATGAAAGAGGGGTTATCTGTGGCAGCTTTAATCTTAATGAGGACAAAGAAAATGAAACAAACAAATATTTTTCAAAAAACAATCCATAACGGAATCATCACAGCTGCCGCAGCTGTAACTGTATTTTTTGTAAATCATCCAGTATATGCCCAAGCAAAAACTTTAGACAAGGCAAAAACAGCTTTAGACACACTTAAAACAGAATTAGGTAAAATTATTCCTGTTGCTGCTGCCGTTATCCTTTTGTGCTTAGCAATTGGTTATGCTGGGCGTTACATCGAAAAAGATACTTTTGTACGTTGGGCAGTTGGCGTTGTTATCGCTGGTTCAGCAGCTGAACTTGTTAACATGTTCTTTGCAAATGCATAAAGCAGAGAGTTGTAAAAAAATATGATACTCATAAGAAAAACTTTAATAAGAGAAGAAAATGAAACAATTAAGTAATTTCCGATCAAAAAATAATAATCAGGTCATTGTAGTTTTTGCAGCTATAACTGCATTTTTTATAACTCACCCTGCATATGCTAAGCTAGATAAGGCTGCAAAAGCATTAAGTGATCTAAAAACAGATCTTATTACTAAAATTATTCCTGTTGCTGCTGCCGTTATCCTTTTATGCTTAGCAATTGGCTATGCAGGACGTTACATCGAAAAAGATACTTTTGTACGATGGGCAGTTGGCGTTGTCATCGCTGGTTCAGCAACTGAACTTGCTACTTTATTATTTAGCGGCCAATAATAAATCCATTGAAATATAAAACGTTAAACATGAAATATTCTTTTCGTTGCAAAAAAGAAGTTTGCTAGCAGTGTTTTTACACCAACTACAATCTAATTAGGCTAAACAATATGAAACGATTACCCCTTTTTCAATCGCAAAAAAATAATAGAATTGACGCAATCTCCACAGCTTTAATTCTATTCTTTATGAATAAACCAGTTTATGCTCAAAAAACTTTAGCTAATGCAAAAAAAGCCTTAGAAAGTTTGCAGCGAGATCTTACGACTAACATTATTCCTATCGCTGCTGCTGTCATACTTTTATGTTTAGCAATTAGCTATGCAGGACGTTACATCGAAAAGATACTTTTGTGCGCTAGGCAGTTGATGTTGTCATCGCTGGTTCAGCTGCTGAACTTGTTAAAATGTTGTTTGGCCCATAAAGTCTCTAACACGAAATGCTTTTCTTCAAGAAGAGTCTGTGTTCAGTAATAACCTCTAATTATACCGCGAAGAGATAAACATTATTAAATAATTTAATGAGAATAGAATATGAAACAACTAAAGAACCTCCAATCAAAAAATAATACTCCAATTATTGCAATTTCTGCAGCTATAACCGCATTTTTTATAACTCACCCTGCGTATGCTGCATTGGATAAAGCAAAAACTGCTTTAGAAACTTTGCAGCAAGATCTTACGACTAAAATTATTCCTGTTGCTGCTGCCGTTATTCTTTTGTGTTTAGCAATTGGTTATGCAGGGCGTTTTATCGAAAAAGATACGTTTGTACGCTGGGCAGTTGGCGTTATTATAGCCGGTTCAGCAACTCAGCTTGTCACAATGTTCTTTCAACAATAATGGATTTATATAATACAATTTTAACAAAACGGATTTTATTGATTGGTTATAAATAAATTTGTCATGATATCCCTTAATATTAAAAAGTAGAAACAGCCTTTATAAAAATTTCAATGAGAATAAAAGATGAAACAACTAAAGAACCTTCGATCAAAAAATAGTACTCCAATTACTGCAATTTCTACAGCTATAACTGCATTTTTTTTAAATTATCCTGTATATGTTCAAGCGCAAAATTTAGACAAAGCAAAAACTGCTTTAGAAACTTTGCAGCGAGATCTTATCAACAACATTATCCCTGTTGCTGCTGCCGTTATTCTTTTGTGCTTAGCAATT
>NZ_HE997452.1:408138-413814 GCF_000312525.1 Bartonella florencae | reverse complement strand
TCATCCAATATATGCCCAAGCACAAGCTTTAGACAAGGCAAAAACAGCTTTAGACACACTTAAAACAGAATTAGGTAAAATTATTCCTGTTGCTGCTGCCGTTATCCTTTTGTGCTTAGCAATTGGTTATGCTGGGCGTTACATCGAAAAAGATACCTTTGTACGTTGGGGAATAGGCGTTGTTATCGCTGGATCAGCAGCTGAACTTGTCGCAATGTTATTTAAAACCAATTGAAGTCAATCATTAAATAAGCACAACACATAATGTTTTTAAGAAACTTGATCCGTGGGTCGTAGATATATCTGTAATAATGTCGTTTATGCTGCAAAAAGGAAATATTCTCGAGATTAAACTCAACTAAAATGGGGAAAAAAATATGAAACAAGCAAATATTCTTCAAGCAAAAACTGGCAACAAAATCCGTACTCTTGTTATAACTTTCATTATATTCTTAATGACTCAAGCTGTATGTGCCCAAACAAAAATGAAGAGCTTAGATATTCTAATAGGTATGCAGTACGGACTTAGTATGGTTATTCCTGTTATTTGTGCTGTTGTTCTTTTATTTCTTTTGCTTATTTATGTGTTTCGCATCATAGCAAGAGCTACATTTATACGGTGGGCGTTTAGTGTCATCATTGCTGGAGCAGCATTTTATATTAGCCACGTATTATTTTATATCCAGTAACGAGAGTTCAATATGAAACCACAACAACATGAAGCATTTCCCTTATTTAAAGGAGCAACTCGTGTTCCAACCCTTTGGGGTGTACCAATGATGCCCCTCATCGTTATGGCTATAAGTGTAGCCATTGTTGCTATGACGATAAATATCTTTTTGTGGATAATTGCTCCACCGTTATGGTTCATTATGGTGCAAATTACCAAAAATGATGATAAGGCATTTCGCATTTGGTGGTTGTGGATTGATACAAAACTTCGCAACCGCAATAAAAGTTTTTGGGGAGCTTCAAGTTATAGTCCCTCTGATTATCGCAAAAGGAGATAAATATGATGTCTGTTGAAAACAGCAAACGTCTCATCTCAGAGACACCTGTCAGTCTGTTCCTGCCCTATTCACATCATATTACAGATACAATTATCTCTACAAAAAATGCGGAATATCTCTCGGTTTGGAAGATTGATGGACGCTCACATCAAAGTGCTTCGGAAGAAGATATTTTTCAGTGGACCAAAGAGCTAAATAACACCCTGCGTGGTATTGCATCAGCCAATTTATCATTGTGGACACATATTGTGCGCCGCCGTGTTTATGAATATCCTGATTCAAAATTTGAGCAAATATTTTGCTATCAGCTTGATGAGAAATATCGGCAAAGCTTTACTGGTTATAATCTTATGGTGAATGACTTGTATTTAACTATCGTTTTTCAGCCGATAGCGGATAAAGTTATGTCATTCTTTTCTCAACATGAACGTGAAACGCTCGATCAAAAAAAGATGCGTCAGGAGTCATGTATCAAAGCCCTCAATGATATCAACAGCACATTAGGTCAATCGTTAAAGCATTATGAAGCGGAGCTTCTTGGTGTTTATGAAAAAAATGGCCATGCTTATTCTTCGGCGCTTGAATTCCTCGGAATGCTTATTAACGGCGAATATAGACCTATGCCAATCTGTTATGAGCGTTTTGCCGACTATATGTCTATTAATCGACCATTTTTCTCAAAATGGGGCGCTCTTGGAGAACTACGAACAAGCACTGGAATGCGTCGATTTGGAATGCTAGAAATCAAGGAATACGACACGACAACCAAACCAGGTCAACTGAATGTTTTGCTGGAAAGTGATTTCGAATTTGTGTTGACACAAAGTTTTTCAGTGCTCTCACGACATGCTGCTAAGGATTATTTGCAACGCCACCAACGTAATCTTATCGATGCGCGCGATGTAGCAACAAGCCAAATTGAGCAAATTGATGAAGCATTAAACCAGCTTGTCAGTGGACATTTTGTCATGGGTGAGCATCATTGTACATTGACCATCTATGGCGATACAGTTCAGCAAGTTCGTGACTATATGGCAAAAGCAAGTGCAGCACTGCTAGACGCAGCCGTATTGCCGAAACCTGTAGATTTAGCTCTCGAGGCTGGTTATTGGGCGCAACTTCCCGCAAATTGGAAATGGCGGCCACGTCCAGCACCAATTACATCACTGAACTTTTTGTCATTTTCATCCTTTCATAATTTTATGTCAGGCAAGCCAACTGGAAATCCATGGGGGCCGGCAGTTACGATTCTGAAAACAACCAGTAAAACACCGCTTTATTTTAATTTTCATGCTTCTAAAATTGAAGAAGATTCAACAAATAAACGCTTACTTGGTAATACCGCTCTTATTGGACAATCTGGTTCCGGTAAAACAGTTTTACTTGGTTTCCTGTTAGCACAAGCACAAAAATTTAAACCAACAACTGTTGTTTTTGATAAAGATCGCGGCATGGAAATTGTTATTCGGGCTATGGGCGGTCGGTATCTAACATTCAAACCTGGTAGGCAAAGTGGTTTTAATCCTTTCCAACTTCCTCCGACACAAGATAACCTGATTTTCCTAAAACAGTTTGTGAGAAAATTAGCAGAAGCTGGTGGTGAAGTTACGCATCGCGATGAAGAGGAAATTAATCGAGCTGTCACATCTATTATGAGTGACAACATTGATAGATCACTGCGTCGTTTATCTTTTCTTGTGCAATTCTTACCGAATCCGCATTTAAATGATTATAATGCACTCCCGTCTGTTCATGCTCGTTTGATAAAATGGTGTGAAGGTGGTGATTATGGTTGGTTATTTGATAACCCTACTGACGCACTTGATCTTTCAAAGCACCAAATTTACGGTTTTGATATTACTGAATTTTTAGACAACCCAGAGACTCGCACACCAGTCATGATGTATTTGCTTTACCGCACAGAAGGGATGATTAGCGGACAGCGATTTATGTATATTTTTGACGAATTTTGGAAACCTTTGCAAGATTCGTACTTTGAAGATTTAGCAAAGAACAAGCAAAAAACTATTCGTAAACAAAACGGTATTTTTGTTTATGCTACGCAAGAACCTAGTGACGCCTTGGAAAGCAATATAGCCAAGACGCTTATTCAACAATGTGCAACCTACATTTTCTTGGCCAATCCCAAAGCAAGTTATGAAGATTATACACAAGGTTTTAAACTAACAGATACTGAATTTGAACTCATTAAAGGACTTGGTGAATTCAGTTGTCAATTTCTCATCAAGCAAGGCGATCAATCTGCGCTTGCAGAATTAAATCTCGGTAAATTCCACGTGACAATCGATGGTAAAACCACAGAGTGCGACTTTGGTGAGGAGCTTTTAGTATTATCAGGTACACCTGACAATGCGGAATTGGTTGAAAACATTATTGCTAAAGTGGGAGATGACCCAGCAATATGGTTACCAATTTTTTTACAACATGTCAAAAATGACAGGAGGGAAACATGAAGAAACAGGTTATTTCAATAGTAACAGCAGTAATTTTAGGGATTCCGAACCCAGCAAAAGCTTTTAACTTTACATTCACACCAAGTTGGAATTGGGGCAGCAATCCCCCAAAGCCTGTTACACCACAGCATTATCTAGATATTATTGAGTTATTAAAAAAACAGCTTGCACAAGCAAAAAAAACATACAGCGCCATAGGGCATTCAAAATCCAAAGATGTACAAACAGATTACACCAGTTTTTTTCTTAAAGATCCGCAATTGATTTATGATGAAAATAATAATTTAGCAGTATCGACAAGATTACAAGATATTTTGAGCAAGGAAGAAATTCCTACATCTGTTCGAGCATCCCGCGATACTATCGTTAAACGTATGCAATATGCAACAGTTGCTGATAGAGCGGTAAGTTTACAAACTTTTAAAGAAAACGATCTTCGTTTTAAGCAAATTTCAGAACTTGTAAAACAAATAAATAAAACAGCTGATTTAAAAAGTATTGCTGAATTACAGGCCCGCATACAGGGCATGCTAACCATGATTCAAAATGAAACAGCAAAACTACAGATGGTTGCACATTCACGGAATGCAGAGCAAGCATTTATCAATCAACAAAAACAAAAACGTAATATGAAAATTTTTAACAGTGAAAATAAAGGGATGCCAATAATACAATCTATACGATAGAAACTTGACGATAACTTGTTTATCTTATGCGTTTTCTTTGTTTATGTTTTTATGCACTTTTTAGTAATCGCATACAGTTTTATTCATTAAGTATCTTTGTAGTTTAGCAACATAACTTCAAAGTGATTAAAAGAGAAAAGTAACATGAAAAAAACTATGATTTTAATAGCAATAGCTGTCACTTTAGGGCTTCAAAGCCCAGCAAAATCATTTTGGTATTCTGGCGCACAAAAAACAGAAAAAAAGCCTGTTATACCAAAGCATCATACAAAAATTATCGAATTATTAAAAAAACAGCTTGCACAAGCAGAAGAAATACACAAGTCCATCATAAAGGATTCAAAATCCAAAGATATACAAATAGATTACACCAATTCTTTTCTTAAAGATTCGGAATTAATTTATAATAATTTAGCACGATTGGGAGCAGTACAAGATATTTTAGAAAAAGAAAAAATTCCTATCTCTGTCCGAGCATCCCGCGATGCTATCGTTAAACGTATGCAATATGCAACAGTTGCTGATAAAGCGGTAAGTTTACAAACTTTTCAGGAAAATGATCTTCGTTTTAAGCAAATTTCAGAACTTGTAAAACAAATAAATAAAACAGCTGATTTAAAAAGTATTGCTGAATTACAGGCCCGCATACAGAGCATGCTAGCCATGATCCAAAATGAAACAGCAAAACTACAGATGGTTGCACATTCACGGAATGCAGAGCAAGCATTTATCAGTCAACAAAAGCAAAAACGCAATATAAGAATTCTTAATAGTGGAAATAAAGAGATGCCAATAATACGATCTATACGATAAAATCTTAATGATAACTTGTTTATCTTATGCGTTTTCTTTGTTTATGTTTTTATGCATTTTTTTAGTAATCGCATACAGTTTTATTCATTAAGTATCTTTTTAATTTAGCAACATAACCTCAAAGTGATTAAAAGAGAAAAATAACATGAAAAAAACTATTATTTTAATAGCAATAGCTGTCACTTTAGGGTTTCAAAACCCAGTAATATCATCAAATATCTCGATATCAATGCAACAACTTGAAGAAACAAAAAAGCTACTTAGCGAAACAAAGGCATTATATGACTCTATAACAGGCCCTCGCCAATTGGAGTATAAAAAAATAATGAATCTAACTAAATATTATTTTAAAAATCCAGAATTCATCTACGGCAAAAATGGATTTCAAGAGAGCGAGGGGAACGAAAAAAATATAACTTTCCAAAGGCCTGAAATAAAAGATACTATAATTAGCCAAGATCTTAGCCGCCTTTCAGTTTCTGAAGCACGTCAACTTATCGAAAAGCGCCGTCAATACGCAGAAATTGTAGATAAAGCTATAAGTTTGCACGCTTTTGAGAAAGCAGAAGCACGTTCTGAAATGGTGGAAGTATTTTCCGCTATGGTATCAAACAATATAGATTTGAAAATCATGTTAGAATTACAATCCTACTTTCAAGCTTTATTTTCCATATTTAAAAATGAGGCTACAAG
>NZ_HE997452.1:405837-407384 GCF_000312525.1 Bartonella florencae | reverse complement strand
ATTACAAATGATTGCGCATCTTCGTAATGCAGAGCAAGCTCTGATCCGCCAGCAAAAATATAAACGCAGCATGAAAATTTTAAGTCATTATAACAAAGCTATGCCACAGATAAAATACGTTAGCGCTATCCAATGAAGTTTTATACGAAAATGATACCATTAACTTTCTTTGGTTGTGGAAAAAATGAATGCATCATTCTCAATGCCATCTCAATATACTGAAAAAATATGTAGAAAGCTTTGAACAATTTCATAACCAAAAATCCTTTTGATAAATCACATAAAGATAAAAAACGACACATACACTCCTATTCCAAAATAATGGAAAAACCAAAATTCGTGAAAGAAAAATGCCATGAACTTCCAAATGTTCTCAAAACTGTTCAGTGAAATTGATCGAGTAACAAATACATATATCATGGATATTTCATCAAAAACGATCATTGCAATCACCCCCATTGTATCAATTGGTCTCACGCTTGGTTTCATCATCTATGGATGGCTCGTTATTCGTGGTGCAATAGATACGCCACTTGCTGGACTCGTAAACCGTTTCTTTCGAATAAGTGTTATTACTTCTATTGCCTTAAGCGCAGGGCTTTATCAAAGTGACATCAAAAATCTTATAAAGGAGACACCTAATGATTTAGTAAAAACACTTGTGAGCAATTCAGCACCTAAAAACAATCCTAAAAACAAAGATGACTTAGCCAAGATAATCGACAAAGTGGCTGAGAAAGGCTTCGAATGTGCAAGCAAAGCTTTCGAAGAAGCTGCTTTCTTAGATGCTGACGGGCTCCTTTATGGTCTCTTTGGTATCCTCATCTTACTTGCAACAAGCTTCCTCACAGCCGTGGGTGGCGCATTCATCTTGATAGCAAACGTCGCTATTACACTTCTTGTCGGGCTCGGACCATTCTTCATCGTTTCTTTACTTTGGCAACCAACCTATCGCTTTTTTGAGCAATGGATAGCACAAATCTTGAATTACACAATTCTCATTTTACTCCTAGCAACCATGTCTGGTCTACTCATGAATATCTTTGCCAATTACATGACAGACTTTAAATTTGACGGACAACAAAATGTTAGTTACGCGCTTGGTGGTGCTCTCATCTTGTCCATTATCTCTATTGTAATATTGTTTAAGTTATCAAGCATAGCCAGTGCGTTAGCAAAAGGCGTTACATTGGGGCATCTATGGAAATCAAATATCAGATCTTGAGGTTTCTCGTAGGCACCGCACGACCCAAAAATCGGTTAACACTCTAAAGGATATTTTTATTAAAATTGAATTATTTTCATAAACTAAAAAATGCAATTAAGAAAAGCTAAATTATCACAAACTATGCGCTTTACTTTATAATTAAAATTATAATAATGATTACAAATATTATACTTTTATTTATTGTAAAAAAAATAGAGGAGTGTTAAAATGAAATTGGTCGTTTTTATGGTTTTGATCACAAATATTTTATCGGCTTGTGTCTTAGCGCCAAAGCCAAAGCAACCAAATGATAGAAACCGTGTGCCTGTCAACAAAACAA
>NZ_HE997452.1:399869-405002 GCF_000312525.1 Bartonella florencae | reverse complement strand
TCCCTGCCGAAATTCAGCGAGGAGCCATATGAAAGAAAAACAAACTAAACCAATAAAAGTCGAACAACTTAACAGTTATTATGAAGAGAGTCGTGGCTTGGAACGGGATCTTATCAACGAATTTATAAGATCGCGTAAAACGGCGTGGCGTGTCGCGGGTGCTGCTGGTCTTTTTGGCTTATTCGGTATGATATGTGGAATCGTTGGATTTTCTCAACCAGCCCCAACACCTTTAGTGCTCCGCGTTGATAACACAACAGGTGCAGTTGATGTTATTTCGATCATGCGTGAGCATGAAGAAAGCTATGGTGAAGTTGTAGATAGATATTGGCTCAATCAATATGTGCTTAACCGTGAAACTTACGACTATGATACCATTCAACTGAACTATGATACAACAGCGCTTTTAAGCGCAGCCGCTGTTCAACAAGAATATTATAAAATTTATGAAGGAGAAAAGGCGCGGGACAAAGTACTTTCCAACAAAGCACGTATCACAGTTAAAGTACGATCGATTCAGCCCAATGGATTGGGTCAAGCAACTGTACGTTTTACGACTCGACAACTTGACAGCAGCGGTGCTGCTACTGGACCAAAACAGCACCATATTGCAACAATTGGCTACACTTATGTCGGTGCTCCCATGAAATCATCTGATCGATTGCTTAACCCCCTTGGTTTTCAAGTAACGAGTTACCGTTCTGACCCAGAAATACTGTTGAATGATTAAGGGATTGATTTTTATGAAAAAATTTGTATTTGTTGTTCTATTGTCTTCGTTCTCTTCTCTTTATACAGTGCCTGTGCAAGCGCTTAAAAGTCCGTCAAATTCACAATATGATCATCGTATTCGCTATATAACCTATAACGAAGCCGATGTTGTTCAAATTGAAACAGTTCTTGGTGTTGCAACACATATCATTCTTGAAGAAGGTGAACACTATATCACGCATGCGTTTGGTGATTCAGAAGCCTATGCCTTTGCCCATAAAGGACGGCATATTTTTATTAAGCCAAAAGCAGAACTTGCTAATACCAATCTTATCGTTATAACGGATAAACGGAGCTACAAATTCCGACTACAGTTTCGAAATGACCGTGCGGGAGCTACTTATGAATTGGCTTTCAATTATCCTGATTCCGTAGATGAAAAGTCAGAAGCAAACAATCAACACCTTGCGATTGAACGTAGTTTTCACCAGAGCGTAAAAGGCTATAATCTTAGTTACACCATGAGCGGTCACCAAGATATTGCACCGATCAATGCTTGGGACAATGGACGTATTACTTACTTCAAGTTTCCCGCTAACATGGATATGCCATCGATTTATGTTGTAGATGCTGAAGGGAATGAAAGCTTAATACCACGCACTGTTATCGGCAGTTCTAATGATATTATCGCTGTTCATAAGGTCAATCCTAAATGGCTTATACGGCTTGGTAAACGTGCTCTCGCTGTTTTTAATGAAGCCTATGACCCCCATGGTATACCCAATACAACCGGAACAATATCTTCCGCAGTTCATCGCGTCAATAAAGGAGGAAAATGATGTTTGAGAATGAGAAAGGAGAGGAAAAAGGCAGAAAACTAAGCAATATAGAGCAAAAACATATTGAAGGTGCCTATGGAGGGTCAGAACTAGGTTCAGAACGCCGTCCAACGATTCCTGGTGCCCGTGCATTGTTAATGGTAGGACTCGTTGTCATCATAGCGGTGCCAATTGCTTTGACTTGGAAGGCTTTGAAAATGCGCAATACCGTGGAAGTTGAGGAAGAAACACCACAACAAACGGTACAGCAAATTATACCAAGCTATACCCCTCGGATTATAGAAGAGCCAAAAGTTGTAGAAGAAGTAGAAAAACCAACACCAGCAGAAGACTCAACATCGGAACTTCCTGCAGCTTTAACGAAACTTCTCCAAACAACCGTTCCCTCACATTTGCTCCAAGATTCTGAAGAATTAGCACGCAAACGTATGCTCAGTTCTAGTCTTAACAATGGTGGGAGTGAAGGATCTACAGAGACAAAGAATACATCGAATGATGGCAGTGGTGTATTATTCGATAATCTTCAACCTATACGTTTAGGTCAATCCCATGCAGTGCAACTTCGTAACCGTGACCTCTTGATTACGCAAGGAACGCAAATGGATTGTACATTGGAAACAAAGATTATCACGTCACAACCTGGAATGACGACTTGCCATTTAACACGGGATGTTTATTCCACAAGTGGTCGTGTTGTTTTGCTCGATCGTGGTTCTAAAGTTGTTGGTTTTTACCAAAGTGGCTTACAGCAAGGACAAACACGTGTGTTTGTACAATGGTTACGTATTGAAACGCCTTCTGGAGTTATTGTCAATCTTGACTCGCCTGGTACAGGTCCTCTTGGTGAAGCGGGTATTGGTGGCTGGATTGACAGGCACTTTTGGGAGCGATTTAGTGGTGCAATTATGGTGAGTATCATCGGTGATTTAGGAGAATGGGTGAGAGGCAAAATTAACAGTAGCAGCAAAGAAGATAAAGAGAAGTCAGAGAAGTCACAATCTCACAGTGTAAAAAGTGCTGAATCGGTAGTGAATGATGTTCTTCAAAGTTCCATCAATATCGCACCAACACTTTACAAAAACCAAGGTGAACGCGTGAATATTTTTGTTGCTCGTGATCTGGATTTCAGCGATGTCTACAGTCTCGTCACACGTTAATCCAATACAAAAAGATCAAGCAGTTTCTCAGCTTCTGCAACCGCTTGATCGTTTTTTAGAAGATCCGGAGATCATTGAATTATCGATCTGCCGCCCCTGTGAAGTATGGACAAAAAGCTTCAACGGATGGCAGGTCCATAGTGTACCAGAATTAACAACAGCTTTTTTGCAAACGCTTATTACAGCTATTATCGTTTATAACGGTATGGCACCCCGAAATATTAATTACGTACACTTACCCGGTGGACAACGTGGTACTATTATACAAACACCAGCGGTCATCGATGGTACACTATCCTTTGTAATTCGTAAGCATTCCCTTACGGTTAAGACGTTAGAGGAACTGGATAAAGAAGGTGCATTTGATAATTTTGCCGATGTAAGTTTCAATAAGCCCTCAGAAAAGGAAGCAAATAACCTGTTATCGAAGCAGGATTTTACACGGTTGGAACCATTTGAAGTACAACTTCTTCGTCTCAAACGTGATAAAAAAATTCTTCAATTTTTAAAAGAATGTGTACTCTATAAACGTAACATTATCATAGCAGGAAAAACAGGATCGGGTAAAACAACATTTGCTCGTTCGCTCATTGAAACAGTACCGGTAGAGGAACGCATTATTACAATTGAAGATGTTCATGAGCTTTTTCTGCCTAATCATCCAAACCATGTCCATATGCTTTATGGTTATGGTGCAGGTTGTGTTCCGGCTGATGAGTGTTTAGATGCATGTCTGCGTCAATCACCTGACCGCATTTTTCTTGCCGAACTGCGTGGCAACGAAGCATGGGAATATCTCAACTCTTTGAACACTGGACATCCAGGATCAATTACAACAACACACGCCAACAATGCTTTGCAAACATTCGAACGGTGTGCCACATTGATCAAAAGATCAGAGGTTGGTCGTCAACTTGATATAGAAATGATAAAAGTCGTTCTTTACACAACAGTAGATGTGGTGTTGTTCTTTAAAGATAGAAGGCTCTCCGAAATCTTTTATGATCCCATCTTTGCTAAATCAAAGATAGTTTAAATGAAACGTTTCTTTTAAACATATGATACAAACAACAACAGCTGTGGCAATTTGTCACAGCTTTCTGTTAGATTTTTCTTTTACCTGCTTTTTGGTAAAGTTTTTACTTCCTTACAACTGAGGAAGAAAATTGATAATAATAACTCTATGAGAAAAACGAATCTGCATCCCAAATTTTGTATTTGACCATTTGTTTCATTTATTTTGGGGAACTATGCACTTTATAGAAAAGAAAAATGCTCAAAACAAATCTTTTAAAAGGGATAACTCTCAATTTTTCTATCAATATGGCTTCTGTAAAGCACCCAGACGTGATAACAACAAATAAATTATCACAACAAAAACAATAACTTATCTTTCAAGAGTTCTAAGCATTATTTGTTAATCATCAATGAATGTGTTTTTTAACCCAATAAAGGATACAGACTTCTAACATAGAAAACTTAATGCACTATAAATTTTGATTTAGCAAAAAAAATCACATTTCAATTTGATAATAAAAAGCCTAAGAACGTCATAGATTTTGCATTTTATTAGTTGCATGATGTAAAAGAAACATAACGACAATCGCTACAAAAATCTTCGTTTAGTTATATTCGAAAAAAATTTAAAACAAACAAATCACTTCATATTTTACAACTTACTGAAAGTCTTGAACACTCCCTCATTGCGGATTCTTACATCTAGAATCAACAAAATATTTTTTGCTCATCACGAAAAAAACGTAAGCTGTAAAAAACTAAAAATACCTCTAATCAACTCTTTCAATACAAGATAAGTTAAAATATGAGAAGTGCATAAAAGAATGCGAACACTGGCTTACCATTTAGCAAAAATAGCGCTATCTCAATGAATATCAACACAAAACAATACAGTGATATATCGTCTATACTTTCCGTAAAATTCCTTCTTTAATGGCAGCATAATCTTCACATGAAGAACGGCATTATATTATACATTCATACACTTATAAAAAAACATCTCTCAGCCTTCCTAAGCCCATTCCACAACGCTACCCATAAATGATATGACCGTAAAGCCATTGTGCATTATAATTTTTATATTTATAAAGGGGCAAGCGCCTTCACACTCTTTGCTAACTTGATTGCCCTATCCAGCGAACACCCCCTCATCAAAACCCCTTATTCCATATTAAAAACGTATTTTTCTCATGAGAGATTTTATCTAAAATACCCTGTTGGTTTTAAATTGTCGTGATAATTCTTTTCAATTTTCATAAAAGAACATAAAAATTTTATAGATTACCCTTGGTGCAGCATCTCAAAAAATACAAAATCATATATGTTTGCTTACCTCTCACATCACGCTTTTAACTGATATATTTTTAAAGACGGCGCTCAACCATGAGCTTTTTTATTTCAGCAATTGC